>CAZYNP010000038.1:0-9811 GCA_964647995.1 uncultured Cytophagia bacterium
GTTTGTTCCATTTCTGTGTCCAAAATACTTTACCAGAACGAAATCTCAGGTCACAAAAACTGAACTCTCACAAAAAATCTTTTTCTGTGTTTGTTCCATTGCTGTGTCCAAAATGCTTTGCCAAAAAAAATTCAGGTCACAGAAACTGAACTCTCACAAAAAATCTTTTTCTATGTTTGTTCCATTTCTGTGTCTAAAATACTTTACCAGAACGAAATCTCAGGTCACAAAAACTGAACTCTCACAAAAAATCTTTTTCTGTGTTTGTTCCATTGCTGTGTCCAAAATGCTTTGCCAAAAAAAATTCAGGTCACAGAAACTGAACTCTCACAAAAAATCTTTTTCTATGTTTGTTCCATTTCTGTGTCTAAAATACTTTACCAGAACGAAATCTCAGGTCACAAAAACTGAACTCTCACAAAAAATCTTTTTCTGTGTTTGTTCCGTTTTTGTGTCCAATATGCTTTTGCTCTTTGGGCAAGAAATGAGTTGTTCAGTACCCAATTCCCCAATTACCTAAATCACCAATTACCCAATTCCCCAATTACCCACTCCCCCCTCACTTCTTGTACTGCTCCTGATACGTCTTCAACAGATACCCTGCCACAGCTTCGGCCTCCGTAATCTTGAGCCCCTGATTCGGCATCGGCGGATAGTCGGGGTTCACTTTGTACGGATTGGAGACAAAGGCGATCAACTTCTGGATGTCGTTTTCATACTTGGGCAACACCGTCATATACGGCGGGCCCACAATTTTTTGATCGAACCGATGGCAGGAGGAACAGATCCGTTTATAAATCGCTTCGCCCTTGGCGTAATCGGTGATGCCGCCGCCTTCTTCCATTTGCCGTTCGGGCAGGATCTTGGCCAGTCGAGCCTGGGATTCCAGCGCCAGAAATTTGTTGTGTTCCAGCAAGGCATTCTCTCGAGCCATGCTACTGTTCAAAATCATCACAAAGAAAGCCAGCAGCGTTAAGACGAAGGCAGTAATCCCCAGCCTGGTGGAAAAACCTTGCAGCATCTTGGCCAATAGATTGCTCACCGCCGCCAGCAGGATGAGCAATAAAATCGACATGGCGATGAGCGGATAGGAATAGGCGATGTCGGGCAGGTTGATCAAGCCAAAGACGATGAACAGCGGCGTCAATAGCGTAAAAATCAGGCCGATGGTTAGGCCGAACTTTTTCACGTAAGCACCATATTCGGTGGTGTCGGTCGATAGCTTCTTGCCCCAGGCAAAGAAAAAGAAAATGATGCCGATGCCCGTGATGGCAAAGGAACTGGTCAGAAACGCCAGGTAGTTGCCGATGGCGTGCCAGCCGATGAGGACGTGAATGGGATTCTTTATGAAGACCCATTTTTCGGGATCATGGAAGCGGGCGATGCTGGCGATGAACACCAAATAGCCCGCCAGGAGCAACAGCACGCCCAGAGCCCCCACCAGCACATAGACAACTTTTTCGGTACGAACCATGAAGCGATAGCTGTAAACGGCAATCAATCCCAGCAGGATCGGCAAGTAAGAAAAGATTAAGTATTGCAGCGTCACCGCATTGCCACCGTAGAGGATCTGGGAGTAGATTAGCGCAATCACTAACAGCGGCAAAGCCCCCAGCACCAGACCGATGCTGTTATTGAACGCTGCCAGTTCGATCAAATCCCTGGCCAAAGTCAAGTGCTGCTGATTCTTATTCCTTCGGCCCGAAATATTGAGCCAGACCGAACAAAACGAACTGCCGATCACCAGTCCCATATAGGGCAGATGCAGCAGGAACATGATCAACAGCAGGAGTTTAACCAGCGACAGATGGGCTGGTGTGGCCAGCAGGGTGAATTGATCCGAAAGTTGCATGGGAAAAGTTCCTCACAAAACGTTCATGAATTTGTCGATCGCCAAAAAAAGGCTTACCAACAGGGCAAAAATATTGATGCCGATAAAAGCGTGTTTCAGCCGCCATAAATGCTTTTCGGGCTGCAAGATTCTGATCGCCAGCCAGGCCAGACCAGTAGCCATAATCAGAATCCCAATTCTAATCTTGACGGATTGCACTTCGATGACATTGATCATGATCAGTGCCGCCAGTGCCGTGCTCAAGATCCAGATGAAGGTCATGCGGGCGATTTGAGGCGTGGAAAATATCCTGGTCAACGATGGCAGGCCCGCTCGCTGGTAATCATCCCCAGACAGGAGCAACAGCAGCCAGAAATGCGGTACCTGCCAGATGAAGAAGAAGCTGGCGATGAGAACAATTTGCGGATCGAACATATAGCCGCCGCCAGCGACCCAACCGACCATCGGTGGGATAGCGCCGATGAGCGCCCCTGGCACGGCTGCGAAAGCGGTTTTTCGTTTTAGCGGCGTGTAAACGCCATTGTACCAGACCAGGGCAAAGACTCCCAGGAGTGTCGCCAGCAGATTGGTGCCGAAAGACAGTACCAAAATTCCCAGCAGCGATAGCATCACAATGACGATCAGGGCTGTTTGGCTCTGGATGTGATTGGCAGGCAGGGGCCGATCTTTGGTGCGGCGCATGAGGCGATCGATCTTTCGTTCCTGGAATTCGTTCAGCGCCGAAGATCCGCAGGCTAATAAAAAAATGCCCAGGATCGGAATGAATATTTTTATTGATAATTCTTCAACCGCCATCAGATATCCCACAGCCGTGGTAATGGCGACGGCAGTGGTGATTTTGAGTTTGATGAGGGCGGTAAAATTTCTAAGCCAGTCTTTGAGCATAAATGCGATTCTATTTTAATGAACCTGATTACGGCATAATTCCAACAATCACGAGAGGAACGGCTGGTACCCCTCGGCCCTGACGGATTACATTGTATAATTCACCTTCATAATAGGGTACACCTGAACTCATTTGAGTTTGCAGCGATTTCATAGGTAAAATTTCGATTCCAACATCGATTTTATCGCCAATATAGAACGCAAGATGCTTCACAAATAAATCGTAAGCTACAAAGGCATACTTCCCGAATTGAACCTCAATGGCCACCCGATCTTTGACATAATCCGTTTGGTTATAGCTAAATATCGGAGTTTCGCCATTGGCCTCAATTTCTTTTTTCTGTTCATCAGGTGACATCGCTAACGTTTTTCGAATAAGCTTTTCGTTTCTGGTGACCCAATAGCTCACTCGACTTTCTTCCCATCCCATCTCTACAAGAAGCTTTTTAAAGCTGGAATTCATGTCAATCGGGCTATAAAGCAATTTTCCGACTTTGGTTTTTTCTTTTGATACTTTGGTTTTGCAATTTTCAGCATCAACTGAGGATATAACAGTTTTAATTTCTTTCCACAGTCTCGGTTTGTGTACTAATAGAAATTCGAGACCATTCAGGTGCGAATAGGTTTCAATTATTTTCATAAAGTTGCTGCGTTATTTGTCCGAATCCAAAAGAACCATCTGACTGATTTCTGGCTTATATTTCCATGGAGGTGTCGATAATTTGTTGCCTGTTTCATTTGGGTCATAGACTGGTCTAAACATAGGACGTGTTTTTAAAGTTCCTCGCATTTCCTGGGTAATCCGATCATGAGCTATTTGGATATATTTGTCAAATATCTCTGCACCTGCCCCTCTCCTTCGATGACGAACAGCGGCCACTATGGTAGTTCCTGTGCCAAGAAACGGATCGAGCACCCAATCATCTTCATTCGTCATCGAAAGAATCAACCGCTCGATTAGCTCAACTGGAAACTGGCACGGATGGATTGTTTTTTCGACGTGATTACTCTTTACATTGGGAATTAGCCAAACGTCACCTGGATTTTTGCCCAGCGGATTACTGGAATACTGGCCAACTTTTGGTCCTTTGAAATATTTTTTACCAGGATATTTCTGTGGCACTCGAACTGGATCGAGATTAAATACATAATCATCAGATTTAGTAAACCAAATTATCGTTTCGTATCTGCCTGAAAATCGTTTTGAACAGTGAAGTCCATGCTCAAAATGCCAGATAATGCGATTCCGCATTTTCAGACCTAAATCATGAAATGTGGGATACAGAATTGTATCCAGAGGAACGATAGCGCCATTGTCAACATAATTGCCAACCTGCCAACAAATGCTCCCAGTCGGTTTTAATACACGATAGCATTCTTGAATGACCCTCGCCTCCTGCTCCAGATAATCTTTGAGCACCAGCTTTTTCTCGTACTCTTTGCCAAGATTATATGGTGGAGAGGTAACAACTAATTGAATGGATTCTGATGGGATCGTGGCTAGTAAATTCAGGCAATCCCCTTCATAAACCACAACCCGATGATTTGAATCAAAATCCTTCTTTATATCAATTTTTTCAAACATGGCATAACGTCCCTCTTCCAGAACCAATCTTATTAATTTTGTCAATCGAGATTAATTTCACTCCAATTTTTTAACATACTCAATCATCTCCCGAATCTCCGCCTCCGTTACCCCCTCAGTTTCAGGCATAATCGGATCGAATCCCTTGACAATATCGGCATTGGGTTCCAGAATCGATTTCTTGAAATAGGCCTCGTCGATGGTAATGCGCCGCTCGTTGCCATCGGTGAGGACGATCTGTTTTTTGCCGAAGATTCCTTTCAACGTTGTGGCCACCAGCAACGAGCCGTCCAGCGAGTGGCAGGCGGTGCATTGCTTTTCGTTCAGCAAAGCCAGGCCACGAGGAGGTTCCTTCGGCGCCTCGGTTTTGATGGGTGGTACGGCTTTGGTTTCCGATGCTGCTGGGGGCGGCATCATGCTCTTCGATGCGACGGAATCAGCGGCGGGAGCAACGCCACCCTTTTTGATCAACCAGGCTTGAAAATCGCTTTCGGGCAGCACCACCAGTTTGGTCTTCATATAGGCATGTTGCTGGCCACAGTATTCGGCGCAGAAGACATCGTATTTTCCCAGCTCTTTCGGCTGGAACCAGACATAGCCCTGCTCATTGCCAGGCACCACATCATGCTTCACCCGAAAAGCTGGGATATAAAAGCTGTGCAATACATCCTGGGATTTCAAATTGATGCGGATCGGTTTTTCAACAGGAACGTACAGCGTATCGCTCTGGACGCCATTTTCATATTCAAATAGCCACGACCACATGCGGCCCGTAACATTAATGTTAATGGCATCCTTGGGCACATCCTTCATCATCTTGTAGCCGATCCAGCCGTAATAGAACATCCCGAGCACCAGAATGGTGGGAATCACCGTCCAGGTAATTTCCAGCCAGGTATTGCCCTCGATGTCTTTGGGCTCCTGGTTACGCTTGCGATGGTATTTGATGACGAAGAACACCATCAAAAACGTGATGAGCAGCAACAGCACCACGGAGATGGCCAGAATAAAGTAAAAAACGTTATTGACGGTTTGCGGAATATTCGCCGTGTCAACGATCATAATTTCACCTATCGATATGAGACGTCAAAAAATGTGAATACGATAAAAATAGCAATGGCCACGATCACCACGAGCACCATCCAGCGAAATAGCGGCCGCTCGTATTTCAAATGCATAAAGACCATCAGCACCAACGTCGTTTTGATCGCTGCGATCAGGATCGCCGTCCAGACGCTGAAACCGCCCAGACTGGTTCCTGCCACAGCGACGGTCAATCCTGTGAGGACGATCAATGCGAACCAGATCAGGATATAGGTGCCGTAGTTTACGACATGATGTTCCGATTTGGGATGTGACATTATTCGCTCCTATTTTTTTCCAATACGCCAGTTGGCGGAAAACAACCCAGCGGATAACAGCCCCAAAATAACATCCGTTGGGTTGTTTCAATCCGTTGGAGAGTTTATCAAATCTTTTTAAAATCAGGTAATCAAATAAAACAACGGAAACAAGAAAATCCAGATAATATCCACCAGGTGCCAGTACAGACCCGAATTCTCCAATTTGGTCAAATTAGTCCGATCGAAGGTCTCGTCGGTCGGGTAATGCTTGAACGTGATGGCGATGCGGCGGACGGAATTGCCGATCGTGGCGCCGTCCCATAACTTTCGGCCCTGCCGATCTTCGATTTTGAGCTGCGAACCCCGCAGTTCATCCACCTGGGCAGGCTCGATGGCGAACTGGGTGGTGGGCTGGCGATTGATGAAATAGAGCATAAAACTTAACACGCCAATTCCGATAATGACATGCAACCCATGCAGGCCCGTCATGGCATAATAGAGGCCAAAAAACAGCGTTTCGCCATTATTGTAACTGCGGGCCAGCAGCGGTGAATTTGGATAGATACCATGCTCGATTTTGGCGCTCCACTCGAAGTATTTGTTGACCAGAAACAGCACGCCCAGAGCGATGGTGATGATCAAAAAAATATTCGACAGCTTGCGATTGGTTCGCTGCAGCGCTGCAATGGAAAGCGCCATGGTGAGACTGCTGGTGAGCAAAATAACCGTATTGATGGCGCCCATCATCTGATTCAATTCATAGGCAGCGATGTGGAAATCATGAGCGTACTTGTACCGATAAACCGAATACAGCACGAACATGCCGCCAAATAGCAACAGCTCGGTGAACAGAAACAGCCACATGCCGATTTTAGCGCCCGTGTAGTCACTATGCTTTGCCACCGCAAATTCAGTTGTGCCAACCATGGAAAGGCTTCTCCCTTTATTTGACAGAGTAATTTTTAAATCGAAATATCAGAGCTGTGATAGTTTTAATTATGGAAATTTCAAGATACAAAATTCAAAATCCAAATAAAATTCAAATTCTAAATCTCAATTTTCAAAACATGAAGCCCTTTTATTCCAATTCAGATATCGCACGTCATTCCAATTTCACCCGCTTGTTTGGATGGATTCGGTTCCTTTTGAGTTATAGCCTACAGATGAACAAAAGTATATCCTGCTTGAAATTTCAATTTTGAGTATTGAAATTTATTTGATATTTGTCATTTGTTGTTTGAGCATTATTAAATTGCTTTACGAGGCAACGACCCCTTTAAAATCGTACGGATCCTTTTTGATTTCTGGGATCGTTTCGAAATTTTCCAGCGGTGGTGGTGTGCTGGTCTGCCATTCCAGCGTGGCACCGCCCCAGGGATTTTGCCCCGCTTTTTCGCCTTTGATCAGCGCTCGGCCCAAATTGTACAGCACCAGCAGGATGCCCGTGATCAAAATCCAACTGCCAATGGTCGAAATCAAATGGCCTGTATGGAACTGGGGCAGGTAGTCGTAATAGCGCCTCGGCATGCCCTGCCAGCCGATCACTAACAGCGGAAAATAAAGCGTGTTGAATCCGACGAACATGAATCCCCAGGCGATCTTGGCCAGCTTGCGGTTGTACATTTTGCCGAACATCTTGGGGAACCAGTAATGCAGCGCCCCGAAAAAGGCGAAGCCCGTGCCGCCGAACATCACATAATGAAAATGGCCAACTATGAACGATGTATCATGAATATGAACGTTGACCGCCAGCGCTCCCTGCATCAAACCTGTGAGCCCGCCGATGGAGAACAAAAAGATGAACGCCAGCGAGAACAGCATGGGCGATTCCAACTCGATCGAGCCTTTGTACAGCGTAGCGGTCCAATTGAACACCTTGATGGCGCTGGGTATGGCGACCAAAAAGGTGAGCAGCGAAAAAACCACGTCCGCCGTGTAGCTCTGGCCGCTCACGAACATGTGATGCCCCCACACCAGCGAGCCGAAAAAGGCGATGGCCAGGCTGGAGAAGGCGATGAACTTGTAGCCGAAGATCGTCCGTCGGGCAAAGACAGGGATCATTTCGGAGATCACGCCCATGCCAGGCAGAATCATGATGTACACGGCGGGATGGGAGTAAATCCAAAACAGGTGCTGATACAGAATCGGGTCACCGCCTTTGGTGGGGTCGAACACGCCGATGCCGAACGTTCGTTCGAAAATAACCAACAGCAGGGTGATGCCCACAATAGGCGTGGCGATAATCTGAATCCAGCCCGTAGCATAGAGTGCCCACTGGAACAGCGGCATGTTGAACCAGCCCATGCCAGGCGCCCGCATTCGATGAATAGTCGTAATGAAATTAACACCTGTCAGGATTGAAGAAAATCCCAGAATGAAGGCGGCAAAAACGGTGAGCGACACATTGGTGCCCGTGCGGATGCTGTACGGCGCATAAAACGTCCAGCCTGTATCGGCAGGGGCAGCGCCGCTGACCAACGAATAGATTGCCAGCGCTGCTCCCGAAATATAGAGCCACCAGCTCAATAAATTCAAACGGGGAAACGCCACATCTTTGGCCCCAATCTGGATCGGCAGAAAAAAGTTGCCGAACGCCGCTGGGATGCTGGGAATGATGAACAGGAAAATCATGATCACGCCGTGCAGGGTGAAGAACGAATTATAGGTTTGCGGCTCGATAATGGTTTTTCCTGGGGCGATCAATTCCAGCCGCATCAGAAAGGCGAACGTTGCGCCCACCAAGAACATGGCGAGCAGGGAGAACAAATACAAAATGCCAATTCGCTTGTGATCTGTGCTGAAAATCCAGGACAGGATGCCCGTAAATCGGCCTCGTTCCTCTAAAAAACTAACTGGATGTGTGGTAGCAATTGCTGCGTCATGAGCCATAAATTGTGCCTCATTGTTCGAGTTTATTCTTGACGTCTGCAATACAAGAGAATCTGTCATTCTGAGCGGAGCAAGGAATCGCATAGCTTTTTCAAATAAACGCCTCTTGGTTGCTTCCCTCCTCGCAATGACTCGATAGTTTTTTTGCAGATATATGCTTGGTAGTTATAAGAAGCCTTCCGAAAGCTTCTTTTGATAATCGAAAATGCTCCCTGGCGAAGGTGACCAACCCTGGCAAGGATCGCAAAAGCAAAATTACCGTTGTAACTGACCGGTCACTGTTAGTGACCGGTCAGTGTCGTTAGTGACCACTTAGTGTCTATTTTTTTCCTGATTTGGATTTAATGAACAGAAAAATGGCGAACACGGCCACCAAAAACAGGATGATCGTGCCTGTAATCTTGGTGACATTCATCGCATACGTCCGTCCCTGGGGATCGTAGCTGAAACAGTACAATAGTACTTTATTGATCGTTGGGCCGACTCTGCCCTCGGCCGCCTCGATGAGCGCCATTTTCACGTCGAACGGCAAATAGCTCAAACCCATGATGTAGCGGATGATCTTGCCATCGGGCGCCAGGGCGATGATGCCCGATGGATGAATAAAATCCTGCCGATCCTTTTTGAAACGATAGCCCACGGCCTCGGTGATCCTGGCGATGTTGTTGATGTCGCCCGTTAGAAAACGCCAGGCGGTTTCGGGAATTGGTCGCTGGATCGATTTCATGAAATTCATTTTCTTATCCGCAGCATTGGCTGGCGCATCGGTTGGGTCGAAGCTGATGGTGATGAGATTGAAATCCGTGCCAGGCGTCAGATCGATTTTCTCCAGCAGCAGGCTCAGCTCCGCCAGCATGCGGGGACAGATAGTGGGACAGCGAAAATAGACGAACGACAGGATGGTGGGTTTATCGATCAAATCCTTCAACGCCACCGAGTCGCCTGTTTCATCATAAAAAAACACATCGGTGGGGATAAAATCCCCCAATTTCTCGATGATGCCAACCTCGATCTTGTCATCCTGCGCCCAGGCAAGCCCCAAAAACTGCGCACCGATAACCCAGATCAAGGCGAAAATCATTAACCTTCTCATTTCCTTCCTCACATTATTAATCTCCTCAATATCCTTTCAAAGGTTTTCAACCTTTGAAAGGATCAATTTCCCCAGCCAGCCAACTGCCGACTGGCAACTGAAGACTGCCGACTGCTGACTGAAGACTGCCGACTGCCAACTGAAGACTGCCGACTGCCAACTGA
>CAZYNP010000038.1:9911-55726 GCA_964647995.1 uncultured Cytophagia bacterium
GACTGCTGACTGAAGACTGCCGACTGCCAACTGAAGACTGCCGACTGCCAACTGAAGACTGCCGACTGCTAACTGAAGACTGCCGACTGCCAACTGATCACTGATCACTGCCCCCAGGCAGACTCGCTTTATACCCCGTAGCATTGATCGCCGCTACCAATTGCTCCAGCGAAATCTTAGTACTATCGTATTTCACCTGAGCAATGGCCTTTTCGTGATCGGCGTTTATCTCGATGACACCCGCCTGGCGAATCACCTCGGTTTCGATATGATGCTCGCAACTACCGCAGGTCATGCCCTGGACCGGGATGGTGACCTCGGCGACCATGGGCTGGCGACGTTCACTTTGCTCGGCTTGATTGCGGCAAGAGAAAATGATCAATGAACATCCAATGAAAATTGCTCCCAAAAGCAAAATTGTCCCTCGTGACATCATTTGATATTCCTCCCGCTGATAAAACGAATCACCGTCTGATTCTGATTCTGCGACTGTATATTATCAAAATAATGCAAATTTGTCAAGCAATATTTTTAATAATTGCCTTCTTTTTTTTGAAAACGGAAGCTTAAAGTGTGCATCAGTGGCCTGTTTGAGGGAGTAGGTTACAAGTGGACAATTTGTGATAGAGGATCCTTCTTTGTCGGATATTTAACCCGAGTGGCTGAAAGTAAGAGCCGCTAAAAAAGCGAGCGATTGATCAGTTGTGCCTGGCCTCTGGTTAATTGGATTAACTTTTCTGAAAGCGTTTGAACAGGTGGAAGACCATGTAACCGATCGTCAGTAAAAAAAATCCGAATGCGAACCAAAATTTATGCGCGGATTGATCGTGCGCAAAATTCGCCTGGTAGGTAAGATTAAAAACAACGGTGACGAATAACATGGTTACATTGCCCAACCAGATGAAAAAAGTGGTCAAAGCATCAAACGTCTGCTTTTTGCGTTCTGGTGCCAGCCAGTAATCTTTATGCGGCAGATTGATCCAGGAATCTGGAATTTTATAAAATATCCGGTTCATTAAATGAAACAGCAGGGCAAAAAACAATGTGATTCCCAGGTGGAGCAAAAGAGCCGTGTTTTTAGCGGCCCAGCGATCTGGCTGCATCGTCAGGTCAAAATGTACCGGAATGCGCTCCGGCAGGATCGGATGATAGTAGAAAATTTGAGCCAGGGTTACCAGAATCAGAGTAATGGTGACAAAGGTCCCCAATGTTTTTTGTTCGAAAATGATCATAGTGTTATCCTATGGTGAGTAGAACAATCCCTCCCACCGTCATCAACATGCCTAAGACCGTTTTCAGGGTAATAGGCTCGCCGCCCAGGATGATTCCCATCAACGCGCCGAACAGCGGGGAGGTAAACGCAATGGGCATCACCCGGCTCAACGGCGCGCCTTTGATGGCCATATAAAAAAGCAACATCCCAACCGAGCCCGCAAGCACGCCGCCACCAATGATCAGGTATAACAACGATCTGGGTCCTGCCTGGGGAATGGTTTTCCAGTGAGGGTAACTGACCAGCGACAGGATGATCAGCGCGACAAGCGTCCGAATTGTTATTCCAATTTGCGGGGAAAGATTGCCGAGATGCAACCCTTTCTTCTCAAAATAGCCGCCAACGCCCCAGGCAATGGCGGTGAACAGAGCCAACAACTGTGGTTTCATTTTGTTCCTTGCTGCTGTCGTATGGATACTGGAGATCAAATACTGGTTATTGATTACTGGGATTGGACCCCTGCAATCCGCCTTCAATTTTTCCGCCAGCTTTGACTTTTGCTCAGCCAGCCACATGCGAACTGCTGACTGGAGACTGCCGACCAGCCTAGATTACCCCGTGCTTTCTTCCCACCTTCTCGAACGCCGCAATCGCCTGATCGATCTGCTCCCGGGTATGTGCGGCCGAAATTTGGACTCGAATTCGGGATTGCCCTTTGGGGACCACCGGGAAGAAAAAGCCAATGACGTAGATCCCCTCTTCATACAGATCTCTGGCCATGAGCTGGGAGAGTTGAGCATCGTTGTCGAATTTTCGCAGCAGGATCGGCACGATGGGGTGCACGCCGGGATTGATGTCGAAGCCCAGCGCGGTCATTTTCTTTCTGAAATAGGCGGTATTTTCCATCAGCCGCAGCCGCAAATCATCGCTTTCCGAAATCAGATCAAATGCCGCCAGCGACGCACCGATGATCACCGGAGCCACCGTATTGGAGAAAAGATAGGGCCGGGATTTCTGGCGCAAAATTTCGACGATCTCTTTTCTGCCGGTGGTGAAACCGCCCGAAGCACCGCCCATGGCTTTGCCCAGGGTCGAGGTGATGATATCCACTTTGCCCAGCACGCCGCAATATTCAATGGAACCACGACCGGTCTTGCCGAAGAACCCGGTGGCATGCGAATCATCCACCATTACCAGGGCATCGTATTCATTGGCCAGCCGTACGATTTCCTGCAAATT
Source organism: uncultured Cytophagia bacterium (assembly GCA_964647995.1). GTDB lineage: Bacteria > Zhuqueibacterota > Zhuqueibacteria > Thermofontimicrobiales > Thermofontimicrobiaceae > Thermofontimicrobium_A. Next base: position 12,364 of record CAZYNP010000038.1, read on the forward strand.
GGCAATATCGCCATCCATCGAAAACACGCCGTCGGTGACGATGATGATATTTCGTGCTGGCACCGGCTCGCGACCCAGGCCGGGGCCATCCCAAATATCCATGCCCTCGCGCGCTTTTTTGAGCATTTCTTCCAGGGATTCCATGTTGGAATGTTCATAGATAAATCGCTTGGCCTTGCACAGCCGAATGCCATCGATGATGCTGGCGTGGTTGAGCGCATCGGTGATGATGGCGTCCTCAGCGCCCAGCAGGCTTTCGAACAATCCACCATTGGCGTCCCAGCAAGAGGAATAGAGGATAGCATCTTCGGTTTCATAAAATTCCGAGATCTTCTTTTCCAATTGCTTGTGCAACTCCTGCGTGCCGCAGATGAACCGCACCGATGCCAGCCCCAGACCGTATTTGTTCAACGTCTGATGGGCCGCTTCGATGAGCCGGGGATGATTGGCCAGGCCGAGATAGTTATTGGCGCAGAAATTCAGCACCTCCCTGGCTGCAGCGCCAGCCGGAAACGAGACGCTGATGTTTGGCTTTTGATCCGATAAAATCACCCGTTCTTCTTTGAACAGCCCGGCTTCTTTGATTTTTATGATTTCCTGTTTGAAGTCATATTTGATGCGTTGGTACATGGGTGCTCCTGATTCCTAAAACATTATTATTCAATTTTAACCATCATTCGAATATAGGCAATTATTCATTCTTTTTCAATAAAAATTTTGTTGGTCATCAGTTGGGCTAAGTTCGAATCTCACAAAACAAGCTTGATTCATCTACTTCGGTAATAATTGCTGCCACTCCCAAACCAGCAGTCAAATTTAAGAACTGACCTGCGCTATAGGTTGTAGCGCGAAAGCCATCCTTTCAGACGATCACTCCATTCCCGGTTTTTTCTTCATCGATCTCGCCGAGCAATCCCTGCTCAGCTTGCAGGCGGAACCAATGGAGCCGATCATCCCAAAATTTTTCCGAATAGCTTGAGAAGAGAACGATTCCGGCGGGGCGTGTAACACGAATGGCCTCCCGCAGCAATTTTCGAGGATCGACCTGAAAAGCGGAAATGCCATTCTGAATGCAGACGACGACATCGAATTGATGATCCTTAATTCCGAGATCTATGGCATTCATGGCGCAGAGATGAGCTGATGGTAGATCGTTCAAAAGATGGCGCGCCATTATCAGGCTTTCACAAGCGGTATCAATTCCAACGACCGCTCTGGCCTGTTTCGCCAGTTGTTTGATCACTCGGCCATAGCCACAGCCCAGTTCCAGAATTCGATCCATCGGCTTAATTTTTGAACGAACAAAATCAACTTCGGCCTGAAGATATTGCTGAACCCTGGATGGTGCAAGCTCATAAACCTGGCGCAGTCGAGCGGCAGAGAGCTTTTGGGCGTAATAATCTTTCATCTGCCCCTGCAAAGATATCTTACTAACTTAACTCACTTACCCTGCTCAACTCACTCAACCAAACCAACAAAAAAATAATCTGCCTCCAGCGTCGCCAAACCCACCTGGGATTTGCCGCCTTTCAAATAGCTGCCATACGGCTCCCACCGCGCAGTACCTCCGCCATAGCCCTCATACCAGAGATAGTAAATGCCATTGATCCTGGCCGCGGTGGTGAACCAGATCGCACCTTCGTCCCATTGGCCGGCTTCGCCGCGGGAAAAAATTGGATTGTCAGCATACTTTTTCCAGTGAATCAAATCGGATGAGGTAGCCAATCCCGCGTGCCAGGGGTAATCATCGTAGCGATCGGAGCCGCAATAGAGCAGGTAATAGAGATCGCCTGCTTTGAAAATTCGGGGTGTTTCTACGGTGTGACTATCCCAGCTCCCTTTAGGTCCGGCGGGTAGCACGGGATCGGCTGAATATTTCTCAAAATGAAGGCCATCCAGCGAGGTGGCGAGGTGAATTTCAAAACCGGAACCGCTGCGACCCGGCTGCCAATAGTAGAGGTAAAATCTGCTGTCGTGAACGACAATTTCTGGGCCGCCACCAATGACGATGGGGTTGCGATCATACTTGTGGAAATGTATTCCATCATCAGAGGTCGCCAAACAGATCGAGCGATCGCAGGTAGGGCAGACGGCCGAGTAGTAAAGAAAGACTTTTCCATTCACGAAAACCGCAGCCGGATCCAATACATGGGTTTCATCGGGATCACCAGGATTGCCGACATCGATGATCGGATTGGGCAAGACCTCCCAGGTTTTTCCATCAAATTTGTCTTTGGCTATTACGGCCAGCCCGATCCGATCATGGCCACCCTGTTGGCCCCGAAAATATAGCAAATAACGATGCCCCAGCTCGAGCAAATCTGGATTGGCGGTCTGCGATTCCATCCAGGTGCCTGGCCGCACCGGCAGAATTGGATTCTGCTGGCATCTCTGCCATTGTAACGGAGCTGACATCGAATCTATCTCCAATGTCTGGAACGAAAGCTGGTCAACGAAAATATCATTGTTTATGCCACCGGTCTACCATTTCCCATCTTTCAGATACTGATCAATGGCCACAGCGGCTTTCTTGCCAGCTCCCATGGCCAAAATCACCGTGGCCGCACCGGTTACAATATCGCCGCCAGCAAAGACGCCTTTCTTGCTGGTTTTGCCCGTCTCCGGGTCGGCGACAATATTGCCCCATTTGGTCAACTGCAGATCAGCCGTGTTTTTGGTTAATAACGGGTTTGGTCCCTGGCCGATAGCCGAAATCACGACCTCCACTTCGAGCAGGAATTCCGAACCCGGGACGGGAATTGGCTTTCGGCGGCCCGAGGCATCCGGCTCACCCAATTCCATTCGGATGCACTCGATCCCTTTGACCCAGCCATTTTCATCGCCAACAATCCGGATGGGATTGGTCAATAGCCGCAACTCAATGCCCTCTTCCTCGGCATTGACTATCTCCTCGGCCCGAGCCGGCATTTCGGTGCGGGAACGACGGTAAACCAGATAGACATGATTGGCGCCCAGGCGTTTGGCCACACGGGCGGCATCCATCGCCACATTCCCACCTCCGACCACTGCGACGCGATCGGCCACCCGAATTGGGGTATCGTATTCCGGAAAGAGATAGGATTTCATTAAGTTATTTCGTGTTAAAAACTCATTGGCCGAATAGACGCCGTTCAAATTTTCTCCGGGAATACCGAGAAAATAGGGGAGACCAGCACCCGTGCCGATGAAAATCGCATCGTAGCCATGGGCAAATAGTTCATCGACGGCCATGGTTTGCCCAATGATCATGTTGGTTTTGATCTCTGCCCCCAACTGGCGCACGTAGTCCACTTCCACCTGGACAATGCTTTTGGGTAGCCGGAATTCAGGAATCCCATACACCAGAACGCCACCGGCTTTGTGCAGTGCCTCAAATACGGTTACCGAATGACCCATTTTGGCCAAATCACCGGCTACTGTTAAGCCGGCAGGGCCCGCACCAATCACCGCCACCTTCTTGCCCGTTCGCGGAGGGATGGCCGGTACTCGAATGTCACCCTGGGAAAATTCATAATCAGCAGCAAAGCGCTCCAGGCGACCGATGGCAATGGGCTGACCTTTCTTTTGCAAGACACAGACTTTTTCGCACTGCTCCTCCTGCGGGCAGACCCGGCCACAGATTGCCGGCAGATTATTTTTCTCTTTGATCTTGTGAATGGCACCCATAAAATCGCCCTCGCGAATCCGGGCGATGAAATCCGGTATCTCAATGCCCACCGGACAGCCTTCCACGCAGGGTCGTTTTTTGCACTGCAAACAGCGAGCGGCTTCGCGTCGCGCCTGTTCGCGAGAATAGCCCAGCGCCACCTCATCGAAATTCTGAATCCTGATTTTGGGCGCTTGCATGGGCATGGGCTCGCGAACTTTCACCTGTCGCAGCGCTTCCTCCTCTTCCCACAGCTTGCATTGGTGATGCCACAGCGCCCGACGTTCTTCCCGTTCGTACATTTTCTGACGCAGCAGCAATTCATCAAATTTTACCTGATGGGCATCGAACTCGGGGCCGTCGACGCAAACAAATTTCACCTCCTCGCCAATCGTAGCCCGGCAACCGCCGCACATGCCGGTGCCGTCGACCATGATTGAATTCAGACTAACGATCGTCTTGATCTGATGGGGACGGGTGACCTCGGCAACCGCTTTCATCATAATCACCGGCCCGATGGCAATGACTTCGGCAATGGGCGCCTGGGTCGCAATCAAATCTTTTAATTCATCGGTGACAAACCCATGGCGGCCATAACTGCCATCGTCGGTGGTAACAAACAGTTGGTCGCTGACGGCACGCATTTCTGCTTCTAAGATCAACATCTCTCTGGTACGCGCACCGATAATGGCAATAACTTTATTGCCGATTTCATGCAGTGCTTTGGCAATGGGCAGCACAGGTGCAATTCCCACGCCGCCACCAATGCAAACCACCGTCCCGAATTTTTCGATATGGCTGGCTTTGCCCAACGGTCCAACCACATCCAGAATCGCCTCGCCTTGCTGGAATTTATCCAGCTTGCGGGTGGAAGTGCCCACCACTTGAAAAATGACCGTGATGATTCCAAGCTCGCGATCATGATCGGCCACGGTGAGCGGGATGCGTTCGGCATAATCATCGGCCCGCAATACCACAAACTGGCCGGCTTTGACCCGCCTGGCGATATCGGGGGTGTACAATTTGAACAACGTCAAGCCCGGCGCTAACTGCCTTCGTTCAACGATTTCATTGGTCTTATAGTGATGCACCATTGTTCCTCTCTCTTGAGTGTAGTTTGTTATCAGTTGCAATTCAAATTTGAAATGCGGTCGTTTCCAGTAATCTGGCCCGAGCGAATGATGGATTCATTTCCTGCGGTAGCTGAAGTTGAGCATCTGCTGGAAATTCAGAAGGCCAGCATCCGCCAAGCCAGCAAGATCTCCACCGAGCTGGCAAAGTCAAGCTCCCGCTAATTCTTCGGTCCAATCGATAGTCTCGATCGCTAAGTCGCGGGCTGAGATTTAGCCGCACGACCGGCTGCCATGCAAGGGAAATTTGATCACGAATGTCGTTCCCTGGTTCAATTGGCTCTGTACCTCGATTCGCCCATAATGCGATTCCACAATCTTCTTGACAATGGAAAGTCCCAGGCCGGTTCCGGTAATGTAACGAGTTTCTGGCCGGGCGACGCGGTAAAAATCGTCAAAAATATGGGGCAAATCGGCTTCAGCAATGCCGATACCACGATCGGCCACCACAATTGTCACGCAGTCGTTTTTCGCCTCCAGATGAATGGTAACTGTTCCTCGATCGACATTGTATTTGATCGCGTTGGATACTAAGTTCGAGAACAATTGTTCCATCTCCGAGCGATCGGCCTCCAGCCTGGGATAGGCGTCAGGTAGGTCTATTTGGAGTTCGATGCCTCGCTCCTTTGCCTGCATTTCAAACATACCCACCACGTTCCGAATCACCTGACCCAGGTCCAGCCACTCCTTTTTGCGGACGACCCGCTGGGATTCCAATCGAGCCATTTGCAGTAGTTCATTCACCAACTCCAGCAACGAATGGGCGCGCTGTTTGGCGCGCTCCAGCATTTGCCGATTAAACTCCGGATTGCTGCCGGCGGCGCCGCTCAAATAGGCGCTCAGGAAGCCCTCGATGGCCGACAGCGGTGCACGCAATTCATGAGCGACCATAGAGACGAATTGGGACTTGAGGCGATCGATCTCTTTGAGCCTGGTGATGTCCCGCAAAATCGAAACCACGCCCAATGGGTCACCATTTTCGTCCCGGACCACCGAGATATTGGCCATCAACGTCTGTGGTGTCGGCGCCGGAATCTCGATCTCTTCCGAAATGATGGTGTATTTTGAGGCATCCGGCGCGGTCGCCTGCAGGATCAGTTGTACCAGCTCCGTTTGTGGAATAATCTGCTGAATAGGCTGGCCATGCGCTGGCTGATCCGACAGATGGAGCATTTTGATGGCTACCGGATTCCACAAGACCAGTTGCAACTCCCGATTGATCACCAGCACGCCGTCGGCCATGGAGTTGACAATGGTGAGCAATCTGGATTTTTCATTGACAATTTCCAGTAGGCGCCGATCTCGCTCTTCCAGCAGTTGTTGGGCTTGTCGCCGCAGCCGCTGTCGCTCCAGCCCCCGATTTACCACTGCCAGCAGTTGATCGGGCGAAAAAGGCTTCGGAATATAATCATAGGCACCATGCTTCATCGCCTCCACCGCTGTTTCGATGGTGGCATAGCCGGTGATCACAATCATCAGAACATCCAACTGCTGCTGCTGAATCGCATCCATCAATTCCAGCCCTCCCATCACCGGCATCATCAAATCCACTAACATCAGATCATAGGATTTTTGCTGCAGCAATGCCAATCCTTGTTTGCCGTCCTCAGCTTGATCGACAACATATCCCTCAGCAGCCAGAATGCGCCGGCATCCTTCGCGAATGCCTCGCTCATCGTCCACCACCAATATGTTCGCTACTTCATTACTCATATTCTATCGCCACTAATTCGTCTCCGGAAGTTGCAGCCAGGATGCCGGCCAAAAACGGAGTGTTAGAGATCAACGCTATCCGGATTGAGAAATCGCGCTACCAGCAAACAGAGATAATTATCGGCCAATCGTTTTTTAAAATATTCGCCTGACAGGTAAATTTGAGTCAACCAGGATTAGCCATTCGGGCTGGGAGAAGCCAGATCATGAATTTTCGGGCGGCGTTCGCTCCAGAAGCTGTTGCACCTTTTGCAACAACAACTCGGGCATGATCGGCTTTTCGGCATAATCATCGGTCTTCATCCAGTAACCATCCAATTTTTGGGAAAAGCCAAAACCGGTCACCTCGGCCACCGAAGTCAGCATCAAAATGGGAATTTTTTTGAACAATGGATCCGCTTTCACCTGTTTGGCAAAGGCAAAACCGGCATCATGTTTTTCCATCATCAAATCCAACACGATCAGGTCCGGCAACTCGGCCCTAACGGCATCGAGGCCCTCGCGGGCCGAAAAGGCGGTCACCACTTCATAGCCATTATTTTCGAGCACCGCTTTATTGAGGTCGACAAAGTCCACATCATTATCCACCAATAAAATTTTCGCTTTCTTGCTCATTCATTTACTCCTTCGCTTTTTGATGCACTCAAAAATATCGGCCAACTGGTTTCGATCACCGGGCCGTGTCACCATCGATTGGCCAAAGGCAGCGCAGAATGAATCGGTTCAGCGACCCATGCTATTACCAATCCAATCTGGCATTTTGGGGTAATCATTCGACAGCGCCCTCGGCTACCACGAATCTTGTCGACTACCTGAATCATTTCCTGGCTGCTTTGCTGCCAAAAATATCCTGGCCCTTGGTTCAATTCGTGGTTCTAAATTTGCTTGTAATCTGAAGAACCGCCAATTTTGAACGGCTTGCCAATTGTCGGCCATAGCCATCAGCCGATCATCGTCGCAGTCGCAGGTGAGTTCGGCGGTTTGCCATCCAGATTGCTATCTATTTTCACCTTGCCATTCAATTTCTCTTCGCTGTCCAGGATGGGCAGCGTTACGATAAACGTGCTGCCCCGGCCCACTTCGGTTTCGACATTGATTTTTCCCTGATGCCGTTCAACAATGCCGTACGAAATTGCCAAACCCAGTCCGGTGCCCTTTTCTTTGGTGGTGAAGAAAGGATCGAACATTTTACCAAGCACCTCCGGGGGAATTCCCGGACCGGTGTCACGGATTTTGATGGTAATATGGCGATTGGCGGTGTCCAGTTCGCTGCTAATGTAGAGATTGCCGTTGCCATTCATGGCCTGGGCAGCATTCAAGATAATATTTAAAAACACCTGTTTGAGCTGCGTGCTATCGGCATGGGTAGTGGGCAGGCCGTCACTCAGCAATTTTTCGATCTTAATATTATGGAACAGCGACTGATTAGCGACCAGCGTCAGCACGTCCTCCAGGATTTGATTGATATTGGTAGCTCCCGGACGCATTTTGGTCTCTCGGGCAAAGCTAAGCAAGCCCTGCACAATCTCTTTGGCACGATTCGACTCATCGATGATCAATTGAACGTCAGCCCGCCGGGGATCATCAGGCGGCAACGATTTCAAGATGAGATGGGCGAAAATGGTGATCGACGCCAGGGGATTGTTGATTTCATGCGCCACGCCGGCAGCCAATTGCCCCAACGAGGCCAGCTTCTCCGTTCGAATCAACGAGGCCTGGGTTCGTTCCAGCTCCTGGTGCGAAAGCTGCAATTCCTGGTGCGATTTTTTAAGGTCGCTGTAGATCTTTCGGGTTCGTTCCAATAAATAGGGCAAACACATCTCGATCTCGGCCAATCCCTGAGCTACCGCAATGGCTTTGTCGCGGCAAGTGGGATAGCCACAGGCACGACAATCGAGATTGTGATCGGGCGGCATCTTATCCATTGCCTTCAAAATCGCTTCAATTTCGGCTTCATGGGGCACGGTCAGGTTTTGCTCCATGGGCTGAAAGGTTCGCTTGAGATCAACATCTTTGAAGCGAGACGCGGCTACCAGAACATCGGCGGCACTCTGCCGGCGCATCTCCTCTTTGGTGTAGCGCGCCACAATTTGGCGCCGCCCCAACACCGATATCTCCAGGTCCGCAAAGGGGCCATCGACACAGCCTTCGCAAAATTCCACATCAATGAATTTGGCTTCGACATAGCCCTTCAGCAATTGTTGCAACAACCGCAACGATCGGATCCGGCCACCGGTCACGCTGATCTCGTCCATCAGCACATCGAAGCTTTCACCCATGCAGCGATAGAGCCCCCCGGTTACCGGGAAGATGCGGGCTAAGTAGGGGCGAGGACCGTCGAAATTGGACTCCTCTTGCTGCCGACGATCGATGCCAGCATCATCGATGAGTTGTTTGGCCTCGTGAAAGGTGATCACCTGATCGATCACTCCTGCCACTTCAGGGGCATTCATCTCCCCCATTTGCGCCAGACACGCGGTAATGTAAACCACCTTCCAATCGGGACCTTTGATCTGGCGGATGATTCGGCCCATGGCAATCATCGGTGAAACGATCGGCGCCAGGTTGGGAATCAATTGAGAAACATATTTCTGGATATAAAACACCAATGCTGGACAGAAGGAAGCAATGATCGGCTTGCCGATGTCCTGATGCAGCAGTTCGCGATATTCGCGACTGACCAGCTCCGCAGCGAAGGCCGCTTCCCAGACCTCGCTAAAGCCAACCTTTTTCAATGCCGTCACCAGTTGCCGCGGGGTTCCTTGATCCAACACTGCGGGAAAAGAAGGATCGAGACAGGCAACGATTTTCTCCTGATTGTCCAAAAATTCTTTGACCTGATACAGGCCGCTGGTGTAGAACAATGCATTCTGAGGGCAAGCTTTGATGCAACTGCCACAGAGAATGCAGCGCTCGTGAATGATCTTGATATTTCCTTTCTCGCGCTTGATCGCCTTGGCCGGACAAATCTGAATGCAGCTATAGCAACGGCGACATTTGCGGGTAATGACATTAATTTGGCTCATCGATAGTCCATCAGTCGGTGTTAAAAGTAAATTAACATGCTCATATTATTTGATTCCCCAGTCTGGCCTGGCGGACAAACACGACGCCATTCGCCGGGCTGCGGTTGCCAGCCGTCAGATGCCCATCCGATCGTTCGCGCCGGCATAAGGCGTGCGCTGACCGCAAATAATTTCCATTTGGATGATAGGATGAATTGATGGAGATCGGAAGGTTGGTGCTGGCCTCCCCGGCGGTAGCACATGCATAATTGCCCCACCAGTCTCCCGGCACTAACATCCGACCGCGCCTATTTTCCCGAATAGACCACTCGCAAAGTATCGTCGGCAATGACCAGTTCCTCATTGGTTGGGATCACCCAGACCTTCACCCGAGCGCCAACCTTACTAATGAGTCTCTCTCCGGCTTTGGCATGGGTATTTTCGTACGGATCCAGATCGATCCCCAGAAAATGAAGTCCCTCACAGCATTTGGAACGAACGGTGGCTGAGTTTTCGCCAATACCTGCCGTGAATACCAGCACATCCAGGCCGCCCAGGGCAGCAGCATACGCCCCGATATATTTTTTGATGCGATAGCAAAAGATGTCCAGCGCAAGCTGGCTTTTTTCATCCCCCTGGGTCGAGCCCTCAAGAATTTTTTCCATGTTATTGGAATTTTCAGAAAGACCTTTCAAACCGCTCTCTTTGTTCAGAATATTGTCGACTTGATCGATCGTAAGTTTTTCGTTCTTCATCAGGTACAAAACCGCGGAGCAGTCGATATCCCCCGATCGCGTGCCCATCAACAGACCCTCCAGCGGTGTAAAACCCATGGAGGTATCCAGGCATTTGCCCGCCTGGACTGCTGCCATGCTGCAGCCATTGCCCAGATGACAGGTGATGATTTTTAACTCAGTGATCGGTCTGCCGGTCAACCGTGCTGCCTGGTGCGCGACATAATAGTGCGAAGTGCCATGAAAACCATAACGACGAATTTTGTATTTTTGATAGTACCGATAGGGGAGACCGTAAAGGTACGAGGTCCTGGGCATGGTTTGATGAAATGCCGTATCAAAAACCGCGACCTCTGGAATGCCCGGCAACAGCTTGCGACAGGCCTGGATGCCTTTGACCTGGGGCGGATTATGCAATGGCGCCAGGGAATTGCAGGCTTCAATTTTTTGCAAAACCTCATCGTTAATCAGCGTCGGCGCCGAAAAATATTCGCCGCCATGAACCACCCGATGCCCAATGGCGAAAATCTCGGAGACATCTTTGATGCTGCCGGTCGCTTTGCTCAATAATCCTTCCAGGATTTGCTGGATCGCCTGCTCCTGATCCTGAATGGGTTTGGAAAATTTCACCTGACCGCCCTTGTTCTTTTGCTGCCAGATTTCCGATGTTTCTTCCCCAATGCGGGAAATCATTCCCCGCACCAGCCATTGTCGCGTGCTACCATCGATCACCTGATATTTGACCGAGGAACTGCCGCAATTCAACACCAAAATTTTCATCCGGGTCGATTTGATTTTTTTTGTCATCGATCTCTGCTCCTCACATAACTTGACCAATATTTGAAATTGCGTCGGTAATCGTTAACATTTTGCTGCATGGCCAAAGGCTGATGGCCCGGTTGGAAGTGAATTCTTTTGGGCCTTGATGACCAACTGGCAATGAGTGAGATGCTCATAGCTCCCCACCGCTCATCAGTCGGCATTCATTGCGGCGCTCAAGGCCCTGGAACATCAGCGGCCAAAATTTGATCATTGATCTACAAATTTTCCACCAATTCTCGGGTCGAAAAGAAGAAACCAATTTCATACGCGGCGGTTTCGGGCGCATCCGAACCATGAACAATATTCTCCCCTTTGCTATCCGCATACATTTTCCGAATCGTTCCCTCCGCTGCCTGAGCCGGATCCGTGGCGCCAATGACCCGGCGAAAATCTTCAATGGCATTTTCCTTTTCCAATACCATGGGCACGCAATTGCCCGAAGACATGAACGACACCAGATCGTAATAGAACGGACGCTGTTTATGGACGGCATAAAACTCCCCGGCCGTCTTTGAATTCAACTTTACCATTTTCAGCGCGATGATTTTAAAGCCCTCGGCTTCGATTCGTTTGATCACTTTACCAATCAAATTTTTGCGGACACAATCCGGTTTCAGAATCGCTAAGGTTCGTTGTACCATTTCCCACTCCTTCACTTCAAATTCGGTTCAAACTTCAGTTACTAAATTAGATCCTATTTTTAATTCAAAATTTTTGGTCGGTTCAGCGCCAAACGGCGCAGGGTGGCGGCCCCGCTGGCATTGGTGCAATTGCCACCAGCTTGAACCGCGCCCCTATTCTTTGACAATGCAGGCATAGGCATCATGATTGTGGATGCTTTCACAGGTTTCCACCTCCACCTGGTAGCGAATGATATTCTCCACCTGGTTCAGCTTCATGGCCGCATTCCGAACAACATCTTCGACGAACGCCGGGTTATCGTAAGAATGTTCGGTGATATACTTCTCGTCCTCACGTTTGAGGAGCGAGTAGATCGAAGCCGAGGCGCAATCCTCCAGCATTTCGATCACGTCCTCAATCCATAGAAATCCTTTGAATTGGATCAACACTCGAATGATGCCGCGCTGGTTGTGAGCGCCACGATCAGAGATCTCTTTGGAGCATGGGCAAACCGTAAGCACGGGAATGGTGACCCCCAGCGACAGTTTGATGGTATGGTTCAGTTCGCCGATAAATTGGCATTGATATCCCATGAGCGATCGGGCGCCGGAAACCGGTGCCTCTTTCTGAATAAAATAGGGGAAATTCATTTCCAGATGGGCCGATTCGGCATTCAGTCGCTCCTTCATCTCTTTCATAATTTGACCCATCTTATGAATATCGATCTCCCGGCGATATTTATTCAAAATCTCAATAAAGCGGCTCATGTGCGTGCCCCGAAACTGATGCGGCAGATTCACATACATGTTGATCGAAGCAATGGTATGTTGCCGCTCATTGGCTTTGTCCAGCAAGACAATGGGGTATTTCAGATTTCGGACCCCAACCTTATTGATCTCGATATGACGCCAATCGAATTCATTTTGAATATCGCGCATGTTCGTTACTATAACTCCTTCTTAGGAATCAGTCAGCAATTCCTTGCAGCCACACCCCATCGGGCACATTGGTCCTTGGTCAGGAATTTCGGAACCATTGGGATCAAGGCTTCAGCCGGTGATCAGCCATCATTGGCGTGCCAGATATTGCATCCGCTTAAACCACCAATTCGGCAAGCAAACGATCCACGATCTGGGAGGTCGCTTCGGTGCAGCGATAGTAATCCTGCGCCAATTTGTCCACGGCAGATCCTCGCTGGTCTGATTGATAGCCCATAATGCTGGCAGCCGGACCCAGGTGTTCGAGATTCAAATCATTACCAGCAAAAACAGTCAGTCGATAGAGATCTCGAAGCCGCTTTAAAAAATTGAAGTTTCTATTTAGCTCACACAGATCCTCATGGTGCTTGCTATTCACCTCACAAATGGTTTTCATCAGTTTGCGATTGATCGGCTCGGCCAGGCGATAGCGGGCTTTGAAAATCAATAACAACACTTCAATGTCCCGTAAGCCCCCCTGACACTCTTTGATATTCAACGGATTGTTGCGTCGATCCTGCTGCCGGGATCTCATCTCTGTGATCATATCGGAGCGGTACTGCTCATATTTATCAAAGATATGGGGCTGGATGATTCGTTGCTCAAATTCCCGGCTAAACTTTCGGCTGCCCACAATCATTCGCGCACCCAATATTTGAGATTTGTCGATGAACGTTTCCTTTTTGTCCCTGGAAAAATATTCATCCAGATCATCTACCAATGTAACATAGTGTCCAAAATGATCAGCAAAACGATAATGGGGCATGATCCCGCGCTTGACGATCTCATTATTCATCATCATGACGATGCGATTGCAATGCTCGCGCAACAGATCATCTTTTTCATTTAGCAGGATGATCAGGTCAAAATCGTCATCAAACGCCTGTTCCCGAGCATAGCCACCGGCAGCATAGATCGCCATCAGGTCTCGCAGCGGAATTTCCCGTCCCAATTTTTCATCGGCAGCCTGTTTGCAAATGTCAAACAACACTTCCAGATAGAAATCAGAAAACTCAATGAATTCGGCATCGATTTTCTCGATCTCCGCTCCCTGCAACACCTCCAATCCCAGGCGCATGAATTCCAGATCATGATAGTCCCCGAGTTGCTTTTTCCTGGCGTCGAACGAGTCCAGGCTGTCGATGCGGCCGACCATGCCTTTGGATATTTGCGCCAACGTGGCAGGGTCCGCTAAATATTGGATGTAAATGGGATACTGTGACACCACCCGCATAAAAAATCGTTTGAAATAGTGGCTGGTGTTGCAATGAATCTCGCAGAGCCGTACCAATAGCTTTTTCGATTTCTGCTGTTCAGGTTCCCACAACTCGCGATCCAGCAGAGCGGCAAATTGTCGTTGCAAAGCTGGATTCAGCGTCGTTAGATAGGTATTAATGACCTGCGGATATTGATGAAATACCCTGGTCAATCGCATCACGCAATCTTCGCAGGAAGCCAGATTGGTCAGAAACTCCTGATTGAACGCATCGCATAGTTGGGCTATCTGGAGCTTGTGCTTATTCTTGGACAGAATGATCAAGAACGAAATCATCGCATAAATTGCATTGCGCGCCGCGCGCGCATACTGCGAAATTACGATTCGTTGATGTCGAACCCGGAGTTGACGAAAATCTTCGATAAAATTTTCCAGGACATGACTGCCCTCAGCTTCCAGCGATTCCAGAATGTCATCCCAGAACCGCGCGCCACGGAAAAAATCGGACTCCCGTAAAAAGTCAATTGCCAGGTTGCCAGGATAGCTGCGATAGGGCGCCGGATACCAGGCGGATTTGGTCATGATCGAAAATTTGCTGATGGCTTTGAGGTGGTCGGTGACGTCGGCCATTAAGCGGGCGGTGATCTTTTTGGCCTTGTCTACATGTTCATAATAGTGAATCAGCAGATGATCCCAGGCGCTAATCGCTCCCACATTTTGATAACCCAATACCCTGGCCACCAGTTCCATCTGCTCGATCGTACCCTGATCGTCGAGATAGATGTCCTCCTCTAATCCGACAAATAGCTGATAGAGATGACGCAAAATTTCCAGAAAAGTCAGAACTTCCTCCAACTCCCGATAGATCTCTCGCCGGGCACTGTCTTTTCGAGCCAGGATCTCCAATACCTCCCAGCGATTTCCGCGATAGATTTGAAAGATGGTTTTCCCCGCCAGGATGAGGCTCGAGACCATGCGCAGCGCATCATCCTTGGGCGTCAGCTTGTTCTCCGTTACCTGTCGTAACAGCAGCGAACGAATCTCGCCCAGAATGCCTCGCAAATAGCCTTCGTGAAATTTTTGGTCGCGATAACTATGATAGTGATAGCGATAAATAATCTCCTGCTCAAATTGATCAAAAAGGCGCTGACTGCCAAGGATTGGCGTTGCGTTCAACATCTCCGAGATGATAACAAAATCCTGAATGGCCGCTTCTAAAAGCATCTTATATTCTGGAATCGATGCGGTATAGAATTGGGTTCCCACGTGTTCGGAGAGGTAAAAATGTAACTCAGTGGCCCATTTGAACATCTCGCGGCGCAGCTTGCCAATGGTTACATTGAGTGTCGCGCGACCGGGTGAACCATCATCGATGACGCCAACGTCGATATCGTCCTGATGCGCCAAGCTGCCAACACTCAGCAGGGTAAACTCCGGCAATGAAGATGGAGGCGAAATCAGGTCCAGCACTTTGCGCATATAAGCCGCCGTCAAACTTCGGAATTCAGCCCCGGTGAGCAGCATGAATTGTTTATAGTTCTGGGTACGATCGGCAGAGGCGGTTACATTTAACATCAGGACATCGATGGAGCGCAGGTTCAGGTGCAACATCTGAAGCGAATAATAGCAGGCCAGATAGGCTAATTGTTCATCCAGGGAATTGCCGATGCTTATTACCACATCCATCTCTGCCTCCAGGCGCGGCGAGCCTTTCCACAAATGGACATCTTCCATTTTGCCGGCATCTTCCAATCGCCCAACCAGTGCATCCAGATACCGATCAATGGTCCGGAGGTATTTTTGATGATGGTTCCCTAATTGTTTGACCCGTTCTTTTAATCGAGTATAAGATTGATACACAATAATTACCCAACATATTGGCATTGCTAAAAATGATTCCAGTTCCACCGACTGGATGCGGCAATAATTTGTTCCGACCAGCGCTCACCAGCAAGCGGCTGCACTCGATTACTCACGCCGAACCAATTCCCGAGGTAAGCCGCTGTCTTCCCAAATCTGTGGCAATGGTAACTGAGCCCGGGCGCTAGGGACAACCGGCCATGCCGCCGGCTATCCTATCTTTCCGTCGCATATTGCCGGCCAATTTCCGCCCCGATTTTGAAAGCTTCCAGATTCAGCTTCTCTGTGCCCTTGGGCACACGCGCCAGGATCGCAGCCTCGATGGCCTCTACGGATACGATTTTGGTCAACTCCACGATAATACCCAGAGCGACGATATTGGCCACTACCACCCGGCCAATTTTGGTGCGCGCCGTTTCAATGATTGGCACTTTGACCGTTTTGAATCGCCCGGTCGGGCATTCTTTGATCGCATCCGAATCGATTACCAGAATCCCACTGTCCTTTAAGTCTTTGACATATTTATTGCAGGATTCCTGCGTCAACGCCAGCAGCAGATCGATATGGATGGCCTTGGGATAATCAATTTCCTCGTCGGAGATAATGACCTCGGATCGACTCGCGCCACCACGAGCTTCCGGACCGTACGATTGACTCTGGGTGGCATTTTTATTATCATAGATAGCCGCGGCTTCGGCTAAGATTTTGCCCGCTAAAACGAGACCCTGCCCACCTTCACCGCTCAATCTGATTTCGTAACGATAGCTCATTTCAAATTCTCCGCAAATTGAACAATCTGATGCCCAACAACTTCATTCAGGTAGAAAGCTAAGCCTTTTTGCTTTGCATGTGTTCGATCAATTTTTGATAGTTGGCAGTATATTCTGGTAATTCCCGATCGACGAGAATGCCAGTGATAAGTTTATCCTTCAACTCGTCGGGATTCATGCTCGCCGCTTTTTCGACGCTCACCGAAATCTCTTTTAGCTGTTTGATCATGTTCGCGCCATTGCCCAGGCGATTTCTCCGTCCAAAAGCAGTAGGGCAGGGGGTCATCACTTCCACTACCGAAAAGCCTTTTTTCCGAATCGCTTTTTCGATCATGCGATCCAGCTTAATGGCATCGTAAACCGTGCCCCGCGCCACAAAACTGGCACCGGCAGCTTCTGCCAGCCCGCTGATATTAAAGGCATTTTCCACATTGCCGAAGGGAGCGGTACTGGCGCGAGACCCCATGGGCGTGGTGGGCGACACCTGACCACCGGTCATCCCATAGATATTGTTGTTAAATAAAATGACTGTAAGATCAATATTGCGCCGCGCGGCATGAATGTAATGATTGCCTCCAATGGCCGTGGCATCGCCATCGCCCGTAACTACAATCACCGTCATCTCTGGTTTGACCATTTTCACGCCGGTGGCAAATGCAATCGCTCGACCATGAGTCGTATGCAGGGTATTAAAATCAACGTATCCGGTCAGGCGACTGGAGCAACCAATGCCCGAAACCATGGTGATCTCATCTTTGGAAAGACCAATTCGATCGATGGCACGCAGCATGGCTTTTAACACAATGCCATCGCCGCAGCCAGCGCACCAGATCAACGGAAGTTTGTTCAGCCGAAGATATTTATTATAATCAAACATGCGACATCCCTTTGTTAAAACACCAAGCGTTCTCTTTCCTGGTTCAATCTGACATCGGAATAGAACCAGATGGAATTCAATTTATCCACGTGCCAGAAAATTAAGCTACAAGTTTCAGAATTACATCCAGAATTTCCTGGGGATTTATCGGCTCACCATCGATACGATTGATCGGCACCACCTCACAATTGCATCGGGTAGCCCACTCCACTTCGTGAGCGATTTGACCCAGGTTTAACTCCGGAACGATAATGGCGTCCACCACTTCGCCCATGGCCTTTACCTCTTTGCCGGGAAATGGCCAGATCACTCTGGGCCGCAGGAAATGGATTTTGATGCCTTTCTCTCGCGCCCAGATGACCGCACGCCGCGCCGAGCGAGAGGATGAACCGTAGGCAAAAATACCGATTTTGGCGCCGGGATCACGATCTTCTTCGATGTCCATGATTTCATCGCGATGACGATCGATTTTTCGATTGAGTCGGCGTAACAACCGGTCAATTTGCACCGGGTTGTTCGTAGGAAAGCCGGTTTGATCATGCACCAAACCGGTGACATGGAAACGATAGCCTTCGCCAAAGCTAATAAAAGGAGGAATGTCCGAGTCGGTTTCCTGGTACGGGAGATATTTCTCGGGCGGAACATTGGGCCGAACTCGCTGCCAGATATTAAGCTGGTCTTTGGCTGGCAGAATGACTTTCTCATTGACATGGGCAATAATTTCATCCAATAGCAAGATAACTGGCACTCGGTATTTCTCCGCCAGATTGAACGCGCGCACGGTCAGGTCGAATGTTTCACGCACCGAATTGGGCACCAACACGATGATGGGATGATCGCCATGGGTGCCCCAGCGCGCCTGCATAACATCGCCTTGCGCCGGTAAGGTGGGCAAACCAGTGCTGGGTCCGCCGCGCATGACATTCACCACCACGCAGGGCACTTCCGCCATCGAAGCATAGCCCAGATTCTCCTGTTTCAATGAAAAGCCCGGACCGCTGGTAGCCGTCATCGCCTTCGCACCTGCCAGCGAGGCACCAATCACCGCGCCCATCGATGCGATCTCATCTTCCATTTGAATGAATTTGCCGCCGAATCGGGGCAATTCCTCAGAGAGAATCTCTGCAATTTCGGAAGAAGGCGTAATCGGGTAGCCCGCAAAGAATTGCAAACCCGCAGCTAACGCCCCCTCAGCGCAGGCTTCGTTCCCTGTAATCACTCGTATTTGTTGCTGATTCTCTGTCTCCATCGCTTTCCCTATGATCGATTAATGGTCAAACATCGCTTGGGTGATCCTGGCCACCGGCAGATTGTCAGGCTCCAGAAACCGCCTCCAACTCTCTGGCCACAACAATAATCTTCCCATAATGGCAACAGGCCTCCCGCGATTCATCCAATAACTATTAATTCTGTTTGGTAACGGTAATCGCAAAATCAGGGCAACGAATCTCGCACAGGCCACATGCCGTGCAAGCCTCCAGATTTACGACCTCGGGATAGGCCCCGTTCATTGCTAAAACGTGTGTGGGGCAAAATTCGACACAAATTTCACAACCCTTGCACCATTCTTTTTTGATAGTGATGATCGGTGGTTTCTTCTCTATTGCCATACCCTGCTCTTGAAATTTTAGATGAATAAATGTTGATCTTCGCCGGCCAGGTTATTTTTGGGCGTTAAGGCTGTGCCCGGCTAAGAATCTATTTGCTTCGATAAGCGTTCTGTACCCCGTTCCCGTGTTGCCTTCAAAACCTGACGGTTCTGCTGTCCAGCAACTCAAGACCAGTTGCTTTGGATTGGGCGTTACGACTGTGCTTCCTTCACCCGTCGCACGCTGTTGCTCTTGCATTTGGGGCAGCTTCGCTCGACAACGACTTTGGGATCATAGGTGTCATAAAACTCATTTCCGCAGCGCAAACATTTGAATTTCGCCTTCTGTTCCATGATATTACTCCTCCAGATGGTCATTTTTAAAAATCTAAATATAATTATTTAATTGCCTTTTTGCAAGTAGATTTTCATTTATTTTGAAAGCGAAATACCCGGGTAAGAAAACTCAATTGGCTGGGAACAACCAAACGCAACCAAATTTAGCCGATCATTCCAGGTATCTTGAAACGCGCCAATTTTTAATTAGCCCAATTTTTGCCAATGAATGGCAACATTGCTTGAGACTTTCGAACTGATCCGGTCTGTTTCCCGATGGCGCTGCATCTGGATGATTGAAATTGGTTTGGGATTTGCTTTTGAAGCGTCGGAAAGTGAAAAAACGACTTTAATGGCCTGAAAGTAGAGGGCGTAATTTCTGACACTCGCAACCGAACGGTCTCAGCATCCATCGATTTCTTTCAGAGTCTTTCAGCTCTGAATGTCATTTTCAGGTATAATTCTGTGATCGTTCTATTGCTCTGATCGCAACAATCAGTTGACCACAAAAGCGGAACAGCCACGGAAATGACTACGAGTGTGAATTTTTTAGTTAAAGAATCTTCGATGATCGTTGCCATTTTGGGGCCGTGTTGAATCGTACTCCATGCCCCACGCGCCGCACCCTACTTCCGCAGCGATTCCACCAGTTCAAAATCGATGATCCGCTCGTCCAGATTAACCAGCGCCACGGTCACTATCACCGGATCGCCCAACTGGTAAATTTGACCATGATATTGACCGATCAGCCGATATTTGGTTTCCTCATAGATATAATAATCATCTCGCAGGTTGCTGATATGCACCATGCCTTCGATCAAAAAATCAGCAATCTCCACAAAAACGCCGAATGAGGTGACGCCAGAGATAATGCCCTGGAACGTTTCGCCGATTTTGTCCTGCATAAATTCCAGTTGCTTCACTTTGACTGATGCCCGCTCCGCCTCCATGGCTTTGATCTCCTGCTCGGTAGCGTGGATACAAATTTTTTCCAACTGCTGCTTTTTGATCGGTTGTGCTTTGGGGTCTGCTAAGTATTGTCGCAACAAACGATGCGCAATGAGATCGGGATACCGTCGAATGGGTGAGGTAAAATGGCAGTAATGCTTCAACGCCAATCCAAAATGTCCCTCGTTTTTGGTGCTGTAACGGGCTTTCATCATGGTTCGGATCAATACCTGATCCACCAGCACCTGGATTGCAGACCCTTTGATGCGGCTTTGAAGATTCTGAAACAGCTTCGGCGTCACTTTTTTTCGGGGCGAAAAATCGATCCCCAGGGCCTGGGCAAATTTGCTGAAGTCTTTCAATTTTTCAGCACTTGGTCGCTCATGGATCCGATACGGGAACGGCAATATCTCCCCGGTTTTCTCTCGCAGATGCCGGGCAATATGGCCAGCGACGATGGAATTGGCCAGCACCATGAATTCCTCTATCAAGCGATGGCTATCCATTTGCACCAATTTCTCGATGGCGATAGGTTGGCCCTGGTCATTCAATTTGAATCTGACCTCCTGACTGGCGAAATCCAGGCTGCCTCTGCTTCGTCTTTTTTCAATGAGCTTTTTGCTGAGTTCGAACATCTTAAGAATGGTATCGCCAAACTTTTTGTCCTTCTTTTTGCCGTCGATGATCTGCTGGACTTCCTCATACGTAAAGCGCCGATCGCTGTGGATAATGCTTTCTCTAATTTCGTACTTAACGAGATCGCCCGCCGGCGTCAGTTCCATCAACACAGTGAACGCTAACTTATCCTGATCCGGTTTCAAACAACAGACCTCGTTGGAAATTCGTTCCGGCAGCATGGGAATTACGCGATCGACCAGATACACCGATGTCGCGCGATCCTGGCTCTCTCGATCGAGCTGGCTACCGGGCGTGACGTAATGGCTGACATCGGCAATGTGAACACCCAACAGACAGTTCCCGTTTTCCAGTATCTTCAATGAAACCGCATCATCGAAATCTTTGGCGTCGACCGGATCAATAGTGAAGGTCAATTCCTGTCGCCAATCCAGCCGACGCTGGATTTCCGACTCGGGAATGCGATCAGATGTTCGTTCAGCTTCGGCCATGGCCTGGGCCGAGAATCGCCCCGCCAGGTCAAACGACCGGGCCACCGAGACGATATCCACCCCGGGCTGGCCGGCATCACCCAGAATCTCGACCACTTTGCCAATGGGATTGCGATGGACATCGTCCCACTCCAGTAAATTGACGACCACCTTCTGTCCCTCTTTGGCGTCCAGGGTATGCTCCGGGGCAATGTAAAAATCACGCTGAATCTTCAAATCATCGGGCACCACTGTGCTCCAATATTTGCCCTGCTGAAACGTGCCCACGATATTCTTGCGCGCCCGCTGGATGACCTCTACCACCTCGCCTTCCTGGCTGCGGCCTTCGCTGGGGCGAGCATAAAGCAGAACCTTAACCGTATCACCGTGCAATGCTGTGCCCATTTTGTTCTGGCTAATAAAGATATCGGTCTCCCCGTTTTCAGTAATCAAAAAGCCGTAGCCCTGGGTCTTGACGTGCAGCTTGCCAACCACCTCGATCAAGCGACGGCCGGCCCCGATTCTGCCTCGTTTAAATTTTACCACCTTGTTTTCAGCGATCAAGTCTTTTAGTTCCTGCTTGAAAGCCGGATATTTTTGATTGGAAACCTTCAGCATCCGGGCCAGGTGTTTTGGCTTAAAAGTCTGGTCGGGATCCTTTTGAAGGATTTCAAGAATTTTGGATTTGTTCATTATTTCTTCCTAATTTCATAATTTATGATTTGATGTTTGGTTCTGGATAGTTGATATTGACTCAGGCAAAGATTGCTTTGACCACCCTTTGGTTAGCTTGTCAGGATCTCCAGCGTTAGTTGATAGTTCAATGATTGACCGGGTTCGATGTAAATTAGCGTCTTCCGCTCGCGTTCTTTGGCGCGACCTTCCACATAGCAATTGGCGGGTTCGATTCCCAGAACGTGCACTCCCATACCCGGCATTTTCCACTCGATCAACCGCGGCAGATTTTGAGTCATCCAGGACAATCGAACCTGAAGCCCACAACGACCTCCGGTTGCCACCGGAAACTCGGGATTTTCGATCACCGCACTGGTCCAGCCATTGTCGACCAGCAAGTCTTCATGATAGTACACTCGTTCCCGATAGCCAGCCGTTGGCTCCTGCCATTGGTCGTAACCAGCCAGCGGTGTCTCCGGTTCCCGGGGAATGACTCTTCGGGAAGGAAAAGCAAGCCTGGTCTGCGGCGATAATAGCGGAAAACCGAAATTAAAGTGATAGAGCATCATGTGGGGCACCGGTTCGAAGCCGATATTTTCTACCTGGTCCTGAATGTAAATAGCATTTCGCCCCAATCGACTCCTGATTTCTCGGGTGAGACGCAAATGTTCCCCAAAGATTCGGGTTTCCACGATTGATCCGCCAATTCGCATCTCGTATTCGTCGCCATTCCACTGTGCCACAGCCGAAACCTGTTCTGCGGCCAGATGGTGATAGCGACCATGCAATCCCAGCGCTTCCCCCTGATCCACATTTGGCGAGCCGACCTGCGTCAGACCGCAGGTCATGAGCAACCCCCCGACAGCCGTTCGCAGCCACTGCAATCCCCCGGCATCATAATACGCCGGATGGACATCTCCATTGGCCGATTGCCAGCTTATTGGGAAACCGCCGAATTCAGCCAATGAAATATCCAGCCCTCGAGCTGGAGATACATAATAGGTCAAGCCGGCGCCGGTGCGAACCTGAATTAGCTCCACACCGTCCTCGCGGCCCTGAACCAGTTGCCAGCGGCGGATGCCCGCGATCTGCTCGATCCGGCCCATGCGAGCTTCCAATTCGCGGCGTGACCATGCTCCTCCATATAACTGCATTTCGGTGTTCCTTTCAGCGTTCGTTTTATCTGATATCCTCAATGGGCATGAGCGAAGTGAGTTCAACTGTTGCGGATGGGCAAAGCAGTAACCCCTCGATCCACCGTGATGATGTAGGGCTTGCCGTCCGCTTTGGCAATGGCCTCTGCCACCCGCTCAGAATGATTTGGAGCATAGGCAAACATGCAACCGCCCCCCCCGGAGCCATTAATTTTGGCGCCCAGGGCACCAGCAGCTAAGGCCGCATCGATCATGCGGTCAATTTTCGGAGTCGAAATGCGCAGCCGCTCCCGCAGTTCCTCTTGCTGACGATTGAGGAGGCGACCCAGGGTTTCGTCGTCGATCGGATTTCGCTCAAAAATTGTTTTCGCCTGTTCGGTTATTTCCCGGTTGGTGATGGCGGCCGAACACAGCTCAAACTGTTCTCTCGAAAGCAAATTTTTATATTTTTCCAGCTCGGTTAGAGACAGTGTTTTGATCGTCAGTTGCGGATGTTGCTGGGCGATGATGTTCATTGCGGTCAAAATGCCGCCCTTTACCCGTGCCAAAATGCCTTTGGTATCCTTGGGTTCTTTTGAATCCCCCAGCACAAATTTCCCTGCCGGTGCTGGCAATGGTTGCTGCTGTCCGCCTGGGCGACCAAAGTCGATATACAGAATCGAACCGAAACTCGCGGCAAAGTGATCCATCATACCCCCGGGTTCGCCAAATTCCAGCACCTCTGCCTGATGCGCCAGCCGGGCGATTGCCAATGGATCATCGGCACGGCTATCCCCCGCGATGGTGAGCAAAAATTTGATCCAGGCGACAACCAGAGCCGAGGAACTGGAAGTGCCCGAATTGATGGGGATGGTGCCTCGAACAGTACAATCATATCCGCAAGGGAAATTGACCTGTTGCCGAAGCAGGATGTTCACGCTGCTGCGCAGGTAATCTCGTTCCTTCGCATATTGAATCGGCTGCGCCAGATCGATAATTTCATGACCACCAATATCGGGCAGCTCAATAGCAAAAATTCGATCTGGTCGCCTGGTTCCGTGAATCGAAATCCTCAGGTTGATCGCTGCAGTAATGACCGAGAGCCCAAGATAATCCAGATGTTCGCCGAACAGGCAGATGCGACCGGGGGCCGAGATGGCGAGTTGGTGATGGTTCATAATCAGTTCAAATTAAAGTCAGGTTGATTTGCTGTTTTAAAGACATCGAAATTCAAGTGACTATTCCCGAAGTTGGCTACCTGGTCAATGATTCAGTGATTTAGGACGGGCAGCATGGCGCTGATTGCTTCCGAGCCGTGAGTTCACTTTACTATCAACAAGCTCCGATCCAATCGAGCATCGTCAACTGGAAATTATTTGTCTGGCTGCTAATAAAAAAAGAGGCAAGATAATATCTTGCCTTTGCCTATGGTCGATGCTACCAGAATGTAATTTCAATTTCCTGAAAAAGTTGACTGGCCATTACTGTTGGGAAAGTAGTCATATTACAAGCAGCAATTTACGGATAATTAACCAGAAAGTCAAGGTAAATTTATTCCTGCCCGTAAAACCTCACTTATGAGCGGACAGAGCTATCGAACGGTCGCTTAACTTTTTGAAATTTTGAAAGCATCCCAATTTTAAGCGACCGGTCAGTCCAGCTATAACGGATCTTTTACTCTTGCCCAGAATAACACTGCAGCGATCGACTGGTGACAGGACGGATTTGTGATCGGCGAAGATCAAAAAACGTCCTGGCGATGAGCTGTAACTGCGAGATTATATCGCGCCTGATGGATCGGGACGCTCTCAATTCGGTTCGGCGAAGGGCCGGTGAAAAATTAGCGAATGGCGTCAGCATTCCTGACCGCAACGGAGATGGATCGGAGATGCGGCTGGATGTCCGGAACCAAAAAAATTACTTGACAAATTGAAAAAAATATTGTATAATTTATTTGTTAATTTGTTTTACAAATTGCAGCGCTGTTCAATAACCATTGCTCAGGTGCTGAGATGCCATCCAAACACGCCTTGGTTCGAACTTCTCCCGATCAGATGAAAATTTGTGCTCTCCCATGTAATTTTCTTTTTGATACTTATGTTGGATCTGTTTTGTCAAATTCCGAAATCAATCCCAAACCGTCGCACCTGCTCCGGCGTTGCAACTAATTTGGGACCGTGATGATATTTGTCAAATAATTTAACAAAAAAGCCGTTGTCACTTCAAGACCTGCATCATCAACATCAAATACCAGCGATCGATTCAAGTTGGTTGATCCATTAGCCAAGGAGCAAATGCCAATGCGAAAAGCAAAATTGACCTCAGTGCTGGCGACCACGGTTCTGCTGCTGTCCATGGTGGCTCTGGTGACTGCCGGAACAACCGGCAAGATTGCCGGCAGGGTG
This sequence comes from uncultured Cytophagia bacterium, assembly GCA_964647995.1. Classification (GTDB taxonomy): domain Bacteria; phylum Zhuqueibacterota; class Zhuqueibacteria; order Thermofontimicrobiales; family Thermofontimicrobiaceae; genus Thermofontimicrobium_A. The sequence continues at coordinate 37,926 of CAZYNP010000038.1, forward strand.
ACCGATCGCGAGACGGGAAATCCTTTGCCAGGGGCCAATGTGGTCATTGTTGGAACAACCATGGGCGCTGCTTCCGACCTCAATGGCAATTTTATCATTCTCAATATTCCGCCGGGCACCTACGATGTGAAAGCCACCGTCATCGGTTATGCTGCCATGACCGTGCAGGAGGTTAGGGTTAAAATCGACCAGACCGAGCGGGTGGATTTTGCCCTGCAGATCGAAGTTATCGAAGGGGAAGTGGTCACCGTGGTGGCTTCCAAACATCCGGTGAAGGCCGATGTTTCCACCAGCGTTAGCTCGTTTGCTTCCAATGAAGTGGCCACGCTGCCCATCACCAATGTGGCGGACGTGGTGGGATTGCAGGCCGGCGTGGAACGGGGATTGGCCATCCGCGGGGGTGGTGCCAGCGAGGCGTTATTTCAGCTCGATGGGGTTACGCTGCGCGATCCGCGGAACAATATGCCGATAACCAATGTTGCGGTTAGCTCCATCCAGGAAATTTCCATCGAACGTGGGGGGTTCAATGCCGAATACGGCCAGGTTCGCTCCGGCATTGTAAACATCGTCACTCGCGAGGGCGAGGTGAACCGGTACAATGGAAATTTGATTTTCAAATATAGCCCTCCCGGTCGCAAGCATTTCGGCCAATCGCCGTTTGATCCCAATGCCACCATGCTGCGGCCGTTTCTTGATCCGGCGGTGTGCTGGACCGGAACGGGCAGCGGCGCCTGGGATGAATACACGCGGCGGCAATACCCGGAATTCGACGGCTGGGATGCGGTGTCCCGACAATTGCTGGCCGATAGTGATCCCAATAATGATCTGAGCCCGGCGGCAGCCCAACAGTTGTTTCGCTGGCAACATCGTCGCCAGGAAGTGAACGATGAACCCGATTACAATCTGGATGCCAGTTTCGGCGGCCCGGTTCCATTCATTAGCCAGCAGTTGGGGAATTTGCGGTTCCAAACATCCTATCGGACCGAGCGCGAGATGCTATTGGTGCCGCTGTCGCGACCCGATTACAAAGATTATTATTGGTCATTGAAGCTAAACTCCAATCTCACGCCGGCGATGAAATTGACATTTTCCAGCATGCTGGGAAAAGGCTTTTATGTAGCTCAAAATGAAGCCGGGCTGGATAATAATGCCAGTTATGTCCGTTCGCCAGAAGAGGTCGCTGCACAGATTGCCAACATCAATTCGCCACGAGCAACCAGCAGTCGGCTGTTCTGCGATTCGTATTACTCGGCTGCCGAAGTGGGGTTCGGCTCCTGGTCCGCCAAATTAACCCAGGTCTTGAGTCCGCAGACATTCTATGACCTCAGCCTGGAGCATATCTATCGCCGTTATCAAACCGGTCCGATCCGCCGCCGCGATATGAGCCGCAATATCGAGTTTGCACCCGGCAAATTTACCAATGAAGCGCCGTTTGGCTTCAGTCCACAGGAAGATAACGGCATCGATGGCATGATGACCGGTGGTCACACCAGCACCGTGCGCGATTCCAGCCGCATTGCGGCGACGACGCTGAAGTTTGATCTTTCCAGCCAGATGGATGTGCACAACCTGGTGAAAGCTGGCCTCGAATTTGTCTATGGCGATTTGAATCTGGACTATGGCGAAGTGAAGGAAATCTATATCGATGGCAACACCTACGTAAAAATGCACAAGTTCCCGCTGCGGGGGGCAATGTATGTCCAGGATAAGCTGGAGCTCCAGGGGCTGATTGTGAACGCGGGATTGCGCCTGGATTACAGCAATGCCAACAGCGAATGGCCCGCGGTAGCAATCTGGGACAGAGATTTCTATTCCTCCAATTATGTCGCCGGGATGAGTTACCCGTCTAAGCCCGCCAAAGCTCGTTTCTCGCTTAGCCCGCGATTGGGAGTATCGCACCCCATCACTCAGAATGCCAAGCTGTTTTTCAATTATGGCCATTTCAAGCAATTGCCGACTTATGAGCAGATGTTTCGCCTTTCTCGCGGCGGCTCCAATGAAGTTCAGGGCATTGGCGATCCCAATTTGAAGCTGGAAAAAACCATTGCCTATGAATTGGGTTTCGACTATGCGCTGCTGGACAATTACCTGGTCCAATTGGCAGCATTCTATCGCGATATTTCCAATCAGCGAGATTACACCAGCTACTTCAGCGCCGACGGTTCTATCAATTATCTGAAAGCCAGCAGTAACAACTATGCCGATGTGCGCGGGTTTGAATTGACGCTGCGCAAATCCATTGGCAATTGGTGGTTGGGATTTTTGAATTATACCTATCAGGTGAGCACCAGCGGGCATTTCGGCAAAGCAGAGATCTATCAGGATCCCAAGGCGCAGCGGGATTACGATCGTAACACCCGGATGCTTTACCAGGAGCGCCCCATTCCCACTCCTTTTGCGCGCGCCAAACTGAGCTTTTTTACCCCGCGTAATTTCGGTTTTCAATGGTTTGGTATCAGGCCCCTGGCCGATTGGAACCTGAATGTGCTGGCCGATTGGCGGGCCGGCGCCTGGGTCACCTGGAATCCCGCGCGGAAATTGAACGTCGCCCAGAATGTGAAAGCCCGGGATTGGTACAACATCGATCTGCGGTTGATGAAAACCTGGCTCGTTGGCTCGTTCGACCTGACCTTATTCATCGATATTGAAAATGCCCTGAATACCAAACATCTATCGCTCAATAGTTTTTATGACTCCCACGATTATAATTTCTATTTTCAATCCCTGCATCTGCCCCGGAGCAATGATTATGATAATATCGTTGGCGATGACAAAGTGGGCGATTATCGCCAACCGGGCGTGGCCTTCCAGCCAATCGAAAAGGTCGGCAATGTCTACTCCCTCTCACCGTCGGATATCAAAAGCCGCGCCATTTATTACGATGCCGCTACCGGCAGATATATGAGCTACGTCAACGCTACCTGGGCTGAAGTGGATCATAAAAAGATGAAGAAAATATTGGACGACAAGGCATACATCGACATGCCCAATCATAGCTATTTTAATTTCCTCAATCCACGACAGATTTTCTTTGGTATCAACGCCAGCTTTCGCATCCAGTGATGATGCAAAGCGGAAACCAGGCGCCAACGCTGTCTGAAACCAACGACAGGCGCTCGCTCTGACATGAAATCAACCAAGGGGCATACCATGATTCAACACAAAATGAAAACACCGAATTGGAATGCGGTTTTGATCGCCTTGCTGATGGTATTTCTGAACAGCCCGATCCCTGCTCCGGCGCAAGTGGGGCGGCAGGTGAAATGGCTGCGTACTGGCGATTTGCACCACTATCTGATCAATTGGGGTGCGGAAATTGAAATGGGCCGCACCGGTCGGGTGCAGGAGCAGATGGATGGCCTCCGCTGGCCGGCTCAATTCCAGAATCAGGACGTACTGGTCGCCAAAGCGATGTGGATCGGTTGCACCAATTATAAGGATCGCAATGGCGAAATCTATCCCTACAAGGTCATCACCATCGGCCCTCGGGCTCACGACGAGTTCTATCAATTCATCCCGGTCGAGTTCAAAATGATCGGACGCCTGGCTCACCCGGCCGTCTACGTGGATGGCGTCCCCGCGACCGACAACGAATTGAACGACGTGGTGGATGAGATCAATCCCAACCTCAAATTTGACCGCATGGTGATCAACAAGCTGATCACGTATCTCGGCATCGAGGTCACGCGCAAGGTGATGCAGTTCTCCCAGCAGAATCATGACAATTACATCATCTATGATTATGTATTCAAAAATACCGGGGTTTACGATCTCCAGGGAAATTCCGAACCGCAGTTGTTGACGGGTGTTTATTTCTATTTCCAATATCGCTACGGTTCCGGCCTGGATGCCTTTCGGTATGGCTCGGCCTGGTATCCTTCCAACAACATCAATTGGGGCCGAAATTGCGTCAACCAGGTGGTGGGTATCGGACCCAAAATTGCCGATTTTGAGTTGCGGGCGCAATATTCCTGGTATGGTCCGCACTCCCAGGGCAAGGTCGATGATTGGGGCTGTCCCAATCCCCGTGACGGTCGTCTGGCCGCCATTCACTATATGGGAACGGTGATTCTGCATGCCGATACTTCGCCCCAGAACGCCACCGACAACCGGCTCCAACCAGCCACGACCATGTTCATTGGCTCCGACGATCGTGCCAATTATGGCAGTGAGATGTTCAATGCCTCGGCGATGGCCGATCGCTATCGCTGGATGAGCGCTGGCCATCCCGAAAAAACCCACGCCGATCAGGTGGGCGATGGCTTTGCCGACCAGTGGGGGACAGACAACGGCGGCTATGCCCAGGGACAGGGATTTGGCCCCTATATGTTAGCGCCGGGGGATAGCGTGCATCTGGTGATTGTCGAAGCCGTGGCTGGAATTCGCCGCAGCAAGAGCATCGAAGTCGGACGCAATTGGTATCAATGGTATGCGAATCTAAGTCAGCCGACATTGGTGCTGCCCGATGGGAGTACTACCACCAATTTTAATGAATATAAAAAACTCTGGGTGAAAACCGGAGAGGATTCGGTGCGACAGACATTTCGTCGCGCGGCTGCCAATTACCAGAAAAATTTCGATATTCCCTTGCCGCCACCGCCGCCCGAAATTTTTGAGGTGAAATCTGGTGGCGACCGGATTTCATTGAACTGGAGCCAGAATGCCGAATCGTTCCCGCATTTCAACGGCTATGAAGTGTACCGGGCAGTTGGTAAACCGGACACGCTTTACGAGAAGATTTTTTCCTGCGATAAAACCAATGTGACCAATCAATTTGACGATCGCACCGCGCTGAGGGGGTTTGATTATTACTACTATGTGGTGAGCAAGGATGACGGCTCGCAAAACGATGTGCAGCCCAATGTGCCGCTGGTGAGCAGTAAATTTTATACCATGACCAATACGCCAGCCTTCCTGCGGAAACCCGCCATTCGAAGCACGCTGGATTCGATTCGGGTGGTGCCCAATCCTTTCAATATTCGAGCCAGCGGGCTGCAATTTGGCATCAATGCGCCCGATCGCATCGGCTTTTATGGCCTGCCGCCCGAGTGCATCATTAAAATTTACACGGAAAACGGCGACTTGATCGAGACCATTGTCCACAATGACGGTACCGCCGACGAGCTGTGGGATTCACTTACGCAATATCGGCAGGTCATTGTCAGTGGCGTTTACATCGCCTATTTTGAAGTGACCGACGACCAGTATGATCCCATCACCCATGAGCTGCTGCTGAGAAAAGGCGATCATACGATTCGGAAATTCTTCGTCATCCGCTGAAACCAGGTTGCAGTTACCATTTTTGGGAGGAAGGAACATGACATCGAATGGTTTTCAAAAAATAGTGCTCCTGATCGGGAGCCTGATCTGGCTGCTGGTATGGCTGGGCTGCGAAAAACAATTGCCATCGGCTTTTCGATCTGAAAAACAAGCGCCGGTTTCCGATCTGGATGCCCGCGCCTGTCATTACCTGACGCAGCCAGCGACGCGCACCGATACCGTGGTGGTCGGCGGCGATACCACTTATGTCACCCGAAATCTGCATATCGCTGTGGCCGGAGTTCGCCTTTCCTCGCCGATGCGCCAGGCCTGGGTGGACGCCTCTGATTCATTGGTGAAAGCGACTTTTCCAGAGCTCGTGCCCGATACCACGTTGCTCATCCAGAATGCCGCAGCAAGCGATACTATCTTTGCTCGCTATCAGAATCCACCGGTGGGGAAGACGACCTATTTTTTCATTAGCTGGGACCTGGACGAGCAAAATTACGATGCTTATATTGAACTGGATTTATTTCAAAAAGATGGCCGAAAAGCTAACTTGCTATCCACGCAAATGGATCTGGCAACAATTGCGGGCTGCACTCAAACTGCGGAAATTGATGGCCAACCGATCGCTCTGCCCAAAATTAGAGTGCGAGCTGGCTACCAGTTGACCGAGGCTCATTATCTGGTTCGATTCTATATCTCGGAGCCGATGACCATTGGCACATTCCGGATGGCAATTTTGCACAACGATTAGAAAGCAGAACCTCTCCGCTCTCTTTTGAGGAGATTGGTTCGAAGTTGGAGACGAGGATTTTTAAAGGAGCATCAGCATGAACCAGGGCAAACTCATTCGATATATCGGCGTCGGTCTGCTCATTGCGCTGAGCCTATCGCCGCTTCATGGCCAGGAGAAGCTCGCTCAGACCGGATTCAATTTTTTGAGCGTCGGTCCCATCGGCCGCGCCTCGGCCATGGGCGAAACCTTTACCACGGTCGAAGGCGTCTCCTCGACCCTATTCTATAATCCAGCGGGATTGGCCAGGATGTCCCATGGGTTTGATCTGTCGCTTAGCTGGAATAGCTGGATCGCCGACATCACTCACAATTCACTCAGCCTGGCGCTGGCTCCCCGACGGGGCCACTATGGCGTCTTTGGCGTCAGCTTTCTCTGGGTCGATTACGGTGAATTTTTGGGCACCATGGTCTGGAATAATGCGCGCGGCTTTATCGACACGGAAACATTCACTCCCAAAGCCATGGCCATCGGGCTGGGCTATGGCAAAAGTCTGACCGACAAATTTTCCATTGGCGGCCAGCTCAAATATGTCACGCAATCGGCAGGCCGCAGCGTGGCCCCGGATGTCGGCTCAGCAACCGGTCTGGCGGTGACGAAGAGCGTCCTCTCGGTCATCGCCTTCGATTTTGGCACGATCTACCAAACGGGCTTCAAAAGCCTGGCGTTCGGCATGTCGGTCCGCAATTTCTCTCAGGAAATCAAATATGAGCAGGAAGGTTTCCAGTTGCCATTGACGTTTCGCATTGGCCTGGCAATGAACCTGATGGATTTTTGGGGCCAGTACTCTCAGGCCCATGCACTATTGTTTGCAGTGGATGCTGTTCATCCTCGCTCCCACGGCGAGTATGTCAGTCTGGGATTGGAATACACGCTGCTGAAACTATTTGCCCTGCGTGCAGGCTATATTTCCAATCAGGATGAATTTCAACTCACCTACGGTATTGGAATCCAGAAATTCGGTTTAGCCGTGGACTATGCTTACATGCCCGCCGGCGTATTCGGCGATGTGCGACGATTAACGGTCAGCTTGTCCAGGTGAAAGTTGATCACTTACAGGAGACAAATATGAGTACCAATATAGCTTCCAATTTTCGGTTTCGGTTGCCGTTGCTCCTGCTATTGCTGTCATTATTCTGGCGCTGCGAGTATGACAGGCCAGAGAAAATCTATCCCATTGCCAGTGCGCCGGAGCCTGTGATTATCAAGGTAGAGCCGGATAGCGCCGTAGGCGGCGTAATGGACATTAAAATCATCGGCCAGAATTTTTCGGAGCACGCCGAACAAAATATCGTCTTTCTGGGCAGCAGCGAAGCGGTAGTTAAACAGGCAGCAACGACCGAACTCATCGTCCTTCGGCCGCTGCGACTCAGCGGCCCCAACTTGATCAAACTGGCGGTGCGAACCGCCATGGTGATCGCTACCCACGGTCCGTATTATTTAGAACCGGGGCTGGTGGCGTTGCCGGCCCTCGGCCAGGTAAATTCCATCACCATGGACAAAGACGAAAACCTTTACGCCGAAGGCAATAAGAAGATTTTCAAAATCTCCCCCCGGGGCGAAGTCACTGAATTTGGTACTATCGATTTTATCAGTTCGGCGATGCGCATCGGAACTGGCGGTTATTTGTACATTCAGCGCAAGGACAATCGCGATCTGTACCGGATCGGTCCCAGCGGTGGGGCCGCCGAACGCTATGCTCGTATTCGCAAGCGGGCCCATTTTTTTGATTTTGACCAGCAGGGCTATATCTATTCTGGCAGCTTGAAATATGGCCTGTGCGTCACCAGTCCCGATGGTGCGGTCAGCACCGAAATTCCGGGCTATGCCGATGCTTTCCAGATCAATGCCATTCGCGTCTTTGATGGCTATCTTTATCTGTCGGCGGATACCATCACCACCGATCCTGCTCGGCACTTTTCGGGCATTTATCGATTGGCGATCAAAGGCAATGGCGAACTTGGGAATAGGGAATTGGTTTTCGATTGGGCCAGGGCGGGTGAATTTGCCGCGGCTTTGGTCAATGACATCACATTTGCCGAGGATGGGGATTTGTACGTGGCCACCGATCATCTCGATCCCATTCTGGTTCTTCATGCCGATGGCAGTAGCGCTCCGTTGTTTGCCGGCGATCTGGAGACACCGGCCACACAAATCTGCTGGGGAAATGGCAATTATCTCTATCTGAATAAACTGGGACGGGAGGCTAAGGATTCGGCCATTTATCGTATCATCATGGGTAAAAAGGGCGCGCCCTATTTCGGCCGGAATTGAAGCAATGCTCGGTTAGCTAATCCCCCGATGGTTTCCAAAACAACGCCACCGTAAAATAATTCAATTAAAACGGAATGCCAGGGAGACCCATTTTCTAAACCATTAGCTAATTTCTTCGTGGCTTCGAGTTCTGGTGGCAGATAGGAAATTTTTAGCCACGAAGGCACGAAGACACGAAGTTAGTGTTACCTATTATCATTCAAAATGAAGCCACGGCATAGGAATTCAATTAAAATTGAATGGTTGGTCTGGTACCTATTTTTTAACCACCAGCTAAGTTATTCGTGGCGTCTAGTCCTGGTGGCAGATAGGAAATTTTTAGCCACGAAGGCACGAAGACACGAAGTTACGGTCACCTATTATCATTCAAAACGAAGGCGCGGCAAAAGAATTCAATTAAAATTGAATACCTGGTCTGGTACCTATTTTTTAACCACCAGCTAATTTCTTCGTGGCTTCGAGTTCTGGTGGCAGTAATGATGTCAAAATTTAGCCATGAATCTGGCTAAATTGGTCTGCCAGTTGGAGGACGGTCAGAGGCGTTTCAAAGTGCGCTTATTCATAGCTTCCATTTTGGTCGACCGCTTGCGTCCATCGCTGAGGGTGATGGATTTTTTTTAGATACAGTTTTCTGTTCTACGCAAGACCGGAAGCAGGCCCGATGCCGGTAGAAAGTCACTTTCGAGAGATCGATGAAATATATGGTTCTTAGAATTCACCCGCTTATAAGTCAGTTCGAGGAATTGTTGCATGATCACGCGATCGCATGAAAATCGCGCCTACGCTCTGGATGCGCTACGCGGCTTTGCCATATTGACCATGGTGCTCTCGGGTGTGGTTCACTATGGCGTCCTGCCGGCCTGGATGTATCACGCGCAGATGCCGCCACCGAATCATAAATTCAATCCGGGTCTGCCTGGCTTTACCTGGGTGGATCTGGTATTTCCGCTGTTTCTGTTTGCATTGGGTGCGGCGATCCCGCTCGCGCTATCCCGGCGGCTGGAGAAAGGTACTACCCGGCCCAAAATTATCTTCGATATTGGGGAACGGGGCTTGTTGTTGGGATTCTTTGCCATTTTTCTGCGTCATGTCCGACCCCATGTTCTAAATCCCAATCCCACGGCCGATTCCTGGCTAATGGCAATGGTCGGCCTGGTGGTGATGTTTGCCATTTTCACCCGACTGCCGGATTCATGGCATCCATGGTTGCGGAGAAGCATTCGTGTGGTGGGCTGGCTGGCCGCGATAGGCCTCCTGGCGCGGTTGCGCTATCCCGATGGCACCGGATTTTCCCTCTTCCGCAGTGACATCATTATCATTGTGCTGGCGAATATGGCGTTCTTCGGATCGCTGCTCTGGTTGTTCACTCGCGACCGCTTGCTCTGGCGATTGTCAGTGCTGGGTATCCTGTTGGGTTTGCGATTGGCCCATTCTGACCCTGGCTGGGTGCATTGGCTGTGGCAGTTCTCGCCCATTCCCTGGATTTACCAGCTCTATTATCTGCAGTACCTGTTCATCGTGATTCCAGGGACGATCGTGGGCGATTTACTGGTGAAGTGGCTGCAGCCAGATGGCTCCACCGCAGATCAAAATCCTGTCTGGTCAGGGCATCGTCTGATTGGCATTACCGTGCTCATGGTGGGCATTTTGATCATCTGTCTGGTGGGATTGCAGGCGCGCTGGCTATGGCAAACCACCCTGGCTGGTTTTCTGGGGTGTGCCATTGGCGTAATCCTGATGCGGCATCCAGCTTCGACAACCGAACGGCTGCTGCATACCATTTTTCAGTGGGGACTCTATTGGTTCATTTTGGGGCTGGTGGTTGAATCCTATGAAGGCGGCATCAAGAAAGACCACCCAACCTTGAGCTACTATTTTGTGACGCTTGGTCTGTCGATATTTTTGCTAATAGCCTTCACCATTATTATTGATATGTTCAAGCAAAGAAGATGGCTGCGCATTTTAATCGACAATGGTCAAAATCCCATGATCGCTTACGTTGGATTTGCCAATTTCATCTGGCCGGTTCTGGCTCTGACGGGATTGGAACGGGTGATTTTGTCTCTCACGCCGACGCCATGGCTGGGATTTTTGAGGGCGATCATTTATACTTCCGCGCTGGCGCTGATGGTCAGCCTCTTCACGCGAAAGAGAATTTTCTGGCGGACGTAGCGAACGGCGGGAGTAGCTTCAGCGCCTTGAGTGGAACATGAGGCAGGATCGAAAAATTTGGCTGGCGCAATGGGATTGGAATGCTTAATTCAGCAGCCGATTATTTGAATGGAAGAATTGGGAATGGATCGAAACGCCGCCTGAGATGGAACTGGTGAACATCGGATTGGTTATTCCCTTCGTGAACAAATAGAAAGAGAGCAATTGATGAAACGAATTATTTGTCTGTATTGGATTTTGATGGTTACCACGGTTTTGGCTCAATCGGTTTACGAATTTCGTGCAGTCAAAATTACCAATGTGGATAGCGATATTCTCTTCGATGATCAGAAGATTGCCGAGGGGATGGACTACCTGGCCTCGATCGGCATCAATGTGATCCTGCCAGTGGTCTGGAATAGCCATGGTGCGGACGGCGACTATACCCTCTATCCCAGTGAGGTCATGGAATATTACTTTGGTCGCGCCATGCATCCGGTTTTTCCCATAGGCCGGGATGCGTTGCAGCGGGTGATTATCGAGGCGCATCGCAATGGGATGGAAGTGCTCCCCTGGTTCGAGATGGGGTTTTCGACTTCCTATTCCCAGAACGGCGGTCATATTTTGCGCCAATATCCGAATTGGGCGTCGAAAGACAATCAGGGCCGTCTGGCTGTCAAAAACGGTTTCGATTGGATGTCCGGCATCAATCCCGAGGTTCAGCAATTCATGATCTCGCTGGTCACCGAAATTCTCGACAAGTATGACGTGGACGGCATCGAATTTTCCGATCGCATTCCAGCCATGCCTGTGGAAGCCGGCTACGATGATGCCACCAGAGCGATCTATGCCGCAGAACACAACGGCGCTGCTCCGCCGGCCAATTTCAAAGATGCGGCCTGGATGCGCTGGAGGGCCGATAAGCTCAGCCAATTTTATCAATTGGTACGGGATTCGATCAAAGTGCGCGGGGCGCAGCTCATCGTCTCTTCCAGCCCCAGCGTCTATCCCTGGTCGTATGAGGAGTATTTGCAGGACTCCAAAACCTGGTTCGATAACCACATCATCGACAACTTGATCCCGCAGCTTTATCGCTACAGCTTTGCCGACTATCAGTTCGAACTCGACAGGGCCTTGAGTTACATTCCAACGAATCGCCGCGATGTTTTTTTCTCTGGTATGCTCATCTACCTGCGGGGGGAAAATTACCTCATCTCGCCCGATTTTTTGCTGCGCTCCATTCAGGCCAATCGAGACCGAAAAGTGGCTGGCGAAGCTTTTTTCTTTTATGAAGGGTTGCGGCTGCGTGGCAATCAACTCGGTGATACCCTGAAGGCGACATATTACGCCAGGCCTGCGCTTGTGCCCTATCGCCAGGGGAATGTTTGGCGGCCCCCAGCGCTCATTGTAAACGAGGACGATCCGAATGCCATCGCCACAGGAAATTGGGAAAAATCCTCCATTGCCGGTTTTCGTCCTAATATTCTCATTCAGAAAGATGGCAGTTATGCCACCGTCTCCTATTTCTTCGATCTGCCGGTTCCTGCCTGGTACGACGTTTTTGCCTATAACGTCACCGGCTCGTTGGCCAGCAATCGCACGCCCTGCACGGTCTACCAGGCCGGCGATTCGGTCACGGTTTACCTGAATCAGCAAGGTCTATTCCAGTCTGGCTGGCGGCCGTTGACATCGGTCTATTTGCCGGCCGGTCGGCAGAAGGTATTGACGATCAGCAACAGGGGAGTTCCCGCCGGGCAATATGTCGTGGCCGATGCCGCCATGATCATGATCAACCGAAAATTATCGCCAGAGGTCATTGTTAGCCAGGTGGCTGATGTTCATGACGCGAGCAATAATTCGCCGGCAGCATTCTACCTGCACCAAAACTATCCCAATCCGTTCAATGCGCAGACCAGGCTTCGCTTCATGCTGACCCAATCGAATCGTGTTCGGCTGCATGTTTTTGATCTCAGCGGCCGACAGGTGGCCGAGCTGTGCGATCAATTTTTCGCCGCCGGTAGGCACGAAATCCTCTTTCGAGCCAAAGGCTTACCCGGCGGTATGTACCTCTGCACGATGCAGGTTGGAAATATGAAGCAATCTGTCAAGCTACTGTTGCTAAAATAACCATCATGCGCTATCCTCTGGTTCGCAATTGAACCGATCGCAACCTTGAGGCCAGAACGCCCAGAGTCCCGCAGAGAGGGACTCCTTTTCCTGTGGCTAACCTCCCGGTTGCCAATCAGGCCTTGAACATACGAAATGTCGGCAATCGTACGAAGTGAAACACCGAGCGGAAGCGCACTTATCAGCGCTACCGCTTTTCTTGTTTCCACCATCTGAGGCGATAAAAAATATAAATTGCGCTTGCAATTTTAACCGAAGTTGATTATATTTTTGAGCGCCATAAATCGAGCACTGACAAAACGGAGGGTCAAATATGATCGGCAAAAAGCGAATCGTTCGCTCTCCACTGGCCCTATTGCTCCTACTTCTTTGTTGTACCCAGCACCACGAAAAGGAACAGGCAGAGCACCATTACCGGGCTGCGTTAGCGCTTGAAAAAGCAAAGCATCTGGATAGCGCGTTGGTCGAACTTCGGCAAGCCATCGCTCTCGATCCCAACTTTATCAAAGCCCACCAGCGATATGCCCACATCATGCGCTGGGAAAAAAAACAATACGAAGAGGTCCTTGACGAATATCAAAAAAAAGTTCGCCAGCACCCCCGCAGCGAAGTATACCAGTACATGCTGGGCTATCTTGCCAATGATCCCGAGGAGATAAAAGATCGGGCTGAAAAATGCCTGAAATTGAATCCAAAATCCTCTTGGGGGCGCTCGCTATTGGGATTGGCCTTGATGTACCTGCAAGATTATGCCGCCGCGATTGAAGAATTTAATAAAGCGATCGCCATCGATTCCAGTGAGAACTCGGCAAAATACAATCTGGCGTATTGTTACTCACGGATCGATTCTTTCGATCGGTCGAATCAGATTTGTCAAGAATTGTTAACAGCCGAAAAAACTCCCTACCACCTTTATGGTTATATTTGGCGTAACATGATCGAGAAAGAGGGCTATACGCCAGAGGTGAAAGCTAAAATTACCGGCGAAATGGAGGCGCTGCTGGCCCAAAAGCCCAACAATCTGCACCTACTTCAATCGGCAATCAATACCTATCAGATGCTGGGTGCTATGACCAAAATACCGGCCCTGGAGGAAAGAATGATGCAACTGGATTCAGCCGGAGAATTTTCGCAGTCGATCATTCTCAACCGGCTTTATCGGATCCAGGATCCCCAGGAACGGCTGGACTATAGCAAAAAAATTTTGCTGGACAACTCCAACGATCGCCTGAAAAGCTTCATCTACGCCATCACTTTTCGCATGTACATCACAACAGCCAATTTTGATACTGCCAAAGCGATTGAATGGGGCGAACAGCGCATCAAAGATTGCCCGGATGATGTCGACGCTTACAACGATCTGGTCTGGTATCTCTATCAATATCGCCCGGATAAACTGGACGTGGCGCTGGAATACATCAAGAAGGCGGTGGAAATCGCCAGCCCCGATCAAAAAAAGTATGTGATGGATACGATGGGCTGGATCTATTTCAAGAAAGGCATGTATCCGGAAGCACTGTCGACGCTGGTGCAAGCCAATGAGTTGTATCAGGATCCCAGCGGCGAAGTGATCTTTCATCTCGGCGCAGCTCAGGGGAAAAGCGGCCGCATCGACGAAGCCCTGCAAACGCTGGCGTTCGCATTATCGCTGGAGGATATCCCGGATGCCCGGAAGTATTTCAATGAATTCTATCAAGCGAAATTTGGCCAGCTTGATGGGGCAGAGGAATATCTCAAAAAGATCATCCTGGGCAAAGCCATAGTGGAGCCGCCGTTCAGAGCGCCTGATTTCAAGTTGACCAGTATGGATGGCAGAGAAATTGGACTGTCAGATTTTAAAAACAAAGTGATACTGGTCGCGTTCTGGAAGCCTACCTGAGGTGGCACCTGTCGTGCGGAGATTCCGTACCTGCAAACTTTAACCGAAACATACGATAGTACCAAAGTCGCCATTCTGGCAATCAGCACCATTGGCAGCAAAAAGATATCCCAGAGCTATGTGATGAGCGCAATGATGGGAAAACAGGCCACCTTCCCGATCCTGTTAAATGGCTATCAGATTCATAAAGCATTTCAGGGACGAGGCGTGCCCAATACGTTCATCATTGACCGCCAGGGTAGGGTGCGCTACAAACACCTGGGCTTTAGCGATGGCATGAAAAAATTCATCGAACTGGAAATTCAATCCCTGCTCGATGAGGCCGAACCCGCTGCCTGAACGACCTGAGACTTCCGATCATTCAATCACAAAGCAGCCGTAGCCGTCTATAACTGCGGCTTTTTTTCCTAAAACGCCAAGTTCGAGGTAGGTATGAAGCGATTTATCGCACTGTTGGTCTGGGCCTCCTGGTATCTTTCTGGCTTCGACGCAACTGCGCAAAACCACTACTACTCCTTCCAGACGCACTTCGGCCAATTCGATCGAGCGGATATGGATTCAGCCAGCATGGAGGCCATGCTCGATCGGGTGCAAGCGGCGGGATTCAAGATGATTCGGGACGAGTGCTATTGGTCCGAGGTCGAAAAAACCCGTGGCGTCTTTGAATTTCCCGGGCAAATCGACCAATATATTCAAGCAGCCAAACGGCGTGGGATCGACGTGCTATTGATTTTGGACTACAACAATCCGCTTTATGCGCCCCATGCGGGAGCGGCCGTCACCACGGATTCCAATCGGGCGGCCTTTGCCCGTTATTGTCAGGAGACGGTGAAACGCTATGTGCCGTTGGGCGTGCTGCATTATGAGATCTGGAACGAACCCAATATCCCTATTTTCTGGGACCCGACCCCAAATCCCGGCGACTATGCGAAATTATTGCAAACCGCCTACCCCGCCATCAAGGCCATTGATCCGAGGGTAACGGTGATCGGCTGCGCCACCTCACCCGCCGAAGGAAACCCGGCGCCGTTCATCGATTGGCTGACATTTATCAACGGCGTGTTCCAGAACGCTGGAGGCAATTTTATGGATGCGGTCTCGTTCCACTCCTACCACGTGGATCAACGGCCTGAGGTCAATTTCTTCCGAGATATTCAAAAGCTGCAGGCCATTGTCGGCCAGGAGCGGCCGCTGTGGCTCACCGAAATCGGCTATCCCACCAATCTGGGCTGGCCGAATATCAGCCTGGAGACGCAGGCCAATTATGCGGCTCGGCTGTTTCTGTTGGGCAAAGCCGTGCCCCAACTAAAGCTCATTTCTTATTATGACCTGAAAAACGATGGCCAGGATGTCGGCAATGCTGAGCACAATTTCGGTGTCCTGCAATACAATCTTCAGCCCAAGCCCGCCTACCTGGCGCTGAAAAATCTGGCCACGTTCATCGCCGATAAGCCGCTGGTGAAATCGACTATTGTGACCGATAAGTATGTCTACGAATTCGCTGCGGATCAAAATTGGGTCATTGCTGCCTGGAAGACGTCGGGACAGGCGGACCAGCCGATCAAAATTCGTGCTCCGTTCTGTCGATTGCTGAATCGGGATGGAAGTGTGCTGAACGATTTTGTCACGGCGGACAGCAGCGTCGTCATTACGATCGCTGAAAGCCCCTGCTATCTGGTGAGCCTGGCAAGCGCCCCCGTCCTGCGGCAATTCGATCTTGAGCCGAATCGGGTGATCCTCTATCCCCAGCAGAAATTTGACCTTCGGGCCAATGGTACAGACACAGCGGGCGTTGCCATTCAGTTCCAACTGGCGGCGCTGAATTGGTGCTATCTTGGGAGCGGTGGCCGCATCGATAGCCTGGGGCAATTTCAGGCCGAAGCGCCGGGCAGCGGTATTTTGATCGGCAGCTATGGCACATTTGCAGATACCGTGATTATCGAGATCGTTCAACCGGGCACGCACATCATCGAGGAGTTCGACTCGGTTGCGAAATGGAACCTCTCGTTGCTCAATCTGGATAGCCTGAATACCGGGCTTTCGGTCTCTGATGCGGTTTTTTCCAGCGGGAATCATTCGGCTCGGATCGATTATCAGTTTAACTATCGCAGCAATATTTCCAGCAGCAATTATCGGATCTATCTGAATACCGATCTGGTACTTCCTGGCGATCCCGATTCGCTCTTGATCGATTTTTACGGCAATGGTCAGCCGCATAAGCTGCGGTTTCAATTTCACGATGCCTTTGGGGAGACATTCGTGCGCTCCATTTCCACTGCCTTGAACTGGAACGACGAATGGCGCACGGCCAAATTGGCGCTCAAAAATTTCCCTGGCCAGGTGGATTATCCGCTATCTTTGACTCAGATCACCATCTTTGTCGGCCAGGAGAATCCCCAGAACGATGCCACCTATCAGGGCACCATTTATCTGGATCGGCTGCGCACCAGAAGCAATAGGACTACTCCGGTGCCAGAAGTCACGCCCGAAACGCCCCGTTCGTTTCGCCTGGATCAGAACTATCCGAATCCTTTTAATTCGGCGACAACGATCCGTTATTACCTAACCCATCCCCTGAAGATCAGCTTGAAATTATATAATCTTTCGGGGCAGGAGGTCATCCGACTGGTGGATGAATTTCAAGCCGCAGGCGAATATCAGGTACAACTCAGTGCCGACGACCTGCCCAGCGGAATCTATTTTTATCGATTGGAAGCAGGGAAGAAGATGATGATGGTGAGAAAGATGGTGGTCTTGAAATAGACCTATGTCTCCAATGGATGATAACGTCCCTTTGGAATTTCGGCATTGAGCATTGGAATTTATTTGTGATTTGGGATTTTGAGATTTGAAATTTCATCCGTTGGGTTGTTTCTATCCGTGGGAAAAAGGTTTTATTCTTGAAAAAACTCCCAACGGATAGATGAAACCAACGGATGGCGAAATTCCAAAAAACAAAAAGCAAATTTCAAACGCCAAACTTTCGCCCTCCCATCACCGATGGATTTTGAATTTCGGCATTGAGCATTGGAGTTTATTTGTGATTTGGGATTTTGGATTTGGAATTTCATCCGTTGGGTTGTTTCTATCCGTTGGAGAAAGGTTTTATTCTTGAAAAAACTCCCAACGGATAGATGAAACCAACGGATGGCGAAATTCCAAAAAACAAAAAGCAAATTTCAAACGCCAAACTTTCGCCCTCCCATCACCGATGGATTTTGAATTTCGGCATTGAGCATTGGAGTTTATTTGTGATTTGGGATTTTGGATTTGGAATTTCATCCGTTGGGTTGTTTCTATCCGTTGGAGAAA
>CAZYNP010000039.1:0-22385 GCA_964647995.1 uncultured Cytophagia bacterium
CTTTTTAAGCGACCGGTCAGTCCACCTATAACTGATCTTTTGCATTTTTTTAAAAAAATGGCTTGACAATGGGCCTAAAAATGTGGTAAATTAGATCAGTGGATTTCCTCGAATGCAATTTCTGAAGCGTGAATCCACCCGGTTGCCGATAAAAATTGGAGAGAAGAACGGAGCCATGACCGAACAACAAAAGCGACGATTGACCGAAACCGTAAAATGCGCCGGCTGAGCGTCGAAATTGAGCCTGACGGAGTTAGGCGATATTCTGAAAAAACTGCCGCAGCCGAATGATCCCAATTTGCTGGTGGGAATCAATACCGCTGATGATGCCGGTGTCTATAAATTAACTGATGAAATTGCGCTGATTCAAACCGTGGATTTTTTCACTCCGATTGTGGATGATCCTTATACCTATGGCCAGATCGCTGCGGCCAATTCGTTGAGCGATGTTTATGCCATGGGTGGACGTCCACTGACCGCGATGAACATCGTGGGCTTCCATCACAAATTTTTTTCCAATGACGTATTGGTGGAGATTTTGAAGGGCGGTTTCGATAAAGCCAGGGAAGCGGGTACCGTTATTGTCGGCGGTCATACCATCATGGATGAAGAATTGAAATACGGTCTGTCCGTGACAGGCATTATCCATCCGCAGCGGATCGTCACCAATGCCGGGGCCAAAGCTGGAGATAAGTTGGTGTTGACCAAGCCGCTGGGCACTGGCATTATTTCAACGGCGCTAAAGTCGGGCCAAAATTTGGGCGATCTGATGGAGCGGGCGGTGCAGGTGATGACCACGCTCAACAAAACTGCCTCCGAAGTCATGCAGGAAATCGGCGTCCATGCTTGCACCGATATTACGGGATTCGGCCTCCTGGGACATGGCTACGAGATGGCAGTTGCCAGCAAGGTCGGATTTAATATCTACGCCAGGCAAGTACCGATTTTCGAGGAGGCGCTCCCGCTCATCAACGATGGCTATGTGCCCGGAGGCACCAATAATAATCGCTATTATCTGAGCGATAAAGTGGTGCTGCCCGATTCATTGGATTGGGAGCATTCGACATTGCTGTTCGATGCGCAGACTTCCGGCGGCCTGCTCATCTCAGTTGCTGCTGCCAAGGCTGATCAATTGATTCAAGAATTGCGACGCCGAAAAGTGCCGACCACAGCGATAATCGGCGAAGTCACCGCCGATCATCCGGGCAAGATCGAAGTGATCGCTTAGTGGGTGGTTGTTTCCGAAATCTACAATAACCAGTCGAAAATCAATCTGGGAGCACATGGTAACTGGCGTTGCCCACGGACTTCAAATCCGCTGGCGGGCTCTAATAAAGTTCGCGGTGAGTTCGATCCTCACGTGCTCCCGCTAATCGCTTGTTGTCACGAGCTATATTTTTTTGAAATTCCAGAGTGATTTCAGTATAGTTTTGCAGGTCGAAGTAATGCGCTGCAACCGGAGCGTCTGATAGCAGCTTCCCTCGCCTGTTTTCTCACCAACAAAACGCAGCAGGAGGAAGCAATATGTGGACAGCGAATGGATTCTCCCGCCGAGCTTTCAGTGCACTGGCACTGCTACTGCTGTTGTCATCCATGCTCTGGGCTCAAAACCAAAACCGTCCTCAATTTCATGTTCGTTGCTCCGAAGATCAAGCGCTTTCCACCCTCGCGAACGCTCTGCCGGAACCGCTCCGGCCAGGCATCCATCGGCCGATTCGCCCTTGCCGCTGGGCTGAAACAATGAGCGCTCAGGATCTTGGCGCAAAAACAACGGGACCAATTGCCTCACCGGCCCAACTGAAAACCGAGGCATCCACCTGGATTTCCCTGGGACCCGAGGGTGGCTGGATTGGGGCCTTGCTGATGCACCCAACGGATCACAATATTCTGTACGCTCAAACTGCTAACAGTTACCCGACCAAATTTTTTAAAAGCATCAACGGAGGCGCCACCTGGAGTTATCTCAGTTCCATTAATACCTACATCTATGCTTCGGCCATGGATCCGACGAATCCGGCTATCCTGTATGCGACCTATAGCAACTACATGTATAAAAGCACCGATGGTGGCCTGTCGTGGTCCCGCTATCAAAAAGACACCAAATGGTCGTATACATCGAATATTTATGTCTGCCCTGCCAACAACAATATCGTCTACGCCGCAGGTTATTACTATACCGACCGCAGCAATCCTGTGGTCTACAAAAGCATTGATGGGGGACGAAATTGGACCGCACTCACGGTTCCGCCGCTCGGCTATGAAGAGGGATATGTCGACTGCTTTGCCGTCGATCCCACGGATTTAAATGTGCTTTACCTGGGTGGTTCTTGCTTTGATGGCTCTCAATGGCAAGGCCTTTTGCTCAAAAGCACAGATGGCGGGGTGAATTGGACCAATATCTATCAAAACATTCAAGGTTATGTCTATGCCCTGGCCATTAACCCCTCGGTTCCCAATCAGGTGTATGCCGGCACCAACGCCGGCATCTATCGCAGCCATGACCGCGGTTCGAACTGGCAAAAAAATAGTGGCTACTGTTATGCTTATGAACTGGCGATTGATCCCAAAAATCCTCAAATCATCTACGCAGGGGCTTCCAGCTATATCTTCAAAAGCACCGATGGTGCCATCACCTGGTCCGCTTATAGCAGTGGCTTGCGGAGTGAATGCACCTGTCTGCTGGTCGATCATACGAACACCAATAGTTTATTTTATGGTAGCATCATTGGCGTATTCAAAAGTACCGATGGCGGCATGAACTGGTCTGCTATCAATTCTGGCCTATTAACCTCAACGATTACCGCGATCGCAGTGGCACCTGCTGATCCCAGAATTTTGTATATCGAATTTGCAGGGAACGCGGTTTTCAAAACCAAGGATTCCGGCAATCATTGGACTCGATTGGCCGAATTTTTAGCCTGCGGCAATATCGGCGCTATTGCCGTTTCTCCCACTTCGGCTGACATTGCCTACGCGCTGGAAGGCTCGGGCTGAGGCAATTCCGAGCTATACCAAACCACAGATGGTGGTTCAAATTGGACGCAAATTGATAGCTATTTCGATAACGGCTCTAAATTAGTTATTGACCCGAAAAGTCCGAACACTTTATATGCGGGTGGCTCGCATTATAATTATGATGCCAACATAACCGTAATGGCGATCTGCAAAAACATCAATGGCGGCGCCAGTTGGTCGCGCTGCGAGCTCAGCACAACCCAGGGGGAAGTCTATGCTCTGGCACTGCATCCTACGGATTCAAACATCCTTTTTGCCGGCGGGTATTGTGGTGAGAATAATCTCGGCCACGTATTAAAAAGCAGCGATGGTGGTGTTCATTGGTCCGATGCCAGCTCTGGTCTGGCGCAAAATTATAATTATGTGTATGCCCTCGCCATTGACCCCACCGCTCCGCAGAACATGTATGCCGGGTGCAATAATGGCATTTTCAAAAGCACAGATGGCGGCGTCAGTTGGCGAAATTTGGATGCGAGCTTCGCTGGCGTTAGCGACATCATCATCCGTTCTTCCCCGCCGACGATCTATGCGGCCAGCAGTTATGCCGGAATTCATTCCAGCGTCGATGGCGGGACCCATTGGTCAGCCCTGAATGAGGGTTTGACCACTTTACAAATCGAATGTCTGGCACTGGATCCAGTGAATCACCTGCTTTATGCCGGAACCAATGGCGGCGGCGTATTTCGCCGGGATATATCCACGGACGTCGAAACGGCACGCCCGCAACCGGAGCTGCCGACTCGATTTGGTTTGGGGCAAATCTATCCCAACCCATTCAATCCTGCCACGACCATTGACTATCAAATTGCCGAAACTGTGGCCGGTCCGGTCAGCTTAAAAATCTTCAATATGACCGGACAATTGATAAAAACACTGGTGAATGGCAAACAGCCGCCGGGTCAGTATCGTGCGATCTGGGAAGGAACTGATGAAAATGGCGTCCCGGTTGGTAGCGGCATTTATATTTGCGTGCTAAACGCAGGTGAATTTATTGGGGCCATGAAAATGACCCTCATTCGTTAGCCAGGCAGAGGCCGACCCATGGCCATGCCCGGCCAATTTAGTTCGAAACGATCGTTAGCAGCACCGTGGCCTCGAGCGATGCAATCGGCCTGTTTTATTGCCAGGCCCGAGACCTCGCTGCTAATTCCAATTTCGAGATGAACGATAAATTGCCTGCCCCATGAACATCGATTGCTTTGAAAAATAATGGGGGACAATTGCCATTGGTTTTGGCGGTTTACCTGGGGCTCGAAATCGTCATCATAAAAATCACCTCAAATTACGGAGGTCTTCATGGGCATTAAAATTTCAGCGGCGCGGGCAATGTTGACTGGCGGCTTGATTGGTAGCCTGATGCTGCTTTCAGCACTCATTGCGCAGGATCTGGAGCGATCCCCCGCGCACCCATTCAATTTGGTTGCTCAAGCAGCGCACCAGGCCCCAATCGCCTCGGCCACGCCCAACTTCACTGCTGCGATCCGAATCAAGGCGAATGGCACCGACCTGAAGGTGGATACCTACACTTCGGTCCCGTGTGCGGTCGATTGGAACGGAGATGGCAAGAAAGACCTGCTCGTGGGCTGTTTCTATTACGGCAATGTCTATCTATTTCTTAACTCGGGGAGCGATTCGGCACCGGTTTTTACAAATGGCTCCAGACTAAAAGCCGATGGCAGCGATATTTCTGTCGCCTATGGCTGATGCATGGGCGCTTATCCGCAGATTGCGGATTGGAATGATGATGGCAAACTCGATCTACTGGTCGGCGATACCAATGGCAAAATCACTCTGTTCCTGAACAACGGTAGCCAGGGAAATCCCCAATTGACCAAGAAAGGCTTTATCAAGGCTGGAAGCAGCGATTTGTTCGTGGGAAATCGAGCTTCTCCCGTCGTTGTCGATTGGAACAATGATAGCAAAAGAGACCTGGTCGTCGGCGATGATGCTGGTTATGTGCGGCTCTATTTGAATTCGGGAACGAATAGTGATCCCCAATTCACAACGTTTACCTATATCAAAATTTCTAATTCTTCTATTCAGGTATCCTATAGCGCCAGTCCAGAAGTTTGCGATCTCGATGGCGATGGGAGGAAGGACTTGTTAATCAGTGACTATTCGGGCTATGTCTATTTTTATCGGAACTCTGGCGAAGACGCGAATCCGATTTTCTTAACACAAGAGAAACTGATGGCTGCTAGTACTTATCTGAAAACGAATAGCAGCTACGCCCGTATCGATGTGGTGGATTGGGATGAGGATGGCGATCTCGATATCCTCGCCGGCGAAACAGATGCTTATGTCAATTTATTTTTGAATACCAGCAATCCGTCAGCAATAGCAGCGCCGCCAGCAGAGATGCCGAGCGAATTTTCACTGAGTCAGAATTATCCGAATCCATTTAATTCCAGCACGGTGATCTATTATCGCTTGCCCCAGCCGACGCAAGTGAATCTGTCAATTTTCAATCTATCCGGTCAACTGGTGGCGATCCTGGTAAACGAACCAAAATTGGCCGGCGTTCATGTGGCAACCTGGGAACCGAGCGAGGTCAGCTCTGGAATGTATCTCATCCATTTAACTACCGACCGGTTTTCCGAGACGAGAAAATGCGTATTACAAAAATAAGCAGGGACAAGAGAATGAAGCGGTGGTTCAATTTCACCTGAGTTGCTGCTCGGATACAGCGAATCTGTATGAGCCAATTAGAGGCAGCGCAGATATCATCCGGGGAAACGTGAGGGTAGCACTGGATCCCAATTTTGATTTTTGGTCATTGCTCACTGCTTTTATTTTCCCCTGATAGCAAGCCTCTTTGATACCCTAACATATACAATTCGAGCCAGAATTGCGCCTGCTGGTTTCGTGGATGGGAACCCTGGAACCAGCAGTTGACTATTTTTGCACTCACCAATCAGACCGAGAAGGCAGTTTTATGCTGACATGTGGTGTGGACATCGGCGCCAGTACCATTGATATCGTTCTATTCAATGGCACGCAGATTATCGAAACGATGGTAATTGACACGGGTGCGCTTCCTAAAAAAAATGCCCAGCAGGCCTTTGACAATCTGCTGCGAGCGGCCAAAATTTCACCCTCGAACATTGACCGAATCGTGGCCACTGGCTACGGACGCAATTATTTTGAACAAGCCGATCGAGCGGCCACCGAAATCCTCTGCCACGCCCGTGGGGTTGCTTTTCTGTTCCCCATGGTGCGGACGATTATTGATATTGGCGGCCAGGATTCCAAGCTGATTGAGGTTGGCAATGGGGGCAAGGTGCTGAGCTTCGTCATGAACGATCGCTGCGCCGCGGGTACCGGCAAATTTATCGAAATGGTCGCCCACACATTGGGCATTCCTCTGGAAGACAGCGGCCAGGCAGTCGAGGGAATTACCGAGATTTGTGAAATATCGTCGATGTGCGCCGTGTTTGCTGAGTCCGAGATCATCGGCCTGCTCCACAAAGGCGTGGCGAGAGAAGTGATTCTGCGCGGTGTGTTTCGATCGGTCGCACGACGCACGCTGGGAATGGCCGGCAAAATTGGGCTACACGATGAGATTATCTTTACTGGCGGAGTGGCCAAGAATCGGGGCGTCTGGCAGGCGCTAAGGCAGGAAACCGGCAATAGAAATATCCTCGTTCCGGCTGAGCCGCAGATCACTGGCGCTCTGGGAGCGGCCATAATCGCCATGGAGGATTTGGAAAGCAACTGAATCAGCTTTATCATACAAAACCTGGAGCATCGGGCGCGGCGTGCAAGTGCGGAGCATCGTTGGGTCAAGGTTTTTTTCATCGTCGCTACGCGCCATGCTCGCTAAAACCTAACCATGGAGGATTGTAATGAACGATTACCGAACGATGTGGCAGGAGTTGGGCATGAATCTGGAATTGCATGACCAATTGCTGGAAAATCTGAATAGCCTGCATGAAAAGACGCATCTGGCTCAAAAAAATCGTCCCCAAACCATGGCGCGCTTCGATCATTCCTTTCACGCCAGCCATGCCGGGCGGGTGGCAGAGATTCGGGAGTACCGCAAAAATGGCGGGAAATCCATTGGCACTTTTTGCATTTACATTCCCGATGAAATTGCGTTGGCCGCCGAGGTTCTGCCGATCCCCCTTTGTGGCGGTTCAAGCTGGTCCGTAAATTATGCTGACAAAATGTTTCCGCGCGATATTTGTCCTTTGGTCCGTTCCACCTTTGGCATGGCTTTCAGCGGCACCTGTCCCTATAAAACCCTGAAAGACTTTGCGGTTGGCGAAACCACCTGCGATGCCAAAAAGAAAGCCTGGGACTTACTGGGATTCAAGGTCATGGAAGTACCTCAGCGAAAAAATCCCGCGGATCGCCAATTGTGGCTGCAGGAAGTCTATCTGTTCAAAGACATGATGGAAAATCTGTCCGGAGTGAAAATTACCCCGGAAAAATTGCATGAGAAAATCAAGCTGGTCAATCGCAAGCGCCGAGCTCTGCAACGCGTCAACGAATTTCGAAAACTCCCGCACCCTCCCATTAGCGGACTGGATGCCTTGCTGGTGTCACAGGTGGCGCTCAATCAGGACATCGGCCAATTCATCGAGGATACGGAAATGTTAGTGGACGAATTGGAGCAGCGAGTGCGAGCGGGCATTTCCGCGTACAATGGCAATGGCAAACGCGTGCTGCTGGCTGGCTCGCCATCGCCGATGGGCAACGCCAAAGTCCATCACATCATCGAATCATCTGGCTTGCGAATCGTGGCCGATGAATCCTGCACTGGCATTCGCTACTTCCGGGATCTGGTGGACGAAACCCCAACCGATCTGCCGGGGATGATGCAGGCTATTGCCGACCGCTATTTTTCCATTGACTGCTCGTGTTTCTCGCCCAATAACGAGCGGATCGAAAATATTAACCAGCTCATTAAAGAATATCAGATCCAGGGCGTTGTCCACAACGTTTTGCAATATTGCCATACCTACAACATCGAAGCGGGCATGCTCGACAAACGTCTCTCCGAAATGGGAATTCCCTCGCTCAAAATCGAGACCGATTATTCGCAGGAGGATGTGGGCCAGTTGAAGACCCGAGTGGAAGCCTTCGCCGAGTTGCTGGCGACAGCCTGAACGAGTGCCATCGTTACTGCTGCGTTCAGGCGACGAATAACCGAAGCTAAACCACTGCCATTCCCCCCAATCCGGTACTGATTTTTTGCTGAAGAAAGAGCTACCCGGTTAACAGCAATTTTGCGTGATCACCCGCGGCTGGCAGTGGCGGTTCGGCCGCATGGCGGCACCATGATGGTGGCTCGTTGTTATTCGTTCGGTCAAGCATTATCTAACTGCTTTAAGCTGGCCGATGGCTGTGGAAATCGAGCCGACAATGTCAACAACGATGCTATCGGCCGGCAACAACCACGACTAAGGCTTGCCTTTGACTGACCGGTCGCTTAAAAATAAAATGCTTCCAAAATTTCAGAATGTTAAGCGACCGGTCAGTAGCTCTGTCCACTCCAAGAAAATGCTTGACATTGGCGGGATATTTTATTAATTTAAATGCGTCCGATGTCCCGATAAACGAGGCGCAAATGATCCTGGCTATCAAAAAAATATCCCTGTTGTTTTTGCTGCTGATGTGTCTATTCCTCTCGTTTGGCTGTGCCGCCCACTATTATCTCGATGCACCGGTTAGTGATCCCATCATGTTCGCCGATGATAATCAAAATTCGGATTTATCCCGCGTCGAGGATGGCGGCCTGGCTGGCTCGGCTGGCGAGTGCCCGACGTGATAGGTTGATGTCGCTTTAAGATTTAAAGCCAGGCGAAAACCTTCCAATTTTAATTTGATTTCGTTCTCACTATTTCAATGTTATGTTCTCGGCAATAACAAAAAAAAGCTCAAGGTGAAAAATGGTATCAAAAACCTATGATATTAGTAAAGCTCATAAAAGTTTTAAAGAATTGATCAGTTTGTTAAATGAGGGTCTTGAAGTTATCCTGAAAGAAGGTGAAGTACCGATAGCACGCTTGCTGCCAATTCGCCAGCGCATTGCGGGATTGCACCAGGGATCAATCTGGATGAGCGATGATTTTGATGAACCTTTGTCAGACTCATTCTGGCTGGGCGAAAAATGAAATTATTATTGGATACCCATGCCTTTATTTGGTGGGATAGTGAGCCTGAAAGACTATCACCAAATGTTCTGGCACTCTGTCAAAATCCAGAGAACACCCAGTGGCAAGCGTTGTTAGCGTCCGGGAAATGCAAATAAAGCGGCAACCTGGCAAGCTGAAACTCAGTTTGCCATTGTCAGTCTTGATTGAAAACCAAAAAATGACCAACGATGTTCAAGTTTTATCTATCGAGTTAGATCACGTTCTTGCGTTGGAAAAGTTGCCTTCTCATCATAAAGATCCGTTTGATCGGTTGCTAATCGTTCAGGCAAATGTAGAGGATTTTGTTGTAGTCAGCAATGATCCAATTTTTAAAAAATATCCAGTGAAAGTGGTTTGGTGAAGCTTGGGAACAAAGATCGGCAGATTGGTCTGATTAAAAATAGCGGCTATTTATAAACAGAGCATTTGATAACTTTTGAATATTGGAGAGCAGAAATAATCTCAAATTGTAATTGACCACTGAAAACACGAATCAAGTGAAACATGCCCACCCTAAAAACTAAAATTTTTTTGAGCGCTCTGTTTGTTACGCTCGTGGGGGAATCTGATACCCTTCACAGCCAGCTCCTCGGCTCGGGCTACCAGACCGTCATCAAAACCGAATACCAATATTCTGACTATTTCAAATATACCTATCCCGATCCCATCCTATTTGAATATCCGGATCAGCTCTACTATCAGCCGACGCCGTTCATTGCCAGCTTTCCCGAACATCGCTTTTTGACGCGAGTGACGCAATACTTTGGCTTTAATACTTCGCTGGGATTGCGATATCAATGGAGCCAACTGGATAAGCAAACTCGCCAGAGTTTTTATAATTTCCGCCTGGATCATGAACTCAACGACCAGTTTTCGGTGATGGCATCTTATCAATTTATGAGCCTGAGCCATAGCCGAGATCATGAATTGGATTATGCCGGCCATACTTTTGAAATCGGTGGCAAATTTAATTTCGCTGGCGCAGTGCATATCGAACCCAGCTTCGGTTACTACACCAGCGGCTATTTCTCCCCTGCGGCCAAAAGCGGTGGCGGCTATACCGCCATGCTAAACCTGCGCCAGGCGTTGGGACGAACAACTGCCTTGCAACTGAAATATTATTTTATGCGAGTCGATTTTTCCACCACCTCTGGCAGATCGGAAAAGTTTGATGCCAGTACTCTTACTCTCTGGCTAAGTCGCTATTTGCCAACCGAGACCGCATTGCATGTGAGCACCCGGTTTTACTGGAATACCCAACATACCCGGTCCTTTTCTCCGGGACTGGAGTTCATCCAATATCTCAATTGGCAAACCATTGTCCATCTTTCGTATCGCTATTATAAAAATCGGCCGAAAGCCGAAGCCCTTTTGCAACGGATCGAGGGCGATTCCTTTTCAACTCATGCCATCAGCGCGATTCTGGAATATAGCTTTTCGGCCAACACCAAAATTCAGATCAAATATCGCTATTACACCAGCGATCAGGGGATCCAGATGAACACCTATCTATTGGGAATCGAACAAATATTGTGAACAATTTATGAAACGATCCGCCGCATTATTGTTACTGGCCAGCGGGGGGCTATTCGCCTGTTTAACCCTATGTTGTGGCCGAGCGCCTTCCGATGCGCCATTGCCCCTGACTGGAGCCATCCGCGTCTCAGCCCAAATCGAGACGATTCCGGTGGATAGCATCTTTATCAAACTGGATAACGTCGATCAGGGCTGGCTTCCAAACGGTTCGTTACTGACAGATATCATCGCCGGCAAACACCAGCTCGAGGCTTCCAGGGATGACCCCCAGAGTCCAATCGATTTTCGCAGCGTGCCCAGACTTGTCACCGTCCGAGCCAACGAGACCACCTCAGTGGTGCTGGCATTGACCAAGCTGGCTCCCAATTTTACGCTGAAAAATCTCCGCCAGGAGGAGATCACCTTAGCCCATTATCAGGGACAAGTGGTGCTGCTGGTGTTTTTTTCCCACACGTGAGGCATCTGCATCGGGGCGGAGATTCCGACCGTGCAGGATAGCATCGTTGAAAAATTTAAGCCCGAAGAAGTGGTGGTGTTGGGCCTGGCTCGAAATTATACGCCATACCAATGGCTGGTGGATTACGTGGCCCAGCAGGGCATCACGTTTGATATGCTCTATTTCGCTGACTCAGTGGTCGAAATGTATGGCGCTTATGGCGACCCGACCTATGTTCTGATCGATCGCCAGGGTCAGATTCGACTGCGGGATGCTAACTACTATGCGTTTCGCATTCAAGAATTGGTTTCGTTGATCAAGCAATTGATCGAAGGTATCTAAGATAAAAGTCAAAGAAGCCGTTGCCGCCTGGCGCGTTCCGAACCAGCGTTACACCTATCAGGATTACTTAGCGCTACCCGAGGACGGAAATCGCAATGAAATCATCGAAGGAGAGCTGATTATGTCTCCTGCGCCGCATACTATTCATCAGGAAACCAGCCGCAAAATCGTTTTTGAACTGATGAACGTCCTCGATGATGCCAAATCTGGTGAGCATTTTTATGCACCAACTGATGGGGTGCTGAGCGATTCCAATATCATCCAATCAAATATACTATTGATCACCGGCGAAAATTTACATAATCAGAGAAAAGTGCATTCACGGCGTGCCCGATCTGATAATCGGAATCCGCTCTTCCTCCACCGGCGATATTGATCTGATCGAAAAGAAAGAGCTCTATGAAAATTTCGGCGTCCAGGAGTGCTGGATCGTCGATCCCGAAAAACAACGGGTGGAGATTTAGGCCCACAACGGTCAAAAATTTGAGCTGCAGCAACGTGTTGAAAAAACCGGGCTGGTCATCTCGCACATTTTAATTAGATTGGAAATCCACCTGACCCAAATGTTTGAAGCGGATTGATCGATTTTCGTCTGACCCCGAAAATTGCAACCATAATCCTTGTGAACGAATCCAGGAGCAATAATCCTGATGTGCGCAGCCTCAGTTAACAAAGGACCAATTGATGAAGACCCTTTTTTCGAACAATAAGCTCATATTCATTCTCTTGTTGCTCAATGTCGGCCTCAGCGTTGCTGATCGCGGCTGGTCCCAGTCC
The DNA here is from genome assembly GCA_964647995.1 of uncultured Cytophagia bacterium. Lineage (GTDB taxonomy): Bacteria > Zhuqueibacterota > Zhuqueibacteria > Thermofontimicrobiales > Thermofontimicrobiaceae > Thermofontimicrobium_A. Next base: position 12,247 of record CAZYNP010000039.1, read on the forward strand.
CCAACCGCTTTTGATCAACAAATGGCTGTGCTGGAAAAATCCTTCGGAGGGCGCCTGGGGGTAATGGCGAAAAATATGAAAACCGGAGAGATATTAAGTTACAAAGCCACCGAAAAATTTCCCTCGGCCAGTGTCATCAAGTTGCCCATTATGGTCGAATATTTCTGCCAGGTTGCCGAGGGCAAACTGAGCCCCCAGCAAACAGCCATCCTGTCCGACTCCAACAAATGGGGCGGCTCGGGCCTGCTGCAATATTTTCAGGGGCGCAGCGAGCAAAAACTGATCGATGCGGTGCTGATGATGATCACCATCAGCGACAACACCGCCACCAATCTGGTCATCGATGCGCTGGGCCGATCCCATGAGGAGAAACTGGCAGCAGTGAATCGCCGGATGGTGCAATTGGGCTTAAAAAATACCCGGCTGCTCAACAAGCTGATGTCCTGGGAGACCAAAACCGATGCCACTGAATCCATCCGCTACGGCGTCGGCGTTGCCACACCAGAAGATATGATTTCCCTGCTGGAAAAAATCTATACCGGTACCATCGTCGATTCCGCCACGTGCCAGAAGATGATCGACATCCTATCCCGGCAATTCTACAATGATCAGATTCCCCGCCTGCTGCCGTTCGAGACGACGCCCGGGTTGCGAGTCGCTCACAAAACCGGCAGCGTGACCGCGGTGCGCACCGATGTTGGATTGGTGCTATCTCCACGAGTGGACTTTGCCATTGCGATTTTCTGCGATCAGATTCAGGATCGCCGGGACTGCGAAGAAAATTCAGGAGTGATAGCCGCCGCCAAAGCCGCCCGGCTGGCCTGGAATTATTTCACTGGCGATACCTCGTTGCTGCGCCATGAATCTTTGGCTATCGACTGGAATCCCTTTCCCGGCGGAACCTGGGCGCGCTTTTTTCTGAAAAATGCCCTTTTCCCTCATCCATCTCGCACCGCCGGCTATTCCTATCGCGATCACTTGTTTCCCTTTGAACCACATTATTCCGACAGCAGTATCATCGTTGTGATTCCGGATGGCTATTTTGAGCCATCGAATGCCAATGACCTGGTGATTCATTTTCACGGATGGAACAATGACAATCTTCAGGTGATGGAGCAGTTCAATCTGGCGCGACAGTTTATTGCCTCCCGGAAAAATGCGCTGTTGATTTTGGCTCAGGGACCCTATCGCGCCTCGGACTCGGGCGGCGGCAAAGTGGAAGACGAGGGTGGCTTGAAACGATTGGTCGAGGAAATTCTCCAGCAAATGGTAGCCGAAAAACGTATCCATCATCCTGCGATCGGCAAGATCATCATCTCCGCCCACAGCGGCGGCTATCGACCGGCATTATTATCGCTGGCGCGCGGCCAACTCGACCAGCATATCACCGAAATTTTTCTGTTCGATGCCTTTTATGCAGAGACCGATCGGCTCATCCCGTGGCTCATCCAAAACAAAAAGAATCGGCTGCGCAGCATTTACACCGAACACCTGGCCACTGAACATGAGGCGTTCATCACACAACTGAAAAAAGCGAAATTGTCCTATACCACCACCCTGGCACCATCGTCGCGCATCGTCCTCTCCCCTACTTCGGTATGTCATGATTGTGTAATGGAGGGCTGGTTTCAGACCTGGCTCGCCGCAAGCTCGCTGCGGGACCGACCAAACTAACGCAACAAAACTGAATGTTTTTGGAAGAGCATCTTCACTTAGAAATAATTTTCGAACCATGATCTGGAGGAATCTCATCTTATGAATACACCATCGAATCCGCAGTCACAAGCAACGGCCTCCAACTTCAAGGCCGGCTATGTGGCGCTGATCGGCGCTCCCAACGTAGGCAAATCGACGCTGATGAACGCCCTACTGGGTCAAAAGCTATCCATCGTCACACCCAAGCCCCAAACCACACGGCACCGCATTTTGGGCATTTCCACCGGCGCTGATTTCCAGATCATCTTTTTGGATACGCCCGGCTTATTGACCCCGCGCTACAAACTCCAGGAGATCATGGTTAAAACGATTCATAGTGCCATCGGAGAAGCCGACGTGCTGCTGTTCCTGGTGGAACCAGACTATCCAATACCTCAGTCCACCATCTCCTTTCTATCCGAAATTCTGAAATCCCGGAAGCCGCTCATTCTGGCAATCAATAAAATCGATACCATCCTGAAAGAAAAGCTATTGCCCATCATCGACAGCTATGCACGTCACTTTCACCTGACCACTATCGTTCCCATCTCTGCGTTGAAGGCGGATGGCCTGGATGATCTGCTGCAAGAATTGATTGATAAACTGCCGCCAGGATTGCCCTTTTATCCCGAAGAGATGATCACCGATCATCCCGAACGCTTCTTTGTAGCCGAAATCATTCGGGAAAAAATCTTTCAACTTTATGGTGAAGAAATTCCCTATTCCACAGCAGTGGCTATTGAAGAATTTAGTGAGCGAGAACAGGGGAAGGACTATATTCGCGCAGTTATTTACGTCGAAAAGCCATCGCAAAAGGGGATTATCATCGGCAGGCAGGGAGCAGCGCTGAAAAAGGTCGGGCAGGTGGCGCGCGCAGAGATTGAGCTATTTTTGCAGCGACCGGTTTTTCTGGAAATATTCGTAAAGGTGAAAGAGAAGTGGCGCCAAAAAGAGATGGTTTTGCGGGAGTTGGGCTACAAATGAGAACCGCCACAGTCCATTTTTGCACCGGGATTTACTGCTCCGGGGTACTAAAATCACCAGCAGAGCTGATTAGCGTCAGCGAAGAAGCGGCACCAACGGCTGCTCGCCTGACCGGTGCTTGCCTCTGGTCAGCCTGGCGCAGGGGGCGGTGATATTTCTTTATTTGGTCAATCGACTCAACAGCATCAATCGTCCCCTGAAGCCGAAGGGTGCTCGATCTTGTCAATTCGGTTCGCTGGCATCAACACCCTCGCTTCGTCACTCCAATCGCCGCAGTTGCGGCATCCAAAACCAAACCGCTACCACGCAACCCAGTGCGATGATTGCGCCAAAAATCAAGGCCATCGGTTCGCCGAAACGCTCGGCCACTGCACCAATCCATAGCGCGCCAAATGGTGAGAGACCAAAAAAGGTGAGGCTATAAACACTCATCACCCGACCTCGCAGTTGATTCGGCACCAGGCTTTGAATCAAGGAATTGCTCAAGTTCATCACCAATATCATCGCAAAACCGGTCGCTGCCAACAGAATCAGCGAAAGCGAAAGGCTGCGAACCATAGATAGCCACAACAGTAGAATCGGAAAAATCACCGCACCGGTGATAAGCAATTTGCCTCTGAATTGAAATCGCCCCAGGGAAGCGATGAACAATGCGCTGATCAACGCCCCAATTCCACGGGCAGATTGCAATAGCCCATTGGTCATTTCATCACCGCCCAAAACGTTGACTGCCCAGGCAGGCATCAATGTCACGAACGGAGCCGCAAACAGGCTGGCGACGGCGATCAAACCGATAATCGTTCGAATGATGGGCGCATGGTAAATGTAGCGCAGCCCGTCCCCTAATGCTTTCTGAGGCGATTGCTGGCGCCCGGTGCTCACCGATGCCGGTAGCCTCATTCGCACCAACGCAGCAATCACGGCCAGGAACGACATGCTATTGATAGCAAAGCACCAGCCAGGACCAAATACCGCATAAGTAATGCCCGAAATGGCGGGGCCAATGGCAGTAGCGCTATTAAAAATCGTTGCGTTCAGAGCAATGGCATTGGTCAAATCTTCGGCGGCAACCATTTCCGAAACAATGGCGAGTCTGGGAGGAACATCGAATGCATTGGCAATCCCCATTCCCAGCGCTAACACAATGATGTGCCAGGGTTGAACCAGATGGGTAAATGTCAGCAACGCCAGCGCCAATGACAATAGCATCATGGTGCTCTGGGTAAGGATCAACAAGATCCGCCGGGACATCCGATCGGCCAGCACTCCCCCCATCAACATAAACAACCAGGACGGCATACCGGATACAAAACCCACATAACCCAGGAATGCGGCCGAGTGGGTGAGCTCAAATACCAGGTATCCTTGTGCGGTAATTTGCATCCACGTACCCAGTAAGGAAGTCAGTTGCCCCCAGAACCACAATTTAAAATTGGGATAACGCAGGCTGCGAAATGTATGTCGCCGATCAAATTGATTGGTTAATTCTTTGAGCCAGTTCTCTGCTGAAGTTGTCAGTTGCATGAAGTATGTTCCAGCTTTATCATAACTCCGCCACGACACCACGGTCATTGAAAAAATTATCGACTCTCAAGTCCCAGGACGCTGCTAAACCCGGCGCAAACATCTTCCACTGGCGACTCCTGCCGCAAGAATCTGTTGCTGACCCGGTGCCACCGCCTCGCCGCCAACAATTACAACCAACGATTACCTTTTAAAAGCGCTGACGGGCAGGATCCGCTGCGTTTTGCCAACCCCAGGTTACCGCTCCCATAATTTGGGCCACCCGATGTCTTCCATATCAGCAACCGCCAGAAGCCTGGTTCCAAGTTATCCTCTCGGCATCCAATCTCCGAATAGCCCGCAACTTCCCGTCAGGTCAGGAAGCGGGATCATAAAGGCGCCGGCGGGGGCGAACCTTGGAGCATGATGACCGCGAATTCGTCGGTAATGTTCCAGCAGCTATTGCCCCAGAGCCGTGTCCACCATCGACAGATAATTGACTGGTGGGATATAGGAGGGGATGGAATTGCCCGAGCCAACGGCATAGCGTCCACCGCTCCCGCAGGCATGAATCAATTCTAAGGTTCGCTTTCGAACCTCGTTGAAGCTACCTTTGGCCAGAATATTGATATCCAATCCCCCCAGAACCGCCACCCGCTGGCCATATTTTCGGTAGAATGACGGTGCCGGCAGAATCGCGTCCTCGAATGAATGCTTGCCATCAATGCCGACGTCTGAGATCAGGTCTTCCATGATCAATTCCAGATTGCCGCACGAGTGGAGAAAATAGGGCCGCTGCCGCCGATGCACAAGCGCAGCCAATTTTTTATGCCACGGCAAAAAATATTTTCTCAAATCCGCCGGTGCAATGAGAGTTCCGCTGCGAAAGCCCAGATCGTCCCCTTGAAAAATTGCTACCACCCGATCCAGATCGAGCAGATGTTCATAGTAAGTTACTAACAGATCGCCGACTCGATCTGTGACTGACTGCACCAGGTCGGGCTGATCATGCAATGCCAGGCACAATCCTTCATAAGACATAATTTGAGACACATGTTCAAAAACGCCCGCGGCATGGCAGGTCATCAGGCCCATGCCTTCAGGGAGGTGGGCATGGAGGTATTCGATTGGGAAAAAATCCACCTCCTCGATTCTGGGCCAGGGATATTTCTCGAAGTCCTGCCACGACGCAATGCTCCCGCGGTGCAAATCGACCCACGTGCGCTGCCTGGAAGCATCCAGCCCCACGTCCTGCGCCACCAATTGCCGCCGCTGAAAATTGAACCCCTGCTCGAACCGCACAAAGTCATAGCCCAGGCGATACCAGAATTCAATAAAATTGTCCAGATACGCCTGTTTCGCCGAGCGCTCACTGGCCCAATCGACCCAGGTTCGGTGCAATAGATCTGTCACAATTGGCTTCATGACCACATCATCCACGATATACTCCACCAATGGTGTGCGTGGACTTTTCGAGCGCCCCAGCAAAATATCGATGAATTCTTTGGCATCAGGCGCTGGCGTCTTCACCGGTACATGATTAAATCTCATTCAGCTCTCCCAGTTGATCAATTATTGAAATTCTCGTTCTACGGTATAAGTCAGCGTAAAATCCCCATTGGAGGATCGGACGCGATGCGTTTGGTTCAAGCCCCAATTATCCTGCGCCGAGTGGCTGACAAAAATATCGCCCAGGGAATCGACGGTGGTGGCGTCATCATCATAACCGGTGAAAAAGATATTGATGACTCCGCCATTGTAGGCCCGGACACGCACCCGCTTGAACCAGTTGCCCCCGACCAGGTCCCGACTGGAACCGGAGTTCAGGTCCATTTGGTTGTTGAGCGAGGTATAATCGCAATTCACCGCTCCATAAAAAAACAGCTCACCCGAGCCGGCACCATCCTCGTCATTGTGTACCTCGATCTTTTTGAAAGTAACGACAAATCGCTCATAATCAGCCGGCGGTTTGGCATCCAGATCGATCACCCGATAATTTAGCGCAAAATCTTTATTGCTGGATGGTTGCTGATGACAACCAAGCCCCCAATCATTCGCCTGATTGTAAATGACATCGATTTTGCCTAATGAGTCATCGGAATCGGGCCAATCATCGTCATAACCCTGGAATTGAAGGTGTAAATTGCCGTTGCTGGGCACATACACCGTCTTCTGCCAGCGATCGCGGCCACCTAAATAAATCTTCGTGCCGCTATCACGATCGAACTGGCCACTGTTGCCGGTGGGCTGATCATTTACCGCGCCGTTGAAGAACAGCTCGCCCGAACCGTTTGGGTCTTCATCGTCATTCAAATCGATGCGATCAAATTTCACCTGCAACCGCTTGTAGCCGGTGGGCGTCTGCGCGTCCACAATCCAGTAAAAAAGTGTAAAATCGCCGTTGCTGGAGCGGGACTGCTGAAGCTGGTACTGCACGCCCCAGTCCGGAGGGCTGAACAGCAGATCAATTTTGCCCAGCGAGTCATCGGCATCAGGATCGTCAGCATCATATCCCTCGAAATGGATACTCAAATTTTGGTCGCGCACCAGGGAAATGCGGCGTTGCCATTGGTCGCCGGTCAAATAGATGGTCGAACCGCTGCTGGAACCAATTTCATCGCTCCATTGGGTGGAGATGCGATTCACTTCCCCCTGGAAATGGAGCTCGCCGCCGGCGAAGGGATCCTCGTCATCATGAACCGCAATGTGATCGAACAACACCAGCAGTTCTCGCACCAGCCGTGGTGGAGCAAGTGGCGACAGCACAAACATGGCCCGATCGTCAATGATCTGAGTCTGATAATATTTGGCCGCGGCATTGGATTTCAGCCCCCCGATGAATAGCAAATTCAGCATCAACTGGTCGATGGCATTGCTCAGCGAATAACAGATGGCTCGTTCCAATTTCCCCTGCAATTCACTTTTGCTCACGAACCAGCTTTCGGGGATGCCATAAATTTCCCAGGAGAATGCAAAATCGGCCTCCACGTTCCAATGCAAGCAGTGGTAATCATCGATGAACGGAATGAGATAGATGATCAATTGCGCGTCCCAGATATCGCCGTGCCAGGCGCCCAGGATTTCATGACCATCTTCCTCGAACGTAACCGTCAGTTTCAAGCAGCCGCCGCGCTCGGCACTCCAGGCATAGGCGAGAGTGTCGGAGTTCATGTGGTTTAGATACAAATGCACGGCAATCCACAGCGTTTGCCAATCTTGCTTGACAAAATCGGGAACGTCGATATACATGTCATCGATGCCCAGGTCATGGGCATTCGCGCCGAATAAAACCTGTCCCTCGCCCGCACCAGAGTTCAGCTTGATGGTGAACCCCTGGAAAACAAAGGGGATCATGGTATCGGACAGATCTCGCTTGGCAAAGATGACAGTATCCAACCTTGTGGGCTGAAACCGGGCGAATTTAGCGCCGTTCTCGGGCACCAGAACGCGTTCTACCGGGGTAGCCTGTTGCCACCAAAAATCGCTGGAAATGTCGCTCTCCCGTCCCAGGTCCAGATCGCAATACCAGGTACCACGAATTTTCAGATTGTTCCCGCTGCTATAAGTTGTCCCATTGGCATTGTAAGTCAGCCATTTCAGATATAGATCGTAGCCATACTGCTCAATTTGCATTTTGCCGTAGCGACCCTCGCTGGTTTGATAGACCAGAATCGTCCCCGGTGTCAATTGATTTTGATTGTTATTGCTGCCGTTGATTTTGTCGCTGCTGAGCGAGCTCTTTTGGATATCGGCCAGAGTGATCTGATTATAATCCGCTGGCTGGCCCATGACCAGAGATGGCATGAACCATAGAATAGATAACCATGACAGGCGAACGGCAATTCTTGCTTTCATCAAGACAACCTCCTTGTGATGTGATTGCAATTAATCGGAACAAATCCCGGCTTAGAAATCGGCCATTGGAGCTTATCACGCCAGTGGGCGGAAAGGTTTGGAATTTGCTTTTTGTTTTTTGCTTTTTGTTTTTTGGAATTTCTTGATCCGTTGGTTTGTTTCTATCCATAGGGAAAAAAATACTCGATCGACCAACGGATAGATGAAGCCACCGGATATTTTCAAATATCAAAGCACAAACGTCAAATTTCAAATAAATTCCAATTTGCAATGCTCAGATCCCAGACAATTTGAATGATTGGGCACGGCAGCTTGAAATGCATCACGCCAGTGGGCGGATAGGTTTGGAGTTTGGATTTGAATTTTGGAATTTTTTAATATCGATTTGACCGGTCAGCTTTAAATAGTCCCAGTTCCCGCTCCTTCGCCAGATTAAACTCCAGCGCCGCCCGAGCCTGTTCGATCAACTGCTCGTCTATCCCGAAAATCTGCTGAATCGTCTGATGATAATTCTGTCGGATATCGAAATTTTTCTTGGAAATGAATGTCGTCTCCCGCATGAAATTCTTATGAATGAAAATATAGCCGTCATTCTGAATTTTGGTCAGGCAAATACCATGCATCGATGGTTTGGTGAACGAAGCTTGCCAGTGCGCCAAAAATTCATCTGGCGGGCAGGGGCGATCCATGAAATTATAACGCCAGGTCATTTTGTCGCGGTTGAATGTAAAAAGCTGGTAGCAGCCCAATTCATGATTGAATTGCAGTTCCACCCCTGCGGTTGGGGTGCGATAGATTCTCGGCTGTTGGGGATTGATCTCCAGCGGCGTATTTAATAGATAACCCGGATCGACCAGGAATTTTCTATTATCGAATAAAACCAGGATGGCGCAATGGATATTGCGGCCCGCCTTCATGTCCGCCATTACCGGATAGCACTGAAATCCCTGGTGCAATAGAATCGTCTCCAGAAAAAATGTGAGCGAAAAGCAGGTACCGCCGAGGCGGAAATTGGCATGATCGTCCATCACCTCTTCGGGCAATCGCAGCCGCTGGTCGCTATCCCACGACCGACTGAGCTTGATGATCTTGCTGATGTTTTCATACGGAATTGTGGCAAACTTTTCGAGAATTTTGTGGAGCGTTGCCAGATCTGGCTGCCCCAGATGCAATTGAAAAAAATCTCGAAAATAGCGGACACTATCGCCATGTTGTTCGGGGATCAAATAAATCATTCTGATTGGAACCCGGGAATTCAGACTCTAAATTTTGGGGCTAATTTAACCAAGTTATTCTTAATTTGCAATGAAAAATTTAGCAATGCACCGATCTATTTTGGAGCCGCCGCAGCAGGAATCCTCTGCCAGCAGTTGGTGCATTCGTTTTTTGGGACATTTAAAAATTTGTTTTGGAAATTTCAAAAAAAATCTTATAATATTGGTAGCAAGCATTGGTTCAAAATCGATTAACGGGAGAAGAATTAGTCCCGGAGACTCTCAAGCTATTTTTTTGAAGGGAATATGAATACAAAACCGAATAACAGCCAACCTCAAGCTGAGCCACCGCAGGCCAGCCAACCGTCAGCGCCGGCTCCGCCATCCAAATCCTGGCAGGATTATGCCCGACAATTCCTGACTTTTTTCCAGAACTGGTTTCTGAAGCTAAAGGTAGCTTATAAGATTATTTTGATTTTGTTCGTTGCCGCCCTGCTGGTGCTGGTTCTATTAGCTTACTTAGGAATTTTTGGACAGCAGGTGGCGGATTTGATGAAGCAGTTGGTAACCAGGCTGATGGAACTGGTCGGTAGCAAAAAGACCGGATCATAGGAAAAATTCGATCCCATCCGTTGGGGGGTTTTTATCCGTGGGAGAAAAAAATATTTGATGGCCCAACAGATCTTTTCAAATATCAAAGCTCAAACGTCAAATTTCAAATAAATCTCAACTCGCAAACCTCAAATTCCAAACACAACTGCGGCTGATGGTAAGCCGAGGCTTTGGTTTTTGAAATTTTGTTTGTGCAGCTTATCCCGCCAGTGGGCGGACAGATTTGGAATTTGGAATTTCATCCGTTGGGTTGTTTCTATCCGTGGGAGAAAAAAA
>CAZYNP010000039.1:22485-54795 GCA_964647995.1 uncultured Cytophagia bacterium
GCGGCTGATGGTAAGCCGAGGCTTTGGTTTTTGAAATTTTGTTTGTGCAGCTTATTCCGCCAGTGGGCGGACAGGTTTGTTATTTGTTATTTGGAATTTGGAATTTCATCCGTTGGGTTGTTTCTATCCGTGGGAGAAAAAAATACTCGATCGCCCAACGGATAGCCTAAACCATGCACGAATAACTCAAATAAACTATCGGAAAGCAATCGCGACCATGATCACGAGCCGTAAAACAGCCATTATCACCGGAGCGGCACAGGGCATCGGCCGGGGCATTGCGCTGGAACTGGCGAAATCCAATTTCAACATCGTCGGCGTCGATGTCATCTATCAACCCGAAAATAGAGAAAAAGGTCTATTCGAGGTTCTGGAACGGGCACATGAATTCGGTGCCGAATTTTTGCCAATTCAGGCCGATATTGCCAATCTGGCCGATCACGAAAAAATCCTGCAGCAAGCACAGCACAAATTCGGCAGCATCGATGTGCTGGTAAACAATGCCGGCGTCGCTCCCAGGCAACGACTGGATATCCTGGAGACCTCGCCCGAAAGCTACGATCGGGTGATGAATATCAATGCCCGCGGGCCTTTTTTCTTGACTCAAACCATCGCCCGGCAGATGATCCAGCAACGTGAGATTCAGCCCCAGGCCGTCCATTATATCATTTTCATTTCTTCTATCTCGGCCTATTATTCATCACCCTCGCGGGCGGAATATTGCCTGTCCAAAGCCGTCATCAGCCACGCCGCGCGCATTTTTGCCCATCGGCTATCGGAGTTTGGCATCCGCGTCTTTGAGCTACGACCAGGCATCATTCAAACGGATATGACCGCCGCAGTGAAAGCAAAATACGACCGGCTAATTGCCGAGGGATTGGTGCCGCAGCAGCGCTGGGGTTATCCGGAGGATGTCGGCAAAGCGGTCGTGGGGCTGGTGCAGGGCTATTTCGATTATTCCACCGGCATGATCGCTGAAATCAGCGGCGGCATGAATATCTGTCGGCTGTAAATTGGCTAATCTGCATCCCGATCCAGTGGCGCAACGCGTAGTGCCACGATCTTGGTCAATTGGTTATCACCCGAATGAAGCAACTATCAAATTTGAAAAGCAACGATGAAACTAACCGCCAAAGAAGTCGAGCTGCTGGAGGGCAAGCATGGCCTCGGTTTAAAGAAAGCCATGGAACTGCTAATTGCTCTGGGCAAAATCTATGGGGCGCAAGAGATGGTTCCCATTACCTCGGCTCAAATTGCCGGCGTAAGTTATAAAAACATCGGCGATCCAGGCCTGGAGTTCTTGCATGACTGGGCGGATTCCAGCGCCCGGGCCCACGTTCCGGCCTTTATGAATCCGGCCGGCATCGACCGTCAATTGTGGCGACAATTGGGATTTCCCGAAGCCTTTGCCCAGAAGCAGCTTGAAATAATCGAAGTTCTGAAACAGATGGGCGTTCGGGCGACATTGACCTGTACGCCCTATCACATCGGCATCGTCCCACAACCGGGCGAACATATCGCCTGGAGCGAATCATCGGCAGTCAGCTATGCCAACTCCATCCTGGCCGCCAGAACCAATCGCGAAGGCGGGCCTTCGGCACTGGCTGCTGCGTTCTGTGGTCGCACCCCGCGCTGCGGATTGCATCTCCACGAACATCGCCTGGCTACCCATCGAATTATCGTGAAGTGTCAATTAAAATCTTCCGCCGATTTTGGGATGCTGGGATACCTGGTCGGCAAAACGGTCGGCCGCGGCATACCTTTTTTTTATGGCCTGGATATCCCCCAACGCGATACTGAGCGCACTGCCTGTCTCAAATCCCTGGGAGCGGCCATGGCTGCTGCCGGTGCCGTGGCATTGTACCATGTCGACCGTTTCACCCCAGAAGCCATCAACTACGGCGAAAGGATGATCCAGCGCAACAGCCAGCAGGTGACCATCGATAATCTTGACGAAGCCAAAATTGCGCTCCAGCAGGCTGGGCAACAGGTGGATCTGGTAGCACTGGGCTGCCCGCACGTTTCACTGGAGGAGTTGGCCAATATCGCGGCGCTCATCAATCACAGAAATTTGAAATCCCCCCTCTGGATAGCTACTTCCGCCATTGTTCGGGAACAGGCCCGAGCCAAAAATCTCGTGGCCATGATTGAGCAAGCCGGCGGCCGGGTGCTGGCGGATACGTGTATGGTGGTGGCGCCGCTGGAGGAAATGGGGATCAAGCATATTGTGACCAATTCAGTCAAAGCTGCGGTGTACTTGCCAGCGCACCAGTCGGCGATTGTGCATCTGGGAAGCACCGAGCAATGCATCGCCGCAGCGGTGAGCGGCCGGTGGGATGAATGACGCCCTCATTAGAGCCGCCGTCGCCTGGCCTGAATGGTGGGGATGAGAATGGATTTCATTGCGGATTGAACGACACATGGAAAAAATAACCGGTAGAATAATACATCCGGGCAAAGTACGCGGAGTGGTCTTGAAATCGTCCGCGCCGCTAAGTTTCTTCGGCGCAGTGGATGCCGCAACGGGGATCGTAAAAGACCCGCAGCATCCGTTGGTGGGGCAATCTATTGCCGGGAAAATCCTGGTCTTTCCGTACGCCAGGGGTAGCACCGTCGGTTCCTACATCCTTTATGGTTTGCACAAGCGCGGCAACGCGCCGATTGGCATGATTCTTGAAGAGTGTGAGATCATTGTCGCGGTGGGAGCGATCATCAGTGAGATCCCCACCGTAGACCACGTTGGCGTGGATCAATTCCAGACGGGAGATGTGGTTCGGATCGATGAAGGAGACATTTACCTTGAAGAAAAGAGTCATCGTTAAAATTGGCGGGTCGTTCATTACCGATAAAAAACAATCGGAAAGCCTGAAAGAGGAACGGGTGCGTCACATCGCACGGGAGATTTCGGCGGCAATGCAAACCGGCGACATCAGCCTGCTGCTGGCACATGGTGCGGGCAGTTATGGCCATATTGTAGCCCGGCAGTTCGAAGCCAAAAGGGGCAGTCACCCCCATTTTGGCTGGCAAGCGTTTTACCAGATTCGACAGGATCTGATCAAATTGAACCTGCGTATCTTGCAACTGTGCGCCGAGGAAGGCCTATTTCCGATCACTGTGCAACCTTCGGCCATTGCCGTCGCCAGAGCCGGCAAACTGCAGGTGATGGATACCCGCGCCATACGCTTCTTGCTGGACTCGGGACAAATCCCGCTGATCCATGGCGATATTATTCTCGATGAAAAACAGGATTTCACCATCGCTTCCACCGAGGATCAGATTCAGAAATTGAGCGATTATATCTTTTTCCATCGCATTGTGTTGATCAGCGATGTACCGGGAGTTTTGGAAACCGCCGGCCAGGTGATCCCGGTAATCGATCATCACAATTTTGAACAGATCATTGACCAATTAGGTGGCTCGGCCGGAACCGACGTGACCGGAGGAATGCGCACGAAGGTACAGCAAATTTATCAACTGATTCGAGAAAATCCGAATATTCAGGCCATCATTATCTCAGGAGACTCGGAGCCTGGCGCCATTGCCCGCGCAATTTCAGGCGCCTCCAGCAGCGGAACATGGATTCGTTTCTAAAACGGCTTCCATCGGTAGCTGATGTTACGATCTGCAAGCATTCAGGTGAATGACCAGCAACAACCATGGCACTGCTGCACCTGTTGTTCCTAAGGCGACATTTTTTATTTATGAAGCGATTGCGATTAACATTCGGTCCGCTTGGGGCATCGGACAGCGGAATGTAGCTTATCTATCTGGTCATTCATACTATCACCGGAAATTCTAACGCGGAGATGATTCACAATAATTGCCCCACGGAACACACGAAAAGACACGGAAAGCAATGTTCAGCTTTTAAATTCCGTGTCATTCCGCGTATTTCGTGGGCCAGGAGTGATCATTTTTCAATATTTTTGTGGTTGTTCCGTTTCTGTGGCCCTATTTTTTCCCCACCGAACCGCCAGTTGGCGGCCCGCCCTTCGGCGGAATGGAATGCCACGGAAATGAAGCTGGCAATTATTTGGTCTCAGAAGCGAAAGGACTCAGAATTGGGTTATACCAGAAATTCTAAAAATGATTATGAATAAGTTGCCCCACGAAACATACGAAAAGACACGGAAAGGAATTTTCAGCTCTTAAATTCCGTGTCATTCCGCGTATTTCGTCGGCCAGGAGTGATCATTTTTCAATATTTTTGTGGTTGTTCCGTTTCTGTGGCCCTATTTTTTCCCCACCGAACCGCCAGTTGGCGGCCCGCCCTTCGGCGGAATGGAATGCCACGGAAATGAAGCTGGCAATTATTTGGTCTCAGAAGCGAAAGGACTCAGAATTGGGTTATACCAGAAATTCTAAAAATGATTATGAATAAGTTGCCCCACGAAACATACGAAAAGACACGGAAAGGAATTTTCAGCTCTTAAATTCCGTGTCATTCCGCGTATTTCGTCGGCCAGGAGTGATCATTTTTCAATATTTTTGTGGTTGTTCCGTTTCTGTGGCCCTATTTTTTCCCCACCGAACCGCCAGTTGGCGGCCCGCCCTTCGGCGGAATGGAATGCCACGGAAATGAAGCTGGCAATTATTTGGTCTCAGAAGCGAAAGGACTCAGAATTGGGTTATACCAGAAATTCTAAAAATGATTATGAATAAGTTGCCCCACGAAACATACGAAAAGACACGGAAAGGAATTTTCAGCTCTTAAATTCCGTGTCATTCCGCGTATTTTGTGGGCAGAGAGTTAGCGGTTTCCATCGTCATGGTTCATTTTAAAAATTCAGGTGATTATTTTAGTCAGAGCCAGAGAAGTCGATTCGCAACGATTTCCATCCACACAAGGTGCGTAACGATTGGCATCTTCCCCAAAAAAGTGACAGAAGAATGGCAGCACTGACCTAAAATTTCCAGGCTATTCCGCCATTTCAAAATATTTTTGACCTCAGGATTCATTCAGTGAAAGTGTTTGGGAGAATCTGGAATAAATGAAGATGATGATATCTGGGGGAATAATTTATACCACAAACCGTTTTCGAAACGAATTCGACAGCCTAACCCTTCTCCGGTGGTAGACCCATGACCAAACAATTAACATCCTACTGGCAAAATAAATCTATTCTCATCACCGGCGCCTCCTCGGGTCTTGGATGGGCGCTGGTGGAAGCACTGGCGCCTTACCAGGTTTCCTTCTGCCTCTTGAGCCGTCGGGAAGAAAGAATACGGGAATTAGCGGCGCGGCTGAACCATAGCGGCAGCACGTTCTGGCTCCGAGCCTGTGATGTCCGCGATCGGCAGGCGGTCTATTCCGCCATCCACGATTTTCATCGGGAAAGCGGACGCCTGGATATTGCCTGGGTAAACAGCGGCATTGGCGCCAATACCTCGTTTCCGAAATGGGATTGGGAGAAAGTGGAAGCGGTCATTGACACCAATCTCAAAGGCGCGATCTATACGATCCGTGCCTGCCTGGAAATCATGGTGCCGCAGAAATCCGGAACGATTATCGGTATCGGTTCTGCTACTTCGATGCGAGGATTGCCGACCCGCGGGATTTATGGCCTTACCAAAATCGGCCTGGATTATTTCATGGAGAGTTTGGCCGCCGAATTGCCACAAATTCAATTTACCACCATCCATCCCGGGTTTGTCGATACCGAAATCAATCAGGGGCAGGGCTATCGTATCTGGCTGATGTCGCCGGAGGCAGCCGCCCGCAAAATGATCAAAGCGGTGGCTCGGCGGAAAAAGCGTTACATCTATCCAGTTAGAATGAAATTGCTATTTCATCTCGTTCGGCTGCTGCCGGCATCCTGGTATTTTTCATTGGCTCGCCAGATTATTTTGCAGCGCTACGAAAAAAAATCATGACCACACGAATTGCGGCCATAGAACTCGCATCACCAGATCGAGCAATAGAATTACAAGAATGCGAGAAATTAAAACATATACGAATTTGGACTGTTGATTTTCACTGGTGTAAAACTCCACTGTTCCATCATTCCACACTGCACCTGAAATTCTAAAATGAAAACTATTATCCAGGATTGCCCCACGAAACGCACGAAAAAATGCTCAAAGCACTTTTTATTTTTTCAGTTTCGTGTCATTCCATGTATTTCGTAGGCAAAGGGTGATCGTTTTCCAGCATCCTGGTTCATTTTAGAAATTCAGGTTCCATTGTGTCTCATCAATCAGTGCTTTTCGATCGACATCAGACCATTCCTCACCAACCTGGCGTTTGGGTGGCAGTTCAATACCCTGGCAGCGGCAACTTTAGGCAGTTATTTTGAAATCGCCATGCCACCTGAGTCATCCAGCGCCGGAAATTGATGGTCGTTGCGCTTGTCTCCCCGCCTGATTTTTTCGATATTTCGGTCGTAAAACTTCTTTGGTAAACGCACCACCTGCTTGAAGTCGATGGAGATTTGAAAGTCGAAATTGGGTTTCAGCAATTCCAGAACCTTCAACCAGACCCGATTGTTCTTTTTCCAGATGCGATTCAACCTGCGCGCGTAGAAACCTATCAGCACCTGATACCAGCGAAAGCGAATGCCGCGCTTGAAGAGCTGCTTCAGCGAATAGAATGATTGATGGCCTTTGATTTGAGCACGTTGCAGCTCATCGATACTGAGATTTCGGGCATCGAACACCGCATGATGGGCATCGTACAGGGTCCAATCGAAAAATTTGATGCGGCCCTCTTCTTTCAACTTTCGGAACGTCTCTGATCCTGGCAATGGTGTCAGAATCAAAAATTGGACGGTCCCGATATCACTGCGATTGGCGAAACGCACTGTTTCTCTGATGGTCTCTGGCCTATCGGTATCGAATCCGAACACGAACATGCCGTGAATCTGAATCTTATTCCTGGTCAGGACTTTGACCGCGGTTTTGATTTCCTCCACTGATTGACTTTTCTTCATCGCCTTCAGACTTTCGGGATCGATAGACTCGAAGCCGATATAAACGGTCTCGCAGCCTGCTTCCCGCATCAGTTGAACCAGCTCTAAATCCTTGGCCACGTCCGCACGAACCTGAGTGGACCACGAAAATTTGAACTTTTCGGCAATCATTGCCCGCAGCAATTCTTTGGCACGCCGGCGATTGGCAGTGAAATTGTCATCATAAAAGAACAACGCATTCTTTTTGTCATTATATTGACGCAGTTCTTCGATGATATTTTCCGTAGAGCGGTAGCGCAATTTTTTCCCAAACATGCCGGTCACCGAACAGAACTCGCAATCAAATGGACATCCGCGCGAGGTCTGAATCGGAATAATGCGATAACCGAAGGTCCGTTTGATGCCGCCCCGAATGAGCGACAGGTCCGGGTACGGAATGCGATCCAGATTCTGGATGGGTTGGCCCAGCGGATTATGAATCGCTGTGCCATCCTGTTGAAACGATAGATTGGGAACAGAGCCATAATCTTTCGCCGTGAGCCACTGGTGAATAAACAATGGGAGCGCTTCCTCAGCTTCCCCCCGAAAGACAAAATCGGCGTGCTGCAACGCCTCATCCGGCAGATAGCTCACATGCGGTCCGCCCATGATAACCGGTATGCCCAGGCTGCGTACCTGGTCGGCTATCGTGTAGGCACGAGGCGCAGTAGAAGTGATGGTCGAAATCCCCACCATATCCGCCGAAGCGATGTTATCGAAATCCAATTCCTCATTTTCTTCCAGAATCACCTGAACCTCCCAATCCATCTGCTTCATGATCGTTCCCAGAATCAGGCTGCCCAGTCGAGGAATGACAAATTTGGAATAGATATGCAAATTGGGGGATTTCGGTTCAATAAAAATAATTTTAGGGCGGGTTGTTATGTTCACGATTTTTTCTCCCTGATTTCAGTTGCGGGTTGAAGTTGCTTCAGCTTGTTTTCAAACTGACGGATTTCTTTCTCCTTTTTCTTGAGGAGTTCCTCCCACCGCTGGATCCCCTCTTTGAATTGCCTCATCTTATCATAAAACGCCTGGATTTTTTCCTTCATGCGGTTCAACTTGGCCGCGGTTTGATCGGAGGGAAACGCATCGATGGCTTTTTCGATGGCCAAAAAATCACGGAACAAGTCGGAAATCTCCTTGATCTCCTCCAGGCTGTAACCAAAAAGCTGGAGATCGCTAATCAGATTGCAGAGATAAACCCAATATTCCGCATAGAGCCGAAAACCACCCTCAGAACGAGTGTCCGGCTCGATGATTCCCCGCTCTTCCCAGTATTTGATGGTGCGGGGATTAATGTCCAGACGCGTGGCCAGTTCACCGACGGTCAGGTAGCGCATGGCAGGCGTGCGTTCCTCGGTCGCTTGTTTGCGCGAGGGCAGGCCAACTTTTTTGAGTATTTTCTCGATGTCGTCCACGGAATAGCCCATGGCCTGAAACTGTTTGATCTCCTGAATCTGCTGCAGCGTACTCTTATCAAAAATGGCCACATTTTCATCAATGGTCCCGGCGGGCTTGATGAGCTTGCGGTCCAGTAACTGCTTTAAAAAGGCTCGTTCGATCGGAATCTGCTCCAGCATCTCTTTTTCAGTGATAATCTCTTTCTTCATAAATTTGCCAGTAAACTGATAGTTTTATTTTCTAAATTGCCAGTGACAGTATACGTATATTTATTGACAAAGTCAAGCGAAAAGTGTAAAACAAATGTAAAAGCACTCTTGTTCCGCAGGTGGCATACGCTATGTCGCTTTGAAATCGCATCATGCTTCAGCCTGGTTATTCTAGTTCGGTCGCAAATTATGCGATTTGCTGTTCGTTGTACGCATTCGGAATTCGGTCAATGGATAGAAATTGATCACGCTATTCCAGGGCAATTTTCTCATGCGGCATCCTGGACAGCAGAGGAATCTGCTCCCTGCCCAGTTTTCAAACTGCCACGGCTTGGTGGCAGGGCCCTTTTCGGTCGGTTCACGTCAGATTATGGTGAAAAATATGTTGCTATTTTAAGAAAAAAGGTTTAATTTATAGTGTTGGCCAATCAAAGAGGTTAGCACCTGAAATCATAAATTGAAAAGTAAAATATCAAAATTGCCCACGGAACACACGAGAGGACACGAAATTTTTTCTTTGAGATTCCACTTCCCCACTACTCGTGTTTTTCGTAGGCTACCATTTTTGAATAAACGAGTTCAATTGAGTTTAGAAGTTTCGGCAACAATCAAAAATTGCTTCATGCTCACGGCATTAAAATTGTCAACAACAGCAGGAGGTACCACATGAGAATTAAAGCCGCTATGTTTCTTTGGGCGAGTTTCGCTCTCCTACTCACTTCCATTTCGCCCACTAATGCCGACATCAATTTTCGCTATTGGAAGAACGCCCGAGACCTGGAACCGATTGTGATCAAAGGCGGATACTTTATTGATTTTCTCCGCAAGCCGATCCAGGAACTGTACCTATTTGCCTACGATAGCACCACCCAAAGCTGGCGTGCCGTGCCATTTCAATTTGACCAGAAGGACGATTCCACCCACTACTGGCTGCCCGTTCCCAACGATACGCTGGATGAGAACGATGAACTGGTATTCATGGCCAAAGATATGGGTGATCGGGCTGCCGATGGCGCCATCTGGATCGATGATCTGGATTCCCGCAATTACAATCGGATCGAGATCAGCGCCCACGACTCGCTTTCCGACAAAATGGGCTATATCTATCTTTACCGTTCGAAAAACAAGTTGCCTTTGGCGACCGACACGTACGTCACCTATAAAGCGGGCAAGACCCAAGCCTTTGCCGACACGGTCTTCGGCCAAACCTATATCGAAGGCCATAATAAAAGCTGCATCCCAGATTATTGGGTCTGCACGAAAGCAAATCGAGTGGACATTCTCGATCGCCAGAAAATGCAGATCGATCTCATCGCTTATTTCGGAACGATACCCATTCCGCTTACAATACGCGAAAATGCCCTTGAGGATGCCACCACAAACGTTCAATTAAAGACCAAAATTGGGCCGGTCCGCGTCGTGCGAGAGGCTTTCTGGCGGATCAATATCGGTTTCGGTTACCCGCCATTTGATTTCAGCGTGCCTTTGATGTATTATGCATATTCGGTGGAGTCCGGCGGCATTTCCGGTACCCTGAAAGAGAGCAATCATGTCAATCTGATTCGCCAATCCTTTGATTTGAATCCCAATGCAGCAGGCATGAAACTTTACAATCCCTTCAATCCGTCAGGCGTTACCATCGATGGCAGCGGCGGCAGTGAAGGCCTGGTTACTACGGTACTGGATGCGCCCGCCGTGAATTGGTGGCTGGCCACCGGAAATCAGGGAACGTATGCTATCTTGTTGAAATTGTCCCCCATCGGTAACCAAAGAAGTTTTTATTACTTCGACGATAAGAAGGTGCTCGGCGAAGGAGAGGATACCGGCGATTTCATGTCCTGGGGCGATGCCGGCATCAAAATCGAGGGCAAGGATATCACCGGCAAAATCAGCATCGCCTATAAAGCCTTCTATTTTGGCCCCAACCAGCCGTATGCACTGGGCGACACGTTAGGCAACAATTTTTCCAGGCCAATGCTCATCTCCACTCAACCCAACTATTATGTGCCTGTGGAATTGATCTCTTTTCATGCCACGACCGAAAAGGGGCACATCCTGCTGGAATGGGAAACTGCCACCGAGAGCAACAACTACGGGTTCGAAATCCAGCGTCGTACCGCGGCCAGCCTGGATTGGCAGACCATCGGTTTCATTCAAGGCAAGGGAACAACCACCACTCCCCAGCATTACCGTTTTGTGGATGACCAGATTGCTGCCGGCAGCTTCTATTACCGGCTCAAACAGATCGATTTTGATGGCCGGTTCGAATTTTCGTCTGAAATCTACGTGGATCTGGCGCTGCCCGACCGGTTCGTGCTCGAGCAGAATTATCCCAATCCATTCAATCCCGAGACCATGATCCGCTATCAGATTCCACTGCGAAGTGATGGCTCGGTAATGGTGGAGCTGAAAATTTATAACCTCCTGGGAGATGAAGTCCGCTCACTGGTGCAAAAAGAGCAGCGTGCTGGCTACTATTCCGTGCGGTGGGATGGCAGAGACAATCGCGGAATTCATGTAGCTGCCGGAACTTATGTTTATCGGCTGCAGGCCGGTGAATTCATCAAGTCGCATAAAATGATCTTGCTGCGGTAGCGTTGTTTCATCGCACGAGAGTTTTGTCATCACCAAAAACCACAGCTCATTCGCTGTGGTTTTTTTAAATCTTGAATCAGCCATAATTTTTCTTACTCCTGGTCAGCCAAAGAAACGCGTGGGCCACGCGGGGCACTTCGAGATCGCCAGGGAAAATGAAGATAATGACAAGGACGAATTTGCACGTCCTGAGGAATGCTGCTATGAAAAACTTGATTCAATTAATTTATTTGATAGTCATCGGCGCCCTACTATTCCTGCCAGTATGGGCGCAGCCCTGGCACGAAACGCGCGATCAGGAAGCCGTTCTGTTTACTGGCAACTCCATTCCACGGTTCATTCCGGCGCCAATTAGCCATATTTTCGTTTGCGCCTATAATCAGCAGGACAACACCTGGCGCGAGTTGACGATCCAGGTAGATGAACTGGATGGCAAAGACGGCTATTTTGGTACCAACTACAATGCCGTGCTGGATACGGTGGATGAGTTTTTATTCATGGCCGCGGAGGCGGGCGATTATGCGCCGCCCACCAGTTGGCTGGAGGATGACGACTCGAAGCAATATGTGCGTTATGAATTCGAATTAACCAATCCCGATGCACCGCTGACCAGGAAATACGTGTACGTTTTCCGATCCAGCACCTACGCCCATGACCCAGATTTGCCCAAATACTACATCAAATATGATCCGGCCACCTCCGGCGCCTCCGATACCGTCCGCGCCGCAGCTTATCTGGAAGGACACAACACCAAAGGCATCCCCGATGTGTGGCGCATTGCCGATTCCACCGGCAGCTATGGGCCGGATATCCTCGATCGGCAGAAAGCCCGCGCCAACGGAAAATATCGCTATTTATTTATAACCATCGATTATAAAATGACCGAGGATGATCTCATCGTCGATAAATTGGATTACAAGCGAGGTCCCATTCGCATTATTCGCGACATCGTCTACAAAACCAAGATCAGCGGCATCGATGTGAACCTGGGAACATTTCAATATCGCTACTATCCCTATCGCATTGTCGCCCTGGGCGCCAACAAAACGCTCGACACCGACTATGGCGTCAAGTTGCTGCGGCAATCCTTCGATCTGAATGAAAATGCGGTGGGCATGCGCTTCGCCAATCCCTACAATTCCGACATTTTGATCGATGGTATTCCGGATACCATTAACGGCACAATCCAGCCGTCACCGACGATAAATTGGTACTCCTATTCGGGAACTCCCGGCACCGTGGTCATGCTCAATGAATATACCACGCCCGAAAATGCCACCGATACCCTCTATTACCAGGAAAGCCTGACCGGCGAGACAGCCGATGGGACAGCCGACACCGGCGATGGCCGATCCTATGGCGACGCCGGCATCCTCTTCCAGGGCAGCAAAATGAAAGGTGCGATCAGTCTCCCCTACTTCACCTACTTTTTGCCGTACCAGCAAGCATCTGCAATCGGCGAATCCCTGGCCTACCAGGCGCAGCACCCGCTTTCCCGCGTGACCTCATTGCATTCGTACATTGCGCCCGACAGGATCGCGATTTCCCTGCCCGATACCTCGGGACCAATGCAATATCCGATCTCGGTTCCCATCATCATTGGCAATACCAACGATCTCAATATTCGCTCCAGTGTCCTGTCGCTTCAGTTTGACACCACCGTTGTCAAATTAACTGGCCTGACCACTGACGGCACATTGATCGAAAATTGGGAGCCTCCGCTGCTATCGCTGCAGGCCGATACCGCGATGATTTCAATGACAGGAACTGACGCCTTGCAGGACAGCGGCGTGCTGGTTTATTTGAATTTTGATGTGATCGGAACTGAGGGTGCCGTCTCCCCCTTGCGCCTGATCCACGCCCGGTTCAATATCTGGCAGCCGCTGGCCATCCCCACCGATGGCCAAATAACCGTGCTGCCGCCGCCTAAAGTGACCGTGAGCATCCCGCAATCTTCGGGAGCGATCAATACCGAGGCGCTGATCCCGATTTCGGTGGCCGATGTCACCGGGTTGAACATCACCGCTTGTTCCGTAGAGCTGCAATTCAGCAAACTTGTTCTGGATGCCCTCGAAATCATTACCCAGGGGACGCTGGTTGCGCCATGGAGCCAGATCAATTTCACCGATGGCTCGGGCTATCTGAAAATACAGATGAAGGGCGATGCAGCACTCGCTGGCAGTGGCACCCTCGTCTGGATTAAATTCAAAGTAGTGGGCAATGTCGGTCAGAGTACGGATATCGTGTTCAAAAGCATGATCTTCAATCAGGGCATTCCCCGGGCACAAACCAGCAATGGTCGCTTTACCATCAATGCCGCCGCGCCCATCGAAGCCTTTGTCAGCATTGCCGATACCACAGTCATGGCCGGCGAGCAGCTTCATTTGCCCATCCAATTTCGAATGGACGAAAACTACTCGCTGTGGAGCTATCAACTGAATCTTAGCTTTGACCAGACGGTTTTGCAATTCAAAGCTGCTGATCCTGTGGCCACGCTAACCGCAAGCTGGTCCCAGCCGGTAATTCAATACGCCTCCGGAAAATTGTCCATCACCGGTCAGGGGCAAACCCCTCTATCCCGGAATGGCGTTTTGATCTTTATTGATTTCGACGTGGTGGGCGCAGACAGTTCCCGCACCACGATCCATTTTACCAACATGACTTTCAATTCCGGCACCTACATCGCCACCGCCACGGATGGCACGGTTGCGGTCGAAGGCGTGGTGCCGGTGGAACTCAGCTCCTTCACCGCCCGGGTGATAGCCAATCAGATAAAATTGGAATGGTCAACAGTCAGCGAGAGCAATAACTTTGGCTTTTTTATCGAACGCAGCGCCGAGGCAGCGACCGACTGGTATCGGCTTGGTTTTATCAGGGGCAAGGGAACGACATCGGCGCCCCAACACTATAGCTTCAGCGATACCGAAGTGCCGCCGGGAAATTGGCGCTATCGGCTGCTGCAGCAGGACCTGACGGGTCGGATGACCATTTACCCAGCAATCCAAGTTCAATTGGCGGCACCGACCCGCTTTGCCTTGCACCAAAACTATCCCAATCCATTCAATGCCACCACCCGCATTTCCTACGATCTGCCGGAAGGTGTGCAATCGCTGAAACTGGTTATTTTCGATGTGACCGGACGCCCCATCCGCACACTGGTCGACCAGAGTCTGCCAGCAGCCGGACTGCATTCCGTGCACTGGGATGGAACCGATGATCTGGCGCGTCCGGCGGCCTCTGGCATGTATTTTTATCGCCTGCAAGCCGATCGCTACACCATGATTCGAAGAATGATATTGATAAAGTAAATGCTCCCGGCCCATGGCGAATGCCGGCAGCCGGGGGTTGTTGATGCCCAAATTTCAACCCAGGCGGGAACGAATTGATAATAGAGTGCCTCACCATAACGATGCGGTGGAGTATTTTGTTGACAATTGACATTTTAAAAGGGTCTGCAACATGTCCAGTTACATTATCCGTCGCCTGTTGACGCTGATTCCGCTTTATTTTGGCATTACCATCGTGACCTTTTTGATTATTCATCTGGCACCGGGCAAGCCATCGGATCTGGAAACCCAGATGCGGCCGGGCATGGCCATTGCCCGCGAGCGACTGGAAAAAATCTATGGCCTGGATAAGCCGCTGCCGGTTCAGTATTGGAACTGGCTCAAAAAAATGCTGGTGCTGGATTTTGGTTATTCATTCAAGGATAGCCAGCCGGTGTTGCGTACCATTTTGAAAACTTTGCCCAATACGATCATTCTCAACATCGCCGCCCTGTTGCTCATTTACCTTTTTGCCGTGCCGATCGGGATTCTTTCGGCCGTCAAGCAATACTCCCTCTTTGATAAGGCAGCGACCGTGTTCGTATTTATTGGCATGGCCATTCCCAGCTTCTGGTTGGCGCTATTGCTCATCATGGTTTTTTCCGTGAAATTGGGATGGCTGCCGATTTCGGGAATGCACTCCCTGACGCTCAATTTTGAAGATCTGACCTTCTGGGAACGCGCCTGGGATTTGTTAAAGCATGCCATCCTGCCGGTTTTTGTGCTCGCCTTCTCCGGCCTGGCCTGGCTTTCTCGCTACACCCGCTCTAGCATGCTCGAAATCATCCGCCAGGATTACATTACCACCGCGCGCGCCAAAGGCCTGAGCGAACATACGGTTATCTACAAGCACGCCTTGAAAAATGCGCTGTTGCCCATTGTGACCATTCTGGGATTGAGCCTGCCCGGTTTAATTGGGGGCAGCGTAATCATCGAGACGATTTTTGCCTGGCCCGGCATGGGGCGGCTGGCCTATCAAGCGGTGCTGGCGCGGGACTACCCGGTGATCATGGGCACCTCGGTTTTTTCGGTATTTCTGCTGCTGTTCGGAAATTTGTTTGCCGATATTTTGTATGGCATCGTCGATCCAAGAATTAAGTATGAGTAGGCAGTTGCTCATCTCCTGTTGGCAGTCAACCTAATTTGATCATTTTTCATTAATAATTTGACTATGAAAACGACCGACGCATCGAGTTCCATGTTCAAAATCATCTTGCGCCAGTATCTCAAAAATAAACTGGCCGTCGCGGGCGCCATCGTCATTCTTCTGCTCAGCCTGGCGGCTATTTTCAGCCCCCTGCTCACTGGCTATGACCCCGACGCGATCAATCTCAATGAAATATACCAGCCACCATCCTGGCAGCATCCGTTTGGTACCGATATGAATGGCCGCGATGTGCTGGCGCGGGTGCTGTATGGCGCTCGCATCTCCATGAGCGTCGGCTTTATTTCTTCCGGGCTGGCCGGATTGATTGGCGTGCTCATTGGCGCGCTGGCCGGTTTTTTTGGCGGAAAAATCGATAATCTTCTCATGCGCTTCGTGGACCTGGTGTTGTGCATTCCCTCTTTCTTTTTGCTGCTGATGGTCATTGCGATGCTGGAGCCGAATATTTATAACGTCATGATCGTCATTGCCATCACCAGTTGGCCCGGCCTGGCGCGCATGGTGCGGGCGGAGGTGCTCTCCGTCAGGGAGCGGGACTACGTGCAGGCCGCCATTGCGTTGGGGATTGGTCGCTGGCGCATTATCTGGCGGCACATCATTCCCAATGTGATGGCGCCGGTTTTTGTGGCCGTCACGCTCGGGGTGGCCGCGGCCATTCTCGTGGAATCAGGACTTTCGTTTCTGGGATTGGGCGTCCAGCCGCCCACACCAAGCTGGGGCAATATCCTGGCGCAGGGCCGTTCGGTGATGCAATTTGCCTGGTGGATGACGCTGTTCCCGGGTCTGGCGATCTTCGTAACCGTGCTGGGCTATAATCTGGTTGGTGAAGGGTTGCGCGATGCGCTGGACCCACGGCTACGGTAACCTTCAGCATCTGTCGAAGTTTCATGCTGTGATTATGATGGGAGAAAAGCTGCCAATGGATCATCGAATCCAGATATTATTTCAAGATCAGGCGCTCATTGCTGTCAACAAGCCAGCGCAAGTGCTGGTTATCCCCGATCGTTGGGATCCGGACCAGCCGAATTTATTGGCGATGCTAAAACGCGAACATCCGACTGAGCCATTGTATGTGGTCCACCGATTGGATGAGGGGACCAGTGGCTTGGTACTCCTGGCCAGGACTGCCGAAGCCCATCGGCAGCTCAATCAGCAGTGGCAGGAGCGACGGGTGCGGAAAACCTACCTGGCCGTCGTTATCGGAGAAATATCCGATGCCGCTGGCACAATCGATTTGCCCATCGCCGCCAGCAGCCAGAAAGGCGGGCGGATGGCAGTTCACGCTCGCGGCAAAGCATCGATTACCCACTATGAGGTGATCCAGCGCTTTCGGGGCTATACTTCGCTCAAATTGCAGCCAGCCACCGGTCGCACGCATCAGATCCGGGTCCACCTCAAGGCGATCGGTCATCCGTTAGCGGTTGACCCACTCTACGGTGGCGAACCAGCGATCTTTCTATCGCGGCTGAAACCGCGCTACAAGCCGAAGGCAGATGAGCCAGAGCGCCCGTTAATCCAGCGACTGACACTCCATGCGCTGGAGATACGATTTCAGCATCCCATCACTCAAGCCGAGATTACCATTGCAGCGGAGATACCCAAAGACCTGCGAGCATTGCTTCATGCGCTGGAAAAGTACCGCCGCCAGCGTTAGCCCCTGGCGATAGCCATTGAATAAAGGGAGGATCAAAGTGTATCAATGGCTGAAATCCCGATTTGGAAGCAAACTTACTTATGGAGGTAAAGAGAAATGAACTGTTTATGGAAACGCCTTCGCATTTTCGCCTGGGGTCTGGTGGCTTGTTTCGCTGGCACGGGCAGCAGTCAGGTGCTTGCTGCGGCGCTCATTGCTAAAGCGGATCAGCCGATCATCGGCATCTGGCAGGGTACGTTGACCGTTCCCGGTGCCCAGCTTCGCATTGTGTTTCACATTTTGGAACAAGATGGTGCGCTGCACGCCACCCTGGATAGCCCGGATCAGAATGCCTTTGGAATTCCGGTAACCAGCGTTTATTTCAAAAACGATTCCCTGTGGCTCGAATCAAAAGCAGTGCAGGGCATTTTTAGCGGTAAATTGCAGCCCGAGCATACCGAAATCATAGGCCAATGGCAACAAAGCGGCATGAAATTTCCACTCAATTTAAAAAACGTAACGGTGGCGCCGCAGTTGTACCGGCCGCAGGAGCCATCAAAACCCTATCCGTACTTCGAGGAAGAGGTGACCTATCCCAATAAACCAGCCGGCCTCCAACTGAGCGGAACGCTCACCCGGCCCAAAAGCAATGGGCTTCATCCAGCGGTGATACTAATTACGGGTTCTGGCCCCCAGGATCGCGATGAAACGGTGTCCGGCCATCGGCCATTTCTGGTGCTGGCTGACTATTTGACGCGACAGGGACTGGCGGTGCTTCGCGCAGATGACCGGGGCGTGGGGAAATCCACGGGTAATTTTGCCTCGGCGACCACGGTAGACTTTGCCAGCGATGTGCTGGCAGGAATCGATTACCTCAAGAGCCGTCCCGACATCGATCCAAAGCGGCTTGGCTTGATCGGCCATAGTGAAGGGGGAATTGTTGCTGCGATGGTGGCTGCGCAGAGCAAAGATGTCGCCTTTATCGTTTTGCTGGCCGGAACCGGTTTGACAGGCGAACAGATTTTGATCCGGCAAAACGAGCTCATCCTGAAAGCCAATGGCGCCGCAACGGACGTGATTCAGAAAAATCGCGCCATCCAGGAACAGATATTCCAGGTCTTGAAAAAGGAACGAGATGATTCCCTTGCGGCCAACCAGATCAGGCAGCTAATGCGGGCAAGTATCGCGGCCATGAGCGAGGAAGAACAGCAGTCGCTGGGAATCAGTGAAGCAATGATCCAATTGCAGGCGAAGCAGGTGGTCACGCCCTGGTTCCGCTTCTTTTTGACCTACGATCCAACCACCGCGCTGCGAAAAGTCACCTGCCCTGTACTGGCCCTCAATGGCGAATTGGATTTGCAGGTACCGCCCACGGAAAATCTAACAGCCATTGCCACAGCCCTGAAAGCTGGCGGCAATCAGCAGGTGGTAGTCAAAGAATTGCCGCGGCTCAATCATCTATTGCAGACGGCAACAACCGGCTCGCCCACTGAATATTCAAAAATCGAAGAGACCATGTCTCCCCTGGCGTTACAGACCATTGGCGACTGGATTCTCGCGCAGATCAAGTCAAGATAGTTCCAAAGGAAATGGTGCTGAACGATAGTCACCGGCCATAATGAATCGTTGAGAAATGAACAGGAGTGCCAGCAATGATCGATGCCAACGAGCATTTCCACCACGACGATCCCCAGCAGGGACATCCCGATGTGCGCACGCGATTGAAAGATGCCTACTATTTTTTCCTCGGCAATGGGCAGATTCAGGCAGCGGTTCAAATTGCCCCTGCCGGAGAAGGAACGCCGCTGGGTTTGCTCATCATGGATCCCAATCGCCTTGGAAAAAAAAGGGACGCACTGTCCATGTCTTCCCAAAAAGGTCTGGAAGACACCATGCTGACAGTCATCTCCCCCACCTCCCAGGAACGTCCAACCGCGCGGCAAATTCAGGGCGATTGGTTCTATGACTATCACATTCCGGCGGTTCGGATTGATTGGCAAACAGCCAGTTTGCTAATATCCGAGCGTCTTTACTGCCCTGATCTCGCCACGCCTCGCCTGATTCGAGAGGTACGTTTAACCAACCGGGGCGCAGCGACCCAGAAAATCGTGGTGCAAACGGGCATTCATTCCAACATCGTCGTCAAACACGTGTTGCTGGCGCCGGGCACCGAAGAAGTTATCTATTTCTGCTACCATCTGCTGCCCAACAAGGGTAGCATTCAATTATCCATCCTGCCCTCAGTGACGATCCAGCCGGAGCTGGTTCACTATTGGGGACAGACAACCAGAATCGATTTCCATTCGGATCTATTGCAACACTATTTCCATTCTTCCAAAATGCAATTGCCGGCGGTAGTGTCCCAGCGCTCGGTGGTCGATGCCAGTATCTGGCAGTATAACGGCGAATGGGTTCGCGATCATTCGATGATGGCACTGGGCATGATTTTGGCAGGTCATCTGGAACTGGCGCGCAAGCTGCTGCTGCGGCTTGTGACCGATTTCGTCTCCGACCAGGGTGACACCGTGGATTCCAGCCAACAGCGCGCCACGGACGAGGTGGAACTGGATCAAAATGGGATTTTCCTTTATGTGCTCAAACATTATGCTTTTTGGACCGGCGATTTTGACCTGGTGCAAACCATCTGGCCCAAAATTGAGCTGACCGCGGAATTTCCGCTGCGAGAGGTCTTCCAGCATCCCCAATGCGGCTTATTATGCAATCAGCGGGAATACTGGGAGCGCCATCGCATTCATGGCATCGAGCCGGGGATGGAACTGGCCTACCAGTTCTGGGTTTCGCAGGGCTTATCCGCAGCGGCAGCACTGGCCCACAGCATTGGTCGGCCAGAGCAGGCCGCTCGCTGGAACCAAGCTTCCCAGCGAATCAAACATGCGCTGTTGCATGATCCCAACTATCGACTGGTGGATGAACGGGGCTTCATCAAGCGGAAACGAATGGACGGTTCGGTGCAGGAAAGCATATCGGCACAACCAGGTGCCATGTTGCCGAAGGAAGTGCCGTTAAACAGCCAGGGACCCCACTTTCTCAATCCGGACACCAGTGCCGCATTGCCAATTGCGTATGGTTTCATCGAGCCGGGTTCTCCCATCGCCGCGGCAACCATGCGCAGCCTGGAGCAACTCTGGAACCAGGCCTGGGACAGCGGCGGTTATGGCCGCTATCATGTGACCTCGGAACCAGACTCCCCTGGCGCCTGGCCGTTCCCCTCGCTGTTTCTGGCCCGGGCCTATCTCGAGATCGGCGAATTCGACAAAGTCTGGCGGATTTTGAACTGGTTGCAGGCAATCCCCGGCGGCCGATCAGGTGCCTGGTTCGAATTTTATGGTGAACGACTGGCGCCACCCTTCCCGCAGGTGGGTGTTCCGCCATGGACCTGGGCCGAGATGCTACTGTTGTTAATACATCATAGTGTAGGCCTGCAGCCAGGGCTGGATCATTTTATCTTGCGCCCGAAACTGTTGCCAGGTGTGGATCATGTTGAATTGGATCTTCCGATTCGGCAACATCGGCTGCAGGTGAAAATCCAGCGGGTTCAGGACCAGGCCGCGGCCGGTTTTCGATCGTCCTGCGCAATTCAGGAAGCGTCGGCCAACTCCGCCAGGATTTCATATTCACAGGGTGACGGCTGGATTGAAGCCCGCATTGCTGATTAGCCGGATGCTGGCGGGTTCTGTGAATAGTTCATTGGAAAATAACCGAAGTATCAATTAAATATCCGGGCATGATGCATAATAATTCTGATCTATTGGAAATCAACCATCTGAGGACCCATTTTTTCACTGCTGAAGGGGTGGTTAAAGCCGTTGATGACGTAAGCTGGAGCATTGGCAAAGGCGAAGTGATCGGATTGGTTGGCGAATCGGGCTGTGGCAAAAGTGTCATGGCGCTGTCGATTCTCCGGCTAATTGCTGATCCGCCGGGCAAAATTGTTGGGGGCGAGATCTGGTTCAAGGGCCAAAATTTGCTGTCGCTGCCTCTGGCCGAAATGCGCAAAATTCGGGGCAACGACATCTCCATGATTTTTCAAGAACCGATGACATCATTGAATCCGGTATTCACCATTGGCGACCAGATCGCCGAGGTCATTGAACTTCATCAGCATCTCTCCAGGAAGGCGGCGCTGGAAAAGGCAATTGCCATGTTGCGCCTGGTGGGCATGTCCGCGCCCGAAAAGCGAGTCCATGAATATCCGCATGAGTTGAGTGGCGGCATGAAGCAACGGGCTATGATTGCCATGGCCCTGTCCTGCCATCCCCAGGTGCTCATTGCCGACGAGCCGACCACAGCCCTGGATGTCACCATTCAGGCGCAGATTCTCGATCTTATGTTGCGGCTGAAGAGCGAACTTGGTACGGCCATCATTCTCATCACCCATGACCTCGGCGTGATTGCCGAGATGGCCCAGCAGGTCATTGTCATGTATGCCGGCAAAGTGATGGAGCAAGCATCGGTAATCGAAATTTTTGAGCAGCCCCGGCATCCGTACACCCTGGGGCTGCTGGCGTCGTTGCCCAAAATGAGTGGTCATCACAAACAGCCGCTATCGACCATTCCCGGCATGGTCCCCAGCCTGTACGATCTACCCTCGGGCTGCAAATTTTCCAATCGCTGTCGTCAGGTCATGCCGATCTGTCAGCAGTCCGAGCCGGAGCTCATTCCAGTGAACCGGCAGCACTATTCACGGTGTTGGCTGCATTCAAATGCGATTTGATGCACCATCCGCACCGCTGCTATCAGTCAGGAATAATTCAAAACAATTTAAAAAATCCGCTTGCTATTTTCAAAATTTATGTCTAATTTAAATTGAAGCCCAATGGACCATAGGCTCGATGATCCATTGCGAATTGAGCCGAATCATCCTTTCCACCAGGGAAACACGGTTGCTTGCAGTCATGATTATTTCCTCATGCGATACAGGAGGATTGTTCGATCTATGCTTTATCAGCCACTGAGGTTGCATCTGCTACTTTTTTTCTGCCTGATTTTTAGCGGGGTTGCTTTCGCCAAAGATGATCCCAGGATTGGTCTGGAACCGGGAAACCTGCTGCCATCCTTCAAACTACCGGATTTGAATGACAAACCGATGGCGCTGGAGGAATTTCGTGGCCGAATCATCGTGATCCATCTATGGAAATGCCAGTGAAATCAATGCCGTGCGGAGATTCCGCACCTGCTGAATATCAAAAAAGAGTACGACGCTGAAAAAGTTGTCATCCTGTCCATCAATGTCATCAACCAAAAAGGACAGACCGAAGCCGAGGTCAGAAAGTACAACATGGACTTTACCGTACTCCTCGGTCGTGGAGCAGAGCTAACCTCGCTCTATAAAATAAAAAAGTTGCCGCACCTGTTCATTCTGGATCGACAGGGAGTGATCCGCGCCAGCCAGCGATTTCTTAAAACCGAGGAGATCAAAGCTGTGCTGGATGGAATTTTGGCAAGCGAGAAAAAATAAGCGGTGATTAGTTTGACACATCGAGCCGTTGACCGAATGAGTTGCGGCGCTTCCCAGGCACCGGCTACTTGCGAACCTTAGCCTTGATCATAAATAGAATTGAAAATCGAGGGGAGTAACCACTGATGAATCTGCCCAGAATCTGGAAAACGGTCCTATTTTTGGTGGGCTTGATCATCGGTCTGCTACTGCTGCTGGCAGGCATCTTCCACGTCGATGACATCGCCCAGATTCGACTGGAAGGGTCCGAGCTTTGACTGTCATGCATAGGGATCGGATGATCGCATGATTTTTCACAAAATGACGCTAAAAACCTGGCGCCGGCTCTCGCAAACAGTGGTTGGATTGCTCTTGACCAATAGCTATGTCCAGGTGATCGCCACCAAAATGCCCTACGATGGGCCGCTTAAAGGCGTGTGCGTCCCATTTCTCAACTGCCACGCCTGTCCCTTCGCCCTGTTCAGTTGCCCTATTGGCATGTTGCAACATTTTGCTGCCATCCATCGGGTGCCGTTCTTTTTGCTGGGATTTTTCATTACCGTCGGCCTGCTGGTCGGTCGGGCCGCCTGCGGCTGGCTTTGTCCCTTCGGACTGATTCAAGATTGGCTGTATCAGATCAAGACCAGAAAATTCAGCATTCCCAAAATATTGAATTATGGCAAATATGCTGTTCTGGTCGTGCTGGTGTTGATCGTTCCCTTCTTCGCGTACGAGCATTGGTTTTCTAAATTATGTCCCCTGGGCGCATTGATCGCCGGCATTCCCTGGGTGGCCTGGAATCCCGTGGATCCTGATTTCGGAAGCAGGGCGATCGATCCCGAAATGATCGGCTGGCTCTATTATCTAAAGCTGGCCATCCTGGTGTTCTTTCTCGTCTGGTTTGTCTTTGCCAGACGACCATTCTGTCGCACCACCTGTCCCATGGGTGCTATCTGGGCGTTGTTCAATCGCGCCAGCTTACTGAAGTTCAAAGTTGGAGCAACCTGCTCCGATTGCGATCAGTGCACCAGTTACTGCCCGATGGAACTGAATGTCAAAACCGAGGTTGATTCGGAAAACTGCATCAAATGTTTCGATTGCACAGCTTGCAAACACGTAACAGCGCAATTTAAATTGTAGGACAGGATGCCATCCTGTTCCCAAAGCGCCGTTCAAAATTGCCGCTCAGTCAACTTATTTTAGTTATCAGTTGGCGAAAAACGATGAAAACACCCGGCGAATAGGTGAAGCCAACGAATTTTATACCAAGGATGAGGTGACTACCACCGATGTTTTGATCATCTGATTGTGGCTGTCCGATCAGGCGGCGGATGGTTGGCCTTTGGTCATAAAATTTTCCCCAACGGATGGATATTTCGGGAGACGACTGTTTAGCTACTGAATTCATCATTCTGTTGGACAATTTCCGTTAGACCATTGAAAATTCTCCCACCGGATCTGCGCCCTGGTTTTGATCCAACGTATCGAAAGCAACCACATCGTCCAGGAATCAAGTTATGGAGGTGCAAATATGAAACGACATTTTTGGCTGGTTTTGCTAATGATCGCGCTGGTTTCCAATTGCAATATCTTCGATTGGACTTCTGGCACCAATGATGAAGCTTTTTATGAAGGATTGGAGTTATTCAACGATGGCCAATTCGCCGAAGCCAGAGTGAAGTTTGCCGAGGCCATGAAATCCGATCCGCTGCGATCCGATTTTCGCTACTATCACGCCAAATCAGTGGTCTTCGAGGCTAATCTCAACTATTTTGCATTGGCCCAGGACCTGATCAAAATCGACACGGCAACGGTCATGAATCTCAAGCTGCCACTTTATAACCAGGAACCCAAT
Source organism: uncultured Cytophagia bacterium (assembly GCA_964647995.1). Classification (GTDB taxonomy): domain Bacteria; phylum Zhuqueibacterota; class Zhuqueibacteria; order Thermofontimicrobiales; family Thermofontimicrobiaceae; genus Thermofontimicrobium_A. The sequence continues at coordinate 47,078 of CAZYNP010000039.1, forward strand.
ATGAGCCTGGAACAGGATGCCGCTTATAAAAATCGCATCTATCAGGCCTCGCTGGTATGCCACGCGGATATTACCCCAATTTATCAGGAGCAAACGCATGGCGATATTAAGGCCCAGGACATCTATTTCGATTATTCGATCCTGTCGCTGGCATTGGCCCTTTTGCGGTTGCGAGACACCAATGGCGATGGCAATATCACTGTCGATGATTTCTATTTTTCCATTTACAAATCCGGTGACGGCAAGTATACCTTCGATCTGATGGGTGTGAGAGATTACCTGAGCACTCCTGAAAATCGCCAGGCCTTCAACCGAACCTTGCTGAAATCAGTGGATTATCTGGCGGATGGCCTTTTTTCCCTGCTAAAAATTTTCAACGACGAGTCCAAATTTTTCGATCCCAATGAGCTGCAAACGCTATTCAAGAATATCAAAACCGCGGCCGAGCATTATCAAATGGACGACAACCGCGATAACGATGGCGATGGACGCGTGGATGAGGAAATTTTGAATGGGCTGGATGATGATGGTGATGGACTGGTGGATGAAGATGTGGGCATTGTACCTTAGTCGTTTGAGATTGAGAAATTGGGGGATGGGGCGATTAGGTTCATCAGGCCAGCCGGCTCATGCAGAATTTGCCTCAATAAAGTCGGAGGAAAGGCCTTGACTGTACTTCTGAAACGGAGGTTATTATCATGAAAAAAATTCTTGTTACCATAACATGCTTGTTTTCGGTTTCGGTCATCCAGGCCAAAACAACCCGGCCAGTTTTTTTATACGATATTCGCAGCCAGGCCATGGGAGGAGCTGGCATCACCGCGGCCAGAGGAAGCTTTGGTTACACCTATAATCCAGCGGTTCTTTCCCAGCGAAAATTCAACCTTTCCCTCCTGGGGCTTCAGGCCGATCTTTCCAAAGGATTCTTCGATGTCGTGGACTACATTCGCGATAATTCCGAAAATTTTAAAAAGCTGGGCAAAGATTCCACCAACATCTCCGTGGAAGAAAAAACCCGGATCATGCAGGAACTGCGGCTCGATGCCGTCTCATTGGATAACCTCTGGTTCCGGCCAGTGCTGACGCCAATGGTCGGTGCCACATTTCAAAATTTCGGGATCGGCCTTTACAACGTTGCCCGCCTCGGAGTTAAGCTTGACGTGGGAATTGTCGACCCCAGTGTGATAGCCTATGCCCAGAATGATCTGGTACTATCATTCGGCTATGGCCGCAACCTCGATAACCGGTTAGCTATTGGGGTCGGCGCCAAAATCATTCGCCGGTTTGAATCAGAAACCATCAATATCGCCATCGAGCAAACCGAAGGCATGACCGCAACCATCGACACCAGCTTTAATCAATTGAAAAAAGGCCTCACGGGTTTTGGAATCGACCTTGGTGCGATTTACCGATTCAATGATAACATCAAATTTTCAGCCGTGGCTCAGGACTTATTCTGCCGCATCGGCGCTGAGGATGTGCCCTTGAATTTCAAGCTCGGAATGGCCTTTCAACAGTCACAACGACTGCATTTTTTTGCCGACATTGAGGATCTATTTAATACCCACGGCGAGCAATTCATCAACAAGTTGCATCTGGGCGCCGAATATCGTCTGCCTGTCCTGAGTTTTCAAGCAGGCTTCAATCGCGGCTACCCCACCATCGGCTTCGGTATCGATGCCTGGGTCCTTCAATTCAACTATGCCTTCTTCACGAATGAAATGACCGGCAGCCCCGGGCAGCAGCCGGATAACTATCATCTGCTGGGTATCGAGATCGGCTGGTAGAATCGAAGCAATCAAATGACTGCTCTGCCCAATGGATCGAAAAATTCGACCCGATTGAATCAGCGATGGTTATCAGTCGGCTTGTTTCATCCATTGGGCAGTCATTTGGGGATTCCAATCGAATTCTTTCATTCCTGGCGGAATTTTGCCTAATCGGACACGGAAGGCGATTGGCTCGATTGCAGTCATAATCCAGCCCGCGAAATCATCAACGAACAATACGATCCTGCCGATATTCATTCCACACAGTCTCGAACCATGCCTCCACCTGCGGAATGTTCCTCTGATACTTTTTAGCTGGATTCCTCTACCCCCAATATTTCAACAAATATTTCAGGCCTAATTACTTTGACACCATATTCGAATAAAGCATGTTTTAGATCAGTGTCATCACCAAGGTCTGAATCACCCGAAACAAGGTAATGAGATCTTCCCATAATTGCATAGTTGATAATTTTATCATCATCGGGATCACGACAGATTTGAATGATTGTAGCAGGGTTAATGATGATGGCTTGCTTTTTGCAAAGCATTATTAAGGACTCAACATCTTCGAGGGAATAATTATATTTCAGCAGTAATCTTGGATTGAGCAAAACATCAGCTATTTCATCAAGCAAATCATAAGACAAAAGAAGTGCATATTTTTTTCCTTCCATAAATCGACTATTTTTGCTCCCAATCCTTTTGGGCTCAAAATTGATCGAATGAATATATTCGTATCTAAGACAACTCTATAAACTTTTGCTTTTTTTAGCACTCCTTGCCTCTCTTAATACCTGTTCAACATCTTCTTGAATTTCTTGATCGCTATAATCATGGTTTCTGAAGCGAGCCAGGATTCGATCAAATTGTTGCTGCCAATCTTTCTCCTCAAAACTCTGCAGATATTGTCTCAATGCAACTCGATCACTTTCGGGTAGCATGTCGACCAAAACTTTTAAATCCTCAAATTGAGGAGTTCCTGTAATAACGATTTGTGACATCTGGATACCCCTTGTAGATTTTCACTCCAACTTTTTTTATTAATATATCTATTTTTAAATCCTCATGCAATAAAAAATTTTATTTGACTATATTATCCCTCAAATATTCATTCCACACATTCTCAAACCACGCCTCCTCCTGCGGAATCGGCCGCACCTCGACCCATTGCTTTTTCACTTTGAAATTTTCATCCAGCCAGATCTCTAAAATTTTCTGATTCACAAAATCGTCTGCTTGATTCAAGCTAAATTTCCATTCATCACCCAACTGCTCGCACGGCTTTTCGCCAGCAGCATCCATCACCAGATACGAGCCTCGGCTCTTCCCACCTCTTTCGAGATATTCGGCAATCGCCTCCAGATACAGCGCATGGGTCAAACAGAGATCGAGATTGCGAAATGCGGCAGGAAGCTCTTTGGCCGACGGCACTTTCATTTCTTTTTTCATCCTGGCATACAACTCCCAGGCTGCCTGAACCGCTGGCTTCACTTTTGCCAGGCTGCGAATATGAGCGCCACAGGCCGACATCCGCTCCTGAATTTCCCGTCGCATTTGCCAGATTTGATCTGCTTGGGCTTGATTCGGCCTGATCAGAGCTTCTGCCATGTTCAACCTGGCTTGAATTTGATGTTCGGCGACTTTCAAAAATTCAGACTCATTCTTCGGCTCGCCCTGATATTTTTTTGCAATGAACAGTGCCGCCCTCAGGCTCCCTACCTGTCCCGAATTCAACGCCGATCCACCAGGCCGATAGACGCCATGCGTGCCATTGACCTCGCCGACGGGAAACAGATGCCTGATATTCGACTCCCACCAGAGATTGCCCTTCAATCCGCCATTATTGTGCTGGGCGCAGACCGCTATTTCGAGATATTCTTTGGTGATGTCGATCCCATTATTTTTATAGAGATCGATGGCGGGTTGATTCATCTTTGCCAATCGTTGAATCGGCGTACCGAACAAAGCCCCCGATTTTTCGAGATACGTATAGGCTTCCTGGCTCAATTGATCAAATGAAAAGTCTTTCAAAATTCCAGCACCGCTCGGATTTTTTTGAAAATCCAGGAACACCCGCCTCCCTTTGATCACCGTCTCCTGATAAACCAGAATGTCGATCAACGATGAACCATAGTTGTAAACTTTTCGTGGATCAAAGGGCCATTGATAGCCCTTTAGAAAAATCGCCGTGGCCAATTGGCCCATGTCAGGAAAATAGTAGTTCAAAAATTCCTGCTCATCTCTGCCATTTTGAGCCGTGGAAATATATCGAGGGATCACCTGCTGATACGTCCCCGAAAGGTTCCAGCGGAATTTGATGGAAGCAATGCCGTACTGGGATTCGGTCAGATTATTGCCAATAGCGCCGATTTCATAAGCCATGCCGCTGGAGCCAAGCTGGCTTTCGGGATAGACCGAGGTCTGGTAAATTCCCGCAGGACCGCCCGTGCCCAGAATAACATTGACCGCATTAAAAATGACCAATCCAAAGTTGTCGGAATCGAGCTGATTTTTGTCCAGGGCAATAGCGCCGATAACGTGCTTTTCACTTCCCTGCTGTTCGGTCAATAATCCGATAACTTCGCAGCCGTCAAAAATTTTGATGCCCTTATTTTTCACATCTTTTGCCAGACATTCAAACATCAAATGCGAAGTCAGTGGCCCTGCCGAAGTGGCTCGCTGGCGGGGATCGTGATCGGTTTTGTAGCCAACAAAAGCGCCGTAGCGATCGTGGGGAAACGGCACCCCCAGACTGACCAGATGGAAAAATGCCTGAGCCGAATTCATTGCCTCGCACAGGGCAATATCGCCGTGCATACAGCCGCCTTTGAACAGGTCTTTGGCCATATCCAGCGGCGAATCGGGCTGATCGCCTGCCAGGGATAATTTGTAATAGGTCTGCTTATCAGATCCCGTATTATTCGATGTCCCGCCGCCCCATTGATCCGTGACGATGGCGATGTCTTTTTGTCCCTTCTCAACTAAATTCACAGCAGCACTCAAAGAAGCGGCGCCACTGCCGATGATGAGGGTGTTTAAGGAATAGAGTGGGATGGTGATGTTATTGATTTGCATTTGGGATTGCTGCAATGGTGAACTCCTTGATTCATGAAAAATAAATGGACTCCATTTTTAAACTGGAATCCATTTAAGGTAGAAGATTATTATCAAAAAATCAAGTGAAAATTTATGCCAACCGATTACCAATTTCCACCGCCGCCTTCATCCCCTCCGCCACCGCCTGTACCGCCGTAGTTCCACCATTAATAATATCACCGCCAGCAAAGACATTTTTAATCGAGGTCTGGAAATGTTCATCCACTTTGATCCAGCCATTGTTATCCAATTCTAAATTAGCCAGCGCCTTTTTCGTCTCAGCATCGATCCGCTGGCCAATGGCTTCGATGTTGTGATGTTATTTCTGGATTAAAAAATAGCTTGCAATTTTTCATTCCATTGATTATATTTCTATGCAATCTTAATAATACCTTGACGAAATTGCATAGTAATATGATCAATGAACAGCTATTTTTTGCACAAAATCCCTGGCAGCGGGGTGATTGGTCGATTGATCAACAGTTGATTCGCCGTTCCATTCAATCCAAGCTGATTGCCCAACTTAGCGATTCTTATATTCAAATATTAACGGGAGCTCGGCGAACGGGCAAGACGACGCTGATGTTGCAATGCATCGACCAGCTATTGCATCACCAAAGCACTCCACCGAAAAATATTTTTTATCTGAATTTTGACGACATTGAGCTACGAAGCCAATTAAGAAGCAATCCCCACCTGTTACTGGAAATTATCGAGCTGTTCAGCGGCAAGCCAATCGCTGACGATCACTGCCCGATCTACCTGTTTCTCGATGAGGTACAGAAATATCCTGACTACTTTGATCAAATAAAACTCTACTATGATACCTATCGATCAAAATTACAATTCATGCTATCGGGATCGGCAGCGCTGGAAATTAGTTCTAAAACGGCCGAAACCTTCGTGGGTCGTGCCCAACAGAACCATTTATTTCCATTTTCACTGAAAGAAATTATCGGGCACAATTATCCTCACATCAAGCTGCCATCGCTTGTTACTGAATTATTGAACCATCGATTTCAGCCAGGCTACTTCCGAGAAATCAATGCTGATCTATTACCGATCCACCACCCACTGGTAGCTCTCATTCAAAAAATTCTTGTCGCTGGCTTACTGCCAGAACCATTTCTTGCCAGCACCCTTCAACAAGCGCTGGAATACCTGCGACAATATCGCCTGACCTACCTGGAGCGAGACATTCGAAGCCTGGCTCAGGTGGGCAATTTAGAAGATTTTTCCCGTTTATTGAATCTCACTATCCTGCAAATTGGCAATCTATTGGTCAAGAGCCGTTTTGCCAGCGATATAGGCATTACGCAAAATACGGTCGCCAAATATCTTAGCATATTAGAGCAGACGTTTGTCCTGCAGCAGATACAGCCATACACGCCTCACATTCGGAAACGCCTGGTGAAGACTCCCAAAATTTATCTATTCGATGTGGGCTTGTTCAGCCTGTCAAGCGGACTGGCAAGCTATCATGTACTGGAAACCAGCGGAAAATTGGGACCCGTATTCGAAAATTTATGCTTCAATGAGTTCTATAAAATCTTGAGTACGACGATTCCTCAACCTGCCATCTACTTCTGGCGTACGGCTGGCGGCGCTGAAGTTGACTTTGTGATCGAAAGTAGCAATCAGTTGATTCCCGTCGAAGTAAAATTCAGCGACACCTACGGTGGATCTGATTTGAAAAATCTCTTGAAATTCAAACAGGATCATCCCAAAAAGGTCAACAAAATGATCTTTGTTTATAACGGCCCACTAAAAATTGATGAGGATTTTATTTTTATTCCTTTGTGGTTAATTTAAGGAACACCTGCCAATATAAAATTTTTTGATGGATAAACTGGAAATTGGATATATGATGGATTTTTGTAAGCTAATTTTTCCCAACTGAAAGATGAGCCAAGGGATTTTTTATTCTTATTATCAGTTGGGTTCATCTATCCGTTCGGCAATTGCATGAAAACTACTGTTAAAATAATAAACTTTCGTGCATCGCCACCGCCGCTTTCATCCCCTCCGCCACCGCCTGCACCGCCGTGGTTCCACCATTAATAATATCCCCACCAGCAAAAACATTTTCAATCGAGGTCTGGAAATGTTCATACACTCTAATCCAGCCGTTATGATCCAATTCTAAATTCCCCAGCGCTTGTTTCGTCTCCTCGTCGATCCGCTGGCCAATGGCTTCGATGATGTGATCGACAGGGAAAATATATTCGCTATGGGGAATGATAATGGGTCGGCGGCGACCGCTGGCATCGGGCTCGCTCAGTTCGGTGCGGGCGATTTTTAATCCCTGCAAACGACCATTTTCAGTCACATAATCCAGTGGTTGGGACAGAATCAGAAAATGGATCCCCTGTTCCAGCGCCGCATCCCGTTCTTTTTTCCAGGCAGGCATCTGATTGAACGAGCGGCGATAGACGATATAAACATCCTGGGCACCAGCCTGTTTTGCCACCACGGCCGCATCAATGGCAGTGTTACCTCCGCCCAAAACGGCTACTTTTTTCCCAACGGATAAATCTGACTTCGACTTCATTCGTTTCAAAAAAGAGAGCGCATCTTCGACGCCATCAGGTCGGCTGGTGGCGGAGGGCAGATTCATCGCTGCCGAAAGGCCAAAGCCGAGGAACACTTCGTCAAATCTAATTCGAAAGGATTCAATTTTATTGTTCCTGTTCAACGGAAAATGAATGCGAGGCAGGAGTTGTTTTTTGTTTCTGGCTTCGATGAACAGATTGTTCCCTGCATTGAAATTGGCGACTGCCAGACGCACTGTGCTTGCAATGACCAAGCACCATTAGCCACTCACCAGCATCTGCTCCTCACACATCCTCC
>CAZYNP010000040.1:0-54521 GCA_964647995.1 uncultured Cytophagia bacterium
AAATCTGGATTACTTTTGATGCGATTTACAACGGCAATAAAGATGTTTATGCGCTGTCCGTTCCCGCCAGTTTTGTAATTGATTCTACTATGACATCGGTCATGCAAAGAACAGAAAATAACACGTTTCAAAATGACTTTATTCTATTTCAGAACTACCCCAATCCGTTTAATTCCAGCACCATCATTAAATATTCACTTCCACAAAACAAATCATCATATCATGTCACTCTCAAAATTTATGACATCAAAGCGAGACTAGTCAATACTCTAGTGGATCAAAATCAAGCTGCGGGTTGGCATTCGGTGAGTTGGGATGGGAGAGATGTGAATGGGAGCGAAGCAGCAAGCGGTGTATATTTTTACATGCTTCAAACAGATAATTTTAAATCAACGAAAAAAATGTTATTAATCCAGTAAATGTCAATCTGCCAAAATTTATACTATGAAAGGAGAGGTTGAAAATGAAAAAATTTGTTGCCAGCGCCCTATTAGCTATTTTCTATTTTATTCCCCAGGCGCGTGCCGATAACATCCTGACGGTTCATGATCCACTCGCTTATAGCGCCAAACAAGCCTATATCGACACCTGTATTATCGAGATTGAACCGCACGGCAGTTATGTGGAACAGTCCATCATTCTCACCTATTCGGATCATGGCCAATATCCACCCGATCGGCAATTGGAGGTGGTTCATTATTTCGAATTGCCCCAGGGGGCGGTGATTAATGACCTCTGGCTGTGGATGGCCGATACGATTATGCGGGCCATTGTTCTGGACACCTGGAAAGCCCAGGCCATTTATGACAGCATCGTTTCTCGAGCGAGAGATCCCGCGTTTCTCTCCAAAACCGGCAGTCAATTTAAGTTGCAGGTCTATCCTTTAATGGGGGGAGGCTATCGAAAGATCAAGTTAAATTTTATCTCGCCCACCCGATGGCTGGGAAATCAGGCAACAGCCGGAATCCCGTTGCGAATGATAAAAGCCGATCCAACGGAAACACCAATGACGATTATTTTCCGAACCAAAGGCCATTCCTGGGATGAATCTTTTTTCATCGAACTTCCTGATATTGAATTCAAGGATCTTCGCGACTCGCTGGGCTATCATTACAAACAGGCTCATATCCCGTTTATTTCCGAGCTCACCCAATTGAATCTGGCCTATCAACAATCATTTGTCGATGGCTATTTTTTCCAGAGTCACCCCTGGAGCGCGGATACCAGCTTTTTTCAATTAGGTCTCGATTTGGTTAAAATTTTTGATCTCGCCCCTGATACTTGTGCTCACCATTTCCAGCTTGGAATTGATCTGAGTGGCTACTACAATAACAAGCCTGATGAACTCATTTACCGTCTGAGAAATTTAATGCCGCATGCGTTGCGATCCAAAGATACTTTTCAACTGGCAGTTGTAGCAGGGGGAAGCTACGAATCTATAACCACCGTCCCCTTACCCGGCGACAGCGTTCATATCGCCCAGGTGTTGAATGCCTTAGCGAACAGTAGCGTTATCGATAGTGTATTAGCCAACCGAACAACGTTGATCCTTTATTGCGATCAGATAGCCGCCAAATGCTGGAGATTTGCGGGAATCGACGCATTGGCTGAAATCGAAATAAAAAACGATATTCAAAGTTGCGTGAATGATTTCCAGCGTTTCGATGTGGTGGCAGCTTATGCACATGGCCACGAAAAAGTCTTAAGTCAAGAAGAGGCAAATAATGTTATCGCCCATCTAGATTCTTTTTTTACCATTGGAGGGCGCTTTTTAACATTCTATGATTATAATCGAGATGGTGGCAAAGAAAAGATTGCGCAACATTATATCCCTGGATTAAAAACTAAAAAATACCACATCAGGGGCTATATTCATGGCATTCCGACTGGAAGAGTCGGACGCTATTTTCCGGCGAGCGTTTGGGCCAATACCGTAAATGAACTGACGTATGATCCGAACCCTGAAGTGATTGTTGAAGTGGTCGATGATGCTGGCGAACCAGTGGTTATCTCAAGACCAATGGGAAACGGACTGCTGGTGGTGACGGGGATCTGGTCGTTTGGCGACGATGATGCCATGCGAGCTACTTTTGGGAGGCCGCTGCTGGGTCTCTCCAATTTAAGTCGTTATTACCAATTGCCAGAATTATTGGATAGCCTGGCGATGAGTTTTCAAGGTCATCCTTTTGATCGGGCGATTATTTTGAGCAACTCGGATTCCTTGATCTCTCCGGAAAATGCTCTTCAGTTGGTATCAAATTATCTTCAAAAATTTGGTCGGCCGTTCCCCAGGTTTCACAGCATCAATTTGCTGGATGGGAACGAACTAACCCCGCTTTATGTCAGAATCAATGATTCTTATTTCTATGGCAACGGCTATTATTTGAAGCTTTTGGCGGATAGCACGAGGGGAATTCATTTCGAGTTATTCACTCAGGATTGGGATCAAATTCAACTGGCGCTGGATGCACAATCGCCAGCACCTCGTGAGCATTTCTCAGTTGATTTTGAAATCGACCATGGTTCTGGTTCGCTCATAAATGAAATGGAGGTTGCGCCCGATCCGTTCAATATAATGAAGCCTCTATTTTTCATCGGACAAGTTCAGGGTTTAAACTCGATTGATGCCAACATGTCAGCTAAATTTTTGGGCTCTGATAGCGTGTACGAAAAGCGCCTTAGCCTCCCAATCGAAACGGACTCGTCGAAAAAAAGTGACATTCTGCCAGCGATGCTCGCTAATGAGCAAATTTTAAAATTATTCGCTATGTCGCCCATTGATACTGCCCGGATCGTTAAACTGGCAGTGAACAACCGGCTGCTGACTGATTTTACAGCTATGCTTTGTTTAGAGCCGAAGGATACAACCCGCAAAAACCCGGGGGAGAATCCAACTGATGTGAGCGAACAAAGCAAGACAAACGCTCATCCAGCCAAATTTTCAGTCGCGGTCTATCCAAATCCGTTTAATTTAACCACAGCAATCAGGTTTGCATTGCCAGAACCAGCCAGCGTGAAAATTACCATCTTCAATATGCTGGGGCAGGTGGTGTGGACAACGGGCTGGACAGCATTCGAACAAGGCAATTTCCAATATATCTGGAATGGAATCGATGCTTCGGGGAATGAGCTTTCATCTGGCGTCTATTTTATTCAGCTTCATGCGAAATTTTTCGATAAGAGAAATAGGGAGTTGCATTGGACCGGGAAAATTGCGCTATTAAAATAAAATTCGGAACACCCGGGGCATTCATTCAGAGCAAAACAAAATATCATGTGAAATACTGGCAATGATCATCAATAATTCAATTATTGATCATTTAGCGGTTCATCAAAACCGGCCAGGTACTCACTTAAATTTTAAACCATGGAGGCTGCCATGAAAAAAATTTTGTTACTCGTTCTAACTGTAATTTGTTTGTTACAGTTATTCTGGGCTGAGCCTGCCTCAGCCGTGGGGGTATTGTTCTGCCGACGGATTGGCTGGAATGTGGAATATGATAAAATGAACATCAAAGCTGTGGGCACCACCGTCGATATTCAGGGTCAAATTGCCGTTACCCATAGCGACCAGCGGTTTTTCAATGACAGCAACCTCACCGTCGAAGCCATCTTTGTCTTCCCGCTGCCGGAGGGAGCCACTATCTCGGAACTGGTATATTGGTTCAATGGCCAGCGCTACGTTGCTTCGATTCGAGAACGGCAGCAAGCGGTGAAAGACTACAACAATCGAATCCGCCAATACCTCGATCCTGCGCTGCTGGAATATCTGGGGAATAATCTGTTCCGACTGAGCATCGCGCCGATCAATCCCAAAAGCGAAGTCCGTTTCGAGATCACCTACGTCGAGCTATTGGGCTATGATTTCGGCAAAGTGAGCTACACCTTCCTCTTGAATACGCTCGGCCTGTCACCAAAACCCCTGGAGACGGTTACATTGTCCGCAGACATTCAATCAGCGAAGCCCTTCAAATACCTGGTGTCGCCAACCCATCAAAATTCTACCGCAACCAAAATCACCAAAATTTCGGATTACCACTATCAGATCATGTTCGGTGATGAAAATTTCTATCCGGATTGCGATTTCAAGCTGGAATTTGAAACCATCCGCAGCAATGTCGATTTCAACGTGCTGACCTATACCCCGATCCCGGCGGACTCCTTTGGCAAGGATAGTTTTTACGCCTTGTGGATTACGCCACCCGACTCCTTTGGCAATCTGGGCACGATCCCCAAAGATATCGTATTCACCGCCGATGTTTCTTCCAGCATGGAAGGGCTGCGGCTGCAGCAATTAAAGCAAGCACTGAACCAATTCATCGATTTGCTGACACCCACTGACCGGTTTAATATTATCACTTTTGGCACCCATGTCACTAAATTCCAGCCGGACCTGGTGCCGGCCACAGTCGACAATATCACCGCGGCCCACTATTTCGTCTATCAAATGTACGCGATGGGATTGACCAATATCGAGGGCGCGTTGCGCGCATCGCTGAGTCAATCGTTCAGCAATCAGACATCCAATAACCTCATTTTCCTCACAGATGGGATGCCAACCTGGGGGGAAACGCGGATCGATGTGATCATCGATTCCACCAAAACATTGAACAAAACCGACACGCGTATTTTCACCTTTGGCATCGGCGAACAGCTTAGCAAGCCGCTGCTCATTCAACTCGCCCGGGAAAATCATGGCTATCCAGTATTTATCACTGCCGACGATAGCATCGCCACGATCGTTACCAATCATTTTCAGCGGATTTCCCAACCGGTGCTTTCCAAAATTACCATCGATTTTGGCGGCTTGAATCAATGGGATCGCTACCCGAAGACCATTCCCGATTTGTTCTGGGGAAGTCAGACACTGCTGCTGGGATTATACTCCAATAGCGGGACCTTTACCGTCAAATTGAATGCGAAAACTTTCACCGATACAATTCAGATCAAGCAAACGGTGAACTTTTCTGGTTTGCCCGGTGGGCATCGCGCAGTCCCCCGATTGTGGGCCTCGGCTAAGATCAACCACCTGCTGGAACAGATTGCCATTTACGGCGAGCAAAAGGAACTGGTTAATCAGATCATCGACCTGAGCATTCGTTTTGGGATCCTTACACCTTACACCGCATTCTATTCCGATCCCAAACCGCCGACCAAAGTGGCAGAGCCCGAGCCCACTGCCAGGCCGAACGGCTTTGTGTTGCATCAAAACTATCCCAATCCGTTCAATCCGACCACAACGATCAGCTACCAGTTGCCCGCAGGCAAAGATCGGTACTTCGTGACCCTGAAAATTTACGATGCGCTGGGCCGGCTAATTCGGGTGCTGGTGGAAGAGCAGCAGGCACCAGGAACACATCGGGTGACCTGGGACGGCACCGATATGATGGGCCGCACAGTGGCTTCAGGAATCTATTTCTACACCATTGAGGCTGGCGATTTTCGACAAACCAAAAAGATGGTGCTGATGCGTTAGCTGCCATTGTCCAACGACTGCTTCCTCTCGTCTCCGCCCGGCGGCCGCCATCCCATTTCCCATCGCTGCCGGGCGGATTTCTTTTATCAGTGATTAACAACCGCCCTCCACTCACTGGCAGCATAATGCCGCCCATGCCGTTCATTGGCGCATAATTATCAGAACCGATCGCAGCTCTTGATGATCCAGGGCTCGAACCATGGCCAAACCTGGCGGACAGCGACGGTCGGCAACCAGACACTGGTTATCACCATTTTGGCTACGACAATTCTCGAATGTTTCTGATCCAAACGAAGCCCCTGCCTGGCCACCAAAAAATGATTTGCAAAAATGGTAAAACTTCATTTTTGCGTGGACAGAGCTAATGACCGGTCACTTAACTTTTTGAAATTTTGTAAGCATTCCTTTTTAAGCGACCGGTCAGTCCATCTACAACTGATCATTTACCAAAAATAAAAATATTTCCTTGACTTTGAGATAGAAGTTTTTATATTCATTCTTTAATTCACTCTTGTCCAAAATAGGATTTCCCGTTTAGCACTTTGGATCGCAAAATACAACAATAAGCGAATAAGGTTAAATCGTTAATCGATTCAGTTGGTTATTAAGGTTAATATGGTTTTTTGAATTGGTCTCTGAGGTCCTGCTGATTAATATCCTAGTCATGTATAAAAATCCTTGATAGCAGAAACCTTATTGAAAAACAGTCCTGTCCAAAACAGGGCTTCTCATGAGCATTTAGGGCGGCAAAATATAATCCGCCAACAGACCATTGGCGTCAACCTTAGCTGATGCTGGCCACAAAGGCACAATGACACGAAGCATCTGCGACCAATTATCTTATGAAACTAAGCTATGGCCAAAAAATTCGATGACAACGGGGTGCTTTTTAGATATATTTTCTAAAATGCAATCGGATTTCTTTGTGTCTTCGATTCTTGGTGGCATTAGCAATACTTAAGTTGACGCCAATTGCCAACAGGCGGACAGGTGGAAATAGAACCTCATTTTGAAGAACGAATAAATTTGCTTTCAACGGCTTAATTTACCGGGAGCAAATTTATCGATTTAAATCATTTTGGGCAGCAATCATTTTTTGGGTACTGTCATTTCTAAATTCGTTACGGCATGTTGGGAAATATTTTATTACCTTAAAAGTTAAAATGGAAGTGATTCCCGTAATTGGCCCGCTGAACATGCGAAAATACACGAAAAGCACTTTTTATCTTTTGAATTTCGTGCCATTCTGCATAGTTCATGGGCAAGGAGTAATCATTTTCAATGGTCATAGTTCATTTTATAAATTTAGGTAGTATGCTTTTGTCCAGCGCTTGTTGCAGTTCTGTGCCAGAATGCTATTAGCTCCAAATATTATTTCATAACCCAGAGGTTGCAGTTTGACCATGCTGGGAAAAGTTCTGCAAAATAGATGCGAGAATCTTTAGCAGAGGACTATTCTACTTATAACATCGGAGGAAACAATGGCCAAGCGAATTCTCATTCCGTTAGATGAATATGACTACACCCGATTTGCCATTCAATACGGCATTGAACTGGCTGTGGGTGATCGCTGGGAAATAACTGGCTTATCGATTGTGGATGTGCCATCGATCGAAAAATCGATCGGGCCGGTGCCGGCTGGGGCCAGCTATTTTGCGCAGAGACAAGAGGAGCAGCGAAAGCACCAGGAACTGGGTCTGGCCCAAAAAATGATAACCGAATTCGAAGAAATCTGCCGTGAGCAAAAGATCGCTTTCCAGACGCTGCAACGGGAGGGATCACCCAAAGAGATCATCGTCGAAGAATCGAATTACCATGATCTCGTGCTTACCGGCTGGAAAACATCCTTTCGCTACGGCCAGGAACCAGATAAAGATCTTCAATATGAAGTCATCAGCCACGGCATCTGTCCATTTCTATTGATCCCCCAAGATTACCGCCGGATTCATAAAGTTCTGCTCTGCTACGACGGCAAGACGCCATCAACCAAAGCGATTCATCAATTTATTCAGTTTAATATCTATCGTGACAGTGAGTTTACTCTGCTCACCATCAACGATAATCCGGAAGAGGGCGAACCGCTGCTGGAAAAAATGGCCACCTACCTGAAGACCCAGGCGGTGACCTGCCAGCGAGTCTGCCTGCCGGGCCGCGCCTCCACAGCTATCTTGAGCTACGCGACCGACCACAATTTTGACTTGATCGTACTGGGCGCCCATGGCCAGAGTCTCATTTCGAAATTCTTTTTTGGTAGCACCGCACAAAAATTAATCGAAACCGCCAATCGCCCACTGTTCATTTATCACTAACCTATCTCAACAGGGAGACGGATTCCGAGTATGAAAAAAGTTATTTTCGTCCTGCTGGCTTTGATCGTCGGCCTTCTCGCTTATGGTCTGTTCCTACAACAGCATCCGGCTGCATCGGCAACGCACGCTGAACATCCATCGCATCTGGGCGAAGTTTTGCCGATCTGGAGTTCGCTGCCGTTTGTGGGCATTCTGCTCTCCATTGCGCTGTTTCCGGTGCTGGCGCCTCACTTCTGGCATCATCATTTTGGCAAAGTATCGGCGTTCTGGTCGATCGTTACGGCCATTCCTTTTGCCATCGCTTATGGCGAGGAAGCGGTTCGAGAAATTCTACATATCTATGTCGCCGACTATATCCCGTTCATCATCCTGCTGTGGTCGCTGTTTACCGTCGCCGGAGGCATTCTGGTCGAAGGCACATTGAAAGGTACGCCGCGCCTGAACACGATTTTTCTAACCATCGGCGCGTTCCTGGCTTCGTTGGTGGGAACCACGGGGGCCTCCATGCTGCTCATTCGGCCGGTTCTTCGGGCGAATGCAGAACGCAAAAACAAAGTTCACATCATCATTTTTTTCATCTTTTTAGTTTCCAATATCGGTGGCTCGTTAACGCCGCTGGGCGATCCGCCCCTATTTCTGGGCTTCTTGCATTTCGTGCCCTTTTTCTGGACGCTTAAGCTCATCAAACCCATGGGGCTGGTGAGCGGCATTCTGCTGATACTCTTTTATCTGGTGGATCGACATTACTATCGCCGTCACCTGTCCCTTCACCGCGAGCCATCGGCCACCCATGCGGCAATCGCAGGCGAGCCGAAGGCCGTCGCCGCATCGCCAATACGAATTCGAGGGCTTTATAATTTGCTCTTCCTGGGAGGCATTATCGGCGGTGTGCTGATGAGTGGCCTGGTGCGCCTGGGCAGCGTCGAGTTTATGCACATTTCCATCGAGATACAAAATTTGCTGCGCGATGTCATTCTGGTGCTCATGGGATTCCTATCACTTTATTTTACCCCCCAATCCTTGCGCGAGGGCAATGGCTTTACCTGGGCACCGATTAAAGAGGTGGCGTACTTGTTTGCTGGCATTTTTATGTGCATGATTCCAACACTGGCGATTTTAAAGGCTGGCGCAGAGGGGGCGCTCGGCTTTTTGATTCAAGCCGTAAAGGAACCGGCCCACTATTTCTGGGCGACCGGATCGCTATCCAGCTTTTTAGATAATGCGCCGACCTATCTGACATTTCTCAACACCGAATTGGGAAATTTTTATGCCGGCATGCCGGAAAAAGAAGCGGTTCAGCGCTTGATTGCAGAGCATGAGATTTTTTTAATGGCCGTTTCTACCGGTGCCGTTTTTATGGGCGCCAACACCTACATTGGCAATGCGCCTAATTTTATGGTCAAAAGTATCGCCGAAGAAAATGAGGTCAAAATGCCCAGTTTCTTTGGCTACATGCTCTGGTCCATCGGCATCCTGATCCCGTGTTTCGTCCTGGTTACCATTTTGTTCTTTTAAAAGATGATGTTGTTTTAAGGCTTCTTACGGCGACTGCCCTCGGCTTTGGCAGGCATCAGGCGCTTGCTCCGGCAGGAGAGGGCATTTTCCGCTGGCTGACAATTTTTCAGCCCCAGCGTTGAACCGGGCTCAGCTCTGAAACATCACTCTCAGTGATCGCAAGGCCAGGTGGATCAAATCGGAGCAATTTTAAAAATTATTGCTTGATTTTAAATTTAAATTTTTGTATAATTGCATTCTAAATTTCCATGAATCATGCTTTCGTGCCACCTGGGCTCGAAGATACAATTTAAGTACCTAACAACATAATTTTAATTTAGGTCATCTGTTTTTAGATTTTGAATACTGATATTGATTTTTAAAGCAAATCCGTTGTGAACAGGCGTCTTGAGGGTGGTCGAAATGCTCGTCCTTCAAGGGCCGGCCAAAATTTCGATGTAAAAAAGCCTGATGAATCAAAACCACAAAAGATTTTTATTGGAATTATTTGGCTTTTCATTGCTGGCAGTTGTTTTGCTTTACGTTGTGATGCTCCTATTGGGGCACAGCGACAAGACCGCAGAAATCGGATTTGGCTACGCCATCAGCTTAGCCATTTTTGTTTTGGGCTTTTTTACCATCGTGTGGGCGGCGAAAAAGTCCCTGAAAACTTTTCTTGGTTTCGTTTTGGGCGGAATGTTTGTCCGCTTTATTCTCCTTGGGCTGGCCATCTACCTCTTGATGCGCCTGGCCAAAATTGACATCGTCTATTTTATGGTGTCATTTTTGATATTTTATTTCATTTGCCAATTTTTTGAGATTCGATTTATCAACGCGGAATTTTTCAAAGGAAGGAAATGGCGGCCATTTTCCAAAACCAGTTCGTGATATTTTTGAGCAAGTTGACGCAAGAGCACGCTGACAACCCGCAGCAGGGCAGCGATGAGATCAAAGAATTCATCATGCATCATGTGCAGGACCATGTGTTGTACCAGCTTCATATTTTCAATTTCGATATTTCGATCACCAAACATGTGGTCATGATCTGGATTGCTGCAGCGATTCTGGCCATATTGCTGCCATTGATTGTTCGCAGCCGCGCCATCGCCCCCACCGGCCCGGTGAATTTTATTGAGTGGATTGTAGTCTATCTCAAAGACAACGTGCTGGATCAATTTTTGGGCGATGCGGCCTATAAATATGCGCCCTACCTGTTGACCGCCTTTTTTTTCATCATCACCTGCAATCTATTGGGCCTGGTGCCCATGGGCGCTACCGCAACGGGCAACATCTCCGTCACCGCGGGCATGGCCTTGTTGACCCTGATTTTGGTGCAGGCGTCCAGCATTAAAAAATATGGCTGGCGTGGATACCTGAAGAACTTTGTGCCGCCAGGGTTGCCGTTCTTTGTCAAGCCCGTCATCTTTTTGGTCGAAGTGATGGGTATGTTGACGAAGCATTTCGCCCTGGCAATTCGACTTTTCGCCAATATGATCGCTGGCCATCTGGTAATTTTTACCATACTAAGTTTGATCTTTATGTTCAAAAATTTTTTCATTTCACCGTTGCCGATATTGGGAATTATTTTTGTAAGTCTGCTGGAGATTTTGATTGCTTTGATTCAGGCGTATATTTTTACTATTTTGTCAGCCGTGTTTATTGGGCTGGCCATTCATCCGCAGCATTAGATGATAGTTAGAAGGCCATGTGATTTGATAATTCGGCCATTGGATGATTGGATAATTTGCGGACTTGGCTTATAACCTATTGCCCAATCTCCCGGCTCCGAATTATTCCAATAATATCTGATCAATTAATTACATCATTAACCAGGAGGAAAAATAATGACGGAAACAGCATGGGCATTTATTGCCGCCGGTTTTGGCGCATTTGGAGCGGCATTCAGCGGCGCTTTTGGTATCAGTCAAATTGCGAAGGCGTCAGTAGAAAGTATCGCCCGTCAGCCCGAAGCTTCGAACGACATTCGTGGCGTCATGATCATCACTGCCGCGATGATCGAAGGAGTGGCATTGCTGGCGTTGGTGATCTGTTTCTTGCTGAGTTTCAAATAGACAATGGTTCATTCAACAATCTTTTAGATAGGGATCGAGCCCGATGGAGTTATTAAGCCCGCATAGCGGAACGCTGTTTTGGACCGTTATTACCTTTTTGTTGCTGTTGTTCATCCTTAAGCGATATGCCTGGAAGCCAATTCTCACCACATTGGAGAACCGGGAGAAGCGGATCAAGGATGCGCTGGCACAAGCAGAGCAGGATCAGAAAGCAGCACAGCAACTGTTGGAAGAGCAGAAACAGCTTCTGGAAAAATCGCGACGGGAATCCGCTCAGCTCATTGCGGAGAGCAAGAAAAATGCAGAGGTTGCTCGCAAAGAGTTACTGGAGCATGCCCGCAATGAAGCTGATAAAATTTTGGCACGCGCCAGACAGGAGATCGAGCTTAGCAAAGAGGCCGCGATCAACGATATCAAACAGTATGCAGTCGATATTGCCCTGGCAGCAGCGCAGAAGGTGGTCGGCGAGGCGGTTACACCGGATCGCCATTTGCAACTCATCGACAGGTATGTGAAACAAATGGGGCCTCAGCCATGATCGTTACTGCCGTTGCCAAAAGATACGCCAAAGCACTGTTCGAACTGGCGCAGGAACATGCCCGGCTGGATGCGATTCTGGCCGAGTTCCAGTCGTTTTTGCGCCTACTGGAACAAAGCCCGGAATTAAAATTCATCTTGAAACACCCCAATGATCGGCAGCGGGAGCAGGTGCTGTCCCATCTGTTCCAACAGCGCGTTTCCGAACTATTTTTGAACTTTCTTTCATTGGTACTCAAGAACCGGCGGTACGATCTGTTGCGGCAGATCTACGATGACCTGCAATCGCGACACGATGCGCTAAACAATCGCGTGCGCGCCATCGCCACCACCGCCATTCCTCTCTCCGAGCAAAAGCTATCCGAGCTCAGCCGCGAGATTGCTCGTTTGGCACAGGCCGATGTCCGATTGGAAAATAACGTCGACCCCTCGATCCTGGGCGGAATCATCATTCAACTGAACGGTCAGATTTTTGATGCCAGCATTCGTGAACAATTTAAAAAATTAAAACAGTCTCTCATTACAAATCAAAAATAGAATTATGGAAATAACGGCAAAAGAAATTTCTACGGTCCTCAAACGAGAGATCGAAAAATTTGAAATCACCACTAATTTTGAAGAAGTCGGCGAGATCATCCAGGTCGGTGACGGCATCGCCCGTGTTTACGGCTTGCAAAATGTTATGGCCAGCGAACTGGTGGAATTCCCACATGGTGTGTTTGGCATGGCGCTCAATCTGGAAGAAGATAACGTCGGCTGTATTTTGTTCGGCAAAGAGGAATACCTGAAAGAAGGCGATCCGGTGAAGCGCACCGGAAAAATCATGCAAGTACCGGTGGGCGAAGAACTGGTGGGTCGCGTCGTGAATCCATTGGGCCAGCCCGTGGATGGCAAAGGACCAATTCAAACCAAACATTTTTCACCCATCGAGCGCAAAGCCGTGGGGGTGGTCTATCGTCAGCCGGTGAAAGAGCCATTGCAGACCGGCATCAAAGCGATCGATGCGATGATTCCCATCGGTCGCGGGCAGCGCGAATTGATCATCGGCGACCGCCAAATCGGCAAAAGCACCATCGCGATTGATACCATTCTCAACCAGCGCGGGCAGGGCGTCTATTGCATCTATGTCGCCATCGGCCAGAAGGGTTCGACCATCGCCAAGGTGGTCAAGACCTTCGAAGAATATCGGGCCATGGACTATACCACGGTCATCATGACTACCGCCAACGATCCCGCGCCAATGTTGTACATCGCGCCTTATAGCGGTGCCGCTATGGGCGAATATTTTCGCGATAACAAGATGCATGCCCTGGTGGTGTACGACGATCTTTCCAAACATGCCTGGGCCTATCGTCAGGTATCGCTGCTCCTCAGACGACCGCCCGGTCGCGAAGCGTATCCCGGGGATATTTTTTATCTCCATTCCCGACTGTTGGAGCGGGCGGCCAAACTGAGCAACGAATTGGGCGGTGGTTCATTGACGGCATTGCCCATTGTCGAAACCCAGGCTGGAGACTATTCCGCCTACATCCCTACCAATGTAATTTCCATTACCGACGGTCAGATCTATCTGGAGCCCGATCTCTTTTATGGCGGCGTTCGGCCGGCCATTAACGTGGGCATCTCGGTCTCGCGTGTCGGCGGCAGCGCCCAGATCAAGGCCATGAAACAGGTGGCCGGTAAACTCAGATTGGACATGGCGCAATACCGCGAATTGGAAGCCTTTGCTAAGTTCAGCTCGGAATTGGACAAAGCCACGCAGGCCCAGCTTACGCGCGGCCAGCGCATGGTGGAAATCCTGAAGCAAGATCAAAATCAGACTCTGCCAGTGGAAAAGCAGATTGCCCTGATTTTTCTCGGAACCCAGGGTTTTCTCGATACCGTTCCGGTTGGCGAAATTCGTCGCATCGAACAGGAATTCTACCATTTTTTGGATGCGAAATATCTGCATATTCTCAATGGCATTGCTGAGAGCAAAGTATTAACGCCAGAATTGGAAGCGGATTTAAAGGCTGCGTGTCAGGACTTTATGGGGAGCGTGAGTGCGTGACGCGCCGCTCTCCAATCGATTAACCTTAAAACCAAAACTTGTGAATCGAAAATCGTAAATCCAAACTCAAAACCATGGCTGCACTTCGAGATATAAAACGTCGCATTGGTAGCGTTAAAAAGACCCAGCAGATCACCAAAGCGCTGAAAATGGTTGCCGCGGTGAAACTGCGTCGCGCCCAGCAGCGCATTATTCAGGCGCGGCCCTATGCCCAGCGGCTCAATGGCATCATGGGTCATATCGCCAGCAAAGTGGATCAAAATCTGCATCCGTTGTTGGCGGTGCGCGACCCAAAGCGAGTCTGCTATGTCATCATCACGGCAGATCAAGGGCTCTGCGGATCGTTTAACATGAACATCATTCGCCATGCGGAAGCGGAATTTGCCCGATTGAGCGATCAAGAATTGAATCTGGTTTTGATCGGGCGAAAAGGACGCGATTATTTCAAGCGACGGAACTATCAGGCCATCGGCGAATATACATCTTTCTTTCGTAATTTGCAGTTTCAGCAGGCAGTCAACATCGCTGACTTATTGAGAGAGCTGTACATTCAGGAAAAATTGGATCGGATTTATTTAATCTATAACGAATTCAAATCCGCGGCCCAACAACGCGTGATCGTGGAGCAGCTCCTGCCGATTATTCCCATCGTTCCCGAGGATAAAAAATACTTAGCGGATTTTATTTTTGAACCCGATGCACTGAGCATTCTGGATGATCTCTGTCCGAAAAATTTAAATATCCAGATCTGGCGGGTGCTATTGGAATCCTACGCCTCAGAGATGGGCGCCCGAATGACGGCCATGGAGTATGCCACTGAAAATGCGGAAGAGCTGATCACCGAGTTGACCATGCGTTTCAATCGAATTCGGCAGGAAAGCATTACCAAAGAATTGCTGGAAATTGTCGGGGGAAGTGAAGCGTTGAAGGTTTGATTTTGGAAGTAAGATACTGGGTATGAGAAATTGAAATTGGCCCTGGGATATCAAAGAAATTATTTGTCTGCTAATATCCAATATCCAACCTCATCTTCCTGAAATAAGATTAAAATTCGAGGATTGGAAATACAGCATAAAATTAGAGGTTTTGATACATGCGAGAGGGAAAAATTGCCCAAATCATCGGTGCGGTAATTGACGTTCAATTTGAAGACTCGGAGCTACCGCCAATTTTGAACGCCCTGGAAATCAAGCGACAGGATAATTCGCGGCTCGTTCTGGAAGCTCAACAACACCTGGGCGAACGGATCGTGCGCTGCGTGGCCATGGATTCTACGGATGGACTGGTGCGGGGGATGAAAGTGGTGGATACCGGCGTGCCCATCCGCATGCCCGTGGGGCCAGCGACCCTGGGTCGGGTGATGAATCTCATCGGCGAACCCATCGATGAATTGGGCCCCATTGATGCGGTAAGGTACGATCCGATTCATCGCAAGCCACTGACCTTCGAGGACTTTACAATTTCAGAGAGCATTTTCGAAACAGGAATTAAGGTCATTGACCTATTAGAGCCGTACACCAAAGGTGGTAAGACCGGGCTTTTCGGCGGCGCAGGAGTGGGCAAGACGGTTATCATTGCTGAGCTCATGCATAACATCGCCAAGGAACATGGTGGTTACTCCGTGTTTGCCGGTGTTGGTGAGCGCACCCGCGAGGGTAATGACTTCTGGCTGGAGATGAAGGAGTCGGGCGTTATAAATAAAACCAGCATGATTTTTGGCCAGATGAATGAGCCGCCTGGCGCTCGTTTACGGGTTGGCCTTTCCGCTTTAACAGTGGCCGAGTATTTCCGGGACGATGAAGGCAGAGATGTGCTGCTGTTTATTGACAATATCTTCCGCTTCACCCAGGCTGGCTCGGAGGTTTCTGCTTTGTTGGGCCGAATGCCGTCAGCCGTAGGCTATCAACCGACCCTGGCTACAGAAATGGGTGAACTGCAGGAACGAATCACGTCTACCCGGAAAGGCTCGATCACTTCAGTACAGGCCATTTACGTCCCGGCCGACGATCTGACCGATCCCGCACCGGCAACGACCTTCTCCCATCTCGATGCCACGACGGTGCTCTCCCGAAAAATATTTGAAATCGGCATTTATCCGGCCGTGGATCCATTGGATTCCACATCGGTCATTTTGAATCCCAAAGTAATTGGCGATGAACATTACCAGACCGCTCGCCGGGTAAAAGAGATTCTGCAAAAATACAAAGAACTGCAGGACATTATCAACATCCTGGGCATGGAAGAACTATCAGAAGACGACAAGATCATCGTCAATCGGGCCCGTCGCATCCAGCGGTTCCTGTCCCAGCCATTCTTCGTGGCCACGCAGTTCACCGGCCGCGAGGGACGATATGTCCGCCTGGAAGACACCATCAAAGGCTTCAAGGGATTGGTGGAGGGCGAATACGACCATCTGCCGGAGCAGGCTTTCTATATGGTGGGCACCATCGAGGAAGCGGTGGAGCAGGCGAAGAAGATGAAATAATGGTAACTGCGGGAGTGGGCAATTAGGTAATTAGGTAATTAGGTAATTGGGTAATTGGGGGATTAAGGACTACCGATTGGGGATATAGGATTGAACGACAAGTATTTCAAACTGGAAATTATCACACCTTTTCAAATTATCTATCAACACCAGGTGAAGCATATTCGGATGCCGGGCACGGAAGGCTATTTTGGAGTGCTGGCTGGACATGCTCCGTTCATCACCACCCTGCGCACCGGCGAAATAAAAGTGGATTTAGAACACGAGACCAAATATTTTGCCACCAGCGGCGGCACGGTGGAAGTCCTGCCTCATTCAGTAACGGTATTGGTCGAAACTGCCGAAGAGGCGAGCCAGATCGATGTAGCACGGGCACTGGCAGCCAAAAGTCGTGCCGAAAAACGATTAAAGGAAAAAACCGCTGATACTGATCTGGAGCGAGCCAAAGCAGCGTTGCTGCGGGCAGTTAATCGGATTGACGTTGCACAAAAACACTCTGCAACGTAAACGTCACGATCCCCCGAATCACATGTGCAATCCTTAACTCAAAATGAAAATCAACTATACTATTTTATTATTCTTCTCAGCAAAGAGAAGCCCATCGAAAAAGTCATTGGCTCAGCTTTATTAAAAACATGGCAATCTCTCCTTTTTTATGCCTTGCCTTTATTTTTAATTGTTAAAAAATTTTCTTGACTTTTTGGATTAATTTTTTTATAATTAAACGGAGCTAATAAAGATATGCTCAATCCAAGAACCATACCAAGCTCTTACGTATTTTCTGCAGGGTAATGAATCGGTTTTCTTTGACAAACACCGCCAGCCCAAGCTACGCAAATTGCCGCCTATGTTGGTAAATAAAATGTTGCGGCTAAATAAATTTTTTCGGAGCGGTTATTTGGAGCGAGATGCTTTCTTAAATCTCCCTGCTGAAAAAATTGTCGACCTGGTAAAACAGAAAGGTCGACCGTGTGTAGGCATTTTTGTACCTGATGGTAATCGTAGATTTCTGCTTGCCGCAACTGACCTACAAGAAAATACCGAAGAATTCTTTAGCGAATTGATTTATCAACACACATCTGCTTATCTTAAAATTTTGGAAATTTTTTTTCGTTACGGCTTATCCTCATTGTTCATCCCACTATTCAGTCGATCAGTATTATCCAGGAAATCTTCTTATGGTCAAAAGGTTGCATTAGAAACGATCAGATTTATTTTTACAAATGACCAATGTTTAAATTTCTATAAATCCTTAGATATTCGGATTAAGATATATGGCAATATTTCAGTGTTGAGCGAAACTCTTTCTAGTCAAGTAATACCGTGGGCTGAAGAATTGCAGGAATACACTCGCAATCATACTTCTCGTGCCTTATTTATTGGAATCGGTGGCGAACCCGTGGTGGGCTATGATACTGCAATAGCAGCTATTCAATTCTATCAGACTTACCAAAGATCACCAACGAGAAATGAATTGATTGAATATATCTATGGACAGTCAGTCCCGGAAGCTGATTTTTTCATCATGAGCAGCAAATTTGCCGGATTGGGTGCGCTGCCGGGATTGGTTTGTGGCAAAGACACGAAAGCCTATTACTTACCAACGCCAGGCTTAATGGGATTCAATCGACAAACCTATCTTATGATACTCTATGATTTATTGTACATGAATCCTGACAAATCGCCCTACAAATTAAGCGCAGATGAGCGCAAGCAGCTATACTTATGGTATAACAGTCATGCGACAGAAGTTTGGGGTTTAGGAAAAGTCATTGGAACTGTTTCCGTACCATGCTATTATTCCAATTCTTTGCTTGGGCAAAGTGACTTACGATGAGTCAAAATAATAAAGCTCGGTCAGTAGGAGGCATTGCAGCGAGTTGAAAAACAGCTTTCGCTATACGCGTGAATACAAAACGAAAGAAGGCATCCCCTTTCAACTTCGACCGGCAGAGCCATCGGATGCAGAAATTATAGAGACCAATATCGAAGCGGTATGCAAAGAGAAAATATATCTCTATTCCGACAGTTTTGTCTTAACCCATGAGTGGCGAAAAGTATTGGAAAAATCTATTGATGAAAACAGTGGAGATTTGCTTATTGTAGCTGATGTTGGCACGGAAGTTATAGGGCATTTGCGGTTATTCTCTGAATGGTACGGCCCAAAAGGAAGGCACGTAGGAATAATTGGCCTTTCGATAATTCGTAACTGGAGAAGAAAAGCGATTGGATCTGCGATGCTATCTTACGGTATTGAATGGGCTAAATTCGCTCGGTTTGAAAAATTAAATGCGGCCATCATCGCTTCAAATCTCGGCGCGTTGAAACTGTTCAGAAAATTTGGCTTCCAGAAGGAAGGTCGACGTAAAAAACAATTTAAAATAGATGGTATCTACCACGACGAATTGCTTCTAGCGCGCTTTTTGGACAACCCAAAATCATAAATCCATGCCTGAAAGGAGGCATTATGGCAGAACAAATTTATAGTCCGAAAATTTTTATTGGACGAAAAAGGGAGATTGAGCTTTTTGAAAACATGTTAAATGACACATCGCTAAAAAAGTGGGTTTTGAACATTTATGGACCTGGCGGGCTGGGAAAAACTCAATTAATGGAACGATATATCGAAATTCTTAAAGAACGAAAAAAATCCGGACAGAACATTCTTTTTATCGAGAAACCGATCGACTTTTATTGGACCGAACATCAGCGGGAACTTGGTATTCTTAAGGGCATTGCCGATCAATTAGCCATCGAGAGCTTTACGCCTTTTAAGGATGAATTACAAAAATATAACCAGATGTTAGAGCAAGAAGAGGAATTACCAGCCTCAGCCCTCCAGGATAAAGAAAAAGAATTGATAGAACTGTTTATTAAAATTTACAAAAAAATTTCAGCAACCAAAATTATTTTATTTTTTGATACTGCTGAACTGGTTAGCGATGCCGTTCTTAGATTCTGGGAAAAGATACTCCCTCGATTTGAAGAAGCTGAAACAAAAACAATAGCCGTAATTGCCGGACGCCGACCAGTTAAAGTAACACCAATAGAAATTGTTGAGCCACTGGAACTGAAAGCGCTCTCTCCAGATGAAGTAAATGATTATTTTAAAAGTGAAGGATTTGAATTTTCTGAC
Organism: uncultured Cytophagia bacterium; assembly: GCA_964647995.1. GTDB lineage: Bacteria > Zhuqueibacterota > Zhuqueibacteria > Thermofontimicrobiales > Thermofontimicrobiaceae > Thermofontimicrobium_A. The sequence continues at coordinate 19,560 of CAZYNP010000040.1, forward strand.
AATGAAGTGAACAGGATTGCTGCGCTTTCAAATGGAAGACCGATTTATATTGCCTTAACCATCGATTGGCTTCGCTATGGGAATACGATTCAAGAATTGATTGCCGACCATACTCCAGAGCAATTTGCAAGATTTATGGTTGAACGAGTCCAAAAGCTTCATTACCCCGAAGACCATGCAATTTTAGCCATGGCCCATTTTCACCGCCGATTCAATGATGAAATATTGGCATTATTATTGAATCAAACTAACATAAAGCCACAGGAAGTGATGCAAAAGTTGGAAAAGTTTTCTTTTGTTAAATATCGTCCTGCCATTGAAAATCAATTATGTAGTTGCACTCTCCATGATGAAATGAGAGATCTCGTTAACAAATATGTCTGGCCAATTGCAGACCCCTTGAGTGAATTGCGCCATGATTGGGAAAATAAAATAATAGATTACTATGGCAAGAAAATTGATCAAACACTACATGACCCAATCGAACGACAAAATCTCAGTTTGGAACGTTTATATTATTGGCTTGATAATGATCTCGAGCAGGCATTTGCTTATTCCAAACAACTTTTTCAACAGGCTACCGATAGGTACGATATCACTTTTATGGAAGGCATAAATAAAGAAATAGCCGAAAAAGAAAAGAAGTTAACTCCGCCAATGCAGCGAGAATATCAGTTCCGAAAAGCAATTATAGCTCATCGACGGGAAAGATATAGCGAAGCGATTGATACTATTAATGACCTAATCAAAAATCGTGATTGTGAGGAGGAATTACGTATCGAGGCCATTACACGATTGATCGTACTGTACACAGACTCAGGGAAAGCCGACGATGCAATTAAAATTGGAAAGGATTTAGAGAAAGAACTCGAAATAAGATTAAAAGATCTACCCTCTAATGATTCAAAATATCTACCGATAAAGCTATTGTTTGGGAGATTATGTAATAACATAGGGTTTGCCTTTCGGAGTCAAAACAAATATTATGATACCATCGATTACTATCGAAAAGCTTTGAAACACTATCAGGATGTCGGGGAAAAAGCATATTCGAGGATCGCCCGAACCTGGAATAACTTAGGCTATGTTTACAATCGCTTGGGTCATAATGAAGAAGCATTATCCCAGTGCACCATCGCCCTTAAATTAAGAGAGCGAATCAAAAGTCCTTACGAGTTGGGATTAAGCTACAATGTATTAGGTATTATATATACAGATTTATTGCGTGCCCCTGAGGCTGAAAGATATTTTGAAAAGGCTCTCGCTTCATTTGCTAAGGCCCAAAGCAGACGAGGGAAAGCGCTTACCTGCGTTGGCTATGGTCGCTTGATGCGCCAATGGGGACACTATAAAGAAGCGCACGTTGGCGAGCCATTTAATCCAGATCGAGAGGAATATCAAAAAGCATCCCGGATGCTGGATGAGGCTATTGGCATATTTCGGTTTCTCTCCAATCCACCAAATCTTTTAGAAGCGCTTAACGAGAAGGCCACGCTGTTGCGCCAACAAAAAAAATTCCCTGAAGCCATAAAAAATTATCAAGAGAGCTTAGCGATTGCAGAGCAAATAGGAGACATCCAAAAACAAATCGACAACCTGCAAGATTTAGGTATACTTTATTTTGAAAATGGCGATTTGGATGAAGCACTAAATTGCGCGAATAAAGCGAGTAAAAGAGCTCTTGATAATAAATATTACTATCTGTACGCGCGAGCTCAAATGACCATTTTCCGTGTTCTATTCAAAAAGGAAAATTATAATAAAGCTTTCGAATCTGCCGCTAACGCGTGTATTTTCATCTTGCGTCCCGATCCTCATGAAATGGGCCACACCTCGGCGAAAAAGAACCTGGTTTATGATCAATTTGTGAACTGGACAGGCGAATATATTTTAAAACTGCCGAGGCATGAAATTGCCAAACAGAAATGTAAATTTTTGATCGATCGCTGGAACGCGGAAGAAGTTGAAGGAATGAAACTATCAGATAGCTATCCTGGGTTTGTTGAAAAGATGGAAGCACTGAGTCGAGATTATCCTTTCCTAAGAGAGGAGGCATTGAGATGAACAATAATGGATTTCTGATAGATTTTTTCGACCAAAAGCCAAAGCATAAAAAAGTTGAAGTGAGACTAAATGCTAATAAAACTGAACCAGATCATTCATTAGCCCAAAATGATTATTTAGGAGATTGCGCGTGTAGCCAGGCAAATGAAAAAAGGGGAGAAAATGAAAAAATTGTTCCTAAAATTTTTATCAGTTATGCTAAAGAAGATCAAAATATAGTAGATCAACTTTTCGAGCACTTAAAAAAAGCCAACTTCGATCCTTGGTTAGATTCTGTAAAATTATCAGTTGGTGAAAATTGGGAATTACAAATTGAAAAAGCTATTAGCGAATCTGACTTTGTTGTCATTTGCTTATCAAAAAATTCAATATTGAAATTTGGACAAGTTCAAGCTGAGTGGAAATTGGCTCTTGAAATTAACAAAAAATGTCCTGAATATGGCATTTTTTTAATTCCATTACGTTTTGATAATTATCCTTATCCGGAAAGCTTTAAAAAAATTCAATATATAGATTATTTCCATGAAGATGGAATTAAAAAATTAATAAATAAGATCAATGAAGAAATGAAGCGTCGTATGAAAACAAGCAATATTACAGACTCAAACAAAAATACTAAAAATAACATTAGTAACTTTAAAATTGAATTTATCAATCGACAACACGAATTAGACGAAATCAAAAATCCAGGAGGAGCAAAGCTTATGGCCATCGATGCTCCTTCAGGATACGGCAAAAGTAGACTTATAGGGGAAGTAAAAAATTGGTACAAGTATGAAAAAAAGGATGATTGGGTTTGTATTCTGATTAATTTAAACGAAAGAATTGATGATTATTCAAAAAATCCGTTACTAATTTTTGATAGTATTGCAGAGCAATTTATGGAAAGAGTCATAGAAATTCGCAGTCCTCAGGAAATAATAGCACATCTAATTAATAAAAACAAAAATATAATTTTGCTGTTCGATGCGATTGAGTGCAATCCACCAGCGGTAAAATATTTGCAGGATAATTTTATTTCACCCTTAATGGATGCTCTTCGACGAACCCATTTAATATGCCGTGCGATTTTTGCCGGTAGATATATTCAAAACCCGAGACGATATTGGCGGGGTCAATATATCGAATGGGATTGGAGCAACTATAAAATTATAAAATTAACTCCACTGGACAGCCAAATTGTTCGTAACTCTATAATGAATGAACTAAAAAATATTGCTTTAAAAGATGCTGAGAAGGAGGTCTTAACCATAGAGATTTCCTCTCTTAGCTGCGGGCATCCAGGAGTAATCGAAAAAATGTTATACAATCCTCCAAATGGTAATTGGGTTCTGGCATTCGATAAAGATCAAATGCAAATATCCTTCGAAATGAAGAAGAAATCATTTCACACTTGTGCAGCACCTTTTATAGATGATATATTTAATCAGATAGATGACAAAAATTTAAAAGAGATGTTGAAGATATTGACAATTTTCCGACGATTTCATGTTAATACAATTCGGGCACTTATGAAAATTGCAATCAAAAAAATGCATGCCGCCAATATTCAAGAAAAAATAGGGAAGATTATTGGTAGTTCTACAATCCAAGAATTGCTCGAGCCATTTTCAAAAATTAAGGATGATGCCCTGGTAGTTATTACCAATCTGGTCAATACTGGTTTAGTAAGCGCCCCTACTTCAGCGATGCCATTTTATCATGATGCAATTATTCGAAAATTAATCTTAGTTCAGTTGCAAATAGATGAAAATAGCGGTCGCTATTTAAAATTGCACGCACTGGCTCATGCGATATACGATACCTGGCTTGAGAATAAAAATGTCGATGGTGTTAGCTTAAATCCGCCTCTTTCAGACAATTTGCAAGCGGATTTCATCGCCGAGAGCCTTTATCATTTGCTAAACTGCTTAGAGAAGGATCAAAAACGTCAAAATAAAAAAATAATTAGAGCCAGGATAATATCCTATAAAAAAATTCTGCGAAGCAGTTTTGATACAGATAAAAAGATTTTACTGGAAAACTTGAAATCTATTTTAAAGCAAGATGAAGATATTCCTGCTTTAATGAGCGAACGATTGGGTGAAGATGGAAAAAATCGTATTTTAGGATGAGCTTTGGATTATGGCTTTTTTAAGTACCCCTATTTTTTATTCCTTCGAACTGGTATCGGAATGCAATAACAATTGCAAAGGATGTAGCAATTTCTCTTTAAGCAAAAATGCTTACCATAGGACTTCGAACTGGGAACAGATATTGAATTCTATCGCCCCAACTATCGAAATATTGAAACTCACTGGCGGCGAGCCCACCCTCCATCCCGAATTTGCTGATATAGTTAGCTTTTTAGCTAAAAAAAATATCCAATTCACCCTCTTCACCAACGCCCGCTGGTCCAATCCGCAGGCAATAATTGATTTACTCAAATCAACATCAACATGTGGCGGTTTGTTGGTTTCTCTGCATGGCTCGGATGCGGCCACGCACGAGGCTTTTACCAGTGCCCCTGGCTCTTTCGAGGAGACTTGTGAAAATATCAAACGAGCAGTCAGGGAGGGCTTGCGTATCCATACCAGCACGGTTTTAACACGGTATAATTACAATCAAATTCAAGCGATTTTTAATCTATCTCAAATGCTTGGCGCTCGACGTGCGGTTTTTAATCGCTACATCGGACCTTATACACCTGATATATCTCCTGACCAATGGCAAATCCAAATAGCGATGAAAAAAATCGAGGACCTGATGCGATCGGTTAACGGATTTCAGCATTCCCCAATCAAATACGGCAACTGTTTTCCTCAATGTTTTGCCAGGAATTTATCGAGTGGCTGTTGGGCAGGCATTGCTTCATGCACCATTGATCCCGGGGGCAATCTTCGGCCCTGTAACCATTCGCCAACGATTGCTGGCAATATTTTGGAAGAACCTATTGAAGTCATCTGGCATAATGAAATCATGAACCGATGGAGTGAAATGCTGCCGGGGCAATGTAATGATTGCTCTCAGTTAGAAATTTGCCATGGCGGCTGTCGCGCCCAGGCTGAGCTTTTGAATGCGCAGCAGGATCCATTAATTCATAAGCCAATTCTAAAGGATCATATACAATCTCCTATCGAGCTGGATTTATGTGAAGCCAGTTATCCGTTATTGCAATGTCAAATCAGATCCCAAAGCTTTGGTTATGTACTGCTCCAGGGTCATTCAATTCTCGCCGTTACTCCCCAGGCTAAATTTATTCTCGACAATCTGAATGGGCAAAGGACGCTGCGGCAAATTCAGCATGATTTTGGCCAGGAGGCATTAGATTTTGTTGGCACTCTGTATCTTTGCGGGATGGTGTCGTTAAGCAATAGGCCTACGCTGTAGATCAAAATAGTGATTTAACCATCAATTCCTCACAAACCCCTTGCATCTTAAAATTTATTTTGTAAATTAGAGCTAAAAATTCACACTCCCATAGGACATGATATGCTGGAAATTCTCCGATTAGAACAGGCCGAACAACTGCCGAGCCTGGTCGACTTCTGGAACCGAAATGCGCTCTACGATCCGATTACCGTTGCTCTGCTGCACGAAAAAACCTTTGGCGATGCCGATTTCGATCCCACGCTAACGCTGATCGCGGCGGAGCAGAGTAACATCGTGGCATTCATGCAGGGTCTGATTCGCCAGGTCGATCAAAATCTCAGACGTGGCTACATCAAATTATTCGCCACCGAGGAGACTTATCGGCGCCAGGGCATCGCCACCATGCTGCTGAAGGACATCGAAGCCCAGATGAAATCTCAGGGGGTAAAAACCATCCGTTTGTTGGATTGCAATCCCAATTATCTTCAGCCGGGCATCGATCCCCGCTATACCGAGGCCATTGCCTTTGCGGAGCGGAACGGCTTTAAACGCTTTGCCGATACCGCCAATTTGGAAGTCGATCTCCAAAATCAGAATTTTGACACCAGCCGCGAGGAGCAACAACTCGAGCAGGAACACATTTTCATCCGCCGCGCGACCGAGGCAGATTGGCCATTGGTGGAGAACCTCATCGTGAATCACTTCAAGGCCTGGTTGCCCGAAATTCAAACGACCTATAAAAACAATCCCATTAGCCTTCACATCGCCGAATACAACGGCAAAATTGAAGCCTTTTCGGCTTATGACGCCAACAATTTGAACACCGGCTGGTTCGGTCCCATGGGCACCAATCCAGTCCTGAGAGGCAAGGGCATCGGCGGAATTCTGTTGAAACGATGCCTGAACGATATGAAAAAGCAGGGGCACAGGGTTTCGATCATCCCCTGGGTGGGGCCGATTCCATTTTATCTGCATTATGCCAATGCCAGATTGACGCGGGTGTTCTGGCGGTATGAGAAATCCATCGGCGAATGAATCACCAGGCAAAATAATGAAATCACGCAGCAGTGGGCTAAACTGAAATTAGAAAAATTAGCAGCAGTTAGAATTGTTATCACTGGCTGAATCAGCAGCCTGGTTCGATCGTTCAAAATAGTATTAGCATTTCTAACTTGCAAGACATGGATCGACATTCATGCGATCTATTGCTATATTCAAGCAATCAAATTTGTAGTTCTGGCGAGACAGCGGCGGACATCAGATCGACGGCATCATCGAATCAGGACCGAAGATGACCGCGGTGGAAATCAAATCCAGCAGCACCATGCATCCTGTTTTTTTAAGAGGCTACAATTCTGCCAAGACCTGACCGGCGCCTCATCAAACTATTCCGTGCTGCTCTATGGCGGAACGGAGACGCAGCAATACTCAAAGGGGAAGGTCATCGGCTGGGAAAGACACCTCGAAAATCTTTGAGTCGCTATGAGGAGCGACATTCATTTTGTAATCGCTCAGTCCCGGGTAGGTAAATTTTCCTAACTCCCGAAGGTTTAGGAAAGCCTTTTGGGTCGTGCCCAGGTGAGCGAGGTTTTACTTCACGTTTCAAAAATCGCTTGCATTTTATCAGTGACTGTCATAAATTTGGACAGTTAATCAGACAAATTAAATGAAATTTGGACACATTAGTTGTCAAATTCATAAAAAAGGCACAGCATGTGGTATCAACGATATTATGAAAATAAAATCGAGTATTATTTAAAACCCGGCAAAGTCCTAGTGCTTTACGGCCTGCGGCGTACTGGTAAGACATCTTTAATTCAACGATTTTTGTCGAGCTATTCCGGCAAATATTTCCTGGGAACGGGCGAAGATATGACGCTTGCGGAAATCTTTCAATCGCAAAGCGTGCAGCGCATCAAAAGCGCGTTTGACGCTTATGATCTGGTCGTCATTGACAAAGCGCAACATATTCCAGATATCGGGTTGGGACTGAAATTGTTGGTGGATCATTCGCCCCATCTCAAAGTCATGGCCAGCGGTTCTTCCTCTTTCGACCTTTCCAACAAATTGGGCGAGCCTTTGACTGGACGGCAACGGATTGAAATGCTCTATCCGCTATCCATGCTGGAAATCAAAGATCAATTTGGACCGATGGAAATACTGCAACGGCTGGAAGAATTCATGATCTTTGGCACATTTCCCGAAACACTTATTGCAAAAAATGAAACTGAGAAAATCGAACACCTGGTTTCGCTGCGGGACTCCTACCTGTTGAAGGATTTGTTGATGCTGGAAAATATTCGGAATTCTGCCAAACTGAATGCTCTGTTAAAGCTGTTAGCTTTTCAAATCGGTCGAGAAGTTTCTCTTAACGAATTGAGTAATGCGCTTGACATCGCCAAAAGCACCGTAGAAAGATACCTCGATCTATTGGAAAAGGTGTTTATCATCAAAAGAGTCGGTGGCTTTTCCAGAAATTTGAGAAAAGAGGTGATCAAAACCAATCGTTACTATTTTTGCGACAATGGCATTCGGAATGCCTTGATCAATAATTTCAATCATTTTGATAGCCGGGATGATGTGGGAATGCTCTGGGAAAATTTTATCTTCAATGAACGTCGAAAACGCAATGCGTATCAACGCCACTATGCCAATTATTATTTCTGGCGTACCTACGACCGCAAAGAGATCGATTTTGTCGAGGAGTATGGCGGTGAGCTGTGGGGTTATGAATTCAAGTGGGGCGAGAAAACAGCCAGCGCACCTAAGGATTGGATTGAGACCTATGCCAACACTCATTTCGAAACCATCAATCGCGCCAATTTTCTGGATTTTGTGACGTGAAAGTTTTAGTATTTTGGGGCAGCAGCCAAAATCCAATCGTTCCTTGAAATCTCAAACTTGCGATTTGAGATTTCAAAGACAATCGAGTCATAACGCAAAAATGATTATCGAAGATTATCGAACAGGCCATTGATAGAAGAGGCAAACATGCAAAAAAACTATTTCATTATGATGGTGTCAACTTTATTTTTCATTCTCGTATCGGCCGCCGCAAGCGATAACTCATGGGCACAATCAAAAAACCCTCCCCCTATCAAGCCCGGCATCGACGTGCTCATCGAAAAACAACTCCACCTCATTCATGGCAAGAAAGTCGGACTGATCACCAATCCCACCGGAATTACCCGACAGTTCAAATCGACTATCGATGCCCTGAATGAAATTCCCGGGGTGAGATTGGTCGCATTGTTCGGTCCCGAGCATGGCGTTCGGGGCGATATTCCCGGTGGTGAACGTGTCGCAACTTACACGGATAAAAATACCGGCATCACCGTCTATAGCCTGTACGGGGAAACGTACAAACCGACCCCCGAAATGCTGAAGAATGTCGACATCCTGCTGTATGATATTCAGGACATCGGCTCCCGAGCGTACACCTATATTTACACCATGGCCTATGCGATGGAAGCGGCGCGGGACGCAAATATTCCATTTATCGTTCTGGATCGGCCCAATCCGCTGGGTGGCAATCGCGTGGAGGGCAATGTGCTCGATCCGAAATTCAAATCGTTTATCGGGCTCTATCCGATTCCATACATCTACGGCATGACCGTGGGCGAGCTGGCACAGTTATTCAATCGAGAATTTGGTATTAACTGCAACTTGACCGTGGTGCCACTGGAAGGCTGGACCCGTGATATGACGTATGAGGAAACTGGCCTGTTGTGGGTGCCGACTTCGCCGCATGTGCCGCATCCGGAAACGGCATATCTGGTGGCGGCAATTGGCTGCATCGGTGAGCTGGGGACCGTCTCCGAAGGCGTTGGGACTCCCTCCCCATTTGAATTCATCGGCGCGCCCTGGATGGATGGCCATCGCTTGGCCGAAGAGTTGAATTCAAAAAACCTGGCTGGTGTTTATTTTCGCCCAACTTCATTCCGCCCATTTTATCTGCGCTTTATTAAAGAGCAGTGCGGCGGTGTACAAATTCATATTCTCGATAAAACCACTTTTCAACCAGCCGCGGTCCAGGTGCATATTTTAACAACGATTCAGCAGTTCTATCCAGATAAAGACATTTTCAACACACCACGCATTTCGAGCTTCGATAGAGCTTTCGGTACCGATGAAGTGAGAAAAGCAGTCATTCGAGGCGATTCGGCAGAAAAAATTATTGTATCCTGGCAGGAGCAGTTGGAAAAATTTAAGAGCGTCAGAGAAAAATATTTGATTTATTAATGGCATGCGCAATGGGTTATCATTCCATTTATTCAGGGCCATCTCACGAGAGTTGGATGATTTTTATCGTGCGAAGGGGGATAAATCCTCAAAACCAGCTACCATTTTCCATTCATTCACTATTTCGGAGGTGAGTTATGAAACGATTCAGAGCGGTGATATTGGGGGAAATGTTTCTTTTGCTTCCGCTTATTGTTTTGGCACAAACCCTGAACCTGGAGGACCAGGTGATCGAGTACACGCTGGACAATGGGCTGAAGCTGCTGATGGTCGAGCGCCATGAGGTGCCGCGCGTGGTCTGTCACATCTACTATCGCGTGGGCAGCGTATATGAGCGGCCGGGCATCACTGGCATTTCTCATTTTCATGAACACATGATGTTCAAAGGAACTCGGGTCATGGGGGTGACTGATTTTGAAAAGGATGATGAGATCAACCGCCAGATCGATGAGCTGATGGCCAATATCTATCGGGAGAAATACTGGAAAAAGAATGGCGACCTGGAAAAAGTAAAGATCTGGCAAGCCAGGGCTGACAGTTTGATGAAGGTAGAAAAGCAATATATCATCAAAGATGATCTGTGGGAATTGTATATGAAAAACGGCGGCACTGGCCTCAATGCCTCCACCGGACAGGAGATTACCGGTTATTATGTAACGCTGCCTGCCAACAAAGTGGAGCTGCAAATGTGGCTCGAATCCGACCGCATGATGAATCCCTATTTTCGAGAGTTTTATTCGGAAAAAGAAGTCGTCCGAGAAGAACGACGGCTAAGTGAGAACAGCCCGGGCTATTTCTTCCGGGAACAACTCAATGCCGCTTTTTACTCGGCATCGCCGTATGAATGGGGCGTCATCGGCTGGGACGTGGATTTGCAAAAGCTTACCAAGCAGGACATGATCGATTACAATCGTCGCTATTACATCCCGAATAACGCTGTCGCGGTTTACGTCGGCGATATCAATCCCGAAGAAATTATTGCTCTGGCAAAAAAGTACTTTGGTCGCGTTCCCCGCGGTCAGGATCCGGAACCGGTACGAACGACAGAACCCCAGCAATATTGCGAAAAACGCATCTATGGCGAAGCTGCGGCACCACCTTCAGTAACCATTATGTATCATGTGCCGCCAGCCGGCCATCCCGATGATGAGGTCTTCAATGTGATTAGCGGCATCATGAATGAGCGCACCGGCAGGCTATACAAAAAACTGGTGATCGAAAAGGGGATTGCCATCGATGCGTATGGTTATGGCGGTGGTATGATGTACGCCGGCCAGTTTTCTTTCGGCGGTCGCCCCAAAGTGATGGCAGGACATACACCGGAGGAGCTGGAACAGGCACTCTACGAAGAGATCGAGCGGCTAAAGACGGAACCGGTGTCCGATTATGAACTGCAAAAAGTAAAAAATCGGGCTGAGGCCAATTTTATCATGGGACTGCGATCGTCCATGGGGCTGGCTTCGCGGTTGGGTCGCGCTGAACTCGGTCTGGGCTGGCGCGATTTGCAACAGTCCATCGAGCGGCTCAAAAAAGTAACTGCCGATGACGTGATGCGTGTGGCCAAAACCTATTTCACCAAAGACAATCGGACGGTGGGAATTCTGGTGCGAAAGGAATCCGGCCAGAAAGATCGTGCGTCCAAAATGTAGTCCGGCTAAGCATTTGCTTTAACTCGATCCTGTGGTTGATAAAATTCACCGGCCAGGGCGATTGGGCGATGAGCACCGTATTCGTTTGTTTGCCCACAAAGGTGACCGGTTTCATGTTTTCCGCTTAAAAAATGAATTGCCATTATCGATATAGTTGAGAGAGGAGTAGATCATGTTCAATAAAATTAGGAAATCGCTGTGGTTCATACTTCTTTTTATTTCATTTGCAGCAATCAATATCTTTGGTCAAATCGTGGACCATCCAACCAAACTAAGTTTTCCGGCCCTGAAATTTGCACCACCCAAACCACTGGACTACCGCGTAACCCTGCCCAATGGCATGATCGTCTACATTCAGGAAGACCATTCGCTGCCGACCTTTGATGTGATTGCGCTGATTCGCACCGGCTCGATTTACGATCCACCAGACAAGATAGGTCTGGCCGCGATGACAGGTTCGGTGATGCGAACCGGTGGCACGAAAAACATCAGCGGCGACGATCTGGATGAAAGGCTGGCATTTTTAGGTGGGTCGATCGAAACTTCCATCAGGTCGGTCTCCGGCCGCGCCAGCCTGTCGGTGCTGGCTCGCGACACCGACGAGGGCTTGAAGCTGTTCGCCGACGTTCTGATGCATCCCGTATTTGCTGAAGACAAAATGAAATTGTATCGCGATCGGGCGATCGATGCTTTGAAAAACAAGAACGATAGCCCCCGGCCATTGTTAGAGCGAGAGTTCAACAAGCTGCTTTATGGCGATCATCCGCTGGTTCGCGAAGAAACCCGGCCCTCGCTGGAGCGGATCACCCAGCAGGATTTGCTCAATTTTCACGCCCAATATTTTGCGCCGAATAATATCATTCTGGCCGTGGCCGGCGATTTTGACAAACAGGAGATGCTCAAAAAAATCGAAGCAGCCTTTGCCGGCTGGCCGCAAAAGAAAATTGGATTCCCCAAAGTGCCCGAAGTTGTTGTCAAAAACAAACCCGGCGTGTTTATGGTGCAAAAGGAGATCAATCAGGGCTATATCAATATCGGCCATTTTGGCATCAAGGACACCAATCCGGATATCTTTGCCATCAACATCATGAATTTTATTTTGGGCGGCGGCAGCTTCACCAGCCGCATCACCTCGAAGGTTCGTTCGGACGAGGGATTGGCCTATAACACCGGCTCCCGTTTTAATACCGAACATCTGTTTCCGGGCACATTTGCCGGCTATGTTCAAACCAAATCGGCCACGGTACCTTACGCCATTTCGCTGATCATGAATGAATTCAAGCGCATTCGATCGGAGCTGGTAACCGATGCGGAAATAGAAACCGCTAAGAATTATTATTTAGACAGTTTCCCCGATCGGTTTTCGTCGGCCATTGCTTCCATGCGCAGTCTGGCTGAGCTGGAATACGATGGCTTTCCATTCGACTTTTTAGAAACGTATCGCCAGAAGATCGAAGCCGTTACCAAAGCGGATGTGCTGCGCGTGGCAAAAAAATATATCCAGCCCGATCAGATGGCGGTATTCATCGTCGGCGATATGAAAGCCTGTCAAGCGGGCGATGAAAAACATCCGGTGAAATTGGAGCAATTTGGAAAGATCACCGAGATCAAATTGAAAGACCCATTGACCGGGGAATAGTATTTCTCCTCAATCAAATCACAGCCCTCAGAATTATGTTCTCCTCTGAGGGCTTTCCAATTCAGTGCCACGATTGGGTCACTGGAAAGTGGAAACGGTGGTCACAAAAGAGGGCATTGGAAAGGCCGCGCCCTGCTTGCATCCCGAAGTGGTGCGAGAGCAAATTCGCGAAGGTGTGCAGAAAGCACTTGCCAATCTCACAAAATATAAACCTTACAAACTGAAGCCGCCATACCAACTGGTTCTCCGATTGAAGAACGAAGAACTGGTTCACGAAAAATCATTTTATCCTGGAATCAGGCGAGCGGGCGATTGGGAGCTAACGTATGAGAGTGGTGACCTGCTGGAGATCATGAAAGCCTTTGCCCGGATGCATTGATTGATCTTGCAGGACCAGGCTCTTGCTGCCTTCGGTCATGGCGATGGCAGCAAGAGCCGATTTTTATGGGCCATCGGTTATTCTTTTTTATTTGTCATCGAACCAACTTGCTGCACCAGTTTTTCAATGCTTTCGACCACCATCAGTTCGGTCTGCCCGCGCGGCTGTTTCGCCTGCTGCAATTTTGCTAAACTGGCCTGTACCCAATTTTGCTCTGCCCGAGTGCCATTTCTCAAATAGCCCAAAGCTTCCAGGCCGATGCCAGCAGCAACGGACAAATCCTCGGACAGCGCGGCGATCTCCTGCAACACCGGGGCCACCCGGACGGTAGCTAACAGTGCGGTGTGGTTATTTTTCCAGCGAAGCAAATGATCTTCAATGGCGGCCATTTCCCTATCGGCATTATCGGCACTGTTCAGCAGCCGATCCATGGCCCATCGAAATTCCCGAGCTACGGGGGCATCGGGTCGGGCGGCGTCGACGACTCGGGTGAGCGGCGAAAATGACGTATGTTTTCGTTGCGCCGGTCGATTGTAAATTTTCACCGGTTCGATCACATCCACCAGGGTCTTCAGCGCGCAGATGTCCGTGTTATTCGTCAAACGTCGCAGCATCATCTCATAATTCTTTTCATGCTGCAAGCCCAGTTTTTCCAGATGGAAGCTGATCCGTTCCAGTCGTTGGTACATATCTTCCACGTCCCGCACCGCAGCCGGCGACCACAGGCGTTCGGCAATGGCAGCAGTTCGCGGCCAGATGCGGGAGTCGATCGTCTCCGGCGACACAAATTCCGACCACATCGTCGCCTCGCCGCCGAGAACCAGCCGCGCTTCATCGTCTTTCAATGGCGTGTCGGCGGGCAACGGGTCGTTCAAATAATGGAATTCCGCCGATTGGATCAGATCGATGTAATAACCATGCGACAAAATAACCGGATAGCCAGTTTGGGCCGATTGGATCAGCGATTGGCGACCGCGCCAGGAATGGATGACAATGTCCTTTGGCAAATTCGAATCGAGAATTTCATCCCAGCCAATCATCCGTTTGCCATGCTTGGTCAGCAGCTTGTGGATGCGGCGATTGAAATGGGCTTGCAGCGCGTGATTTGTTGGAATATTGTTTTTCCGCATGAAGGCCTGAATGTCGGCATTGGCGCTCCACTGCCGACCATTGTTCTCGTCGCCGCCGATGTGCACGTACTCATCGGGAAATAGACCGGCCATCTCTTTAAAAAAGCGATCCAGGAAACGATAGGTTTCTGCTCGCGCCGGATTCATCGCCGGGTCAAAAATGCCCCAGCCCCGCTGAATCTGATAAGGTCCCGGCGCACTGGCTAACTCGGGATAGCCAACAAACCAACTGGTAGCGTGTCCCGGCATATCAAACTCCGGCACCACCCGAATCCCCCGATCCGCCGCGTAATCGATGATCTCCCGAATCTGCTCCTGGCGATAGTACTGCCCATCCGACCCCAGTTCGTGCAAGCGAGGAAAGGTCTTGCACTCCACCCGAAAGCCCTGGTCTTCGGTCAGATGCCAATGCAAAACATTCAACTTTACCGCGGCCATGCCATCCAGATTGCGCTTGATCACATCGATGGGCATAAAATGTCGCCCCACGTCGATCAGCAAGCCCCGCCAGGCAAAGCGGGGGGCGTCATCGATAATTAGTGCCGGGATAAAATAGCCCTCGCTATCCGCCTGTATTAATTGCAGCAGCGTTTCCAGCCCATGCAGGGCACCCAGATCGGTTTCGGCCGTCAATCGAATGCTATCCGCCGATACCCGAAGGTGGTAGGATTCATTTTCGTTTAGCGTCAACTTCCCCGCTCGCCGGCATTGAATCACGCAGGAAGCCGCGGCCTCGTTGAAATTGCCCGTGAAAGCTTCCGGCGCCAGAAACAAGCCGGTCGCTTGCGTCATCCGCTGCAGCCAGCGGATCGTGCCTCGCGTTAATCGTTGCCCACCTGCCCCTTCCAGTCGGACACGGAACGAGTCCGATAGTAAAAACCTACCTTCAGTTGCCGTCACTTTTGCCGGCATCGGCATCAGCTCCAAACCCATCATCTTCACCTCAGCCCTTAGTTGCATAACTAATAATAGCGTTAGGAGTACCACCCATAACCTGCGTTGAAACAGTTTCATTTCTGCTCTCCCTCTCATGAATAATTGCCACGAACCCTGGTTAAAAAAATTGTCCCGCTCGGAATCAATGCCATCCCAGAGGGCAAAATTGCTTTAGCCGCCATCAGGAAAAATCGCTCCCAATTTATCGTCAACTCGACGATCCGTTCTGACGGTCAGTCGTTGCCTAAGATAACATTTTTTCGGAAAAATTCAAGCAAAAAATGGACCGTGGCAAACCTCGAGCAGTGGGAGCAAAATATGTCGAACACTCAAAACGGCTCAACCCATCAATTGCCTTATCGATAAAATTACTGCCGGGCAAGGTTTTCAGCCATCCATGGGGAGAAGACATGGTTTATCGGCGCGGCGGATAAATGAGGCCACGACATTATCGCTTGCTAAATCAAACAAGAAAACAGCAATCCACACTACTCGGCCGAATTCAGAATATGGCCACCAATAGTTCGATCGATTGACACAACGGAAGGATTAGGCCACCAGGGGCGTTGATCCCAGTCAATGCACCTTCGCCAAAAGCACTGATGATAAACGGGGCGAGCACTCCGAACCTGACGGCCAGTCGGTTTTGGGAACCAGCTATTATCGAAGATATAATAATTTCCGTGTTATCTCCCGATTGCCCATCTCGACCAGAAGAAAGTAGACCCCCGAGCTTACCACCATTCCCTGCAAATCTCGGCCATTCCAATCGATCTGATGCTGACCAGCTTGAAGCTTTTCATTGATCAACGTCACGACTTCCTGTCCCATCGCATTCAAGACTTTAACAGTGACCTGCGAAGCTGTGGGAATCTGGAACCGAATGGCAGTCATACTATTGAACGGATTGGGATAATTTGGAAAAACTTCGAATTTACTGGGCCTGGCCGTCGTTGGGCCTTCGGCGCAGCCGGTAGCAGGGGTAATCGCAAAAATGCCATCACTCACATCTTCGGCCTGGTTGCCATCGTAATCCTTCACCAGGACCCGGAGCAGACAATGTTCGCTGGCCGTTTCGGGCACCATCCAGGTGATGCTATGGTGACTTTGCGCCTGCAATTTGAGTAGCAGCAGCCAGCTTCCGCCATTATTGGAGGATAATTCGATCCAGAGCGAATCGATGCCAACATTATCGCTGGCCTGCCAGACAATCGAATCTGCCCGACCGGCTTGCAATCGCTCGCCGCCATTGGGATGAAGCAGGTGGATTGCTGGCGCCACTCGATCAATGGCCGTAAAGTTCTGGTCGCTCTTGCTCTCCTGCAGCACGGGGAATTGTCGAAAGACCGGAATGAACTGACAGCCATCCTTCATTGGCGTGATGCGATAATTGCCAGGCAGCAGGTACGGAAACGCATAATGCGATTCGGTCGCCAGTTGCAATGTATCCCGACAATCGCCCGATAGCAACAACTGGCACTGCGGGATGGCGTGACCCTGGCGATCCACCACCTGGCCACTGATGGAAAGCGCGTCCCGATACAGAGCCACGGCTTCCTGCGCGTGATTCATTACCACCGATAACCGACTTCCGGGCAGGTAGCGGCGGTTCAATAGCCAGCCCTTGAATCGCAGCGTATCACTTGCGACAATTAGGCGTTCCGGTACCTGCGGCAAACGCACCGTATCGCCTGGGCTGTAATATCCCGACTCTGAAAAATTGATCAACCCGGCGGGGTAGGTTTTGATCGCCAGCCGAAATTGTTTTTCTAAGTGTGCGGTGATCTTTAAGCTGCTATCCGCTTTCACCTGGTGAACTCGTTTCCCCAGATCGCTCCAGGATCGAAACACGAAGCGAACCGTGGAGTCGGCAGAAAATTGGAATGAATCGATTCCAATGGTGTGCTCCGAACGGTAGCACCAGAACCGTGTGTATGGAGTAGAGTATCTGGAGCCGTCCACATAAATTGAGGGTCGCTCATCCACATCGGTCCGGAGGGAAACCGCGACGCTATCGATTTTGTAGACCGCTTTGGCGATATGAGAAGTATCCATCACCACCCGGATCGGATTGCCCGGCACGGCTGCCCCGGCCATGGACCAACTCTTGAATTTGTAGATGTACTCTTCGGTGGCAATGAAGGTTCGAGCCGTATCGGTGACTGCGGTGTCACCCCTGGAATACCAGCCGCTATTTTTGAAATCAGCAATGCCCGCAGGCACTGTTTTGAGCCATAGATAATGCTCGGTCCGCCAGGTTGCCTGCTCACGAATCGGCGCCAACATGGTCACCGTAGCCATCCGACTGCTGCCGGAATAGCTGCCCTGGCCCTGGCCGATCCAGCCTACGAACATCCGCCGCGTACCATCAACTACCGTTATTAGCGAATCAATGTCGATGCTCACCGAGACGCCCTGGTCGTACCAGCCCTGCCCTCGCGGCTTGCCATACAGCGATTGAAGCTTCAAAAAATATTGTTGGCCCCACTCAGCGGTCTCTGTCACCGGGCCATTCATGATAATCGTGTTTTTGCATTGGGGGCCGGTGTAGCTACCACCACCTGTTCCCTGCCAATTTTTGAACACAAAGCGCAGGCTGTCGCCCTGTTGCACCAACGAATCCACCGAAAAGGTCGCTGCGGTACCTTTGGCATACCAACCATTGCCTCTCACAGTACCATGGACCGACTGGAGCGTAAGCAGAAATTCCTCGTTCATAGTTAGGGTAAAGGTGGTATCTGATTTGACCGTCACGGTATGCGTCATGGCACCGCCGTCGCTCCAACTTTTGAAAACATAGCGATCATCAGCCGTTTTAAGCTGCGGCGAAATGCTGCCGATGGTATGGGAGGAACCGTAAGTCCAACTGGTATCGTAGGGGGTGTTTTTTATTCGACCATCGACCGTAATCTGCACGGCCGTTTCGACATTGGTTCTAAAATGAACAGTCACTGGCGGGTGGATCACGGCCAGCGATCCGTCTTTGGTCACGTCATTGGGCTCACCTGAATTGAATTCGAATTCCTCAAACTTTAGCTGGGTGGTTTTATCCGGCGGGCCAACAATGAGTAAACGAAGGTAGACCAAAACCCCAGCTTTTTCCAGCGGGCTAATGCTATAGTTACCCAACAGCATTTCGCCGGCGACATTCAAATTGACCCAGGTTTTGCCCCAACCCTGGGTTAGCGTTCCGGCAGAATCCGCAGCCAGCGCTTTGACGATAGTGGAATCGAAACGTATCTTGCACTGGTAGGAGTAAATTTCCAGGCCGGTAACATCCGAAATCCGGATAGGCACACGAATGGTGTCCCCGGAAAACGCCGTTGTGTCCGGCAGCGCAACATTCACATCGGACATTGCTGAACCCGCTGCCATGATGCATAGCAGCACGATGGAAAAAAGAGCTGTAGTGCGCATGGTGCTTGCCTCATTTGATTAATAAAATTTTGAATGATTGCCTTCTGCCTGCAGCATCGATCTGACAAAGATATACTCCAGAAGCGATTGGCTGATGACGTTCATCAGTACCATCCCACACGATCCGATACTCCCCGGCGGAGCAGTCATCATCGATCAACTGTTTTACCAGCCGGCCGCTCAGGTCATAAATAGAACAATTTACCCGACCCAGCCGATCCACGGTGAACCGGATGGTAGTTCGAGCATTAAATGGATTGGGATAATTTTGAAACAGCGCCAGCCTCGTTGGGCTCGCCGATGTGCTTGCCGCCGGCAGCAAAATGGTTGCACTCACGGGTGGAAAGTCATTGATTTGCAGCCGATCGATCTCAATGACACCACCATTGCTCAACGAATCGCTCAATTGGAAATGCAACTGGCAGAGTGTGCCGCCCGTCAGGAGCGGGGAGACACCATAGAGGGCCAACCGAACCTGCCCTGGCTGGTGTTGACTGACCAATTGGAAAGGAACCGCAAGGTCCATCTTCTCGATATCGGTCAACGAACAGAGCTCCTGCGGATAGCGCACCTGCAATTCCAACGACAGGCAGGAGATCCCCGCCGGAACCGAAACGGGCAGCCGAAGCTGCGATCCAGCAATTTCGATGGTTGGTGACTCGAATTTGCTCAACGGGCTCGAGGTGCTGGTGGTGTCCGGAGGCTGCCAACCACGGTGCACATCGCCAACAATGATCGCGCCAAAATCCTGGCGATCAAGATCGCGACGAATATTCGAATAGCATCGCCGGGGTGGATCGAATCGCCATTCCCCGATGCCAATTCCTTCATCCTGATAACCCACCACATAGCGGGCAATGAGCGCTGCATCGTAGGCATGAACATGGCCGTCCTGATCGACATCGGCCGCCTGATATTGCAAGCTATCCAACTGGATCAATCCTACCGCAGCCTGCAGCGCCAATGCGGCATCATACGCGATAATGCTATTGGGATCAAAATCCTCTCCCTTATCTTTCGAGGGAGCAAGGCATAGATCCTGGTGACTCGGCGCGACCACCTGGAAATTTCCGTGACTATCGGTCAGCATGGAATCCGTGGAACTTGAACCAAAAGCGATCTTCACATGGGGCACCGACCACGCCCGGCCAGCATATTTCACCTGTCCGGCAACGGCGACATGGGTGCGCTCACTAAAAAATGCATAAATTTTGCCAGAACGATAGCGATAATCGCTGTTGTACGATGCCGAAACCCAGAGATCACCCAGGCCATCACCATTGGCATCGTTGCCGGCCACACAATAGCCCGCATAGTCGCCATTGTACTCCCCTAAAAAATAATCCGGCACAGTCTGCAAAGAGACATTCTGCTGCCAGCCGGTTTTGCGACCGTAGATGAGATAGGCTTTGCCGGCATCGGGACCGCTGCGATCGTTATGCCAGGCGCCGATTAAAATTTCATCGCAATGGTCATAATTCACATCGGGCAGCCCGGCCACGCTCCATCCCGCTTGATCCTCATAGCGCTCCCCTTGCCAGGACGCATCCGCGTCCGCCAGATTGATTCTGGTCGGCCAGACCCTGGCCTGGCCCAGGAGGAGATACACTTTTCCGGCTTGATCCTTGCTATCGATGGCCCCAATCAAAAAATCCGCCAGGCCATCGTTATTCACATCCCCTGCCGACGCCAAACTCCAGCCAGCCCGATCGTAGGATTTCTCTCCCTCAAAAATGACATCAGCCGAAGTCAGCGGAAAATTGGCGCCCCAATTCACCTGCTTGCGTCCAAAAATCAAATAGACCCTGCCGCCAACATCATCTTGACGAAACGAACCGATCAAAAAATCGGGCACGCCATCGCCATTCACGTCGCCCGCAGCCGATACCGTATAACCGGCCCAGCCCTCATAGCGATTTCCGATAAAACTGGCCGCGGCAGTTTCGATATCGGTGTTTCGTTTCCAGCCGCTGCGTTGGCCCAAAAACAGATACACCTTGCCGCCATTGGACGTCCCATCGTCATTGAACGGCGCGCCAATAATGAAATCATCCAGCCCATCACCATTGAGATCGCCGATTATCGCTACGGCCTCGCCCAGATGATCGTAGCTGCGCCGACCAACGAACGAGGCATCAGCTCGATCTTTAGCGACGCAATCGTAGCCCCAATTGGGTTTTGGTTTTCCCAGGAATAGAAACGCATGGCCGGGTTTGGGACCACCAGCTTCATTGCCGGCAGGTGCGCCGATCAAAAAATCGTCGTAGCCATCGCCGTTCACATCGCCATTGCCCGCCACGTAATAGCCAAAGGCATCGTAGCTGTCCTGGCCCAGAAAGCGGGCATCGGCATATTCCAGGCGCTTTTTATAGCCCCAGATATTGGAAGCATTTCCCAGAATCAGGTATGTCGCGCCAGCATCATAGCCGTTCTGCCGATTATGAAACGTCCCAATCAAAAAGTCTTCGCAGCCGTCGCCATTCACATCGCCAGCATTGCCCATGTAATAACCGACGCGTTCCCAATCCAGCAGACCCAAAAACGATGCCGATGGCACCCAGTTGCCCATGACCGCATTGGGAATTTTCGGCTGAACGGCGAAAGCTTCCTCGCCATGGGCGATCATTCCCAGCCCTAAGTATGACAGTATCGTGGGTGTTATCAACATCAATGTTAACATTCGCCACCGCGCTTCCATTCTTTCCCCCTTTGATATCGCTGCCTTTCGTTGTCCCGGAGCTGTTCCTAAATTTGGCCTGATCCATTGGGATAGGCTACAATATAATCATCTTTCGCATTTGCACCACCTGCCCCGCCTCCAGACGATAAAAATAGACCCCCTGAGGCACCGGTCGCCCCTGCCAATCGGTCCGCGACCATGGTACTCGATGTCGCCCGGCCGGTAGTTGCCAGTTGACCAATTGCTGTACCTGCTGCCCCAGCACGTTATAGATCGTCACTGTCACTTTCATTGCCTGTGGAAGTTGGAACTCAATGGCCGTCGTCTCAGAAAATGGATTTGGATGATTTTGATAGAGCTGATAGCTATCGCTGATGCCTGCTGCTGGGTCGTCATCGCTCACCGCTGTAGGATGGTAAAACGCAACATAGTATTGATATTCTTCATTGGCGGCAAGGCTGTAAGACCGGCTGGCCGGCTCGAAGCGAAAATTGCGATGAATTGGCGTGACAGTATAATTGCCAGGCAACAGGCCAGCGATCAAATAGGTGCCATCCGCATTGCCTATCACCTCAAAATTTTCAACTCCTGAAACCTGCAAGGTTACTGGTACAGCACCGCTGCCGATAAACGTAAAACTGCCCGCAATGAACCACCCCGTTTGATAAACAGCAATGGCGGTGTGGGGCCGATCCATCACAATGACAATGGCAGATTTCAGGCTATCTGCGCCATCGACGACCCATTTTTTCAGGCGAATGCTGCTGTTTCCCAAAAGTTTCGCCTGGGGGACGCTATCCAGGCGCACCTGTTGCAGCTCAGGATACCAGCCACTCCCACGCGGTTTGACGATGCCATTTGGTTCATCCTTCACTTCCAGGTAATATTGCGTTTCCAACTCCGCTGAGTACGTCATATTAGCGGTCGCCACCACCTCCTGGGTTTGGTTGCCGCCATGACTCCAGCGCTGATAAACGTACCGCGTGCCACTGCTGCCCAACTGGAGATTGACCACACCGATGCTATGCCTGGAGTTCAGAATCCAGCTTGCCGTGTATGGCGCCGGCTTCTCCTCCCCATCGACAATCACCTTCGTGCCGGCACCAACATTGGTCGTCACCACAATGGTAACCTCCGAGTTGTAGTCGGCGATGATCTGTCTGGGTTCATCGATAATTACAGTCACTGGATTGCCAGGAACAGGTTGAGCATTTACTTTCCAGCCTTTGAACGAGTAAACCGTCTGATTCGCAGTGATAGAGGCAGGTGCCTTGATCGAGGTAAATTGTTGCCCCTGTTTGTACCATCTCGCTCCCGGCACGGCCAAAACACCTTCCGGCGAACTACCTGTCTCGACCAGGTACTCGGCATCCCAATTGGCACGCTCGGTAATCGGGCTATTCACCGTGACGCTGGCGTTGGGATTGCTACCGGTATAACTACCCGTGCCGGTTCCGGTCCAGGACAGAAATTGATAATGAGCCCTGGGCTGCCTAATTGTGACCGAATCGATGCCAAAATTGGCCGATGCGCCAGCATCATACCAGCCACTGCCAAAAGGATGTCCTTGCGCCGATAGGATATTGACAAAATACTGCGTGGTCCAGTTGGCAGTTTCGGTAATTGGCCCATTCATCACCACGCTTGCTTCGCGTGCGGTTCCCGAGTAACTGCCTGTGCCAGCGCCAGTCCAGGAAGCAAATACGTGCTTCGTGGTGCTGTCGTCAATTACTGAACCTTCCACTGAAAATTGGGCGGTTTGGCCGGCCTGATACCAGCCACTGCCCCGGGGATTGCCGTGCGGCGATTGCAAGGTGAGATAGTATTCGGCGCCGAAATTAGCCGTGATGGTCGCGGCCGCAGTCACCGATACGGTATGAGTTTGACTGCCTTGATCGCTCCAGGCCAGGAAGGTATAGCGTTGGTTGTTATTGATCACCTGAGGCGATACCACTGAAATTTCGTGGACCGCGCCTTTTTCCCAGTTGGTGCGATAAGGTGCGACATGGGCGACCCCATCGACCATAACCTGGGTGCCATTTAGCACATTGGTCGTAATCGTCACCGGCACCTGGTTATTGATGATCTTGATGCGACCGCTCCCGGTGTTGGCCTGCGGCGATCCAACATTGAAAATAAACGACCCGAAGGTCAAATTCGACGTCTGATCGACCTGACCAATCACCTCGAAAACAATATTCACCAGCCGACCGCTGCCGGTCAATTTATAGGCACCATAGCCGCCAACAATCAACGATCCGGGGGTGCTGCTATTCAACACCGGCGGCGCCCAACTGGCGGCGATGGTTTTCTCATTCTCCACGCGAATCGGGGTGAACAATGTGCTATTGTAATTTAATGTGAATTGATAAGAATAAATTTCATAAGCAGAAACATCGCCCACTCGAACCGGAATGGACACCTGAGTATTGACCATCGCTGTCGTATCGGGCAGGCTTACCTGAACCTGGGCCGCGCCCGAGGCGACCATTATAAAAAAAAGCAACCAAAAACCAATAGTAGATCTTTGCATATTCAACAACCTCTATCATTCATAATTCAATAGGGATTGGCTCCTTCATTCGTTCCATGGCGAGAGATCGAGATGCTTAAAACGGCTGATGAATCGTTTGGTGCGTGCGAACGACTCACGCCCTGGCAACGGCTCTCGCATTGGGCAAACGCAGAAAACCAGATCCATCATTCTACGCTTACCGTATCACCGTCATCTTGTCCACGCCGGTTATTTCGCCTGATTGCCTCACCACACAAAAATATATTCCAGGTGCCACGATCTGTCCCTGTCCATCCCGAGCATCCCAGTCGAACGACAACTGCTGTTGACCCCGGCTGACGATCATGAACTCCCGGATCCGTTGACCCAGTAAGTTGCGAATTTCAACAGTTGCCATGTGCTCATGATTCTCCAGCACCATAAAAGATGCATGGTCACAAAGTGGCTCCGGGTAGTGACGAATCAGCCGCGGCGTCGCCGGCAGATTACCGAGACGAGCATCTCTCACCCAAGCCAATGGTGTAATTTTTATGACGCCGTCTTGGGTGATCACCCCGGGCGTGTCATTGTTGAATGTGAAGTCCTTGAGCGATATTGTCGAGGAATCCCCGGGCCCAGCGATAATCTGGAAATTCAATTTGATCAGCGTATCGCTGCCAGCTAATTCGTGAATGCCAAACGCACCGATGATCATTTGCCCGGCCTGCTCGAGATTGACCACTGCGTTGCCCCACGCGTCGGTCAGCGTATTTTCGATGGTGATGCCTGTGGCCGTCGCAATCGTCGAATCGTACAACACCTTAAATTGATACGAGAGGATGCCCAAACCGGTAAGCTCGCTTACCAGCACCGGCACCTGCACCGTCGTATCCGGTATGGTGGTGATCGACGGAATTTTGACTGAAACCTGACCATAACCAATTATATTCCCCCATGCAATGATGATCAGCGTGATCCCAGAGATCAGCCATATTTTCGATCGTCGCATGATTGTCCTACTTTAATTTTATGAGCTTGGTGAGCTGAATCTGTTCACCACAGTTGAATTTCACAACATAGACACCACTGGCCACTTCCTCCCCCAGATTATCCCGGCCATCCCAGAACTGCACATGTTTACCGGCGGTGATCTCTCCCAGTGAAAAGCGACGGACTTCGCGGCCCAGCATGTCATAAATGGCCAGCTCGGCAACGCCCGATTGCGCACTTTCGAAATAGATGCGCGTGTGTGGATTGAATGGGTTGGGCTGAATCACCATGTCAGCTTCCACCAGGGGATGCTTCTTATCCGAAATGAATATTCGTACTTTGTCCGAGAATGTAGGCCCTTCATTGAAGTGCAGCGCCGTCACCTCGAAATTGGAGACATTCCGTTTCTTAATCGGTAACACCCGAAAGGTCATTCGAATCAACTCGCCGCCAAGGTCGACTGCCTTCGTACCGTAGGCTGCAATTTTGATAATGCCAGTGGTCTCGGTGTTGGCAACCACATCAAAGCCATGCAGCCGATCATCGAATTTGAAATCCTTGAATTGCAATTGATCGGGTTCATATTGGACATGAATATCCACTGCCACCACTTCCGATTCGCTTTCAATCGACAAGGGAATCGCCAGGTCCATGCCCAGAAAACCGGTGAGTTTTTCCGGCAGGATACGCTCCGATTGTTTCGCCAGCGCCCGATAGAGTGGCGTTGCCTGCCAATCACCGCTGACGTCGCCCAAAATCAGCGCGGTATAGTTTTCATCAGGAAACAACCGGGACAAATTGGGATAACTGCGTTGGTTCGGCTCAAAACGAAACTCACCCACATGCGATCCTGCCAGCCGCGGCAAATCCACGGCATAGCGACCGATTTGGGCGGCATCGTACATCGCGATCTTTTGATCTTCATCCACATCCGCGGCAATTCCTGCCAAGCGAGATAATGCACCCAATCCCACCACATGCCGGGCTACCAGAGCAGCATCGTAAGCAGAAATGAACAGACGATTCTGCATTGGCGCTAAAATTTTCGAGGGCGTAATCCAATAATCGCGATGGGGCGCCAATAGCAGACGATATTTTCCCTCATGATCGGTGAAAATTTGCCGGGTTTCTGATCCCGTCACCGCCAATTTCACATCGGGCACAGGCCGCTGCTGCACAAAATAGATGACCTGTCCATCCACAGGATAGTACCGATTTTGACCATAGAAAAAGTAGATTTTTCCGGCCCAATGATTGCCGGTGCTGTTGAAAGGTCCTGAGGTGACGAAATCATGGGCGCAATCGCCATTCACATCGCCGACATCTTCCACCTGCCAGCCGGCGCAGGTAATTGACGTATCGCCCCAAAAATAGTAGTCAGCAAATTCCAAATTCAAATCATGCTGCCAGCCACTGGCCTTGCCCCTGATGAGGTAAAACTTGCCGGCATGAGGGAATTCCAGGCTATTCAAATAACGCGCACCGATCAAAAGATCGTCATACCCATCCCCATCGTAATCAACAAGCCCCGAGGTCGAAAAACCGGTATGCGTATCCACATCCTCGCTATTGAAGGAGCTGGGCACGTGTCCCAGCCAAACTTCCCGCTGTTCCCAGCCATCGCGGCCAGTAATGAGATACACTCGCCCCCCCTCAGAATGAGATTTGATGGCCGAGATCAAAAAGTCGGCGTAGCCATCGCGATTGACATCATTGGCATAACTGATATAGGAACCCGCATAATCGCCATCATATTCACCGGTGAAGACATAATCGGCATTTTCCAGATTGAAATTTTGGCCCCAATCCACTCGCTGGCGCCCCAGGATCAAACAGGCCTGGTTCAGACCCGGCACACCAATGACGAAATCCGGCGTGCCGTCTCGGTTCACATCCCCCACGCCAGCCACTGAATAGCCCACCAGCGACTCATCATAGCGATACACCACAAAAGAGGCTACGGCCTTTTGGGAAATCCTGTCGGTCTGGTGCCAGCCAGCCGAATCGCCCAAAATCAGATAGGCCTTGCCATCCCACTTTCCAAATTCATTACGATAGGCCGCGCTGCAAATTACATCATCGAAACCATCGTGGTTGAGATCGCCGACAAAATCAACCGCGTAACCGAATTGATCCAGATCCTTTTCGCCAACGATTTTAACATTCGCTTCCGAGGCTAACAACAGGTCTTTGCCCCAGTCAGCGCTCTTTCTTCCAAAAACAATATACAGCCAGCCCGGATTGGTCGGGATGCGATCCCAATGTCCGGGTGCGCCGATGAGCAGATCATCCAGGCCATCGCCATTGAAATCGCCCCGCCCCGAGACATTGTAGCCTGCCAGATCGTAGGGATCGGTGCCCCGAAAGATTGCGCTGGCAGCGTGTTCAATATTGACATCAAAGCCCCAGGCCTGGTTCGCCTTGCCCAGCAGCAGATATACGCCACCGGAGTTCCAGCCATGGACGTAGTTGTGATAGGCGGCAATCATAAAATCATCGTAACCATCGCCGTTCACATCCCCAGCGCCGGAAATGCTGTAACCGAGCCGCTCATCTTTATTCTTGCAGATAAAGCTGGCATCGGCGGAAAGCCGAATTCCCATCGGGTTCATCGCAGAAGATGGCCTGGCCGGGATCACGCCAGCAACAGCGATGGCCGCGCACAACAGGTTTGCCATCCATATAACTGCCAACAGTTGTTGTTTCATCCGACGTTACCTCATTTCAAGTAAATCAGTTTCACCTGCTGCTGCCCCATTTTGGTTATCAGGCGGCCCAAATAAAGGCCTGCAGCCACTTCATTCCCAGCGTTATCCGTACCGTCCCAGACCACTTGAGTTTGCCCCAAAGCCACCATCCCACAATGCAAGCACTTCACCTCTTTCCCAAGCGCATTGTAGATCGCCACCCGCACCGGCGCTGGCTGCGAGGCATACCAGCAGATCGTCGTGGATCGATTGAATGGATTGGGATGGTTCTGGTAGAGCCGAAACGTAGCCCGGGATAATTCGTTGTCGTTATTTGCTATCTGAACACTTGCGCTCGGGAGCTGCCGATTGTTCACTTGAAAACGATGAATGAAAATTTCGGCGGCTGACGGCAGTGGACTCGCTTTTATTTTAAAATGAATCCAGAGCAAGGTATCCACAGGAGCAACTGCCCGAGCCGCAAATGCCCCAATCAATAAACGGTCAGCCATATCGGAATTAGCTGCCAGCTCGAAGGCTTCAATCACCGAAGCCGGCTCGATCCGACTGACCTCCAGGATTTGGGATGGATAGCGCAAATCGAGATCGAACGAGTAAACCGGCATCTCTTCTGGCGCAACAACCGGAAGCCGGAGTTCATCGCCGTCATGAATGGTTTGCCATTGGCCAGATTCTGCCGATATCGAACGCGTCAGCGGAGCACCATTCGGTGGCTGCCAGCTCATATCTACGTCGCCAATCACGTAGCCGGAATAGTCCTGCCCATTCTGATTGGCAATGATCGAATCATATTTCATGCTATCGGGAATAAATTTCCAGTCACCGGTATGGGAATATGGCAATGGCGGCAACTGAACGGCATAGCGCAATGTCAACGCGGCGTCATACATGGTGATGCGACCGTTGCCACTGACATCGGCGGCTTGGGCGTTGGTGGCATCTGCCAGCGGCAATCCCAGCGCCAGTTGGGCTATCAATGCCGCATCGTACGAACTGACGCAGGCGCCGACATGCTTACCCGATGCTTTTTCGATGGATATGGTATGATCTCGCTTGCTCGAAACCCGCAATTCATAATTGCCCTGGCCATCGCTGCTATCGCTTGCGGCTGGTTCTTCCCGGTCCTGAAGCTTAGCCCCGGCAATGCCATAACCCGACCGCAACGATGTTACTCGCCCGGAAATCGTACAGGGAAACATCTGGCTGGCAAAAAGATAAATTTCACCGCTCCAGGTGTCTTTTTCGCTATTGTAGGGGGCAGAAATGACATAATCGCTAAAACCGTCCCGATCGAAATCGCCGGCCGAGCAAACTGCATACCCCGCATAATTGATCGCTCGTTCGCCGACAAAATAATCGGGCACTGTGGCCAGCGGTACTCCGCTCTGCCAATCGTCAGGCCGTCCCTTGATGAGATAGGCCTTGCCGGCATCACTGCCATTCTGATCATTGTACCAGGCGCCAATTAGAAAATCAGCGAAACCATCGCCATCCACATCTCCCGCGGCGGAAAGTCCCCAGCCGGCATTATCGTACGGCCGTTCTCCCAAAAAAGATATTTCGCCATTCAAAACACTGGTTTTTTGCAGTGACTGCCCGCGGCCAGGACTCAATCGCACGTAGACCTTGCCCGCCTTATCGCCGGCCTGGCTATTGTCGATGGCCGACATGATCAGGTCCGGTACGCCATCACCATTCACATCGCCCGGCCCGGCCACTTTCCAGCCCAGCCCCTCGTTGCCGGCGCCATAAATCATAACATCCGCATCATCCAGGTCGAAATCCAGACCCCAACTCACATGTCTTCGCCCATAAATAATGAACACCCGACTGGCACCATAAGCACCAATGGCAAAATCCGGCACCCCATCGCCATTGACGTCGCCCAATCCCGCCACCGAATAGCCAGTCAGGGCATGAGCGCGATAATCCACAAAGCTGGCCGCCGCATCCGCCAAAAACATCTCGCTCGACCATCCTTCGCGGCGTCCCAGAATGAGATAGACTTTTCCCGCATCATCGCCGCCCTGGTTGGTATAAGGCGCGCCAACCACAAAATCATCACAACCATCCTCATTTACATCACCGATGAACGCGACCGATAGGCCAGCCAGATCCTGGCCGTGTTCGCCCGTGCAGATCGCATTGGCGTCATAGTACAGGGGGAAATCATAACCCCAATTAGCCGACTTCCGACCAAAAACGACGTAGACACAGCCGGACATCCATTTCACTGCGTCATTTCCTGCTGGCGCACCAATGAGGATGTCATCAAGGCCATCGCCATTGACATCGCCATTGCAGGCCACGGAATAGCCCGCGGCATCGTAAGCCGTATGGCCAACGAAGCGCGCATCCGCCCGAGCCAGCGGGGTGTTGAATTGCCAGGGCAATTGGCTGCGGCCCAAAATCAAATAAACCGCACCAGCATCGAAGCCATTGGCACGATTGTGGGTCGTGCCAATGAGGAGATCATCAAAACCATCGCCATTCACATCCCCCTGGCCGGCCAGGGAGTAGCCCACCCGTTCATAGCTCAACTCGCCCCAGAAGGAAGCGGCAGGAGATAGCACCCTGGTTGGCAGTGACGAGACCGTTTTCATCGGCGAATTCGCCAATAGCGAACTATTGGCCGTCAGTCCGATGGCCAACCAACCGAGCAACCAGGCAACAATGGCCAAGGTCTTAGCAAACTCTCGCTCCACAATTGACATCGTCATTCAAGTACCACCATTTTTCTCATTTGCATAAAATTCCCCGCCTGGAGCTGATAAAAATAGAGGCCTGCAGGCACCAGTTGACCACGGCTATCGGTGCGATCCCAGGTCAACCTGTGCCAGCCAGCATCTGGCTTGGCCTGGATCCATTGACGCACCACCTGCCCCAGCACATTGTAAATGGTAATCGTCACCTGCTCGGCCGCAGGCAATTGATAGCTGATAACGGTTCGGTTGGCCCAGGGGTTGGGATAGTTTTGCAGCAACTCGAATCGTTCGGGTAATGCCTCCGAATGCGCCCACTGCACCTGAATTGCGCGCGACTGCGCCATTTGATTATCGATTTGCAGACGATCGATGATAATTTCAGTTGGCGAGATGTCCGACGATTTTGCCCGGAAAACCAGTTTCACCAAAGTCCCTTTTTTACTCAAGGGAGGCAGACAGTAAGCCGCCAGCAAGAAGCGATTCGGAAGTTGGTCATTGGCCTGTAGATTGAAATCGGCCATGAGCGCAGTCGTTTCCCAGCGAGCCAACTCCAGCATCTGCCCATCGAAGCTTACTTCCAGATCCAACGACGTCATTGGGGCATCCCCGTCGTAAGAGATGGGCACAACGAATTCTTGTCCGCGACCAATCGGAGGTAAGCTAAGGTCACGGCTGAGAACCGACTTAGCCGATGTTGCTCCAGCATATTGCCAGTTGCCATCCACATCCCCGCGCACCAGTCCCAGGTAGTTTTGCTCGAATTGATCTGCGACGATGGAATCGTAGAACATACTGGATGGAGAGAAAATCCACTCCCCGGCGTGAGAATCGCTGAGCGGCGGGAGTTGCACTGCGTAGCGGAGCGCGTTCGCGGCATCGTACATGGTGCATTGGCCATCCCGATTCACATCAGCGGCCATGCGGTTGATTGTATCCGGAAGGGCTAATTGGACTGCCAACTGGGCAATGAGCGCCGCATCGTAGGCAGTGATAGCATTGCCGACGTGTTGCCCGGCTGGCTTGCCGATCGTAACCAGGTGATTGCACTTGCCTCGCAGAAACAATTGGTAATCACCGGCGACATCGGTGGTATCCAGCGCCGCACTGCCGGAATCTGCCTGCAAAATAGCCGCGGGAATCGGTCGTTGGCTCCGCCAATATCTTACCCGGCCTGAAACCTGATAGGGTATCTGCTGGCTTGCAAAAAGATATACCTTGCCATTCCATTGCTGCAAATCGCTATTGAAAGGAGCCGAGATCACAAAATCGGCAAAACCGTCGCTGTCGAAATCGCCTGCCGTCGACACGGCAAAACCAACTCCCTCCGGCTGACGTTCGCAATAATCGGGAATTGTTAGTAGCGAAGTATTCTTCTTCCACCCGGTAGCTTTGCCCTTGACGAGATAGGCTTTGCCGTTGACCGGCCCCTTATCATCCTTATAACTCCCAATGAGCAGATCATCAAAGCCGTCGCTATTCATATCCCCGGCAAAACCGATGCCCCAACCCGCTTGATCCAGTGGCATTTCGCCAACGAACGAGGCATCAGCCATATCTTCCAGAATCAATTCGCGATTTTCCCAGCCACCGTTTTTACCGAACAGCACCGAGACCTTGCCAGCTCGCGTTCCTGCGATGTCATCATGAATGGCCGACAAGGCAACATCAGGCCGGCCATCCCCATTGATATCGCCACCGCCGGCCACCTTCCAACCCAAACCATCATCAAAGAAGAAGGCGCGACCGCGCAGAATTAGGTCGGCCTCATCCAGGTCAAAATTTTGGCCCCAGGTGAGTCTCGGCCGTCCAAAAATGATGAACACACGACTGGCGCCAAAAGCGCCAATCGCAAAGTCCGGCGTGCCATCGCCATTGATGTCCCCGAGACCAGCCACCGAATAACCCGCTTGAGCTTTTTCGCGGGAATAAAAAAAGGTCGCCGCAACATTGCTGAGATAATTCATTTTTTTCCAGGGATTGGCATGGCCTAAAATCAAATAGACCTTGCCGGCATTGAGAGCGCCTTGATCGCTGAGCGGCGCGCCGCAGATAAAATCATCATAGCCATCCTGGTTCACATCGCCGATATAGGCCACCGAAAGCCCGGCCTGGTCCTGGTTGTTTTCGCCTTCATAGATCACATCGCAGGCGTCTTCCAGGCGGTAATAATAGCCCCAATCGGCAGTGGCTTTCCCAAACACGATGTAAATGCGGCCGGTCATCCAGGGCACCTTATCATTGCCAGCCGGGGCACCTATGATCATATCCGCCAGGCCGTCGCCGTTTAAATCGCCGTTGCAGGCCACCGAATAGCCAGCAGCGTCATAGGCCTGTCGGCCCATCATGCGGGCGTCGGCGCTATCGATGCTGCAATTGAGACCCCAGGGCAATCGGCCCCGTCCCAGAAATAGGTAAGCCGCGCCGGCATCACTGCCCATTACCGCGTTGTGAAAAGTCCCAATCAAAAAATCATCATAGCCATCACCATTCACATCGCCACCGCCGGCCAGCGCATAGCCGATACGTTCAATATAATGTTTGCCTAAAAATGATGCTGCGGGAACCAGGGTGCCTCCAATACCTGGCTGATTGACTTGAGCGTCTCCATTCGTCAGTCGGATAAGCAGGAAACAAAAAACAGTTGTAATCACTTGGCCGCATTTCATACCCATCCTCTTATGAATCAAACTAAAATCACATCGTCATTTTTGCCTTTAATATACCGTCAAAAAATATCGGCTGAGCAAAGTTCGCGCGCTTATTTCGCTCCCAATTCATTGGCTCATAATCGCGATCCCAGACAGACCATTCCTAACCCAGTTAACCGAGGAGGGATCTGCGTCTGGGCGATTTTGTAGCGAAAAACTGTTGGTGCCTATTTTTTGATCGTCTGCACCAAGAACTCGATGATGGCGCCGATCAGTTGGAAAAACTGTCGTAGCGACTTGATTTTGGGGAGATTGAAATCGATGTTTTCGCGCTTTAAAATTCTCCAGATCTGTCGTGGACGCAAATAGAATCTGGTATGAGCCTTTTTCTGTAATTTAGCCAGCTCCGCCATTGTGCGCCCTTTGGGAATGTAAAACGCTTCCGTGTTGCTCAACCCGGCGGCAGTATTGATATTCGACCAATCACCGGTCACCTGTAACCCTTCGGCAATGGCCATGTTGAGCAATTCGGTGCCAGGGTAAGGAACCGCCAGATTGAATTTGGCAATGTCCAGCGGCAATTTCAGCGCGAAATTGATGGTAGCCAGGGAATCCTCCCGGGTTTCGGTGGGCAAGCCAAGCATGAACGAGCCTCGGGTTTTGATGCCAACTTCGTGGGCCAACGTCACTGCTTTTTCAACAGTTTCAATTTTCAGGCTTTTGCCGATCAGATCCAGGAGCCGCTGGGTACCTGTTTCGATGCCAAAACTGATGTATTCGCAGCCCGCCTCTCGCATCAACTCCAGCAGCGGCTTGTCCACCGCATCGGCGCGAGTTTGACAGAGCCACTTGATCTCTTTGTGATAGCCTCGTTCCATCAGCAGGCGACAGATCTCCCGGGCGCGATCTTTCTTGACCACAAAATTATCATCGGCAAAGCTGAAAAATTTCTTGCCATATTTTTGAACCACGACGTCGACCTCATGGATCGCTCGTTGCGGGCTATTGTAACGATAGCGAAAGCCGGAAACGCTGCGAGCCGAACAGAAAACGCATTTGTAAGGACACCCACGAGAAGTAAGAATCCATTCGATGCTGTAATTGCCTTTGGTATCGGTGAGCAGATTCCAATTGACTGGCGGGAAAACATCCAGGTCTTTTTCATAAGCCCGATCTTTGGTATGTTGATAACCGCCGTTCAGTCGATACGAAATCCCATCCACCTTATCCAGATTGCCACCATTGGCGACCGCTTGCAGATATTCTAAAAACGTGAACTCCCCTTCTCCACGTACCACCAGGTCGACATGGTTATTTTTCAGCGTCTCTTCGGGCAGCACCGTCGGATGAATATTGCCCATGACCACTTTGATATTGGGATTGAGTTGCTTGATATCCCTGGCGATCTCGTGCGCCCGAGCCATCCCCGGAGTCGTGCAGGTAAAGCCGATGACACCGGGGTGAAATTCGTTAACCACCTCCTGCAAGCGATCCGCAGTAAGCCATTCGATCTGCTCATCGAACAGCCGCACCTGATAACCGTGATGCTCCAGAAAAGTCCCCAAAAAGACGATGCTTAATGGCACGGAGGGCGTCAGCAGCATATTGACCAATTTGCCATACTTCTTTTCCTTGTCAATGGCAGGATTGACTAATAACACATGATTGTAATTAATGGAATCCTTGATCATCACTTTAGCCTTTCCAAAAAATTCTAAGATCCAAATCGTTGGCTGACCAATGCATAGATATTAGCCACAAAGGTACGAAGACGCGAAGCAGAAATTTGGAAATGAATCTATTTTTGGGATTATTTTTCTCGCCAAATGAACGTCATTCGATCTTTTTTTCTTAGAACCTTCCTGTGCGGACCGATGCTTTCGTATCTTTGTAGCCAGTGAAATTTCATATTGTCGAATGAATTTGAATT
>CAZYNP010000041.1:0-54123 GCA_964647995.1 uncultured Cytophagia bacterium
CTGTAGGACAGGTTGGCAACCTGTCCCACAATAACTGAAACTTATGGAGGAAATTACATGGCACAAAACTTGGTCCAAAAAATCTTACAAGCCCATCTCGTTAAAGGCGAATTGAAAACCGGCGAAGAGATCGCCATCAAAATCGATCAAACTCTAACCCAGGATGCTACCGGCACCATGGCGTATTTGCAGTTCGAAGCCATGGGCATCCCGCGGGTGAAAACCGAGCTATCGGTCAGCTATGTGGATCACAATACGCTGCAAACCGGCTTCGAGAATGCTGATGATCATCTGTTTTTACAATCGATAGCAGCGAAATATGGCATCTATTTTTCGCGACCGGGGAATGGCATCTGCCACCAGGTGCATCTGGAGCGGTTTGGTGTTCCGGGCAAAACATTATTGGGCTCGGATAGCCACACGCCCACCGGCGGCGGGATCGGCATGATCGCCATCGGCGCGGGCGGATTGGACGTGGCCGTGGCCATGGGCGGCGGGCCGTTTTATTTGGCCACGCCCAAGGTGGTGCTGGTGAAGCTTTCGGGCAAATTGCAGCCCTGGGTCTCGGCCAAAGATGTGATTTTAGAGGTGCTACGCATCATGACGGTGAAAGGCGGCGTGGGCAAGATCATCGAGTACGGCGGCGACGGGGTGAACTGCCTGACCGTGCCCCAGCGGGCCACGATCACCAACATGGGCGCGGAGCTGGGCGCCACCACATCCATCTTTCCCAGCGATGAGAACACGAAAGCATTCTTGAAAAGCCAGGGACGAGAAAAAGTCTGGCGGGAATTGAAACCCGACGCCGACGCCACTTATGATGAAGTGATCGAAATCGACCTCTCCAGATTAGAGCCCCTGATCGCGCAGCCGCATAGCCCGGATAACGTGGTCAAAGTGAAAGACATCGCTGGCGCCAGAGTCCATCAGGTGGCCATTGGCTCCTGCACCAATTCATCGTATGTGGACATGATGACCGTGGCCGGCGCGTTGAAGGGCAAGCAAGTTCATCCGGATGTCAGTTTAGTGATTTCGCCCGGCTCGCGGCAGGTGTTGGAAATGATCGCCCGAAACGGTGCGCTGGCGGATATGATCAGCGCCGGCGCGAGAGTTTTAGAGACCACCTGCGGTCCCTGCATCGGTATGGGCCAGGCGCCGCCGAGCAATGCCATTTCGATTCGGTCGTTCAATCGTAACTTTCTGGGCCGGAGTGGCACCAAAAACGCCAATGTCTATTTAGCCAGCCCCGAAGTCTGTGTGGCCGCAGCTTTGAAAGGCGTCATCACGGATCCGAGAGACCTGGGCCAGCCCATCATGGTGGCGCTGCCGGAAAAATTTCACATCGACGATCGGATGATCCTGCCGCCATCGGAGAAACCCGAGACAGTGGAGATCATCCGTGGGCCCAATATCAAGCCGCTGCCGATTAATAAGCCATTGCCCGATACGCTGGAAGGCGAATTGTTGTTGAAGGTGGAAGATAACATCACCACCGATCACATCATGCCGGCCGGGGCCAAGATTCTACCGCTGCGCTCCAACATCCCGGAGATCTCCAGGCATGTGTTCGAGGTGGTGGACGAAACCTTTCCGCAGCGGGCGCTGGAAAAGGGCGGTGGATTTATCGTAGGCGGAGAGAATTACGGTCAGGGCTCCAGTCGTGAACATGCCGCGCTGGCGCCGATGTACCTGGGCATCAAATGGGTGCTCACCAAATCGTTCGCCCGCATTCACAAGGCCAATTTGATCAATTTCGGCATCCTGCCGCTGACCTTTGAAAATCCCAGCGATTATGATAAGTTCCACCAGCATGATCGGTTACGAATTCAGAATGTCATTGCCTCATTGAAGGCCAGGAAGCCATTGATCATTGAAAATATGACCACGGGATCGAAGACAACGGCCGTTTACGACCTATCCGATCGTGCCATCGACATTATCCTGGCCGGCGGCTTGTTGAACTACACCCGAGAACAACAATAGCCTCCAGTGGCGACAACATTCGGCAATTGGCTCTATTTTCACCAATAGCTCGCAGTAAATTTGCTTGACTTATGGATAAATTATTGCTATATTAGTTCGCTCATTGGAAACGCAACTAATCCCAGCGCAGTCAAACTACAACCCCTCAGTTATGAACTGCTATTTTGGGATAGCAGAATTGGGGACAGAACTGCAAAAAGCGCTGGGCAATAGTTTAGGGCTGCATCTTAAATCCTAAATCTTTCTAACGCAGCAGGAGCAGTCTATGGCCTATGAAATAGTTCAGGATTTATGCACTGGCTGCGGTCGCTGCCCGCCAGTTTGTCCGGTGGGTGCCATTAGCGAGGGAACGCTTTATTTCACCATCGATCCAAATCTTTGCTGTGATTGCGTGGGCTATTATCGGCAGGCAAATTGCATCGTTCATTGTCCGGTGATAGGCGCCATCCGGTGGATCGAAAGCTGATGGACGAAAACCAGCGGCTGTTTGCGTGACGTCCGGCAGGCACTGGTAGCGCCATCAGGCAATGCCGTGGTATTTTTCGTGGCTCTGCTGGCTGCAATGTAAATCGATTGGCACCAGGGATCATCATTTTTCCAGCCTTGAAGATGACTGATCCCTGGTGGATATGGGCTTATTGCCGGTTATTTTGCGCAGCGATGGTTGCGGCAAGATCATTGGGAATTTAAAGCAGAATTGGTGATTGGATGCGTGCCAATCGCATCAGGCGATGCAATGGATGCGGGCGAGCGGTGGTCAGCCTCGCGAGCGGTCAGTTTATTGGACACTTCGATTTCTAAAATGAACCATGACGATTGTGAATGACTCCTGTTGGCCCATGTAATACACGGAATGACAGGAAATCAAAAACAGAAAAAGTGCCTTCGGTGTTTTTTCATGTGTTTCGCGGGGCAATGATTGACAATCATCTCGATTTTAGAATTTCGGGTGACAATTATATTTCACACCTAATAAAGGGATTGCAGCTAAGGGAATGAAACGGGTTATTTGGGCATTGTTCGTGGCAGTTGCCACTGGCCTTCATGGCGCCACGGCCATCATGCCGCTTCAAGAAATTCAGCCAGGAATGAAGGGCTATGGTTTGACGGTTTTTGAAGGCGATCAAATCGAAAGATTCGAAATTGAAGTTATCGATGTTGTGCGCAATTTTCAGCCGCAGCGCGATTTGATTGTGATCAAGCTACTGGGCGAGCGGATCAATCACACCGGTGTGGTTGCGGGCATGAGTGGCAGCCCCATCTATATCAACGAAAAATTGATTGGTGCGCTGGCTTATCGCATGGGCAGTTTTATGAAAGACGCCATCGCGGGCGTCACTCCCATCGGGGAGATGCTGGAGATTTTTAATAAAGAATCGGTGCGCACCCGGGAGATTCAAACCACCAGCCAGGATCTCCCAATTTATGTCGAAGACTATCTGTCGACCCGGGGGCTACAGAAATTTGATCTGCGCCAGTTGATCAAATTGCCCCAGCCACCTGATGCGACCATGTTCGTCCCCATCGAAACGCCGCTGGTAGTGAGCGGCGCCTCGGCTGCGACTGCCGGAACCATGGCCAGCCTGCTTCAGGGAACCCATTTTACCGTGATTCCCGGCGGCCAATTGGCAGCGGCAACTGCAGATATTACGCCCGAGCTGCAACCTGGCTCGGCCGTGGCCGGAACGCTCGTCAGCGGTGATTTTGATATCAGCGCCGTGGGAACGGTTACCTATCGCGAAGGCGATAACCTATTGGCATTTGGTCATCCCTTCTTCAACAGCGGGCCGGTCAATATACCCATGTCGCAAGCAAAAGTAATTGCCACCCTTTCCAGCCTCTATGCATCTAATAAATTTGCCATAGCTACGAAAATTATCGGCAATATTCGACAGGATCGCTCCACCGGCATCATGGGTTTGATTGGCGAAATTCCGCCGCTTCTGCCGGTGCAGATGGAAATCACCTCCCCGCTGACGTCAGCCAGGCAGTTTCGTTTTGCGGTGGCGAACGACCGCTCCAGCTATGGCATCATGCCGGTTTTCCTCTGGATGACGATCATCAACGCGCTGGAATCGGCGCGATTGGGCAACGGGGATTATGGCTTAACGCTGGACGGCCGGATCGATCTGGAAAACGCGGATGATGTGATTTTGACCGATTTCTACTCTGGCGGCGGACAGGGATTTTTTGACGGTTCCGGACTGGACGCCTCGGAAGCAGCTTA
Source organism: uncultured Cytophagia bacterium (assembly GCA_964647995.1). Taxonomy (GTDB): domain Bacteria; phylum Zhuqueibacterota; class Zhuqueibacteria; order Thermofontimicrobiales; family Thermofontimicrobiaceae; genus Thermofontimicrobium_A. The sequence continues at coordinate 4,211 of CAZYNP010000041.1, forward strand.
CGATATCGTGATGACGCTGAGCGCGTTGCTAATGAATCGGTTTGAACCTGTCAAAGTAAAAAAGATAGAGCTGTCCTTTCAGGCTCGCCCCGGGCAGCATTTCGCCGAAATCGAAAAGATATTTTTTGACAAGATGGAGGTGAGAGCGGGCGATAGCCTCCACGTCCTGATTTTCCTGCGACCGTATCATGGCAAAATCATGGAGTTCAAGCAAACCATCAACATTCCGGCAGGATTGTCAGCGGATCGTTGCACCATTGCTATCGGCGGGCGAAACGAGATCACCAATTGGGAACTTCAGGCAGGCATTGGTCGTTTTTCACCCTCAAATTTCGCCGAGTTGGTGGCCTTTCTCAATCAACGGCGGCAAAAAACTCAAATCATTATTCAATTAAAAATTGCCGATCAGGGGATGACGCTTCATGGTCGCCAATACCCAACCCTGCCGCCGTCGGTGTATCAGACTCTGCGAAATCCTAAAACTCAAAATCTGTATCAAACCCTCACGGAGAAGATCGTCCAGGAATGGCGGTTGCCAATTCCCATGGAGATCAAAGGCGGTAGAAAATTCGATCTGCGCCTGAAACGTGACTGATTGTATTTTCAGCAGGAGCACTGGATGCAAAAGTTTTTGATGTTAGTCTGGTTGCTGATAATTTCGGAAATCGGCTGGGGCTCGATTCCCGAAACAAAGCAGTATACTAAACAAAAGGATTTGATCGATGGCCGTCTGAATGGCATTGCCATCAGCGCTGAGGGTGAACTATCATTAAGTCCTCGAATCGATCCATTTTTTGATAGCGGTCGCCCATTCATCTGGGATCTGGTAGCCGACCAGAAGGGCAACTTATTCATCGCCACTGGTGATCGAGCAAAGCTCTATCAGATCGACGCCACCGGCAAATCCACCGCGATCGCCCAATGGGACGATGCCGAAGTCTACACCCTGGCCCTGGACAACTACGATCGGCTTTATGCCGCCATTTCCCCCGGCGGCAAGGTCTATCGCTTCGAAAAAAACGAACCGCGCTTGTTCGCCGAATTGCCAGTGAAATATATCTGGGACATGCTATTCGACCCACAGAATCGTTGTTATGTTGCTACCGGAGATAGTGGCACCATCTACCTGGTGGAACCCACCGGGCAGGCGTCCGTTTATTACCGGAGCAGTGAGAGCCACGTCCGCTGCCTGGCCTGGGATCGCCAACAGCAACTGCTGGCTGGCACTCACAAAAATGGCTATCTGCTACGATTCAATGCCCGCAAAGAACCATTCGTCATTTACGATTCGGATTTTGAAGAGGTCCACCAGATCGCGGTTGCCAGCGATGGCACAATTTACGCATCGACCTTGAGCGCGGATGACAGCAAGCCAGTTGTTGCTCGGCAGGAGAAAAAAAGCGAACCGCTAATCCAGATCAGCGCCAGCGCCCTGGAAATGGTTGATACATCGGCTTCCTCTGACGAGGGACCAAAATCCTCTGCCAGTGGAATTATTCGGATCACGCCGGATGGTCTGATCAAAGACATCTGGAAGCTGGAGTCGGATCAGGTGCAGGCCATCCTGCTGGCGGCGGACCAATCGCTGCTGGTAGGGACCGGAAACAATGGCCGCCTGTATCGGGTGACACCGCTCGAAGAAAAAAATTTTCTCTATAAATTTGAAGATTCCCAGGTCGTAGTCCTCACCCAGGATCGATCCAGCAAAATCTGGTTAGCCACGTCCAACCTGGGGAAAATTTATACCATGAAGCCCTCCCTGGTCAAAAAGGGGAGCTACGAATCAGAGGTCATCGATACCAGAACCCAATCACATTGGGGAGTGCTGAAATGGGAGCAGCAAGCAGCTACTGCCGGTCGCCTTCAGTTTTTCAGCCGCAGCGGCAACACCCAGCAGCCCAATAGCACCTGGAGTCAATGGCTGGCACTGACAACTCAGAGCCAGCAAGCAGCCATTGGCAGTCCTGCGGCACGATTTCTCCAGTGGAAATTGGAGCTGACCACCGATCAGGAGCATGTCAGCCCCAGGGTGCGGCAGGTGATGGTCACCTATCTGCAGCAAAATCTGCCACCGGAAATCGGTGCGATCACCATTTTGGCGGTAGAAAGCAAGACCAAAACCCAACCGGCTCAACTGGCTGAGCCGGTCATCACCATTCTACCCGAGGATGATCTGGAAAGCCGCCAACAAAAGGAGATGTCAGTCACGGGTATGCGTCAGCCGCTGCGCGACGGCTATCGTGAGGTGAATTGGCAGGCCAAGGATCCCAATAAAGATCAATTGATCTACCACCTCTATTTTCAACCGGAACGCAGCACGCAATGGTTGCTGCTGAAAAGCGATCTCACCCGAGCCAGTTATTCCTGGGATAGTCATCAAATGCCCGATGGCTCGTATCGAATGAAAGTGATCGCCAGTGACGAAAAGTTCAATCCCATCAACATCGCCAGGCAGGCGGAGAAAATAAGTGACTGGTTCATCATCGATAACACAGCTCCGCGAATCGAACGCGCCCAGATGACTCGGTTAACTGGCGATAGCCTTCAGATTTCATTCCAGGTGAGCGACGATTGGAGCACCATCAAGCAGGTTCAGTTTTCGTACGACATGCAAAAATGGCTCTGGGTTTTGCCCCAGGATCTGGTCTGCGATTCCAAGCAGGAATCCTTTCAATTCAAAATTAAGGTACCGGCTGAAACTATTCAATCCATTGCCATCAAAGCATCCGACAGTGCCGATAATGCTGGCTATCGCTATTTATGGATGAAGGAGTGATATGATCTCAAACAACGAATTGGAAAAAATCAATCGCCTGATCTCTTCTCATCGAAAGTTTGTTCTAACAACGCACATCAACCCCGATGGCGATGCCATCGGATCTGAAATCGCATTTGCCGACTATTTGCGCCATCTGGGCAAATCCGTCACTATCATTAACAACACACCGACGCCCAACAATTACCAATTCCTGGATGAAAATGAACAAATCCTGGTGTACGAGGCTGAGCATCACTATGAATTAGCCGCGGCCGCAGACGCGTACGTCATTCTCGACATCAGTGACTGGGAGCGTCTCCGCAAAATCGGCCAGATCATCAAAGAATCCACCGCACCCAAACTGTGCATCGATCATCATCATATCAATTATCGGTTCGTTGATGTCGATATAATTTACGAAGAGGCGTCCTCCACCGGAGAGATCGTGTTCGATTTTTTAGAAAAAAACAATTATCCGTTGAATCCGGTGACCGCCCAGGCATTGTACACCTGCATTCTAACCGATACCGGTTCATTTCGGTTTTCTAATACCAGCGCCAGAACTCATATCATGGCGGCCAAGCTTTTGGCCGCAGGCATCAATGCGCGGGAAATTTATAGCCTGGTATACGAGCAGAACTCGCGCGGCAAAATGAAGCTGATGGGCGAGGCACTGCGTAGCCTGCATTACGAACATGATGGTCAACTCGCCTGGTTCGTGCTGACGCAGGAGATGTTTCGCGCCTGCCAGACCACCCATTGGGATACCGAGGGATTCGCCGAGTTGCCCCGCTCAATCGAGGGCGTGGAAGTGAGCCTGATGTTCACCGAACTGGATGATACCAAGGTAAAAGTGAGCTTGCGCTCCAAAGGAAATCTGGCCATCAATCACGTGGCGGAGAAATTGGGCGGTGGTGGCCATCAATATGCCGCCGGAGCTCTGGTCAACAACCATCTGACAGCGACTATCCCCATGGTGCTGGCCGAGATCAGCCATCTGGTTTTTAGGGACGATGTAAAGGAAAAAAAAGAACCATCGGCATTTCAGCCTATTGAAAAAAGTGCCAGAGTATAGCAGTCAGGACCATGATTTCCTGGTGTCTCTTTGCCTGTTCCTGGAGATAACCTGGGCCGCGGAATCGCCCAACGAAATCTGATTTTTGCAGGCTCAGCTCCCCCATTTCAGTCACCCGTTCAGCTATTGCTCCGCGACAACGCATTGAAATGATGGGGCTGTTCACCACCAAACGCGGATCATCCAACGATGGGAGGCTTAGATGACACAGTCACAAATTTGTTATTTCCGAATGCATTGACTTCGAATCGCTGCAGGTTCTCATCATGCGCGGGGTTAGCTAACTTTCAATTTTACGTGACCAAAAATCAGAATCGCTTGCCGTTGCCCACCGTTTGAATTTATTAAAAAAAGGCAATATCGATTTTTTTCTTGCTTTTCAGAATTAATTCATTTATTTTTCCCCCCTTAATATTCATAATATCTCATGATTATATTTTGCCATCAAAATAATAATAGACAAATTTGTTACTTACCCAACGATAAAATGGATTTGCCAGACGTCAATTGACATCATTGCCCGGAAGATAGATCGAGCTTGCTATGGAGTGGGATTCCGAGGACTTGTTTCGAACACTGCTGTCTGAAATCATTCAGGAGATCCAGAAAACAGTAGCTTTTAATATTGCGGCGTTGGCAATAAACCCGCCGGGCTCGTCGACGCTCCAGATAGCAATCAGCACCACGGCTGGAAACAGAGACCATTTTTTTGCGCGGACGTTTCCCAACGCTTGTTATCATGATTTTCGATTAATCAAAGGCTTTCTCTATATCGAGCACCGATCAATGGCAGATCCCAATGCGAAATCGCTGGAACTGCTGTCCAATGGACCGCATACCTTACGCATTCGATCACAATTGATCCTAAACATTGACCACCCCAAGCTCGGCCTGGGGGCGCTGTTGATCGGTAGCTATCGCCGCGAGCTGATTGCGCATACCAACCGCATCACGGAAGCGGAACTCGACGCAATCATCGACCAGGCAATATTCAGGCTATGTCATGATCAGCAGTTGGATGAAAAGTACAATATGGAAGATAACTTATTCAAACGCATTTTTGAAACATCTCCCTTGCCCACGCTGATTTTCAAGCGGGATGGTGCAATCTTATTGACGAATGATGCGTTGCAAAAGCTCTACGGTCGGCCTATTTCGCCGGCAACCCACCATATCAACCTGGAAGATCTATTTCAGTGGCCACAGCGAAAACAGATCACCGACCGCTACTGCCATCTGAATTCGACCGAGAAGCTGGCCATTGAGACGTTTTTGATCGACTACCACAATGGCCGGCTTCCCGTTCAATTGATGATAAATGCTTTGAATGGCACTGACTTTTTTCTGGCGACCATTGTTGAATGCCCGCAAGCAATGGTTCATCCGGAGCATTCGGCACAATACGAACAACGCCAATCGTTGGTAAATGAAATAAATCTGCTGATCCATGCCAATTTGAATAAAGAACAATTCATCAAATGTCTATTCAATCAGGTCCGAAAGATCTTCTCCTACGAGGCAGCAGCTATTATTTTGTGCGATAATGAGGAGCGAGAGTTATCGGTCTATTATTCGCAACAGCCCACCGAGGTGGAGACCAGCAAAGGGCTACGCGCGCTTTATTCTGCTTGCCAGCAACTGCTGTTGACCGGGAAGCCGATCGAGTCAAATGCTGAAGCGGTGGCCAGCCTCTGTGACCTGATTGGACTGCAGCTTAATGCGAACTATGCAACCCAATTGATCATTCGGTTCAAAGCAGAGGAAGAGCCGTTGGGCGCCATGCTCCTGTTTCATTCTGCTGCCGACATTGCGACCGAAGAGCGGCTCGAAATCCTGCAGCAAATTGGGGGGTCGGCTTCCAATGCCTATGCTAAGATTCGGCTGCTCGAAAAATATCAGCAATCGTTGACCAACTACTCTCTGGTGGCCCGTGTCAATGAATCGCTCAATAGCACCCTGAACCTGCGGTCGGTATTGCAACACATCGTGGAATCAATTCAGCAGATCATGCAGGCCAAGATTTGCACCATTCGTATTCTGGACGAAAAGATTAGCCCATCAGCGGACGATCTGTTCGACTACCTGAAGCCGCAAATCAAACAGGTGATCACCGATCAAAAACCGTTGCTGATTGAAAATCTCGATTACAACAATCTGAACTTTTTCCGACACAAGGCCAATATCCAGCAACTTGGCTTGCGCTCGCTGGTTGTTTTCCCCATTGTGGGCGATGGCAAAACCGTGGCGCTGTTATCGGTCTTCTTTGATCGCAGTCACGCATTCCGGGAGCATGAATTAGAATTGCTGTCGATGTTGTCCCATCAGGCGGCGATTGCAATCAACAATGCACGCTTGTACCAGGAAATTGAATACAGCAAAAGCTATCTGGATAGTATTCTGAGCAGCTCGGCAGATATGGTTGTCGCCACCACCCTGGATGGCCGCACCAGTTTTTTCAGCCAGAGCGCGCACCAGATAACCGGATTTGCTGCCGAAGAGATGCTGGATCAGCCGTTATTCGAACGATTGGTGAAAAACGGGCAGGCAGTCTTCAGCGGGCTAAAGCAGATTTTGTTAGCTTCTAAGTTGCCGTATGCCTGTGAGTTTGAAATCATGACCAAACAGCAAACAGCGGTGCCCGTCACCTGGTCATTCTCTTTGCTATTGAACCAGCAGCACGAAATCCTGGGCATTCTGGGAATTGGGAAAGATATTTCAAAATATAAGCGCATTGACAGCCAAATCAAAAAACAAAGCGAAGCGTTAAAGCTCCTGGTTGGTTCCATTTCTCATAGTCTGATCACACCCATCACCACCACGCTGGGATTGGTGGACTTGTTGACGGCAGAATATGCGCACACCATCCCCCAGCCGGGGTGCGAATTATTAACGCAACTTCAAACCAATTTGAAAATCATGGGGGATATGGTTCGAGAACTTATTAACCATACAGAGGGTGAAACGACATCCCCGGCCCAACCGGGCCGCACATTGGAAATTTCGATTCACCCCTAATCACTGTCATTTAAATTGGTAAATTTGCTCCTGGTAAAATAGCCTGTTGAGCGCAAATTTATTCGTTCTTCAAAATGAGGTCCCATTTTCACTGGCTTCCAGTTGGCGGCCTATATTTTGCTGTCCCAAATGGTAAATGAAAAACCCTGTTTGGGACAAACGTGTTGTTCAATAAGGCAATAAGGCTTCTGCTATCACAGTTTATGGATTTAAGGCGTCAGCCTTTTATGGAATTAAAGCGTCAGCCTTTTACGGATTTAAGGCGTCAGCCTTTTACGGATTTAAGGCGTCAGCCTTTAATCAAGCTGACATACGAGATCGATTCATAACACCTTATTAACCTTAGTAACCAATCAAATCTGATAGTGATTTAACCTTATTAGATTTTGTTGTCCAAAATGCTAACCGAGAAATCCTATTTTGGACAGGAGTGACCCCTAATCTAAAATTAATGATTTTTTCTTTACGAGAGATACCGATAGAACTGTGGCCAAGCTGATCCAAAAATTGAATCCATTGCAGGTGCTAAACCGATTGATGGATACCATCCAATCGACGAACAATATAATCGAAATATTTGCCGAGGCCGATCAGTTGATTCGGCAGATAATTCGATGTGACCAGATCTGTTTTTTGCTCAATAATGACCAGGCCAGGCACTTCTACCTCAATCACGCCTTGAATTTTGGCGATCGGGAATCAGCCGAAGACCTCATTATCCCTTACAACAGCATTGGATTGACCGAGCTGCTGCAATCGGGTCGATCGCTCCGGCGCCAGGATCTTTCCGGCCGCGGCAAAATGACTCCCGGCGATCTCCAATTGCTGCCGCCTGGAACCCAATCGGACCTTTCAGTACCGATCCTGGATAAGCATGAGGTGCTGGCAATCATCAACCTGAGCAGCCACCAGCCGCATTTTTTCACCAAAGCCCAGCAACTCTTTGCCGAGCAGGTCGCCTTGCTATTGGGCTTTGCCATGGCCCGCTCGCGCTTGCTGGAAAAATTAACGGCCACCCAGACGGAGCTGAGCGAATGGGAAAATAAGCTGGCCTGCGTCACCCGGCACATGCAGGAAGCGCTGGTCATCATCCGGCCGGATTACGATCTCATCGATGACGCCAATCCAGCCTTTGAACGCCTGAGCGGCTATTCCGCTCACGAATTGCAGACCATGCGGCTATCGACGCTGCATCCCCAATATGCAGAATTAATCCGCCCTCAATTAAATGCCGAGGCCACGAATGGTCAGCACACCAATCGGATCAAATTGACCTTGCTGCGACGGAATGGCGACGCCATTCTGGTTTCGCTGCATCTGGCTAGGCATACTTCACCCGGGCAGCGCCTGGTGTATTTGTTTTATCAGGAAATTTCCCCTCCGGCTGTGGCAGCCAGCGAAGCGCAGGGCCAGACCGCCGAAACGCCGGAAGCGAAAGAGACGGCCGCCACCGAGCACCTGGGGGAAGCTGCCCCGACGGCAGTGGCCAGTTGCTGGAACGAGATCGATGCTATCGTGACCTCACCAGTGGAACTCATTGATAAGATCCAATCGATATTGGTCGTTGCTCGCCGGATGCTGCCGTTCGATTATGCCCAGTTCGATCTATTTGATCGGAGCGGAGAAAACATCCGTCGATTTTCCATGATCACCGAGCGGTGTCGCGGCCTGGCTTCGGAGCAATCGTGGCAGGCATTGCCCGAGACCGATTTGTATCGGAGCCGAATCGAGGAAAAGCCGTTAGCCCAGGTCATCCACGAGCCGGCCAGGGATATCGAAAAAGAGATGCGATCGAGTATCCCGCTGCCGTTGCTGGTTTATGATCGATATTCGGGCATGCTGGTGTTGGCCAACCTGGAACCTAACTGCTATCTCCCCGCAGCGATTCAATTGGCCGAGCAAATTGCCCAAAAAATTGTCCAATTGATTGAATTGGAACAGGGCAAAGACCAGCCTCAGCCAGCGGCTGATGTTATTGAACAGCAGTTTGCAGCCTTGATTCCGATTGCCAGCAGCCTGTCCCTGGAACAGGTGCTGGGAAAAATCGTGCAAGCCGCAGCGGGCGCACTCCACGCCAGCCTGGCTACCGTTCGCTTGATGGAGGGAGGAAATCCTTCCCGGCAAGCTATCTTCAGTTGTCCGGAGGTAGAACCCGACCTGGTTACGCAATTCGAAAAAAATATCGTTCTGCCGCGTTTGCTTCTAACCGAGGAGCCATTGGTTTCGGCCACGATTGGAAATGGGAGACTATCTCGTGAAGCGACCGCGCTTCTTGAATCGACCACACTGCGGTCATATCTCAGTGTTCCAATAGAAATGGACCAGAGCGTGCTGGCGGTGCTAACAATCTACTGGGAGAAACCTCATCCCCTGTCGGCCATGAACAATCGCTGGCTGAAGCTGCTGGTTCAACTCTCGGCGCAGGCCATTCAAAACGCCCAACGGCAGGAAGCGCTGCAGCAGGATAATGCCTCCCTTCGGCATCAACAATTGGCGTTGGAGGAATTTGCCAAAATGGCAACGGAGGCTATCGGTGCTGCATTGACGAATATTCAAGGTCTGCACGCAGCATTAAGTCAAGAATTTTTGCCGGACATCAATCAACAGATGTATCACTGTCTGCAACAGATGCAGTGTCATGCCGCCAAAGCCCAATGCATTGCTCGCGCCTGGCACGAGTTTTCGTCCCTCTTGCGTTCATCGCTGTCGCTGGAAGAGATCAATGTGGCTGAAATCATCAAGCAGGCCATTCATGAATTGCGGCCGAAGATCGTCCATCATAATATTGACATTATTATTGAAGAGGTATTACCGGTGGTTTACGGTGATCGCCAGCGGTTACGGCAGGTATTCTTCCACCTAATCGATTCGGCCATTAGCCAGATCGGGGAGGTCACGGTTCGCCCCAGGATCGAAATTGGTCATCGGGCCATCGACGGTGCGGATCAATTTTTTATTCGAAATAATGGGCCTGCAGCTCAACACCTGCCTCAAAAGGGTCATTTCCAATTCTTCGATTGTTTATGTCAAAATGAACAGCCACCGGTCAATGGAACTTTGGTGGATTTAATGATTGTGCAGCAAATAGTGGAACAGCACCGCGGAGAAATATGGTTCGACTCCGAAACCGAAACGGGCAACGCCTTGTATTTCACATTGCCGCGTGATTGATTGCCTGGTGCGAGCACCAGAAAATCAGTTCGTCGACGCCAGCTCTCGAGGAAAAGACAGCCATGAGGAATGCTCACACTCCATCAGATACCAGCACCCTGATCCAGGAGAATTTCGCCCTGCGACAGCAACTCAAGACCAAGGAAAACCTGCTCAAGGAAAAAAACGAGGAGCTGCAGCGGTATCTATACACCGTTGCCCATGAGCTCAAAACGCCGATCGTTTCGATTCGCGGCTATGCCATGATCTTGCAGGATTATTACCTGGACACGCTGAACCAGGACATCCGCAACTACCTGGAGCGTATGGTGACCAACCTCGATCAGATGGAGGACCTTATCAAGAATCTGCTGGACTACACCCGCATCGATGTCAACGCCGAGGAATGCGAGCCAGTGGACATGGCCGAGCTGTTTCGGGAAGCGTTGGAAGAGCTGGCTTTTTTGTATCCGCCCGATCAATTTGAAATTATCATCACCCCAAATCTGCCGACGGTATTTTGCAAACGAAGCTTGATGCTGCGGGTGTTGACGAATCTCTTGAGCAATGCCCTGAAATTTTCGGGCGACACACAGCAGCCACGCATCGAATTTGGCTATCTGGCCGGCGAAATCTTTCATAAATTTTACCTGAAAGACAATGGGATCGGGATTGCTCATCACGAGTTGGACAAGATATTCCAGATTTTTGGTCGTTTGGATAGTAAAAAGAACACCAAAGGTACCGGATTGGGGCTGGTTATTTCGCGGCGCATCATCGAAAAGCACGGTGGCGAGATGTGGGTCGAATCGGCCAAAGGCCGAGGAAGTACCTTTTATTTTACGCTGCCCAGACAGCAGCAACCAACGCCAGCGAAGCAACCGGCGAAAACATCCCACTGAAATGATCTTCGCCAGCCTCGAACATCCCGGCCAGGGTTCACCATGCCGATGCCCGGCGCATGGTGCCTGAGCTGGAACCGATCCAGGTTCAGCACCATGCACAAGGCAATCAATCTACCGAATCAAAACTGCCTTCTTGATCGCGGTAAATTTTCCCGCACGCATCTGGCACAGATATTCCCCGCTACCTACCAATTCATTGTCATCATCCCGACCATCCCAGATGATTTGATGAAATCCCGCGATCTGGTGTTCTGCCACCACTGTCCGAATTTTGCGGCCCAATAAATCGTAAATCTGAATGCTGACATAGCCATCTTGTGGCAGTTGGTATTGGAACATGGTCCCGGCATTGAAGGGGTTGGGATAGTTCTGCGACAACTCGAAGGTTTCCGGCACTTCGACGGCCAGTTTGCCTCCTCCAATTGGCCAATCGACCTGACACATTTGACCGTTCAACGAGAATTCGTCGATACCAAAACCGCTGGCGCCGACATCCGTAGCGGCCGATACCGGCTGGAAGTACAATTTGATAAAGTCACCGTTCAGATTTATGGCTTGCGCGGTAGCCAATCCCAGTTTGATCGCTCCCTGCTGCTCGCAAAAGGCGAATAATGGTTGGCCGGTGACGGCAGGTGCCAATTCCGCCGTCAGGAATCGGAATTGACCGGGATCATACCGGCAGGTCAGCCCCAGCGATAGCAGCTCGCGGGCGTTGAGGCTAAGCGACAGGGCATACCGACCGTCCGGTTGCTTCAGCAGACCGCCATAGCTCAATCTGGAAAGATGATCGGGTTGGGCCAATTGCAATTGTCCAGTCATTGCCTGCCAGTTTCCCGAGACATCGCCATACGCGATTCCCATAAAATCCTGGTTCGGTTTGTTAGCATTAAGGGGCTGGTAGCGCAGAGAATCAGGAGCGGTGGACCAGTTGGAATTGTTGATGGGAAAACTCACTGGCACGAATTTCCAGTCTTTGCCAATGGGGAACTGATTAACCAGGCCGACGTAATAGCGCAAGATCCAGGAGGCATCCAGAGCAGTCACGGCGCCGTTGCCGGTAACATCGCCCGCGATCAACTGGTACGGCGTGAGGCTCACGGATCCAACGACATGCATCAGCACCTGTGCGGCATCATAGGGGCCGATTGCTTGCTTGGTCCCGCCGACTTTGCCCGGGCGCAAGGTATAATTGCCATAAATGACATCCAGAAATTGGAATGCACCATCGGTGCCAGTGGTCCTGGTCTGGCCATCCAGGTTGACCGTTACGCCGGGAATCGGTGTGCATTTGCTGTAATATTTGATGAGGCCCGAGATGTCATATTTTCGAATAACGGTGAATAAACCGTCATGGGTAACCACCCCTGGCTGGCCATCATTGAAGATGAGATTTTTGATTTTGATGGAAGTCTTTGCGTTGTGAGCGACATTGGCCGGCACCTGATAGCGCAAGCGAATCAACTTGCCAGCGCCGGTTAGCGGGCTCGAACCCGCCAGCCCGACGATTATCGTGTCGCCGACAATATTGACCGTGGCATCGCCCCAGGGCTGGGTCAACGTGTTGGTAGTTACCGCACCTATCGGGTTGAGAATCGCCGAATTGGTGACCACTTTCATGCCGCAGCTATAAATGCCCTTGCCCGTCACATCGGTCACCTGCAGCGGAATTTCGACAATCTTATCGCCATCCTCGGTCGTGTCCGGCGCGAAGACATGAATCATTTCGAAATCAATGACCCAGATGTTGAAATTTCCGTCTCGATTCGATAGGAATGCCAACTTATTGCCATCCGGAGAAACCGAGGGTGCGAGGTCGACCGAATCACAAACAGTAATTTGAGTAAGGCCGGTGCCATCGGCATTCATCTTATAAATATCCCCCTTGCCGCTGCGGTAAGAGACAAAGTAGAAGGATTGGCTATCCAGCGTCCAGACATTTTGGAGCGGATAATTGAGATGGTCCATTTTGGGATGGTTGGTCAATTGCTTTTTGTTGCTCCCATTGGAATTCATGATCCAGATATCCCAATTGGTATCCGTACCATCACAGTAGAGAATTTTGCTGCTATCTGGCGAGGCGCTGAAATCGGGATCGGTTGGCAGTTCGCTGGACGTCAGTTCCGTTACTCCACTGCCGTCAAAATTGACCTTATACAGTTTGCAGCGAGTGTAATAATTCGCGCCGCGCGCGTAAAGAATCCTGGACTTTCCCAGCCAGCCCACTCTTTGCACCAGGCTGCTGTGACTCACCGTTAGCAAATTTCCTCCATTGAGATCACAGCGTCGGGCTTCCCACCAGCCTCCCGGTGCATCGCGAAATAGCAACCAATTGCCATCCGCGCGCAGCATGGCTTCCCCGTACCAGTAAGGGCCAATGATCTTGGTCTCGTTAGTGCCATCGGGATTTATTCGTTTCAGCACTTGATTATACGGTGGCACGCCAGATGATCCCACACCTTTAAACGTAATGACTGAACCTTTCCAATCCACGTTGCCTGGACTCAAGTGGAGATCGCTGGCCAACAAGGTCCGATTGGTCCCGTCGAGATTGATACGAAACAATTTGGCTACTTCGGCCACATTGGCGACATAAGCAAACTGCTTGCTATCAGGCGACCAGGCGAATCGGCCCACGCCGCCGGCCTCATGCGTCACCTGAAAGGGCACTTGCGACAGAACAAAGCTGCTGAAAAACAAGATGACTCCCAGTCCCCCTAACCAGATAGTGATTTTTGGGCGCATAGCTTTGCCCTCCTTTGAAAGGTGAATAGCTTATGGTGGATTAATTTGTTGGCATAGTTCGCTGGTGTTGCTTTCAAAAACCTGTTCGCGATGCAGTTCCAGGGGCAATTGTATGTCGTATCGTCTAAAAATTTAGGTGGCAGTGCGAATATCGGAGGAGCAACCATTCAGTAGCTGGACCAATTCGATTCTCAGGATGCACAATGTAAATTATATAAATTTGCATTAAAATGCAACCACTTTTTTAAATTAGATGGGAATTTGGCAATAATTTTCCGATGTGAAACCAGTGAGGCTAAGGAAGTGAAGCATAAGACATATTCATGCTTGCCATTTTAGCGCTGCGACGTGGGCCGTGATGGAGCAGGGAGCTTTGATTCGGCGGACTGATTGCCATAAAGATCAATTGAAACCCGGGAACCAATGATCGCGCCAGGTTCGAAAATGTTGGAAGTTGATCCGGTTGGATGATCGTCTCCAGCTCTGATTTCATGCCAGGGAAGCAGTCGAATCAGGATAGAGTCTTGGCCGGTTCCGATGAGAGTGGCCAGCGAGAGCCAAGAAAGTATTGCACCGCTTCTTCGATTTTTTGATAATCCACGGTGGTATTTTTGCAGGGTCCTTCGGGACGCTGATTGGGGATGCCGATGACGGGTATATGCTGCACATCGCGGATGCCCAGGAGCAAGTCTCGCTCGCAAGCTACGCCGATGATGGCCGCGGGTTTGTTTTCGGCAATGACCTTCCGCGCCAGCTCGCCCCCGGCTACGGTATAAATGAGACATTGATATTTGTCGGCGATGGAAATGATCTGCTTCTGAATTGGACGCCGCAGACAACGGGGCAATAGGATCATAATTTTTCCATTGGCGATCTGTCGCTGGCTGGTGCGGATCAAAGAATTGCTCACTTTAATAAATGAATTGCCCATGCGATCATACGAAACGCCCAATTTTTTCCCTAATGCCAGGATCAAAGGGGTCAAGAAAGTAATGGACCATGATTTGTGCCGCACCTGCAACAGCAGATTCCGGTGAAATACAATCGACAGAATCGTCTGCAAGAAAACGATCAACAGCATTACGATGAGGCCATAGGTGCCAGCCTGGGCGACGAGCGTCAACGACGAGCTGAGCTGTTGCAGCCGTGGCTCGACCAAATACCAGCCCACCCAGATGGCCAACGCCATCAAAAAAATGCTCAACAACGCCAGCCCCAGAAACAAACGTTTGCCCGTTTCGACATTGACGCTCTTCAGATCAAGCTTACCATCCCATTCGCTCCATTCATCGCCCAGCTTGCGATCCGTCTGTCGCTTTTGAGGTTCAGTTTCCATCGTTTATATTCAGCCACCGAACCATTAAACCGAAATGACTTCTTTCACTTCTGGGATTTCTTCTTTAATCGCTCGCTCGATCCCCATTTTGAGAGTCATCTGGGAAAACGGACAACCACCGCAAGCGCCGGTGAGCTGAACCTTAACCACCCCATCATCCACGCTGATCAATTTCACATCGCCGCCATCCATATTCAGCGAAGGACGAAGTTTATCGAGCACTGCTTTCACTCGTTCTTTCATAACTGTCTTCCTTTATAGTTTGATTGTTTTTTTGATCTCTAAATACAAAGCATTTTGCCGGACATTTGGCTGCCGCATTGGACAGGTCGTCTGCCATCACATTTACGATTTCAGGCAGATTGCCATTCATCTTGATGGAGCCCGATGGCGTCGTTTTGGGATTGGCGCACAGGGTACAGGCCGTGCAACCCACCGAACAAACCTGCTTTACGGCTTTGCCTTTGTCCTGCGACACGCAACCAATAAAAATCTTTTGACTGACCGGAATGAGTTTCATAATATTCCGCGGACAGGCCTGAACGCACATGCCACAGGCTGTGCATTTCTGCTCATCCACAATGGGCAAGCCGTCTTCGCCCATTCTCATGGCGTCAAAGGGACAGGATTCAACGCATGTACCATATCCCAGGCAGCCATAGATGCAGGCTTTGTCGCCGCCCATGATGATCTGCGCAGCCCGACAATTGGTAATGCCCGAATAGTGATAGCGCTTCGGTGCTCGCTCATGGTTCCCCTGGCATTGCACCACGGCTACCATTTTTTCGGTCGTGGTCGCCTCAACGCCCATAATACCAGCAATCTTACTTACCACCGCATCACCGCCCGGCGAGCAATTCGTAATGGCCGCCCCGCCATTGACGATGGCGTCAGCGTAACCACTGCAGCCGGGAAAACCACAGCCACCGCAATTCGCGCCGGGTAAGATAGCTATTATCTCTTCGACTCGCGGATCCACGGCTACAGCAAATTTCTTCGAGGCAAAAGCTAAACTGGCACCAAAGAGTAAGCCCAAGCCGCCAACGGCTATGATCGATGCAATCACTACCAAATTCATAATCGACTCAATCCCCTTCGTTTATTCGACATTTTGCTGGACTGGTTCCACAATGGCACTTCCTGGACCCTATCGATTTTTAGAGGCTGCAATATACTTTTATTTGAGGAAAATGTCAAGCAATTTTTTTGAATACGACAGCTTAGTGAAACATGAATCACGCTCAGATCTCCAGCCAGACCATCCGTTCATCGGCGCAAGATTCCGGTAAGGTGGAGTTAATTTTCCAACGGCAATCCGGCTTCCCATTCATCTGCACGATGAATCCCATTGCACCGCGACCATCATCGGTCCTGCCCCCAAAATAGTGCTTTGATTCTACTGATTAATTTGCTATATTTCACGCCATCGAGCCCGGAATTTTCGAATCAAGATCAGGACAACCCCAATGATTGTATCCACTGTCGCGTGGCTGGTTAGAATAACTTTCGTCGGCGCCGGAATTTTCCTTCCAGGTCTTTTGTCGCAATCTCTAACCAGGCCTGGTATCTCTATCTACCCCCTGCTGGTTCGCAATCACCAGACCGTCTCCATGCCAGCAGCAAAAGTTGCCACGCCCACTGATAAGTATACCCATGCTCACGGCGGTGTTATCCGAGGTGATTCCTCTCAACGGAAACTGGCCCTGGTATTCACCGGCGATCAATTTGCCGATGGCGGTGAGCTAATTCAACGCACCTTGGCTAGCTATCGAATCAAAGCCTCTTTTTTCCTCACTGGCAATTTCTATCGCCAGCCAGGTTTTCAAAAAATGATTCAGGCGCTCAAAAATAATGGCCATTATCTCGGCGCCCATTCAGACCAGCATCTGCTCTACTGTGCCTGGGAAAATCGCGATAGCCTGCTGGTCACCAGGGAACAATTTATCTCGGACCTGAAACAGAATTATCTCGAGTTAGCCCGATTCGGCATCAATCGCGCCGAGGCTCGGTTTTTCCTGCCACCGTTTGAATGGTACAATCGCCGCATTAGCGACTGGACCCGGGAACTGGGTTTGACATTGATAAATTTCACTCCCGGCACCAAATCGCACACTGACTGGACGTATCCCGAACTGGGCCAAAGCTATGTTCCCAGCCAGACCATTTTGCACAGCATCATGGATTACGAGCAACAGCATCCCTGTGGCTTGAACGGCTTCATCCTGTTGCTCCACATCGGTAGCGATCCCAGAAGAACGGATAAATTCTACTACAAGCTGGAAAAGCTACTGCAGTTCTTAACCCAACAGGGCTATCGTTGCGTTCGGATCGATGAGTTGCTGAAATAAGGCATCTTCCGCCTATCACCTCATTCCGCCGGCAGCCAATCGTGTTTCCATGCCGGGGGCGAGGATCAGGGCCGATCGCGGGTCAATTTTCAAGGCCAGTTTCCCCTCCGCGGCTACGTACGAATTTCCACTTACCAGATCGATCCAATATTGGCGCTCGACGCGCAGCGATATCGCCTGCGGCCGTTCAGAATTATTGATCACCACCAGGACCTGTTCATCCAGGTTGTTTCGCTCAAAGACATAGACCCTCTTTTGATCATCGACCAATAAATTTCTAAAACTGCCGGTCGCCAGCGCCGGGTGCGCCCGACGAATATTGATAATTCTCTGGTAAAATTTATGCAGGTCCGAATTGAATTCGACCTGATCCGCGGGTCGGACTTTCCCGAACGGATGACTGACTTCGGCCTCGTATTTCAATTCCGGCCAGACCATAGGCTTGCGGCAATCTGGATCATCGCCGCCCCACATTCCCGCTTCATCGCCATAATAGATCATCGGCGCGCCGGGTAATGTCATTTGAATGATGAGAATTAATCGCAGCTTGGCCAGTTCGGCTTCATTCGGCTTGCGGACATCGTAATTCGGATTATCTTTAGGAGCGGCCCAATGATCGTACCAGCGATCGGGATTGACAATCTGGGACGCCAGTCGATCCACATCATGGCTGTCCATTAGATTTTGACAGACCAGACTATGCTCCCAGCCGTAATCCCCGTAGATTTGTTGGAGCGAATCCACCAACGCCTGGACCGAAATCTGTTCCTTTTGATCGATGACAAATTGCTTGATGGCCCGAGCTACCCGATAATTCATCACACCATCGAAGGCATCGCCCTGGAGCCAGGGTTTAGCATTCATCATTTTATTTTGCGGCCAATCCTCCCACCAGATTTCGCCGGTGATGTACGCTTCGGGATTGACGCTTTTCACCCATTTTCGGAAATCGCGCCAGAACGCGATATTCACCTTTTCCGCCACATCGAGCCGCCAGCCGTCGATGCCATCGGAGGGATTGCCGTCGCCATTGGGATCCATCCAGCGCTGCACGATGGCGTGAATGTGCTCCCTGGGACCCGCAACCAGGCCATTCTCATCTTCACGGATTTCCGGCAAATCTTTCACGCCATACCAGCCTTCATAATCGAATTCATTTTCCGGGGTGCTCGGATCATCCCAGCGCGTGATGGTAAACCAATCTTTAAAGGGCGAATCCTGCTGCCGCTTCATCACATCCTGAAACGCCCAGAACGTCAGCCCCACATGATTGAACACGCCATCGATGATCACTTTGATATTGCGCTGATGGCATTGCTGGATCAGCTTCAGAAACAAGCTATCTGCTGTGGTCCATTGCCAGGTGGCTGGATCCGCCGGATTCTCCTGCGACCATATCTCCCGGTCTTTCTCGGGATTCGGCCCGAAATTATTGTCGATATGATGATACAACGTCGCATCATATTTGTGCAGCGATGGCGATTCAAACAGCGGATTGAAATAGATGGCCGTGATGCCCAAATCTTGCAAGTAGTCCAATCGATTCAGCACGCCTTGCAGATCGCCGCCGTAGCGCCGCAGCCCAGCGCACCAATAGAAATCTTTATTGTACAATTTTTCCCAGGGCTGCAATTGATACCAGTCCGAGGTCCAGGGATGGATCTGCCACTGATCGGGTTGAAAATGAGGCCAACCTCCAACTAAATCCTGCATCGTCGGATCATTATTGTTATCACCGTTCCAGAAGCGCTCCGGGAAAATCTGGTACCAAATGGCCTCTTTTGCCCAGGCAGGAACGGATCTGGTTGCCTCCTGTTTTGAAGTGGAACAACTTAGCAGGCTAACGGCGATGAGAATGCAGCAGAGCCAACTCATTTTTTTCATAACAAGCCACTCCCTATTATCTAAATTTGATCCCCAGGAACCAAGAATTTATCGAACGCGGATGACGCTGTTAACGCAGAGTTACACGGATGAAGACCTATCAAAAATCCGAGTCGATCCGTGGAATACGCGTCATCCGCGTGCTATTGAATTATCTGATCCGCCAGACTTGAACCTCGAAATTGGTCAATTTGATCGACATTTTGCCTTTGCCCACTTCCAATAATTTGTCAGCACTCGGCTGCAGCAGTTCGACGATTTCTACTTGATTTGGAACGACTGGCATCTTTGAAATATCCAGGCTGACGGAGGCTTCTTTGTCATTCAAATTCATCACCACCAAAATTGCCTGCTCCTCATTCCACCGCAGAAACGATAACACTCGATCGCTATTGTCCTCCAAAAATTTAATGCTGCCAGTCTGAAGGGCGCGCAGGGATCGGCGCAACGCGATTAGCTTTCGGTAAAAAACCCACAGCGAATTGGGATCGAATTGTTGTTCCTCCAGCGAAATGCCATCGTGCGCCTTCAGCTCCGATTGATCCCACCATGGACCGGTATTTTTGTACCATAGCGCCATGCCCGGTCCCTCGACGGTGCGGCACCATTCGAATGCTTCCCGAGCCGGAATATCATTGCCATCCGTGGCGCCAAATTTGCCCATGCCATTGGCGCCCTTCATGCCGAGTTCCTGGCCATAGTAAATGATCGGCACACCCTTCAGCAACAGATTCAACGCCGCAGCAATTTTCAGTTGGTCCCATTGGCCGTTCAAAACGCTGGCAATTCGGGGCATATCGTGGTTCTCGATGAATAAGAACTGATACCGGTTCTCCGGTGTTGCGTGATCGGTTTTGAGCCATTGCTTCTGGATCTCTTTGGCCTCAAATTTCCGAATAGCATAGCCCAAGGGAAAGGCAAAGACCCCATTCACTTCGGCCTTGCGGAAATAATCTTCGCCATAGCCCCATTCCGCCTGCTCTCCGATGATAAGAATATCCGGGCGAATCGCCCGCAACCCGTCAAACAGCGGTTTCCAAAAATTGGCCAGCAAACCGGTCAATTTGCCTTTGTAATCCAGATCATCCATGATATGATCGATGCGAAAGCCATCGATCCCATCCTCAAAATCGCCATCTGCATTGGGATCCATCCAATACTTGAATAACCGATGATGATAATCACGAACCGCCCGACTGTAGAGATTGGTCGTGCAAACCTTGATGACTTTGCCATCGTAGGTGGGCAATTCCGTCAGGTTAAAAATAATCGACACAGGCTCAGTATTAGCGGGTCCCTGATAGAGGATGTATTGGCTATAAGCCGAGGCCGGGTTCCGAAACGAATCCTTGTACCAGAGATGATCTTCCGTCACGTAATGGATTTCCATATCCATGATCAATTTCATGCCCCGCTGATGCAGTTCTCTCAGCAGGGCGAAATAATCATCTTTGGTGCCGAATTCCGGATCGATCGCCTCGAAATCGATGGGGAAATAGTTGTGATAAAATTCGGAATGATATAGCGGAGAGATGAGAACTGCAGTGGCACCCAATTGTTGCAGATAATCCAATTTCGCTCGGACACCATTGAGATCGCCATGGCCGTCGCCATCGCTGTCATAGAAACTGCGGAGAAAGATGTGATAAAAAACTTCTTGCTCCAGCGAATGGGCATTGTCGGTTTGAGCGTAGCCGGGCGAGTTCAGGCAGATAGTCGCCAGAATTCCGATGACAAACCATAACACCTTGATAATCGATTTCATCATTTCCCTTTACAAAAGGTTCAGGTGATCTTGCCGATGCCAGCTCCCGGTTGACGGAGGGCATCGATTTCGAATGGCCTTATTGACTGATTATGGAAGCGCTCGCTGATTTCAATCCCTCGCTGATAGCACCAATCCGGACTTTCCCTCGTTTATCCGGTTCCGATCGAACGATGAGCATGGCTTTGCCATGGAAAAGTCGGCACCGGTCGGCCACGAATGGCTCCAGCGATTGCGGATTGCCATTGCCCAGGCCAGCAATCGTTGCGGGTCCCTCGATCGTAAAACGCACCAGATTGTCCGCCTTGGGGCAGGGATAATGATTTTTATCGAACGCCTCGACCAGAACATAGCTCAAATCTTCGCCACTGGCGGAGATGGTCGAGCGATCTGGCGTTAATTTTAAATAGGCTGCCGGCCCCGCAGTTCGAACCAGGGCCTCGCCGATTTTCTGGCCTTCTTGGTACGCGATCGCTTTCAACTCGCCCGGTTCGTACCTCACTCGCGGCCACATCAAACGATAGCGTTCAGTGGGCACGTCGGAACGCGGATTTTTCGATCTCAGTCCCAGCGATTTGCCGTTCAAGAACAGCTCGGCAGCATCGCCATTGGTGTACACAACCACCGGGATGGGTTGTCCCTCGTTCCCTTCCCAGTTCCAATGGGGCAGGATGTGCACTGTGGTCTTCTCCGGCGCCCAATGACTGCGATACAAATAGTAGCGATCCTTGGGAATGCCACACAGATCGACGATGCCGAAATAGGAATTGCGCGACACCTGTAACTGGGTGATCTTGCCCTCTTTGGCGCGCCAATCGTCATACGGCGTCGGTTCGCCTAAATAATCGAAGCCAGTCCAGACGAATTCGCCGCAAATATAGCGATCCTGCTCCTGCCACATAAAATTATCGTCTGGCAAGTCCGCCCACCAGGGCGCATTCAGGTCATACGAGCTGACCTGCCGTGAATCGGTAAAATCGATTTTGTGGGTTGGTAGCGGCAATTCGTAGAAGCCCCGGGTGCTCACGGTTGATCCGGATTCGCTGATGATGACTGGCTTATTGGGCTCGGCAGTTCGAGCCGGCAGGTAGCGTCGGCCATAGTTCCAGCTATGCACATCGTAATAATCGAAGTGGCGCAAATGCACGGTATTCGGCATGTCGCAGGCCATGGTCACTGGCCGGGTGGGATCGTATTTTCGCACATACCCCACCATGGCCTGCAATTTTCTCAAGCCACCATTGATGTTGGGTTGCACATCCCGCATCTCATTGCCCACGCTCCAGATGACCACCGAGGGATGATTGCGATCCCGCAGCACGAAATTTCGGATGTTGCGCTCGCCGAACTCGAAAAAATCGGTCTCGGGCAATATATCGGCCTTCTCATCGTATTTATCGAACGCTTCATTGAACACCACAAATCCCATGCGATCGCACAAATCCAGTAATTCGGGTGCGCACACGTTATGGCTGGTGCGGATGGCATTGCAGCCCATCTCGCGCATGATCTCCAGTTGCCGTTCCATGGCGCGGGGATAGAATGCTGCTCCCAGCGGACCGTGATCGTGATGCAGATTCACTCCCTTCAATTGGACGCGGCGGCCATTGAAATGAAAACCGTCATTGGCGGTAAACTGAAACGTGCGAATCCCAAAATGGGTCAGACTGGAATCGCAGATTTGATTATCCCGCATGACAATTGTTTTGGCAGCATATAAAACTGGGTTTTCAATATCCCAGCGCTGCGGTCGGACCAGGGTGAACCACTGGTCAAATTCGACCGGTTGACCGGCACCGATCACTTTCTGATCGTAACTGGTGGTAATTGGCCGGCCCGCGGGCGACAAAATAGTGCTTTCGATGGTTACTTTTTTATCCTCACTGCTGCGATTGTGGATCGTGGTCAGCACCCTTACCGTTGCCCAGGCGTCTCGCACCTCGGGTGTGCTAATTCCGGTTCCCCAGATGCCGACATGAACGGGATCCACCAGGATCATCTGGATTTTGCGATAGATGCCAGCGCCGGGATACCAGCGGCTGCCGTGTTTTCGCGTGTCCACATGGACGGCAATGACATTCTCCTGTTTGAAATCGATCAGCTCGGACACATCCAGATAAAAGGAATTGTAGCCATAATCCCATTGTCCGGCCATTTGGCCGTTGATATAGATTTTGGGCCGGGCCATGATGCCATCGAACAGGAAATAGACACGTTTGCCGGCATCATTGGGATTCAGCCGGAAGGTCTTCCGATACCAGGCCTGGCCCCGCCAGGGAAGTTTGGCCGTCTCGCCATCGCCCAGCGAATCCACTGGCCCGTAGATCGCCCAGTCATGCGGCAGATGAATTTTCTGCCAGGCTGAATCATCGAAATTGGGAAGCTGAGCATTGGCAGGATTGCCTTTGGTAAATTTCCAGTCGCGGTTGAAGGTGAGGATCTGTCGACCCTGACTGCGGTTGACAAAAGCGGAAAGAAACAGAATGGCAAAAAATAGACTCCACACTCTTGTATTCATCGTTTTGGCCCCTTCTTGGTTTGTATAGTTCAACTTATGAATGTTGCCAGAAATGCAGCAGGAGCTCTAATGGGTTCAGAAACGCGTGACTCCCATTTTGGAGTGTTCAACCATTTCTCTTTTTACAACATCGTGGCTATGGCTTAAAAAAAATCAAATCAGCCAACCGCCACGAAAACAGGCACGACTTTGACCTTAGTTTCTTTATCAAAGTAATCGACCTCAAACTTCTTGATGGACTCATCAGTGACGTATTCGGTGAAAAATACCAGCGTGATTTCCGGCAACTTAAGACGACTGGCATATTTCGCAGCCTGATCAAGGGCACGCTGGTAGCCATACACGTTGGTAAAACTTTTTACCTCGATGCCATAGAGTTTGTTGCTGTACTGAACCAAAATATCTACTTTCCCATTTCCAGTGGGAAATTCTGGGTAAATCCATCCCCCCATTCCTTCTAAAAAGCTGCTCAAGTAGCGAAACAGATTAAAATGATAAACGGCCTCATATATTTTGAGATCACTGCGACGCGGAGCATTCTTAAATAGCCACTCTTTATTCTGGGAGAGATATTTTTGATAGCGCTTTATCAAATTCCTTACATTCAAACTCTCCTCGCTTATTATCGAGGTCAGGTCTTCAAAGGGATCGACAATGCTCCCCAGGTTGCTGAATATCTCGCGGCTAAACCGGTTAAACAATCGCTTTTGTATAAAAGGACTGGAAAATTTTGTGTAATAGCTGATTTTGCCCCGACTATCCTGCTCGATTTCATAGTTGATGATGCCATTCATATAAAGAAAATTTAAGCTGGGATCATCAAAACTGAATAGCTCTTTCTCGGTTGTTTTAAACAGATTGAGTACCTTATCCTTATACTCCGGTTGATTGGCCTTGCTGATGATATTGATAATGGTATTATTGGGTAAAATTTGGGTGGCGGCTGAATATACCTGATTCCAATTTACCATTGTAATTGGTTTATTCTTTTCCTGATTATAGGTATCAGTTAACAATTCACCAAACCAGGAAACCAGGCCGGGATGGCCATCGGTTTCATAAAATACCTTATCAATCACTTCCTGATCAATTGCCTGCCCACTTTCCTGCTGATACCAATGGTACATCGAATTGACTTCATCATACGTTAAATTTGGTATGTGAATGCTACGCTGGATGTTGAAAGGGGAGCCTTTGACATTTTCGATGCCCAATACGCTTCGGACGCCGACCAGGGCGACGCCATGCAATAAATAGTTCTTTTCATGAGTAGCTTTGTCCATTTCACCTTGCCGCATGATGTGAACGTTTCTAAAAATTTGGGCAAATCCATTGATGGCATCTTCCATTAGCGCATCAAATTCGTCCAGGATCAGAATCAACGGCTTCTTCAGATATTTATTGGAAAAACTATTTTGCAAATCTTCCCATTTATCAAATTTTGGAATTTTAGAATCGAGCTCATTGTTTAGCATGTCGATAAACGACTGGATGATTTTTCTCTCAGAACTGGTTTTCTGTAGATGCTGCATGCTAAAATAAACAATATTGAACACAGCATCGTTCTGGATTTTGCGGATTACCTGCTGCATAATCCAGGTCTTCCCGGTTTGTCGCGGTGCCCAAATGGTAATGTAATGGCCACCTTTAGCCGGATTTTCTCCAATCAATTGGCTATAAGTTTTGTTAATCAAAGTGTCACGGGGCACGTAGTAGTTTTGGTCTATGTCAATCGGACCATAAGAGCTAAAAGTACGCATGATAAACTCCCTTTTTAAAATTAAAAAATGGATCAATTATCCATGCAATTCCCCTGCTTGATTGGCTAAAAATTATCATCATTAAAATACTAAATTCTCGAAAAATATACAAGCATATTTTGGGAATTAGTGGTTCTGTTTTTTTTGAACTGGTGCTAATTCGGTGTCCTAACGACTGGGAATGATTTCAACTACCTCTCCCAGATCCGGATTTAAGGCTTTCACCGTGATCTGACCGGAGGTTAGAGCTACCCGAATCACCGCCGCTGCCACGCCAGCCTCTGCCTGCACCCGACGGGGACTGACCAATGTGGCCGGCCCAATCACTTCGAACTCGATCCAATCCGAAAAAGAAGGGACAATTGTTCCGTTTCGATCGACGACATTGGCGTAGACGAAAAACAGATCTTCGCCATCCGCTTTGGGTTCATATTGGATTTCAAATTGCAAATCGATGGCCTCGGGGCTGCTCGGCGTCCGACGGATATGTTGAACTGCGGCTTTGCCATCCAGAAAACCGACGGCCTGCAATTCGCCCGGCTGCCAGCTCACATTCTTGAATGTAAATGGCGGATGCAGCAGATGATCAGAAATCGAATCTTGATCTGGCGGCTGCGTGGCGATCAATTCGCCGTTCAACAGCAATCGAACGCTGTCGCAATTGCTGAATACGGTCACCTCGCGCGGGGAATTTTCGGTCCAGTAGTTGGCGATAAAAATCATCGGCCCGGAGTCGATGCCATCTATGATCAAATGGGGATTCCGCTGGCTCTGATAGAAATAATAGGAAAATTTGGGTAGGCGGAAATAATCGATCACACCGGAGGGATAGGTTTGGAAATCGATTCCTACCCACAAACCATCGCCGCAGAGAAACGGCAGGGCACGGTTGGCGTTCAGCGACTGCTGATGATTTTTCGCCTGCACCAGCATGGCTCGTTCGCCGTCTTTTCGATCCACATCGCTGGTGCTATTGCCTTCGCCAAAATCCCAATGCCCGTATTCGCTGATGACCAGAGGGGCGTTGCCGGCATAGTCCCGTGCTCCATGCTGGGTGGCTCGGATGAACACGTCATAAATATCATCGAATTTCCAGCCCGAGACAAAACACTGGTCCCCGGGAAATTCCTCATGGCCGATCTGCATCGCTCGAGCGGCAAAAGCGGAATCGAACTCGGTCTCGTTGAGCGACAGCTCCCACAGAATCACCGAAGGATGATTCCGATCGCGGCGGATCAGATCGCGCATATCCTGAAACGAGTGTTCCCGAAATTTTTGTCCGCCGATAAATTGGAATCCCGGAATGCAGGCCATCACCAGCAGCCCCAGCTCATCGCAGGCGTCCAGAAATGACGGGTCCTGCAAGTTATGCGACAGCCGGACATATTGAAAGCCGGCCTCTTTCAAATGAACCGCATCCCGCCGCTGGCCGGAATTGGGAACGGCCCAGGCCACGTAGGGATAATCCTGCACCCGATTGGCGCCCATAAAAACGAACCGTTCGCCATTGATGGAAAAGCCATTTTTCGGACTGAAGTCGATGCGTCGAATGCCGATCCGGTTCGTTTGCCTATCGACCAGCTTACGGCCGACATAAACTTCGGAAACGAGCGTGTAAAGGTGGGGATGATTGGGATGCCACAGCTTCGGCTGCTTGATTTTAACTGTTTGAATAAACGTGTGATCCGCTCCCCCACTGATCCTGTGAGTGGCAGCGGCCATGCCGATCGTCAGGTTATTGCTATCCAGAATCCGTGACCGCAACCGACATTTTTGGCTCGATTGGTATTCATTCACAATATGGGTTTGAATTTTCACCGCTGCCAGCGAATCGGTGACGAATGGATAGGTCACAAAAATGCCGCCGCCGGCAACTTTGTTCGCATGAATCGGATCGGTAATATGCAACCGATCAGTGATAATCAAATAAACATCCCGATACAATCCGCCATAGCTGATCCAATTGCCATACGTCGGGATATCCGGGTCGTGATGGTTATCCACCCGAACGCAGACCAGATTGCTAACATCGCCAAAATGGACGTGATCGGTTATGTCGATGACGAAGGGAGTAAAAGAACCGCTGTGCCGCATCAGTTTTTCGCCGTTGACCCAGACCTCAGCGGTCTGATCCGCCCCTTCGAAAGACAGATAGATTTTCTTGCTGGCATATTGCGGGGAAAGCTTGAATTGTTTGCGGTACCAATTGATCCCCTGGTTATCCGGGATCGGCCAGCGATGCAGCAGTGGCGTGATCTTCGGCGCATGGGGCAGATGGACAATCTCCCAATCGGCATCGTGATAGTCAATTTTAATGACTTCCGCGACTGGTAAGTCGCCACGCTGAAATTTCCACTCGGCATTGAAATTCGGGCTGGTTCGATCTGGGGGCTTGACCATTCCCATGGATGGATAGCTTTGAAAAGCAAGGACAACGGCGAAAAGCAGTTTCCATTTCGTTTTTCCATTCATTTTTTTCTCCCTCGATGGATTGTCATCGTTCCAATCACCGGATTGAAAATTGCGGTCAATAACGCCACAGATTCAATCCGAAGATGATCGAATCGATAGCATTGCGGTAACAGGCAGTTACAGTGAGCGAAAGACCGGAAGTAATCTAACAAATTTTTGGCAAGAGTCAAGGGAAATTTTGCCGGGCGCCGGCAGCACAAGTATCGCCGGCATTGGGAACGAACCATTCGCTTGTGCCCTGATTTTCCATTGGCACTGTCATAGCTGCGCCAGATAATCGAAAGCTGGTCGCATAGCCGAATATGCTGCCGCTCGAATAGCTCAGCCCGGGCGATGTTCGGTTCGTTTCCGGGGATAGTTCATGGCTCCGGATTAAATTTATAAGAACTTCTCCTAATGGTTCACGTAGAAGGGGTCGCAATTCGGGGGAGTAAAAATGTATCCCTTTGGCGCTGCTGTCCAGCGTCATTCATTCATCATTTCCAAGGGAGGCAACGATGAGAACTTTAATTCGACTGATCCTGGCACTATTCCTGCTCTGCGGCTATCGACCTGGTTTAAGCCAGACACTGGATGAATTGATCAAACAGGCGACAATTCAAAATCAAGCCGGCAAGCCCGATCAAGCCGCAACTCTAATGGAACAAGCCCTCCAGCGATTTCCCGACAATGCCACGGTCTATGCCTACCTGGGTTTGTACCGCGGCATTCAGGCCGGCACCACGCAAAATTATGCCGAAGCCGGTGAATTGATCCAAGTAGCGTATCAGAAGCTGAACCGGGCGGTGGAACTTGAGCCCAATAACCCCATTGCACGGCTCAACCGTGGAATTTTGAGCGTCAATGTGCCGACATTTTTCGGGAAGCTGGATGAGGGCATCCAGGATCTGGAAACGCTGCTCCATATCGAGCAGCAATCGCCAGGGAAACTCGATCCGAACATGTTGCTTACTGCTTTTCAGTTATTGGGCCAGGGCTATGAAAAGAAAGGCAACTGGAAGCAGGCAATTTCGGCCTGGCAACAGGTCATTGAGCTGGCGCCACAATCCGAGCTGGCCAAAACCGCAGCGGATCGCATCGCCAGTCTCTCGACCACACCCACGCCGCCAACTGCGACAACACAGCCGACGGGCGAATCCAACTCGCTCCAGCAGCCAGCCAATCAGACGCCAGGCAATCCGTCCCTGCTAGTGAAATCGGCCGCGGCCATGTTGGAGGCGGGAAAGCTGGAACAGGCCGATCAGTTGCTGCGGGAAGCTATCCGGCTGGATTCGACCAATGTCGAGGCCTATAAGTACCTGATCCGCACCACCGAACGAATGGCTGACCAGGGGTACGACGACCGGATTTACCATGATACCGACTTTCGCACCAGGCTCGCCTTTGAAGTCAGCCATCTGGCCGAGAAAGCTGTGGCCATTGCGCCGAATGATCCCGAACTCCGTCTGATGCGCGGGGAGATCAACGTCATGATGCCTTTTTTTGTCGGCAAACAGGACCAGGGCATGGAAGACCTCAACTGGGTCATCCAGAGCAATGCGCCGAACGAGATGAAAGCCGAAGCACGGTACTGGTTGGGCTACGGTTATCAGAGAAAAGCCATCACCCAATGGATCAAAGTGGTCTCCGATTACAAAAATTCGGAAGCCTCACATCTGGCGCTGGCCAGCATGAGGCCCAGCGTTCAACATCTGGATGCCCAAAAGCACCCACGGCCGTTTGTGGCCATTGGTTTCGTCCTGGGATTTCGTGACGAATTGGCGCCGCAATCGGCCATCTGGATCGAGGATAAGGCTGGCAATTTCATCAAAACCATATATGTCTCCGGCTTCAGCGGCCATGCCAAAGAGAAGCAAGCGAATTTAGCGGATTGGGCCCGGGTTTCTAAATTTCGCGATTGCGATGCCGTCACCGGCGCCAGTATTGATGCGGG
Organism: uncultured Cytophagia bacterium; assembly: GCA_964647995.1. Lineage (GTDB taxonomy): Bacteria > Zhuqueibacterota > Zhuqueibacteria > Thermofontimicrobiales > Thermofontimicrobiaceae > Thermofontimicrobium_A. Next base: position 33,872 of record CAZYNP010000041.1, read on the forward strand.
ACATTATATCTATACCTGGGATCTGAAAGATTATCAGGGGCAGCCGGTAAAACCGGGTGAATACGTAGTGAAAATCGAAGTCGCCTATTGGCCCAGCATGCAATATCAGTCATCCAGCGCCCATATTCCCATTAGCACCAGGGATGCGAAAGTGGTCATCGAAGAAGGCGATTTGGTGCCTTACCTGTCTGTAGAATATTTTGCCAGATAGCCAGTTCAACCAACAGCCGCAACAAGCTGCCGATCCTGGCGCCAGTCATCGGGGATCGGCAGGCTTGACCGGCAAATTTTTCGCTCGGTTGGCAATCGTTCGGGGAGAGACTATCAATGAGGTCCAATCACTGGTAGTCTCCCCCGGATCGATCGCCCGGCTACCAGGCGCCAAGAATCGCTCCCATGAGAATGATACAAACCACCCGATAGCCCGCCTGGATGAGATAGAGCTTGAGGGACCAATTGCTGAATAAATAATCGGAAAACATATTGGCTGCCACAAACGCAAAGGCAACGATGGCTCCCACCGTAATTCCATTCAGCAGCGTAATTTTGCGCATGGTGGTTAACAATAAGGCCAGGCCCAACGCCGTAATTAAAATGCAGACAAAACTAATCAACATGGGTAAGGTCGGGGAAGTCAGTTCCTGTTTTGTTTTGCCCAATGCTCGCCGGTAGGGTTTGCCAAACATGAGCCCGGAGTACCACAAAGTGCCCAGGAAGTAGGCCGCAATGGTCGCTACCAGAACCGCCAGATAGTTAATTTTGCTAATTTCGAACATAGTCTCCTTCTAATTTGTGCTATTAATTTTTTAAAAGCTGCTGCCGACTGATTCCTTCTATCATTTGAAGCTGTTGTGGTTTTTCAAAAGCAATGGTGAGCCATGGCTCGAGCTCGAGAGTCAACGGATCGTCTCCACCCAGGCAACAATGTTTTCGGGCGGGATGTCGTCCTGCATATTGTGGGCTGGCGCCATGACATAGCCGCCGTTCTCACCGAATATGGCCAGCAACTCCCGGACTTGCTGCCGAACCTCGGCCACCGTAGCAAACGGCAAAAACTGTTGGACATCGACGCCTCCCCAGAATACCAGGCGCTGGCCAAATTTCTCTTTCAACAATTGTGGCGCCATATTCGACGCCGAGCACTGGATGGGATTCAAAATATCCACGCCGCAAGCGATCAACCGATCCAGCAGCGCAAAAATGGAACCGCACGAGTGATGCCAATAATAGCCGTGCATTAGCTCTTTGGTTCGCCGAATCCGAGCGGAAAAATAGGGCGCAATCAGCTCGTCGAACGCTTGCGGCGACATCAGCGGGCCCAATTGCATACCAAAATCATCGCCGCTCATGGTCAAATCCAGATACGGTCCGAGCACCGAATAGTACGCCTCAATAACTTGTAGTTGGATGGTCAGCACTTTGTCGAAAAATCGCCGGACAAAATCGGGCTCGCCGACCAGCCGCATCAGAAAATCCTCGTAGCCACACATCCAGCAGCCGAGCTCCAGAATGCCATAAACCGGATGTTCCCCAATAATCACATAGCGATTCTGTTGCGCCAATGCTTTTGCCTGCTGCTCCCATTGCGCCAGCAATCGATCATCGATCCTCGGCTCGGGCCACGGGAAACGATCGAGATCATCAACCGAAGCACCGGCCAGCGGCGATTCGACGATTTCAGCATATTGCCCCACCTGTTGACGCAGCACTCCCCAGCAATCCCGGATCAGGGTGGGCGAAAAAATTTTCGAGTGCGGACCGGGCAATTCGATAATGCCGCCAACGGCACGAAAATCCGTGCCCGCCCATTGCAAAATGCGCTCATCCACGCCGGAATTGCTGGGTTCCGGTGGGCCAGAAAATCCCAAAAACTCTCGCAAACGTTCCTGGCAGCGTGGACTCATGGCTGTCAGAGTGGTAGCGCCGATATCAATTGGCGGCCGATCACCATTTTTATGGGCCATGGCTAACGCAAACCGCTGGCGACTGGTCATGCTTCGAGCCGAATTTTTCTCATTTTTCAATGGCTCATTTTTCATCATTGCCTGCCTCTGCTCCCCGCTTGAACCGATCACCGGATCACTTCAAAGTAGATTGTATCCGCAATCGCCGATCCGAACACTCCAATGCCATCGCCTTCGAAATGAAACTTCGGTTCGTACAAATTGCCGTCCAGATCCTGGATTCGGTTGTGAGTCAAGTAATAATCTTTGAAATTTTTATCGCCAGCGTACAAAATCGCCTGATAGCGACCATAAAACCAGATCAGAAGCCAGGGGACTTCGAGATAATGAGCCTTGGTGCCTTCGATGACGACTTCAACCCATCGGGATTGATGGGCCAATTCCCGCAGCATCTCTTCATCGACCTCATCGATCTGCACGCCATAGGGATTGGCAGTGATAAAGTTATCGGTCGAGGCCTCCATTGCCTGCATCGACAGGACATAAAAAGTGGTGTTGGGCGATCGATAGAAGGCCACAACGAATGATTGCAAATGCCCCTGATCATCTTTTTGGCGATATTGCAGCGGCAACAGTCTGGATTTTTCCGGGATAATTTCAAAGCCGCGATCAGGGACCGTGGTGGTGGACGCGGTGCGCAGCGGTTGATTGTCAATGGTCGCTGCGACCTCCAGACGGTAGGCGTGGGCAAAATCAATGCTCAGGTCGGTTTCCGAGTAATCATAGGCAAAATTTTCCGGATTATATCGCAGCCGATAAACGATCCCCTGCTGGACATCGGTCAGCGTCACCGCAGCGTCAGCGATGATAATTTGAGGCAGCTCAATTTCTCGATTCAGCGGAAAATTTCGAGTGATGCGGATGTTTTTAACTGGCTGGTCCGGAAACAAGTAGCCTTCGACCACAATTTTGGGGACATACGTCCGTTCATCGATATTGATGGGCGTTTCGCCGCAACGAACCAGAAGCAATACCAACATCACCAAACCCACCGGAATTTTCATCATATTTGCTCCGTTTGCTTAAAATAGAATATTTACACCCAATGTGGGCAGAATCGGAAACATGGTCACGGCATCGATTGTCTGAATCACTTTCTTGTTGTCGACAATTTCGTCCTGATATTGAATAAACCAGACATTTTTTCGATTGCCCAGGTTGAAGATCTGGAAATAAGGCGATAGGGTAAAATGGCGATATTTTCGTTCCATGGTCAGGCTAAGATCAAAGCGGGCGTATGCCGGCAGGCGAAAACTGTTTTGCGCCGTGGGATAGATATTATAGCCATGGTAATACTGCTGATCGGGCAGGGGATTGGTAAAATAGATCGAGCTCGTGGTCGTAATCGGCTGCCCCGAGGCATACACCAGTCCCAGGCCCAATTGCCAGGTAGTACGGTCCCGATGCTGTTGCCGACCGCGCGCTTGCCGCCATAAATTCCGAAGGTCCATCGAGCCAATGAGGTTGAAGCTTACCGTTCGGTCGTGGCGGGGCACAAACGGCCGGTTCTGATTGACGCCTTCGATCTGATATTCGGTTCGGCCCACGGCGCAGGAAAGCCAGCCGGTCATCGGGCCACGCTCTTTTTTTAGCAATAATTCCACGCCCAGCGAATGGCCCGTTCCTTGATCGAACAACCCCTCAGCGTCTTTATACACGGGTTTGCCCTGGCTATCGAAATATTTGGGCCTTAAATCGGCATAAAAAAAGTAGGACAGCGTATACACATTGGCGTATTGTTTATGATAGGCTTCCACCTCCAGAGCCAGGTCACGCCAAACTTCTTTCTGAAATCCCAAAATCAGATGTCGTGCAGTGGATCGGTCGTAAAATTCATCGGCATTATTCCAGATGTCGACAAAAAAGGTGCGAGGGATCCGAAATAAATATTGATGATAGAGGCCGGCGGCTGCTTTCAGGTTGATGGTCTCAGTTAAGCGATATTTCGCACTGAATCGCGGTGCCAGGTCATGAAAACGACGGCTACAAATGAATAGATCTTCCCGCAATCCCAACTGCAATTCCCAGAAAATGGTCGGCCGCCAGACGGTCTGAACAAATGAAGCGAGGTGTTTGCCCTTGCGTGCCACATCCACGGTGCCACCGGGAAACTCCTGATATAACGAACCGCGCAGATTTTTGAGTTCCAGGCCCAGTTTGGTGGTCCAGTTTTTGGAATGATAATATTCCAGGTGACCTTTGAACGTCAGATCGTCCATGGTGTTCTTTTCTTTGATCAGCTCAAATCGAAAATCGGAACGAAAGCGGCTACCAGTAACCCAGAAATTGCTGAATAATGCCGGGGAAAAAATGTGGGTCCAACGAAGACTAACCGTGCTATTTCCCCAATCGTAATCCAGTCGTTGATCGTCACCGGACGATGCGTTTTCGAAGTCGAAATCCAGATCATCCTTCCCGTTATAGGTGCTAATGGTCAGCTTATTGCTGGGGCTCAAATCGAAATGCGCCTTCACATGGCCATCATAAAAATAGTAGTCGGGAATGTCGTCCATGGTTTTGCCAATGGTCTTATCAAAATAGGTGCGCCGCAACGAGCCCGAGAGGGAACCAATTTTGCCGAGCGGCATCTGCAAAGTGGTTCGAGCGGATAGCAAACTGATGCCCACCTTACCCTGAAACTCGCGGCGATTGCCATCGAGATTGGTGACCTCCAGTACCGATGACAGACGACCGCCGTATTCAGCGCCAAATCCACCTTTGGAGATCTCCACCGCTTTGATGGCATCGGTATTGAAAGTGGAAAACAGGCCGAAGAAATGCTCGGGATTGTAGACATCGGCGCCATCGACGAGATAGAGATTTTGATCCGGCAGCCCTCCGCGCACATAGAGTTCCGACGAAAAATCCGAAATCGACATAACGCCGGGCAGGCTTTGCAGCGAGCGCAGCAAATCGGCTTCGGCCACCTGCGGCATGCGGTTGATTTGGCGGGGACTGAGTTCGAGTTTGGAGATTGGCTTCTGAAAAAGCTGGATGCTGGTGCGAACCGAGTCGGCTACCACCAGCACCTCTGAGGTTTCCAGCACGGTTGGCGTTAACCGAATGTCGATTTTTAAACGAGCATTCTTGGCAATTCGAATTGGCTGGCTATAAATTTTGTAGCCAATAAATTGACAGATCAGCACATAATCACCAGGGGGAATTTTGGGAATCGAATAGTAGCCATTTCGATTGGATGCCGCGCCAAAATAGGTCTGCTGCAGAAAAACATTGGCACCAATAAGCTGTTCACCGCTTTGGTCGTCATAGACAAAGCCACTTACCGAGCCAGAAGCAGGCAATTGAGAATAGGCGACGCGGCAGATGAGCAGAAAAATAGAAAGGCAAACTGTTTTTCTCATCTTTTCTACTTTCTGAAAATATTGCTTGGACGCACTCCTGGTGAATTTGACTGTTGAAATTATATGAAAAAGTTTTTTGAAAAGCAAGCAAGAAATCAAAAATTATTGCCAGGCCAGGCGGGTAAGCAGCGAGGCGCTCCGCCACCAGTTCCACCTCCGAAGCTACAGCCCAATTGCCATGGTTCCATTCAATGCCGCACAAAAACAGCTTCTCAGCGGCAAGCTACAAAAGGCACGGTTAATTAACTAAAATGGGCTGTTGAAGTCCTTGTCCTTCAACAGCCCAGGCAAGCACACTGCCAGATCGCCGCAGCCATAGCAGCGATCCACCGAGAATTGATCTTTTCCTGTTCGTTATCGCGCAAACGATCGGATCTTGATTTTGGCTATCTCCATCCAGTTCTTGACATCGCCAACTAACACTACTTAGTGCTTGATTTGAAAATCCGTGTAGGGTTTGAAAACGTCCGACTATTAAAAATAACACCCCGCTTAGCAGGATCAATTCCTGCTGGCTTTGACTATTTCTACTTCGTGGGATGGAGTTAGCGTGATAACCCTAAAATGCTCCCGCATGAAATTATGGAATGATGTACCAAATTCAACAGGGTCCATAGGATTTGATCCATTCCCTGGCTGAAAAAAAATGATTAACCTTAGTAACCAGGTCGGCCCAGGACCGCCCGAACCTTATTACCTTATCGGGAATATTCCTCAAAAGAAAAATAAGCGAATAAGGTTTAGCATCGTTGGATCATCTGATGCTACTAAGGTTAATACGGTCTAATGGATTTTGTCCATCAAGCCGAACTTTGGTAATGGTCAATTTAATTCCTTCTCGCTTTGAATATTTAAGCAGAATCGGATTACGCTGCAAAGCTTTTAATAACTCTACAATAAATTATGAAATGGTGTACTTAGTCAGATTATTGGAATCCATCAATAAATAGATGTCATTTCGATCCGCCAAGTTGCGGAGAGAAATCTGTCTATCAAATAAATTAATCTTGAAATATACAGATTCCTCACTCCGCTTCGCTTCGTTCGGAATGACACATTCGTTTGAATCGGACTAAGTAGCGCTAATCAGCGCTCACAAAGGGTGCTCCGGTCGTCATGGTCCATGATCGTTTCGATAAGGTTACTGGCCAATGTTCGTGGCTATCTCGGCAATGCCACCATCTTTTGATTCGATGATGATCGTCGCCATTGCGATGCCGCGCAGCAGTTGCGCCGGTAGCCGCCAGGTGACCTGAACCGACTTCATTGCCGGCAGCGCATCGATTTCTCGAACCGGCGTCTCGACAGTTACGCCAAACGGCGGTTTCAGTTTAACTACTACTTGATTGATGGCTTCTGCGGTGACATTTTCAAGCGTTAACACCAGGGCGTTTTGTGGCTCTTTCCGGGTCCCCGTGGTCTTTAGCAATGTCCATTCGAACCGGGGGGCAATTTCCACCGGCCGGGCGATAAAATAGCGGCGGTCGTCGCCCGCCCGTGCCTCGATCAGGGTTTCGTTGGTGGCCACCAGATTTCCAGGAATTTTAAAGGTGTAATTGAACTGGGTGGAATCGCCTCGCTCCAGACGAAATGGATAACGGAATTCGGTGAGTACTGTATCGGGCCAGGCGTGGCTGCGAATGTCATTGGACACGATGCGCACCGCCAGGGTGTCTTCCATCGACCGCAAGCCCAAAATAATGGTTTGGAAATTGAGCACATCCCCAACCCGCAGCTTGGCGCGGACAGGAATCACAATACGGATCGCGGTGGTTTCGGCCGGTGAACAACCCCAGTGCCCAACGCCCCAATAGCCTGGATTGCACAGATGATCGATCCAACTGGCAATCTCGGTGAAAGTCTGATTGGGTTCCTGACAGGAATTGCGACCATAGCTCACATCCGTGGCATAATCCGTAACCTCGCCGGTTTTGCCCAACCACCCGCAATTGGCCATGATGATGAGATCATCCGAGGCTTTGGTTGCCACCCCGTAACTGCTGCCAAAGGTGGCCCGGGGAGTTGGTTGCAGGGTGGGATATTCATGCGGGTGGAGAATGTACCAATCCACCGGTTTTCCTGAACCCATCAATTTCGCTTCGGTCCAGGTATCGAAGTTCCAGTTGGCATCCCCCACTTCAACACCGGCATCGGCGGTCGCTGGATGTGCCGGAATGCCCACTGCCCGTAGCAGCGCGACCAAAAAGCAAGCCTCATCCGCACACTGAGCCGATGTATAGTTTAGCAGGAGGTCCAGGGCATCATTGGTATGGTAATTCAATGAGTAGCTCCAATGACTGCTGACCCAATGACTCAATTTCTGAGCGGAGGGATACGACTCGGTTTCGCCCCTAACCTGAGCTACGGCAATTTCAAAGATCCGTTGATCATCGGGATGAAGGGCATAGGTCAAGCCGCGATCGGAATTGGTGCCAGAACCGAACCAGATGGCCGTTTCCTCGAAGCCGAAACAATAGTCTCCTTTAACTTCCTGCGGATCGAAAATCACATAAAAGGGCACCGACCTGGTTGTCGTTGCGCCGCCGCTTTGCTGCACCTTAAAATTGGCCGTAAATTCGCCCACCGGTATCTGCGTCGCCGCCGTCCAGAGCGGGCTGGTCCAATCGTTCCAGGTCCCTGACCAGGTGCCACCCGCTGCCGATAAGGTCACTGTGTTGGCGGCTCGATTCTTTGCATCAATGACCTCCACCTGGACGCCAGCAATACCTTTGCCGCCTTGATACTTAAACATGACCTCGCATCCCCCACGAACAAACACCATGCGATTGATCCCATTTTCACCGGTTTCCGGCTCGTAGAACTTGAGGCCATTGCCGATGCCGTAGTTTCCATCCCAGATGAAATAATGATCCGGGCAACAGCTTGATAATAACATTATCAGCAGCCCCAGTAGCAGAGCCGCCAGACTCGCCCCCAGCAATGGTATCGGTTTTGGTTTCATAATCTTCCCCTTGAATTAAAATGTCCCTAAATTTTCAATTCTGCCCGGTAGCGAACTCCAATCACCGCTGGTTCCGCTGTCCTCTCGTTGGCTGGCGGCAACGGGCGCGGTCTTCAATCGACTCATTCTTAGCCGACGCCACCATGTCGCCGCATCAATAGACATAGAATTACCCTGTTTTTCCCAATTCCAACTGCCGGGAAGAAAAAAAAGCCGTGCTGCATGGCAGAATCATGAACTTTGATTCCAATGCAGCACGGCATTTCTCGTTCTGTCCGGTCAGCAGACAGTTGCCAAACCCGTGATGAGCAATCCCAGCGCAATGGTAAAGTCTCGCTTACTTTCGCCGGAGTTAGGCATTGCTAACGAAAACCGTGCCCTGCTCATCCCGCTTGCCGGATGGGATGAACGGTGGAAAAAGCACCTGACCGACAAGATCCGCTCGAAATTCCCGCCCATGGCAACACCGCGGCAGCACCAGCCAGTCGATGATCTGCTATCGCGCTTGAAATTTAGCCGCAGGATGACCCGCTGATCATCCCCAACTACCGTTCGACGAACATCTCCCAGCTCTCGTGGCCCGATAGGCTGTATTTCATTAAAAGGTTATATAAAACGCCAACCAGCAGTCCGAAAACCACGCCATAGACAAAACTCCAGCTAAACCCCAGCAGCAAACCCCAATTCGCGGCAGGAACAAATCCCGGGTACAGGGATTTGAAAAGATCGAATGCCTGCGCCAATCCTCGCAGCCTGGCGACGATGATCATGATGGAAAATATAACGGCCCAGCCCAGTCCGATAGCCAGGCCGAATCGAACGGGATCGAGGGTATTGAGTTCCAGTTGGCCGCGTTTGGGGTAGAACATATCAGTTGGCGGCGGACCGCTCTGAGGGTCGCCCAGCACCAATAGATCAACCTTTTTCGGATCGCTCATTTTCGCCCCTTTGTCTTCGTTGTTTTAAAACCAATCGTTAATTCATAGCGCAGCGAAGCTGCATACCCACACTAAAAGAATTTGAACCGAGAATTTCGCCAATTCCTCAAATGCCACGAATCCGCCAGTTGGCCGATCGGCATTGTTTGTCTAATTGGCACAATTAGCGGCTGAAAATCATTTTAAAATTTTTGCGTGAAGATGCAAGATTAATTTGGTTCTAACAATAGGCCAGCTAATTATGGTCTCCCATCAAAACAAATGCTGCCCAGATCCCCGGGTAGGGTCGTTTGATGACCCGATCCTTCGCCATGGACTCAATCAGGTGCATCTGAGCCGCACGCAGCGCCTGCGCTTTGGTTAGCTTGTTCTTGATCCAGCCTTCGTAAAAATAAGTCATTATTTCTTTCGTAAAATTATCATCTATTTTCCACAAGCTGGAAAGAACCGAAGTCGCGCCAGCTTTCATGAACGCCCGCGTCATGCCGACAACGCCTTCGCCACGATAGAGGCGGCCCCGGCTGGTCTGACAGGCGGAAAGGGTGACCAGATTCGTCTCCGGCAATTTGAAATTAAAGATCTCATGGGTCATCAGCAAGTTGGGCGCGCTCAACAACTCAGTCAACGACTGCCGGTAGGTGGTGATACCCGAGCAACTGCGATCTCCGGCCAGGATCAGATAGGAATAGAACGGGCTTTTTTCATCAATCACCCCATGCATGGCCAGATGCAGCACATTATAAGGCGATTCCAGCAGTTTGCAGAGCGAATCTTTGGTGGCGGCCGGGCCCAGCAAGAGGGTGGAATCGGCAAACAGGGCGGCTACCTGGCGCGCCTCTTGCTCCGACCCGGGCAGATCACCCATCGGATTCCCCACGGCCAGGATTCGATAGTCCTTCGGTTTCTTGCCCTCACGGCGGTGATCCAGGAGATACTTCAATACTGCGGCGCTGGGCGCCCATGACAGGGAAAATTTTTGAATTAGATATTCCGCCTGGCCGCTACTGCCATCCCGGTCGATCAAGGCAGCAAAGGGCAGATAGTTCAGCGCATCATCCGGCACAATGCACAGCGTTTTTCCGGAAGGCAGCCAGCCTTCGATCGGCTGGATAACTATTCCGTAAAGCTCAGCCGCTAACGCCTGTGCCTGCTCGAAGCTCTGGGCCGTGGTGCTCAATCTTCGCTGGATAGGCTGGCACTGGTCGTCCGCACCAATTGTTGCCAGGTACCGGGCGATCAATTCCCGCAGCTCGCTTTGGGAGCGATGGATTTTCACCGCAGCCACGCTGACCGGATCGATCACAAAGATGAATAAATCCTGAGCAGTCATTTTATATTCGATCAAAATAATTTCGCTGCCCAATGTTTGCTGGATGGTTAACAGCGATGGCAGCGCCATGGTGGCCTGAGTTCTAATATCCAGCCAGTTCAGCGCCTCCCCGGTAGGGGTGGCATGATTGATGATTTCCGGCCTGCTGCAGCAGAGGTCAAAAAATGCCCGAGCATGAGATTTTTCAGAATAAACCAGCGCCGAGTCGGTTAACGCAAGATCGTAGCAAACCGCAATCATCGCATCATAGACATCTTGAAGGGTTGCAAAATAGTTCATGCGATCTTCATCGCCATAAATCTTTTCCCTGGTTCGTTCGGCGATCGCGATGGCTCGGCGATAAGCGGCAGCCGCTCCAGACAGGTCGCCGCGTTCCCTGAGCACAGTACCGGCGCCGTGGTATGATTTGCACAATATGATCGGATCATCCAGTTCCTCAGCGATCTGCTGGCTTTCTGCAAAATAGGTCTGGGCTTTGTCGAATTCCTTCATTATCCGGTAAGCATGGCCGATGCTGCTGAGCACATTGGCAATGCCATCAGGTTTTTCAATTTCGCAATAAGTATGCAACGCCCGCTCATAACATTCAATGGCTTGTGGCCACTGCTGCTGTTCCCGTTGAATATCGCCCACCTGCTGATAGATTTCGGCAGCGAGACTTTTGGGATCAGAGCCTTGCTGACCGCGTTCGATGGTTTCCAGGGCTTGCTGATACGCCTGAAGGGCAGCGCCAAAGTTGCCCTGATCCTTGCAAGCATGGCCCAAATAGGCTTGAGAGCGAGCTATCAAATAGTAATTATGCCAGCTTTCATTCAATCGTAACTGCAACGAGTCGTATTGCAACGCCCGTGCGAAGTCTCCCAGAATGCGATAGGTTTCGCCCAGATTACCCAGGGCAGTGGATTCATTGAAATCATTGGTTTCATGCGCCAGGCGATAGGCAATTTCGAAGTTCCGAATGGCCTGAGTATAGTCCCCCAAATTTTTATAGATGAGCCCAAAATTGATGTAGTTGCGAATTTGATCCGAACGCCGGCCCAATTCCTCACTGATGCGCAGCGATTCTTGATTGGCCTGCAGCGACCTCCCGTACTGTCCCAGATTGCGCAATGCCACACACATCCGCTCAAGCATGGTGGCCATGGCCAGGCGATCATCAAGTTGCCGCGCCAGCGCCAGCGCTGCTTCAAAATTAGCGAGCGCGGGCTTGTAGTCGCCCAGGTTCAATTGCACCGTGCCGATGCTGAACAACGCCCAGGATTCTCGGTAGCGATAGCCGACGGCCCGGGTCTCGGCCAGAATTTCCTGCGCCAGCTTCAACGCCACCCGATATTTGCCCTCTTTGTACCAAAAATATTGTTCCTTCAGCAGACAATCGATCGCCTGTTTACGATCCCCAATTTTTCGGCTCTGCTGCAAGCATCTTATAAAATGCTGTTTGGCCCGGGCCGTTAAACTATCCGAGTTGCCAGCATTGATGAGGGCCTGCCCCCGGCTGTAGCAATAGCCACTGACCAGCTTTCGATATTGCCGGCCGCGATCCAGATTGAAGCAAAACTCGCATTGGTTCCGAAAAAAGGGCTCCTGCATCCAGCGCTCGTACCACGCCGCGATGTGAATGGCCGCCTGCTGGATAGATTGAGCACTATCTGGCCGGTTATCGAATTGCAGCCATAGTGCATGGAGCAGCAGCTTGTGGTGCAGTTCGCGAAAAGCAAAATGATGACGCGCAACAACCTTATCTGCTGCCGAAAAATTCCCCTGCTGGTGGTAGCCAATAAATTCGGTCCACAGTTTTTTTTCGTTTTCGGTGAACAACGAACGGTCAAAATAGGCCGACAGCTCTGGTAACGGAATTGGTTGTTGGGTCAACGACAGCCAGAGCCAATAACTCACCGCGGTAATGACCGCGACCGTGGCCAGAGCGGCAATTATTTTACTCCTTCTGCTCATTTCGATGCGTTGTCACTACCTTCTCGGGTTGTTTTTCCTTTCGAAGCCAACCAGTCCCCAATCTCTGGATATTGCGGCCGACACGCCAGAGCTTGCCGACGATCCTGCGCTGAAGCTCGATGCCGCCAAAATTGGACCGGACGATTTTTTTCCGTTCTCGCAACCAGGCGGCTTGGGTAACAGTCCAATTGGGCAAATAGCTGGCCTGGAACTGAACGATGCGGTTGTAGAGATTTTCGCGCTGCGCGTTTTTCTTGTTATCTGGATAATTTGCGGAATAAAAATATTGGGCCAGCATCGCTTCGTAGCTGTCGAGCATCTCCGGTGTTAAGCCGGTCTTTTTATGCTCGCTATCTTCTAATAGGGAACGTCGCAATTTAGGATGCAAGGGTGTCATGATCGGTCTCCTTGGGCGGTGATTCAAAATTTAGCGTGAGAATTTTGCCATCAAACGATCATACATAAAATCGAAGATCAGCCTATCGAATTCATAGCCAAAATAGGCCACATCCATGATACAGGATCGTTGCCAATCCCTTCGTTCCGGAACATAAGAAATCCAGTGGTCTTGTTTATCATTGCGATGGCGATCGGAAGGATAATCGACCTGATGGATTACTTTCTTGCCGCTCCGGTCGTACAATTGGTAGCTGCCAAATACATCGGGTATCGGATCGTGCCAGGTCTGGCGATATTTTTTATTGAGAATATTATCCTGCAAAACTTCCTCCACTGGCGAGGAATATTGATCGAGATATTCATCAATAATGGCCCCGCCTTCCAGCGATGACATGGCATGGGCAAATTCGTGCACCGGCGTCTTCAAGCGATCATCCCAGGCGGATAGCGCCACCACACCGGGTAGTTTGGGATAGAAATAGTGTTTGCGCCGATTCGCTTTTTTCTCGGTGGCGGAAAACGTGTACTCGAAGGGCTGCCCGCCTCTATTCACATCATCCTCCGTGAAGCGCGAGGACGAACGAATGAGTGTTTCCGAAGCGGATACCACAAAAATGACATCGAAGACGTTGATGTCACTGGCTTTTGACCTGACATAGGCCAGGATCGTCGCCACATCTCGCCGCGGGCACAAGATATCGGTGGGAGGCAATTCCTCGCACAACGCCGGTCGGACGTCAGCGGCATCGGAGTTGCCATCAAAAATGAGGACAAAGCGAATCTGGTTTAAAATTTCGGGCAAAACCAATAGTTCATTGTCGACAAAGCTGCGCAGAATGCGAGTCGCCGTGCGGAAGAACAATCCGCGCTGGTTGATAATGGGGTCCTCTTCGGTTTTGTTATCTGCGGTCAGAATTTTCGGATTGGCTACAATGGCGATGGTGTACGGATCGGCAGTTGCCAGAGGCAGGCTGAATTGTTTCGGCACAATATTGACCTCCGCCTCCGGGTCGATCTCAAAGGCCGTCGCTTTCAAGGAGTCAATTTTTTGCATCATCAATACGGCATGAAAATAGCCAATCAGCCAGCCCAGCACATAACCCCAGATGAAACCGAACAGCATTGCCAGGATCAGGCCCCCAATATTCACATCGTAAAATGGAAAGATCGCCTGAAACAGTCGAATGAGGCCGTATGCGGGTTGGAATAGATAGGCTTGCAGCGTGATGATGAAGCCAGTGAACGCGCCGATTATTCCCAGAGTAAGGCTTAAAATTTTGGGGCGCAAGTAAAATGCCGGAGCAGACTTGGAAATTTTCATCGTCGCCACCTCGGTTTTAGCAGTGAGAACGGTTGAATCAAGTTAGGTTGGATGCAGTGCCATAGACTCCACAATCTACTATTGGGTCAATCTTTCGATATGTTTTTCTGCAATATCCCCCCAGCTCTGCCAGGGATCGAGCTGTCGGTATTTCTGCCATTCAAGTCCGGCACGCTCTTTTTGGCCCAATTTCTCGTATGCCAGCGCCAGATTATACTGCGCTTCGATCAATTGGGGCTGATATTTGAGCGCGGTTTGAAATTTCGCTATCGCCACTGAATAAATCTGTTGACGGAAGGCCAGCGTCCCCAGGTCGCACCAGATGCGGGCGTTGGTGGAATCCTGGGCAAAGGCCAGCTCGTAGTAGCGCGCCGCTTCCTTCATATTGTTTTCGACCAACAAAAAATAGGTTCCCAGGGATTGCAGGGCGGCCGCATTTTGCGGATGCCGCCGCAACGCCTTTTCCAGCGTCGCCCGAACATCGGTCAGCGCAAAATCGCCGGCTGGGGCCCTCGTAGCACCCATGATGCTATATTCGAACCCACCAATGGATCGGGGCTGATCCTGATCCATGTAGGAATAGGCCGCGACAAAATCGGTCATGGCCTGACGCACCAGGGAATTGCTTTGCCAGTGGCGCAATTGGGGTAATCCGATCAACCATAGCAGCACAACTGCTGCCGCCAGCGCGACCGAAAGTCGTCGTCGCTGCCCCGCGCGCGGTTCGGTTATCCAAAACCGCTTGAAACGATCCTTGAGCTGCGTCAGCATTCGAAGCGCAGCCACGGGCTGCGGCAGTTTTTCGCCAGCTTCCTCGGCAACCGTAGCTAAAATTCGGCTAACCTGCTCCGTTTGAGAAATCGTTCGGATTTTGTTTAATTCTATCTGTTCAGCCGCGGTCATGGGCACGTGAGCATTTCTGATCAGCGACGCCAATTCCGCCAGGCAGTTGGCACAGGTAGACAAATGCTCTTCCACCAGGGCTGCCTGCGAGGCGCTAAGAAGCCCTTCCAGATATTTGTAAAGCAGGTCATTGTCAAAACACTTTTCTCGTATCATTTTTGTATGCGTTCCATCACCCTCTTCTTGTTTTAATCGAACAGCCAACAGCGCATCGATCGCTTTCAGTCGACGCCAGTTTTTCTGGCAGACCTCACATTGAGCCAGATGCAGGTCTGCCGCGCGTCGTTTGGTTGGGGCTAACTTGCCGTCAACATAATCGATCAGCGATTTTGGCTGAAAACAGCTTGTTTGAGACATCGCTTTCGAGCCTCATATTGAAAGGACAGAAAATTGGTGCCAATTTCCCGCAGCCGCTCAAACCGAGACCATCTGTTCTGCCAGCAACTCGCGGCGCAACACTTTTTTGATTTCAGTAATGATATTTCGAATGCGCTTCTCGGATAACGGAAAGGCCAGTTGGTCAGCAATTTCCTGGGGCGACAATCCCTCGTACAAAAAAAGCTTAAAAATGACCTTATTGCGCGCGGCATCCGCTCCTTTGAGCTGGCGGTCCAGGATCAGGTCGATCTCTTGCCTCAAGATCTCCAAGGAAAGATCATCCTCATAACCCCGGTCCACCGATTTGAGCCGATCTTTCTCCAGCCGCTCGGCTGCGGCGTTCAGCATCTCGTCCAGCGATTCGCTGATTTGCGGTCGCTTCTTGGCGCTTTTTTGGATCACATAATTTCGTACCACATTTTTGGTAATCATGCCCAGATAGCTGTAAATCGAATTTTCGGACACGCCCTGGAACTCCCGCAGCGCCTTACAATTCTTGGTCACCAATTTGACATACACTTCCTGCACCAGATCATTAACGACTACTTTCAATTCACGTTTATTGTTGGTAATTTTTTTATCGCGGCATTCGCGATACACACACAGCCAGATGCGTTCATCAAAGCGGGCATAAAATTCATCCCAGAGCTCGCGATTCATGGTGTTCTGGGCGCACAGTTTTACCAGTTCGGTATTCTTCAGCTCTTTCAAATTCACCATCATCGTCCCTATTCAAAATTCCATGATCCGCTTCTCTCGTCCAATCTTTTGATTCAACTGATTGCTTGCCGATGGTACCAGGCATTTAGGCTAATACCAAATTAATCTTACTCATTTTTGCAAGAATTTTGAAAAGACTTTTTAACCGCCAATCAGGCCCATCAGAGAAATAACGCTGATCGGCCAACTGCCGGATTCGGGCCATTTGAGCAAATAACGAAGTTTGCGGTTCAAATTCTTTTCGTACGGATGTGCAGCTTCGCTGGACCAGAATTCGCCGGATTTCGAAATAGACTTTGGAATTTGCTGAAAATAAACCGTCGCTCAACAGCCAAACCGAATCTAATTCGTGATAACAAAAATTTGCTAATCCGTCCGAATAAAACCATCGCTACGGACTTCCCCGCATGATTGAAAATTATTCAATCCGTTCGATTGCAGGCCAGATGCCTGCCCAACGTTTACCGTGTTTTCACCAGTGCTGAAAGAGATCTCCCTGAGTAACTCGAGGCAAAAAAACGAGATGAGAATCGACCAATATTAAAATTAGCGGTGCGCTTCGGATGATATTCGATGCTGTGGTTGGTTATACCTGGTGCTTCACTATCGGCTCAAATTCAAGCTGCTAAGCAATCGCGCCCAAACTATCTGCCTTTAGACATTGCGAAAAAAAATTCCGAACCAAATGATCAGTTACGATAAATATAGGTAATTCCATACAAATAAGCAAGCACTTTTTTAGCACTGGTTGCACCTGAGCTGTTTGGTCGCCTGTTCCACGCGCTTTTGCTTATTACCAATATCAACTTCTGCAAAAAATACCCCGGTCGCCGCTGATTACGCCGGCCTGGAGCGGTAACCACCTGGACACCTCGTCCCCATTAGCGATCATAACCGGATAAGAGGCTCTGATATGCTGCAAGGAATCTTTCCGGGCTAATTTGATGGATGAAGAATCATGGCGCCGTCCCAGCAATTCACGAACAGGTTCTAACCCTGGCTCGGCTTGGCCTGAATTGGTTGCCGATGTCCAACCAGCCTGGCCACGGCAGTAGCCACGACGGAACGGCATGGGAACCGTGCACGAGTTGCTGCTAAACATTTCCTCGAAGCATCAGCGGTGCGTCACCACGCATTTCATGAGCCGCGTGTGACCCATGGCTATTGCGCCAACCTCATCAAAAAAATTGTTGACATTCAAACCATTCTCGATTATATTATTGCGAGCCCGATCATAAATTGCCATCCCATTGGTCGACGGTCCTGCCAATTGATTCCAATATTGGCCAATTTGGAGATCCGAATGTCGCTCTACGCTTTGCCTGCTATGGCTGATTATCGCCGAAAAATCCCGCTCAATCCGCGGCCAGACCGCGGTTTGTCCGTCCGGGAATGCCTGCCGCTGCCGAGCGTTCTGGCTCGAGCCTGGCCTTTGACACGCACCCCTCGGCCACTGATCCAGCGCCCAACCAGGGGACAGGGGATTCCCGAATTGGAAATTTTCAATCACGATCCATTCCAATAGCAGTGATTGGAGCGATGGAGTATTGGAGTGATGAGCTTTACAGCACTCCAGGACTCCCATACTCCAAATTTTTTAGCAACGCTTGAAAATCACGATTCAGACGGAAATCATCATTAACCACAGGACAAATCAACCATGCCACTCACATCATCCGAAATTCTCGCTGCGTTCGCGCAACTGCATCTGCCCTTTGCCGTTTTTAAATTTCATCTGATCGCGAAGGATCGGCTCTATTTGCCAGCTTATAAAGGCTCAGCGCTACGGGGCGGCTTTGGCGCTGCTTTCAAAAAGGTCTGTTGCGTCAATTCTGCAAAAAAGTACTGCAATGACTGTCAATTGAATGCCAACTGTGCCTATGCTTATGTGTTTGAAACGCCACAGACCAGCGCCTATCGTGCCGATATTACCGCCACCAACCTGCCGCATCCCTTCGTCATTTTGCCGCCGCTATCACGCAACGAAATGCTGGAGCCCGGAGAATCGCTGACCTTTGGACTGACGCTGATCGATCGCGGCATTGATTTTTTGCCGTACTATGTCTATGCCTTTGATGAGCTGGGTCGGATGGGATTGGGACGGGAACGAGGAAGATATCAGTTGCAGCAGGTGATGAATGATGAGGAGCAGGAGATTTATCACATCGATCATGGGATGCTCTCATCCGATTTCCAACCCTGAGATTTTGACCACCTGATGGCGCGTACGACGGCCGATAGCCATCATGAAATCACGCTGCAATTCATCACCCCCACTCGAATCACGGAAAAGAATCAATTGACCAATCAGTTGTCATTCGAGCTGTTGCTGCGCAACCTGCTGCGCCGCGGCTCGTTGCTGGCAGAGGTCCATGCGCCGCCGGGCCGGCCCTGGCCGATAGACTTCAGCTCAGTTCTCGAATATGGCAGAGCCAATGTTGAGTTACGGAGCAGCAACTTGACCTGGTACGATTGGGAGCGCTTTTCCAACCGTCAACAACGGCGTATCAATTTGAAGGGATTTATCGGCACAGTCCGTTATCACGGGGAGCTAACGCCGTTTCTGCCGTTGATTGAGCTGGGACATTTTATTCATATTGGCAAAAATACTTCGTTTGGAATGGGATATTATGTTGTGGAGTAGCAGTGGCAATTTTTAGTAGCAGTTTGCAGTGGCAGGGCCGCCGCTGTTCATTCTGCCTTTGGTCCAATCGTCCACTGACCGGTCGCTACCAGCGACCGGTCAGTGGGGAATTACCGTGGCGAAGGTCTATGCCTTCGCAAGGGCTTCATCCTGTCGTCTCGGAATCCAAAAACGTTATTTTGCATTTGGTCCAATTGTCCACTGACCGGTCGCTGCCAGCGACCGGTCAGTTGGGAATTGCCCTTGCGAGGGTTTATTATCTTCGCAAGGATTTCATCATGAATTTCAACTCCAGCAAGCCCGCGCCATTGTCAGAGGGAAAATCAGCAATGCTCGCGCCATGATCCTGCGCTACCGGCGTAACCATCCGGAGCTGAATTTTGCCAAAGAGCTGGAGCTGATCGAGCAGACCCTTGATAAGCTGGAACAAAACCAGACCGTCAACAGCTTGATGGGCGCCGAGGGCATAGCCATGGCCGCCTATTTCCGCTGCTTTGGCCAGATGTTCCGCAAAGAATTGACCTTCACCGAGCGCACCCGCCGGCCGCCCAAAGACCCGGTCAACGCCATCATCAGCCTGGGCTATACCCTGATCACCAATGAAATTTTGGGGCTGGTCATTGCCCACGGACTCGATCCCTACATTGGATTTTTGCACGGCATTGTCTATGGCCGGCCGTCGCTGGTGCTCGACCTGGTCGGAGAGTTTCGTCAGCCATTGATTGATCGATTAACGCTTCATCTGTTTAATCATAACGTTTTAGCCAGCGATGATTTCCAGCCGGTTGAAGCGAGTGGCGTTTATTTGACCAACGCGGGCTTGAAAAAATATTTTCAATTTTATGAACAACGCTTAAAAGCGCCGCTGAAATCTGATGAAACTAAGATTACTGTCAATCTCAGAAGCGTGATGAAGCAACAAGTCCATCGCATGGCGCAAAGCATCCAGAACCGAGAAATTTATAAACCCTTTAGCAAGGACATGTAATATGCTGATCACCGTCTCTTATGATATCATCGATGACAAACAGCGCACTCGTTTCTTCGTTTCTTCTCCCATTTCTTTTTTGTCTGAAAGAGCTCCAGGGCTAAAACTGGATTATTTCGAATGCTGATTTGCGAATGTCGAATTCGGAATCAAAAGCAAAGCGAGAGCTGTTGTTAATTCGGCATTCCGAATTCTGAATTCCGAAATCGAGATGCTCCAGGGCTAAAACTGGATTATTTCGAATGCTGATTTGCGAATGTCGAATTCGGAATCAAAAGCAAAGCGAGAGCTGTTGTTAATTCGGCATTCCGAATTCTGAATTCCGAAATCGAGATGCTCCAGGGCTAAAACTGGATTATTTCGAATGCTGATTTGCGAATGTCGAATTCG
>CAZYNP010000042.1:0-51952 GCA_964647995.1 uncultured Cytophagia bacterium
CTATTCCGTGGTCGAATTTCTTGGTCGGAACCACAGCCACAGAATAACCACCGAATCAAAATTTAAAAAAGATTTCGGTGGCAGTTCCTATTCCGTGGTCGAATTTCTTGGTCGGAACCACAGCCACAGAATAACCACCGAATCAAAATTTAAAAAAGATTTCGGTGGCAGTTCCTATTCCGTGGTCGAATTTCTTGGTCGGAACCACAGCCACAGAATAACCACCGAAACAGAATTCAGAGAAAATTTCGGTGGCAGTTCCAATTCCGTGGCCCGATTTTTTCTTTTTTAGGCTGGTTGCTTCCGGTGGGGGATTGGCAACCGGGCAGCTCTTGTCACCCAACCAACGCGCTGCAGCGATGAAAACAGGCCCCGGCCAATTAGCAATCCGATAACAGAAAGATGAGCGTTGCTCAGCAAGCCAGCCGCACGCGCCAGCGCCGGTTATTGAATATGTTGCGGGATATATTGCCAGGCCAATTCCCACGTCCCCTTGCGCGTCATTGGCGGGCTATCCTTTTCCCGGTACACAAAATCGGTCAAATAGCGAATGGCGCCCAATTGGGGCTCGAACAACTGGCGGGCGGTGCCCCGACTGACAAAAATCGAGTCGCCGGTCGTCTCGTTGACGATAATGGTATTGAGCACCGGCCAAAATGCATTCATCGCTCGATACGGCTGCTTTTTCCGTTCGGGCACGGTGACATCGGTCCAGCCATCGTACCTGGCTTCCCCATAGTGCAAAAAACGAATGGTATTTGGTTTCCCTTGCAGATCCGTAGCCGTGAACGTGGTGTCCACTTTTACCTGCCAGCGACTGCGGCGGCCTTTGGAAATTTTTAATAGCGGCTGCCAATAGCGCAAAACCACCGGTTTTTCCGTGATTAAACCATACGTCGCTAAGCGCCCGGTCACATCTTCCAGGCTGTATTGCCAAACTGTTCCCTCAACATCGGTATAATAGGGATATTGCTGGCCATTCATCGCATAGATGAAAACGGGCTGACCGGCCATGGTGTCGGTCCCAACCACGACGCGTTCGAAATAATAGATCTGACTGACCAGTTCCTTTTTCTCATTGGTCACATAACCGGCGAATTTGAATTGGGTATTCATCACCGTGGGCATGACGGTGGTGTGAACTGGCCGTTCCTGGTCACAGCTTGCAACTATCAGAAACAGCGATAGCATGCTCCAAATAGATTTCATGGGATGTCTCTCTCAGTTTCAATCGGTGTTCCTGCTAACTTGATATGGAAATACTCAGTTCTAAATCCTAACGACGGTAAGCCAATCGCCTCGTGACCGGCGATTGGGAGATCCCCCCGGGTAGCGATTCGCTTTTAGGGCGGCCCCTGGTGCTCCGAATCGAAGCCGCGTTAGCGCAGCTCATTGGGTCCTGAGGTAATCAGCCGCAGCCAATTGGGCTCCTGCAATTCGCCCCGCAATGTGGAGTGGATCAATTCATAGCGATTGAGTCCCCGGCGATCGATAAAGACGAAATAGACCCCACCTTCCAGTTGCTCATAATGCCAGATCTGATAGGGCTTGGTGGCCGAGCTGCTGGTATGATACTCGATATTGGACGGCGGTCCATAGAGGACATAGACGCGGCCCATATCGGATTTCCAGCCGCTTTTGAACAGATCGCCAAATTTTTGGTCCGCTTCTCTGATTCGATCTAAATATCGCTGCCGAAATTCCAGGCAATTCATGGCTGGTTCTGGCAACGAAGCCTTCCAGATGGTAAAGATCAAATCTCGCTTGGCCGCAGGCTCGGTGAGATTCTGATACAGGTTGCGCTGATTTTTGTTGGTCAGGAAGTACATCTGATCGAATTCCTGATCGAGCTCGGCTACGCTCATGGCCGATAGAATCGACATTACGGCATCAGCGGATTGACCCGTTGCCATCTGGGTGGCGGCGGCCAATGCCGCGCGATCAATGGTGGGATTGTAGATGTAGAATTCTTTCTCTTTACTGACGATGATGTTTTCGGCCGAATCGCAGATCCCATAAATCAGGGTATAGATACCCGATCGCATCTGGGAAATATCAATTTTGCCAAATTCCACACTGGAGTCGAATCGTTTCAGTTTGGTCTGGTACGGCCGGACCACATTGGGCACGAGCGCGCCATGACGCTCTTTGATCTGGCAGAGCGTTTTGTATTTCGCGCCCGGCACATTATTGAATAAATTATAGGCCTCATAATAATAAAAAAGATGCGGCGCGGCTTCTCCATAAATTCCCGCCGGATGAGGAACAATTTCATAGGAATGCTTGGCAAAGGCACTGCTACTGCCCTGGTCGCTTCTTGCAATGCGCGAAGCCAATTCGAGATCGCTCAGTTGCAATTGACCGGCGGAAAAGACCTCCAGATTTACGGTCAGAGTGACACTATCGTCGTGAACCGGCTGCAGGAGGTCCCGAGCATAAAGGACAATTTTGTACCGCCCGGCCCGATCCAGCGTGTAGCGAAGCAGGTCCACCAGTTGCTGAGAGCCGGTTTGTTCCGAAGCGTGCTGTTGCTGCTCGATCTTCCAGAGCTTGGAGGCCCACAGGCTATCCGCCAGATAGATGCGCACACTGGTTAGAACTTCGCAGCGAGAGCTGCTATCGCTCATCTGCTGGTAAGTCACCGCCCCCTGAGGAATGGCGTAATACAATTCCAGATAGGTTTTATTGGCGGCGTCGCGAAATTGCGCCAGATCCAGATAAATGCGAAATGCAGGCTGATTTTCAGCCATAGCCACACCCGAAACCAGAATCAACGCCATTACTAGCAGCAAAAATAGCTGCCACCGGGGCTGCCGTCGCCAGATAGGGTGATCGAAAACCACGTTTAACCTCATAATTCAAATTAGTTCTTGCGGTTCATATCCCTGCTGCTGATACGTGCATCGGATGTCTTGCTGCCGAAACAATCGGACGGGAATCGGTTAACAGCCGAATGCAGTAAGCAGTGCCCTAAATAGGATTAGATACAGGAAAGGGTTGAGACAATAGTCCCAACCCTTCCCAGTTTAGCGAATTGTTCGGTTCAATTAGAAGCCAACTTTGAGCGAAAAGACGTTGTTGGCATCAAAGTAATCCACCTGCCGGAAAGCATAGTCGAAATCCAGCGATAGGCCCGCCAGGTCGTAATGAAAGCCGGCACCAAAAGCGGGACCAAAAATATAGGCCGCATCGCCTCTGGCGTCCTGGGTATTGTTCACCGAGAAGTTGTAGCCGCCACGAAGGAAGAACATATCGTTGAATGAATATTCAACGCCGAGCTTGGCTTCATCATCAAGATAGTTGTTGTTCACGACCAGGGTCTGGAAATTAAATTTGCTGGTTTCGCCCAGTTGCAGGTTATAACCGATGCCCAGTTCCATGGTTGAAGGCAATTCGTCGGTTCCGGCAACGATTTTATAGGGCGACGCTGCGCGGCTGGCATCCAGTGGATTGCCAACTCGGAGGAGACCATTGCCATCAAATCGCATGCCCGAGCCGAGGTTTTTGATCACCAGGCCGATGTTGAGTCCCGGAATATCGCCCAGATTGGTATATTGCACGCCAATATCAAAGGCAAAGCCGGTGGCACCCACCCGATCGATGGTTTCGTTGATGAGTTTCGCCGTGGCACCAACCGCGACTCGATCCGTCAATGCCCGGGAGTACGACAGTCCCAGCGTGATAAACTGTGGGGAGAACAGTTCGCCGGTGCCATCGGGGGCATCTTCGGTGGTGATGGGAATGTCACCGATGGCCAGAGTCTTGAAACTCAGGCCCACTGATCCCAGCTTGCCGAATTTAATGCCCACACCGACATAGTTGACATTGATATCGGCCAGATAGGTCATCACCGAAAACATGGCCTCGGCCTGATAGCTCATCTTGTCCAACCCGGCCGGGTTCCAATAGAGGGCCTCCAGGCCGGTGACGCCCGCTACGGACGCACCGCCCATGGCGATATATTTGGCGCCGACGGGAATCAGCAATTCGGACGCCGCGTTCGTTCCTGCCCGATTTGGTCCAGCCGCAAAAACCGGGAGGCTGGTCAGCCAAAGCAGGACCAGGCTCAGGATTAATGCTTTATTCAAAAATGTCTTCATATTGAATCTCCTATTTAATTGGTTTAACGCAGACTGTTCAAGTACTTTTCAAAATTAGCTATTAATAGGCGCTGCTCATGATAGCAAACACGACGGCGACCGAAGTCGTTCGTCGCACGATGGGCGCCTGTTAGTAGATTGGCAAGAATTGTTGTTCGCGAATAATAGCCAATTTTGTAGTCTTGGTCTTGCCAAGATCGGGCATATCGATATAGACCACATAGATGCCGCTGGCCACTGGCAGGCCACTTTCGTTCTCCAGATTCCAGGTGGCAAATTGGGTGGGATCATCTTTGGTGATGGTCCGCACCAAAACACCAGCCAGGGAGAAGATCCGAATAATCGCCTTTTGTGGCAGGTGATTGAAGGTCACAAATCGCTGGAACCGATCCCGCTCCACGATATTGAAACCGTAATAGGGGTTCGGAAACACTTTAATCGCCTCGATATCCGCCTGGGCATCGGCGATGGTTTTGGTCGGCTGGAAGCCGCTGGTGGTAAAGGTAAATACGTCCGTGGGTGTATTGGGCTTGTTGGTAATAATGCGGAAAATGGTGCCGGTTTCCGGCATTTCCGCGTTAAACGTGGTTCCCGCCACACTACCGCCATTCCAATTGACCAGGACCATACGCCGCAAGACGTTGGAACAGTCGCTCAGGTAGCCATAATTCGCCAGATTGGTGGTGACTGCTGTCACGAATGCCTGATAGCCGGCATCACCGGGCGTGCGATCATTCGGCATCTGCCAATACACCCAATCCGTTTCCGGATCGTTGTCGCCACCCGAGACCGAGTGATCCAAACCGGAATAATCAAACTTGCCGTTGGCATTATTGTCGATGAGATAGGGTATCATGCGGATATCATCGCTGGGATCATTCACCCGGCTGTCACCCACCATCCACAATTCGAACGGGACGGGAATGACGGTACCGCCGTTGTCATCGCCGGTGGTAAAGGCAGCAGGTTCCAGACCAATGCCACCCTGGCCGGTAAAGCGCATTTCAAAATCATTGGGAACAATTACGCTCCACAATGACCCGCCCTGCGTGACGCGGGCGACAAAGGTGCTATATTCATAGCGAGTGCCATCGGGCGTGTCGCCGGTATGGATCAGCCAGCGCGAACCATTGGTTTGCTGGCCGCTACTTGGCCGGCCCAGACCCGGGAAGCCATACCAGTCAGCCCCAGCCCCGATCGGCTCGCTTAGCGGACCGCTGGCATTGGCGACGCACTGAAAATCTTTGAAATCCAGTGCCGCGCCGACCACCACAACCTGCAATCCATCGACCATCAAATAGTTATTGTCACCCGTTTGATTGGTCTGGTTCTTCAGCACCGTGTCGCCGGTGGTCGTATCCAGCAAATGCCAAACCTGGGCGGGTCCTGGCTCACCAATGAATATCACCTTATAGTCATGACCGGTAACTTTGGTGGGATCGACCACGACCACGGTGGCGCTACCATCGCTCAAGCCATCATGGACCACGGTCTTCAGCGTGTCACCACGGTCGCTATGCAATCGCTCGCCGGGTTTCAGGGTTTGTGGTACCACAGTGACGACGGAAATCGTGCTTTCCAGGCTCTTTACCGTTGCAGCCGGATCGGTGTTATAGCTATAAGCGGTTACGCCGAAATAATAAGTACGGCCATTCGCCAGCGGTCGTTCTCGGAACACATCCCGATCGATAGCCAGCTTGCGCAAAATACCGCTATTTTTGCCGGTTTGCACGGGCAACGCCAACACCTGGCCCGAATTGGGCTCGAAGGTTTCCTGAACAATGGTTGTCACTTCATCAATGACATCAAAGGTTGCTAATTTGCGGGATTGGGCAATGGCCGCTCCGGCACTGGGCAATTGATAGACATTATAGCCCTGAAATTTGAATCCCTTGTCATCAAAGCCTTCCAGAGCTTCCACGGCTTTCTGATCGAACCCCCAATTCAATAGGATTTCACCATCAAATTCCGTTGCCATCAATTTGGGTGATGGTGGGGCTTTGGGTAATTCGAAAAGTAAGTCAAAGGCTTCCTGGGCAAAGCGGTCGTAGAATTTCAGTACCGAGACGCTGGAGAGTCGATCGGAACCGAGCGCGCCCAGGACGGCCAACACGGTTTCATTGGTATCGCCAAGGGCCATGGTAAATGGGCCGGAAACCAGCAGGATTCGCCGGTCGCCGGGATTGGCATCGAGCCAACCGGTTCCCGCCACGGGATCGCCCGGAACGCGGAACATGGTGCGTTCGCCGGTCACTTTATTAATCCAGGGCTCTGGTGGGGAAATTGGTCGCGGTCGATAGCCGCGCAACAGGTTCCACCATTGCAAGGTGCCATCATAAGGGCCGCCGCGCGTGGGGTCGGAATCTTCCTGGCCCGCAGCAAAAAACGCAAATGACGTCATGGGCAGATTGCGGTAGCCAGCGATTTTCTTCAGATGCCAGATCGCCTCGCCATTGGGATCAGGTATTCTCGGACCGGCAAAAAAGTCGTAGCCGCTGGCGGCGGGAGGCAAGCCCGCCTGGGAGAATGTGACATCCTGCGAGGTGGCGTTATAGCAAAAGCCCAGGCTCAGCGTGGTATCGCAACCGGCATAGTCATCACCAGCTTCGCCTAAATCCGGGTCGGACCATTGACAAAAATACATACTGTCGATTCTGGCATCGGCCGGAGTTTCGGCACGACCTTTATAAATCACGCGAAATTCCTTGAAAATGATCTGGCCCATGGCGTCGGAGCGCTTATAGGCCCAGAGGGTGCATTGCATTTCCATGCCGATGGGCGGAGAACCATACAGGCCAATGGTGGCAGCCGAACTAAGGTCATTGCAGACAAACCAAACCACCTGATCGCCATTGGCATAACCGGGCTCATCGCCATCGGGGTATAGGATGGGTTTGCCATCAGCAGCAAAAGTCGGAGTATATTGGCCATCGCCATTGGCATCGTAAAACGGGGCGCCCTTCGCAACGGGCCAATCCAGCCAGTCCTGCAGATAAATATCCCGCATTTGCTTAATTTGACCGGGGGTAACTGCGCTGGCATTGATGGAATTGAATTCAGCCGCATCCTGACGGAGTTCATCGTCGGAAGCCGAAACAAAATCACGACGGATTCGCCAGACGCGATCGACGTTGCGTTGATCGTTGAGATTTTCGGCCACGCCTTTGGAAATAATGGCGCCGGCAACAGTGCCAGCCGTGTAGGCCTGGCCGCCAATACGAATCTTGGGTTCGATACCGTCATTGACAATACCGCCCCAGATCAAACCGTCCTGAAAAATAACGGCTGTGGATGGCGTGCTGCCACGCGGATAAAACAGACCGGAATTGCCGTTGGGCATATTGGCGGATATGCCGTCGGCATAGATCCACATCGCCACCTGTCCGATATTCACCAGGGTGCGCCGGGTCCAATTATCAGCCGTAGCTTTGGCTACTTGCAGAATCGGTTTACTCCCTTCCTCAATGGCTGCCGGGGTTTGCTCTGGCATGAGAAACAAACCGACCATGAGGAATAGAAGCATGGTTAACACGGTTTTCTTCATTGGTTACCTCCATATCGTAGAGTTTAGATAATTAGCCGATTAATATTCCAATCTCACCCCAAATCGAATCTGACGCGGGGTTCCAAAGAGCAAACGACCCCACACGCGTGAATAGTTGTCACCATTACCAGACAGATTAATGGCCTGGTACAGTCTCCAGAAATTCTCTCCGCCGTTGGCAGCGGCAACTGGTTCGCTGGTCTGGGTGTCGCTGCGGAAACCATCATCCCAGGCATTGCCGGTGCGTTCATAGACATTGATGACATTGCGGCGATTGGTCAGATTCTGGATGTAGATATAGAAATTGGCGCCGAAGGGACCGATATTAACCGTCTTATCCAGCCGCAGGTTGAGCTCATAGTTCCAGGGCGTCAACGAGGTATTGACCGCTTCCAGCGGATTGCGATTGCGGGAGTCGGAGATCACGCCGCCGACACTGGCATCCTGCTGACCAAACGCGCCCGAGCGTCGAGTATAAGGATGACCGCTGCTGAAGGTCATCAACAGATTCAGGCCAGATTGCTCTAAAATTGGGCCACCGTCTCCTTTGCCGAAACGATAATCGAAGTTGATCGATCCGCGATGTGGCTGATCGAAATCCAGCGGGTTGATGATCGTCGGCACATTGGTACCCTGTTCGGTGCCAGCAATGGAAGTCAACGGCGCCGAGCCCGTGCCCAAGGAACTGGAGTAGGAGTAATTGACCTGGCCCGCCACGCGATTGGTGCGGCGCATGGTTAGATTGAATTCCACGCCTTTGGTGGTCGCAAAGTCGCCGTTTTGCAAAATGTTGTAGTAGGCTACCCGCGAGGTGGGGCCACCCTGAATTCGGCCGGTAGTGATCCAATCCTGAATATCTTTATAGAACACGGTAATATCGAACGAGGCGTTATCCGCGAACTGATGGTTGAAGCCGATCTCGTACTGGGTCGTGCGTTGTGGATCCAATCCAAAACCGGTTGGCTGAGTGATGAAAAAGCCGCCGGTGAACATGATATCCATGGCGCTTTCAGACCGATAAATGGTGTTCAGGCTGGGTGCCTGGACGAATTTGCCATATTGCACGTGAAATACCGTACGATCGGTGGCCGGGAAGGCCAATCCAAGCCGCGGGCTAACCTGCATAAAGGCTTTCTTTTTCTGAATATCGCTAAGGATCAGCGAATGCAATTCGGGATCCCAATCGGGATTGGTGGGATCCTGGAAGGTGTAATCGTCATTATCGATGTAATCCAACCGCAAGCCGGCGTTGATCACCAACTGCTTGGCCTCGAAGCGATCCTGCAGATAGGCCGAGAAATATTGCGGATGCTTGGGCCCATCCAGGCCGAATTGATTGTCATCGATTTCGTTGCCAAAAATATCGTAACCCCAGTTGTTGATGCGAGCTGCGGTACGCAATTCGCCCACGGCAGCAGCATCGCCGTTTAGAGCATCTCGGAATTGATCCGGGAAGTTGATCATGTTGGTAAACATCAACTGCGTGCTCAAATTGTAGCTCCGAACGGTCCAGCGTTGATAATCCCCGCCAAAGCGAACTTCGTGATTTTTCATCTGGCTGGTAAAATTGAAGCTGCCGCCCAGGTATGAGTTCTTGGATTTGGCATAGCCCGCCGGGGTGCCGGGAACGTTGAAATCGAATCCATAAACGTCAATTGTGTTGCCAACGTTGGCGCCCTGCCAGCTTTTGAAATTATAACCTAAATCCGCATTGGCAATACTATCGTAGTAAGCATAGAAATCATGCTTAAAAAATGGATCGTAGCTAATGGTACGCCGATCCAGGAAATTGCCAGTAATTTCATAGTAGGTTTTGGGATTGACAACATGGGTGAACTTCAGGCTATAGAGGCCATTGCTTTCGTAGTTCACTCCGGTTCGATCCAGATTCAACAAATTGAACACATTATTAAAATTAGCAACTGTTTCGGTTCGCTGCCAGGAGACATTGGAGCCAAAGCGCAACTGGAACGGATGGAAATCATACACCAATGTCCCCGAACCAATCCAGCGATTCAGGCTGGCGTTGGGGATATTTCCATCCACCATGTGCAGCCCCTGTTTCAGCGTATCGCGAAAATTGGTAGTGACCAGAGGGAAAGTAGTTTCATCTACAAACGATTTGGCATGATTGAAATCGAAGCCTTTCCAGAAGCGAACCACTCGATCTTCCTGGAACGTATTTTGGCCGGCAAAGAAGAATTTAACTTTTTTATTCGTAAACGGCACCGGACCGGAGATGGTGGTGGTGTAATCGCTGTAACCATAGGAATACGTGTCCAGAAATTTCTCGCCGGGATCGGCAACATTATCCGTTTCGGTCTGAATCGACAGGCGATAATCGGGTGTACCGGAACGCAGGGTCGAACGAATGATGCCCGCATTGGCGCCACCGTACTCAGCGTTATAGCCACCGGCTTGAACCTGGAACTCTTCGATGGCTTCGGGAATCACGGTGACCACATTGTTGCCAGTTACCGCATCGCGGGTGGAGGCGCCTTCCAGAAAGTAGCCCACTTCATCGCGGCGGCCACCGCGAACATAGACCACGCCATCCTGAACAACCACGCCAGGCTGCAAGGCGACCACCGCCTGTACGTTTCGCAGCGGCACATTTTTGAATTCCTCATAGCCCTGGATACGCACGGCATTGGTGGCATTTTTGTTTACCAGAGGTCGCTCGGCGACGATGGTCACCATCTCACCAGCCAATGCCTCTGGTGGCAATTCAAAATTGACTTCGGTGGTAAGGTCGCTGGAGACCTTGATATTGGAGATCTCCACATCGCGATAGCCAATAAAATTGGCTCTCAGGGTATAGACACCGGCGGGCACGCGGAGAATCACAAACTGCCCATTGATATCGGCCGCGGCACCCATGGTCGTGTTGGCGATAATCACATTTGCGCCGGGCAACACTTCGCCGGTTTCTTTGTCGGTTACTTTGCCTCGGATCTTTCCGGTGACTCCTGCTAATAAAACGCCCGGTAGCAGAAGCATCAGGACCAGAGCAAACAGGATTTTCCTACTCATTGAATTTACCTCCATCATGGAATAGTGATTGATTGGATAGGGTTTGCAGTGATTATTCATCCAACAACGCAACGGCACCCAAATTGGCCGCATCGCTTCCCACCACGACGCAGGTCAATCGCTTGTTGCTCACGCTGATCGTGGTCGTGAGCAAAGCAGTCGTGCCGCCGGATTCGTATACGTTGATGGCGTAATCGCCAAAGGGCATCTTGAGAAAGCCAGTGTCACCTTTATAGGTCACATCTTTGCTGACCGTGATGGCCCCTTCCACTTTTACCGTCACATCCTTGGGCGCGGCGGCGGCATGGACGAACCGAACCATTCCCGTATCGGTCTCAGCCGGATCAAAGGTGCGTCGTTCGCCCAAATTAATGGCACTGCGAACCGTATCAATTTTGGGAGTGATCACCACAATCCCTTTGCGGTAGCTGGACATGGCGACCAGCAAATTTTCATTATTCGATAGGGTTATCTTGTGGCTTCCGGACGGAAAATCCATCGTGGCGGTACTTGCCTTGTACTCCAGGCTGCCCATCGCTTTATCGTCAACGGCAAAACTGATGGTGCCAAGATCAGCCGCCGCATTGACAAAACGAAATTTGCTGATTAATTCCGGTGGAGTCGGTCCGGTCGAAGGAACATCGGCACAATTCAGTCCTATCACTATTACCAGCACGAGCAGCAGTAATAGCCAATAGAACCTATTGATAGCTGATTCTTTCATGAAATCTCCTTTCGCACTTTTTTTCTTCTGTTATTGAGAAGCTTGTGATACAGTGAATTGACCGCTATTTTTTCTTCTGTTCTCACCTCCTTAAAAATAGCCTGAAGTATGAGTGGATATTCGGCTGGGTTTGAATGACATCACCTCCTTAGCATCGCTAAAATTTGTCAGGCAAGCTTGCCTTCGCTCTGAGCGCAGCGAAGGAGCAACAACATTATCACAGCCCCCATTGACCGTTGATGGCGGCCATCGCTAAGCCCAATCAACCGAAATATTGACCGTGCGCCAATTAGCCGATGGCGAAATCGCCGATTCATGGAGCTGCGTCATTTCTGGAAATCAAATATTAGGATGAGAATTCAGCAAAATTGGTCAACTACCTCCGGGATAGTTAATTTATCAGGAAAAACATCTGGCTCCTAAAGCCAACTTCCCCCTGAAAATGTTAGGTCCTGACCGCTGATCCGTTCAGTGCTTGTTGTAAGTGGCAGGTTCGTTGGTATCTGGCTGATTTAGCCCGGTTTCTCTCGAATGATGATTCGCGTGATGCATCAAATCTATTTCTTTTTTGCAACATTCATACCAATTGTTCGGTCATTTTTTTATTAACGAGAGTTCAATAATTTACGCTGTTTTAATATTGCGAAAGGGTTCTCAAAAATAGCCTATGGTGCAAAAAATTTCAGCCGGCGATAAGCAAGATATTGCACAGGGTTCAAATTGATATCTGAAATTCTAATGGAAATGGTTATCAATAATTGCCCCACAAAACATACGGAAAAAAATCGAAAGCTCCTCTAATATCGTGTCATTCCATGTAGTTTATTGGCAAGGAGTGAACATGTTCAATCGTCATGGTTATTTTTAGAAATTTAGGGGATATATTGTTAACCGAGGCGCCGAATTCGATGCACAGCGGATACCTCTCCGTTGCCACCAAGCTGGCCACTGGCATTTGTCTCGTTTCAGATTAAAGTATAGTTGCGTGGGTATGATGTAAAAAGAAAACTCTTGACATTATCAAATGAATAGAATAAATTAGCGGCATTCAATTATCAGCCTGACAATTCCATCAATCAGAAAAGGTCATATATGAACAATCTCCCGAAAGAACCGGCTGCAATTTATCGCTGGCTAATCCTGCTGTTCATCAGCCTGGCCATGTTTGGCAATTATTACATCTACGATAGCATCAGCCCTCTGGCCGATTTGCTTAAAACGCAACTTGGCTTCTCCGATGCCAAAATCGGACTACTCAATGCCATTTATAGTTTCCCTAACATCATTATGGTGCTGATCGGTGGCCTGATCATCGATCGCATCGGCACCCGCAAGTCGGTCTTTATCTTTACCTTCCTGGTGATGCTGGGCGCGACCGTGACCGCGCTAAAGGGCAACATCTATTCCATGGCCATTGGTCGCTTCATCTTTGGCGTCGGTGCTGAATCCATGATCGTGGCCATCACCACCATTGTGGCTCGCTGGTTCAAAAATAAGGAACTGTCGTTTGCCTTTGGGCTAAATTTGACCGTGGCTCGTTTTGGCTCCTTCTTCGCCTTGAATTCACCAACCTGGGGCAAACAGCTCTATAGCTATTGGCAAACGCCGCTGTTTATCACGGTCGCGGCTGGCATCAGCGCGGTCATCTTCATCCTTGTTTATTACGTGATGGACCTGTATGCGGTTAAACACTATGACCTGCCAAAAGATGGCTCCCAGGAAAGGATAAATTTTCGAGAAATCTTTCGTTTTGGAAAACCTTTCTGGTTTATCAGCGCCCTGTGCGTGACCTTCTATTCAGCGATGTTTCCTTTCCAGACCTTTGCCATTAAGTTTTTTCAAGAAGTACATGGCACCTCTCGTGAAGTCGGCGGCAATCTTTCCAGCCTGCTAACGTTGGCGGCAATGATTTTTACTCCGCTGTTCGGCCTGCTGGCCGACAAAATCGGCCGCCGCTCGCTGCTGATGATGTTCGGTTCGCTATTGATCATTCCGGTCTATCTGGTTATGGCTTATAAAATCAATTTAGTAGCACCATTGGGCATCCAGGGCACGCTGGCCATTAATAGCAATTTCTTTGATATTCATTCGGCGATTCCGATCTATCTGCTCATTCCAATGACCATGATGGGCATTGCCTTTTCGCTCATCCCGGCGGTGATGTGGCCTTCGGTGGCCTTGATTGTAGACCGGGACAAGTTGGGCACGGCCTATGGGCTGATGACCATGATCCAAAATATCGGCCTGTTCGGTTTCAATCTGCTCATTGGTTTTGTCAACGACCAAACGGCTGGCTATACGCTGGGAATGTGGATCTTTTCGATTTTGGGCTTTGCCGGCGTGGCTTTTTCATATCTGCTCAAATATACCGACGCCCGCTACAACCAGGGACGATTGGAAATCGGCAGTCGGAAAAAGACGGAGTAGTCTGGCGATCTTATTTTCGGCTCTCCAGGGGGTACTGATCGCCGGCCAGGATCGTTGGATTTGAGCGCCGCATGGCCGAAAATGACGCCAGGGGGGCACCATGGGCCCGATCGCGCCATCACAGCCGCTGGTCATGGGCTGAGTGACCGAGTGATTAAGTTGATCAACGCCGGGATGGGACTCAGAATCGCGGCCAACGACACGAAAATCAACAGGGAGGTAGCTTGGATAGGATTCATCAACAACAATTCCAGGTTCGATCGTATGAGGTGGACTCAAAGGGTTATCTTCGACTGAGCACGCTACTCAACTATTTCCAGGAGATGGCCAGCCAACATGCCAGCCGCCTGGGCGCATCGGTGATGGATCTGCTGCCCCGGAACCTGACGTGGGTGCTGTCGCGTTACCATCTGCAACTGGCCAGCTATCCCCGTTGGGGTGAACGGGTGCTCATTCGCACCTGGCCCTCGGGTATGAAGCAGCTCTTTGCTACCCGCGAATTTGAACTGACCAACGACGATGGCAAACTATTGGTGAGCGCCACCAGTTCCTGGATGCTGTTGGATTTGCAAAAGAAGCGAGCGGTTCGGCCCGCTGATCACCTCCCTGATTATCCCTTTGATGAACGGCGTGCCCTTGCTGATCCATTTGGCCCGCTGCCCTCACCAAAACAAGCTGATTTAGCACTATCGTTTCAGGTGCGACAGTCAGATCTCGATCTAAACAAACATGCCAACCATGTGGCCTATATCGAATGGGCAATGGAAGCGGTACCGGGCAAGATTCTCGAGAGCTATCGGCCTTCGGAAATTGAAGTTGCTTTTCGCGGGGAGGCCTTCTATGGCGATCGGGTGATGTCGCGAACGGAAATTCAGGGAAATACATCGCCGCCCATGTTCCTCCACCAAATCGTGCGCGCAACCGATGAGAAGGAGCTGGCGCTATTGCGCACTCAATGGCGCAAATTTTAAAGTTACCTGCCGCGCCTTTGGCCTCCCATCCGGCAATTCCAATTCGCGCACGCCCAGGCTTCTGTCCTGGGTCATACGTGGCAACATTGGTGGGGTGCCGCTCATAGGCCTCTGGTGCGCCGAGAATTTGATCTCGTCGCGGCAAGCCCTTTTTCGTTGGTCACGGTTGGTCTGAGTCCGGATAATTCACGCGGGAGGAGAGGGAAGCCGAAATAGTAGAGCAAGAGTCTCCAGGGGAACCATGGTTTTTATTTTGGCGGGCGGCTGGCGGAAGCGAAATGAACGAGTTAGCGCGAATTATTCACCGGGCATAACTTGCAGAAATTCATTCATCAAACCACGGAGTCGGTTCGCGTCCAGGTCGACATGGAGAATCCCTTCGTAAGCCAATGAAATCTTGCCGGTTTCTTCGGAGACAACGATAACTACGGCATCGGATTCTTCGGATAATCCCAGCGCAGCCAGATGCCGGGTGCCATATTGCGGTCCCAATTTTGGATTCTGGCTCAGGGGCAGGATGCATTGAGCGGCTTCAATAATATCATGCTGGATGACAATCGCGCCGTCATGTAGTGGCGAGCGAGGATTGAAGATGGAGACGATCAACGGCACCGATACTTTCGCCTGCAGGCTCTGGCCGGTTTCGATAATGGATTTGATACCCGCATTTTTGATCATCACGATCAGCCCACCATACCCTTTTTTGCTCAGCTCTAATGCAGCTTTGGCTACTTCTTCGGTTACGCGGCTGGTGATGGCGACTTTTAGCAGCTTGCGTAGAATGGGCGTCTGACCGATATAGATTAGAATTCGACGCAACTCCGGCTGGAATAGAATTACAAATGCCACCACCCAGATGGTGCGCAGGTTCTGGAACATCCAATTCAAACCACTCAGTCCCAGCAATTGGACGACGACCGAGACCACCAAAATCAGCACCAGCCCAATAAACATCTGCGCCGCCCGCGAACCGCGAATGAATAAATATAGCTTATAAAAGATAAACGAGATCAGGGCAATGTCGAGCACGTCGATGATGGTCACTGGCAGGAAGCCGATTTTGAACAGTTCTAATCTCATTGTGATCGCGTCAATTATGGATGTTGGAAAAAATTTGGTGATCTAAGTGTTCTAAAAATCGCTCGCTCACGAGCACGATGTTCGGATCAGGGCAATTGGAGTCCAATTCCGTGCCCCACAGACAAATGAAACCAACGGGTTTCAGCTCTTCAAACCTGCGCGACCGATGGGTGATTTTTTTTTACGTTGCTTCCGGGGCAAAAGCATCACCAGCGGTCAGTTTTCAAACCCCAGACTCAGTAGCTGCTGCTTTGCCAGCGAGAATATCGGCAATGCGGCAAGCGCGGCGAACCTGTTTTACGTCGTGAACTCGTACGATGTCTGCCCCTTGCAGGATGGCCGCGGTTACGGCTGCCAGCGTTCCTTCAAGCCGTTCCTGTGGTGGCAGGTCCAGCAGTTTGCCGATGAACGATTTCCGCGAGGGCCCAACCAGAATTGGGCAGCCCAGGTGCTTGAATTCCGATAATCGTCTCAATATTTCATAATTATCTTCCAGCCGCTTGCCAAAACCAATCCCGGGATCGATGATGATCTTTGAGCGATCGATTCCCGCCGCAGCAGCCAGTTGGATACTCTCGTCGAGATATTGAACGATTTCCCCAATGAGGTCGTCATAATGCGGGTTTTGTTGCATATTGCGCGGTTCGCCTTTGATGTGCATAATGACCACCGGCACCTGATGCTTTGCTGCGACCGCTTTTAGATGCGGGTCAAACCGCAGACCGCTGATATCGTTGATCATGGCCGCACCAGCTTTCAACGCTGCGGCTGCTACACCTGATTTATAAGTATCTACGGAAATCGGCACGTCAACTCTCTGCACCAGTTCGGCTACCACGGGTAATAAGCGCCGCAACTCCTCAGCTTCGGAAACCGGCTCAGCGCCCGGCCGGGTGGATTCGGCACCAATGTCGATGATATCGGCCCCATCGGCCGCCAGTTCCATCCCATGGGCGACGGCTCGGGACGGGTCATAAAACGCGCCGCCGTCGGAAAACGAGTCCGGTGTTACATTCAGAATACCCATGATGTAGGTGCGGTGACTGAAATCGAAAATTCGGTTGCCACAAACAAATTGACGTTTTGTCGGAAGTCCCATTGATTTTACTCGCATAGCTGCCGTTTCGATTCAAAATTTAAGCTCGCCCCGATTGGCGTCATCAGCAAGCAGCGGCTACCGGTCGATGCCCTGACCTGCGCTTGCGTTGTTGCTATTGACCTTTGTTCCCCAGCCCGGTGGAATCCCGATGCATCAATTGGTAAAGATGTTTTCGAGCTTCCTCGGCAAAAGCGTCATCCTCGCCCTGACGCAGGCGAATCCGCTGGCGAAGATGGTCGATGGCCAATTCGAGGTTTCCCCGCGCTTCCTGGAGATAGGCCAGATAGAGATGGGCATTGGGATGATTGTTGATGGCAATGGCGCGGGCAAAAAATTGTTCCGCGGTATCATAGTCTTTTGAATTGTAATAAAGGATGCCCAGGTTGTAAAACGCATCGGCATTGTCTGGATCGAGCGTCAATACTCGATTGAAAACCTCGATGATCTTCAGAATCTCATTGCGCACCAGATAGATTTTGCCCAGGGCCATCAGCGCCGGCACTGAATTAGGATTGATTTGCAGGTATTCCTCCAGGACCTGAATGGCCAACTGACGATTGTTCTTGAATAAATAGTGGTCCGATAGCATGAGATAGGCATCTTCATATCCGGGATTGAGGAAGATGGCATGGCGATAGAGTGCCTCTTCATCTTGAAAGCCAAATTTCGAATATCGGGATGAATGGAGTCGCGACAATGTCAGGTAAAGTCGAGGATTGTTGGGATCCAGGCGATAGGCCTGGTCGAGCATTTCTTCGGCCACGGACCAGCGCTCCCGATAAATGGCATATTCGCCTAAAAATTGGTACGCTTCCGCACAGGTTGCGTCCCGCTCGATGGCCTGCATGAGCCAGCGCCTGGCGTTTTCGAACGACTCATCGGGATCGATCCCGCGACGTCGCTCGGCCAGTGCCTGCAGGAAATAGCTCTGGCCGACCATTAGATAGGCAGCATTCAGGGTGCTGTCGATTACCAGGGATTGCCGGGCATGGGCGATTGCCTGTTGGTACTGCTGCTGCTGAAAATACGATTGCGCCGCCAGATATTGTTGATAAGCGGCTGGAGAAATCAGGATCACCTGTCCCTGGGGTTCGCCAGGCTTTGCTCCAAAATGGGCCAAAATCTGACGTGAGATCTGCCGGGCCAGCGCTGGCAGCTTTTCCGAGGATAGCGTAATGCTATCCGCCAGAGCCACCCTCGAATCTGGCAAAGCGATCAACGTGTAGCGCAGCCAGAGCGTTCCGGCACTGATCATGATGGTGCTGGTGAGGTAGCTGTCTCCGCGAAATTGCTGAGTGATGCGGGAGAGATAATTGGCATGAGCCAGGGAATCTGACGTTAGAAGCGGCGACAACCAGGATGGCGGAATGATAATCGCTTCGGGTGCCACTGATTTTTGCAAATCCTGCGCCAATTGCTCCAGCAATGCCGTGCCCAACCAGGCTGAATCGGTCACGGAAAGATCGCATTGAACCGGCAGCAATAGCAAACGGAATTTCACTTTGGGTGGGCGATTTTTCAGCCAGAGCAAGCCAGCAGCAATGAAAAAGATCAGCACCGTCAACAGGAGCAGCCGGGTGAGCGTTTTTTTATTCATTAACGCAGAGGTATTGTAGAGATAAAAAAGAATGAAAATAACACTGGCTAAGACAATCAGCAACACCGGTGAGAGAAACGGCAAGTTGCTCCACGAACACATCACATTCCCCATCATCATTCACCTCCTCAGTTGGCGTACGTGGTCGATCAACATCGGATCTGGCCTGAGCAAAGCCACGAGCATCAGCCAGCTCATGTGGCCTGGCCCTCAGCGTCGCCGCAGATTTCGAGCATTCTATCGGCAGTTCGAGTGGTGACTATTATTTCAGAAAGCGGCACCCACGACCGCTATTCACACCAATTTATTCATTTCGTCAAATGCACGGATTCATTCTCCAACCGGCGGCTGGATCGCTGTCCGTTCGCATCGAAGCTACTGCAATGATTAAAAAAAATAGCACCCGCTTTTCCCAATTCTGGTCAGGAAAATTAATAGTCTGCGCCTTGATTTTAGTGTGAAAGCCCATACCCCCGATGGAATTCCTCGCTACCGCAGTGATTTTGATTTTGCTATTTGAGCAGTTATCAGCCTTTCCGGAATTCCGGAAATCGATCACTAAGTTCCGGTATCACCAGTTGCGCGTTGGGTCTTCCGAGATCTCGATGGTTTCGCGGTCGCTGCTGGCGAACTGGCCAGAGCCTCTGGCGAGGACTTCGGAATCGGGGAGTTGGAAGTCGGATTGTTCATGCTACCGCGAGCGAGCCGATGAGCGTCGACTTGTTTCAGAATTTCATCGATCTCTGCGCCATCCAGAATTTCACGTTCCAACAGCGCATTGGATAGGGCGTGCAGCTTATCCAGGTTATCTCGGATCAGCTTTTCTGAGGTATTCGCCGCGGCTTCAATAATCCGCTTCACTTCCTGATCGATCAACTGGGCAGTTTTCTCGCTATAATCACGATGCTGGGCGATTTCACGACCGAGGAAGATCTCTTCCTGCTTTTTGCCAAATGTCATCGGCCCCATGACATCGCTCATGCCCCACTCGCAGACCATTTTGCGCGCAATATCGGTGGCTCGTTCGATGTCGTTGCCGGCGCCGGTGGTCAGTTGGTTCAAGACCAGCTTTTCCGCCGCACGGCCGCCGAGCAGTTGGATGAGCATCCGCTCACAATATTCTTTGGAATAATTGTGTTTTTCATCGATTGGCAAGGTCGTGGTAGCGCCCAATGCCCGGCCGCGCGGAATGATCGTGACTTTATGAACCGGATCGGATCCTGGAGTTAACTTAGCGACCAGCGCATGGCCGGATTCATGATACGCCGTGCTTCGTTTCTCTTCGTCGCTGATGAGCAGGCTCTTGCGTTCGGTGCCCATCAGCACCTTGTCCTTGGCTTCCTCCATGTCATCCATGTCGACTTTCTTCTTGTTTTTGCGCGCAGCCAGCAATGCCGCCTCGTTCACGAGATTGGCCAGATCGGCGCCGGAGAAGCCCGGCGTCCCTTTGGCCAGGATGGAGATGTCCACATCGGGAGCCAGCGGGATTTTTCGAGTATGCACCTTGAGAATGCCCTCGCGGCCACGGACATCGGGACGATCCACCACGATCTGGCGGTCGAAGCGGCCCGGGCGCAGCAGCGCCGAGTCCAGTACATCCGGTCGATTGGTGGCTGCCAGCAGGATCACGCCCTCATTGGAATCGAAGCCGTCCATTTCTACCAGCAGTTGGTTCAGGGTTTGCTCGCGTTCATCATGGCCTCCGCCCAATCCGGCGCCACGATGCCGCCCCACAGCATCGAGCTCGTCGATGAAAATGATACATGGTGCATGCTTTTTGCCCTGTTCGAACAGGTCCCGCACCCGCGAAGCCCCCACTCCGACGAACATTTCCACAAAATCCGCACCCGACATGCTGAAGAAGGGCACACCAGCTTCGCCGGCCACCGCTTTGGCCAGCAGCGTTTTGCCAGTTCCAGGCGGTCCCAGAAGCAACGCGCCTTTGGGAATCTTGCCGCCCAGCCGCTGAAATTTTTCCGGCTCCTTCAAGAAGTCGATGATCTCTTTCAACTCCTGTTTCGCTTCATCCGCGCCGGCGACATCCTCGAAAGTTACTTTCAATTTATTTTCGGTCAGCAATTTGGCACGCGATTTCCCGAACGAAAAGATCCCTTTGGCATTCCCGCCTTGCATTCGTCGCAGCAACACGAACCAGAACAGGATCAAGAGCAGGAACGGCAGGGAGGTCAAAAAGTAGCCCCACCAATCGAATGTCTTCTGCTTAAAACTTAGATCGCTGATGCCATAGTCCGTCATCCATTTATTGATCGTATCAATGCCTGGTTCTTGCGGGAGAACCACCATAAAGTTTTGGACCATGATGCGAAATTTCTGCGGATCGGGATGCTGTTGGGGTTGGCTTAAAACGCCATGAAATTCCTTCCCGCGAATTTCCGCGGTGGCAATCAGGCGTTTCTCCAGATATTCTTCTTTGAAAATGCGATAACTCACCTCGTATTCATCCCGGCCCTCCCGATTGAAGCGGCTGGAAACCCAGACCGCCAGCACAATAAAAATCAACCAGAAGAAAAACGTCCGTGAGGCCTTTTGCCACTGGAAACTATCACCTTTTCGTTTGGGAGTATCTTCGTGGTTATCCGAAGTACTGCGATTTTGTTGATCCATTTTTTTTCTCAATTATTCAAATGCGATATGTCGTCATGATTTAAAAAGCCGCGTTGCGGTTGACGTTATGCCTGAGCGGTTTCATTTTCTTCAATAACATAAATCGACCGAAGATTTCGATAGCGCTGATCATAATCCAAACCGTAGCCCACCACAAATTTGGAAGGAATGATGAAACCCACATAGTCCAGCTTGAAATCCACCACTGCATTGCCTTCTTTCAATAACAACGAGGCGAATTTCAGCGATGCCGGTTTAGTGCCCTCGAACATCTGTTCCAAAAATTTGATGGAGCGACCCGAATCGGCAATGTCCTCCACAATGACGATGTGGCGACCATCGACATGGCTATCGAATTGTTTTTTGGTTTTGATCTGTCCGGTGGAAACCCTACCGCCGCCATAGCTGGAGATCTTCACAAAATCCACCTCACAATCGATGTCCAGCTCGCGGATCAGGTCGGATAGGAAGATAAAGGCACCATTCAGCACCCCGATGAGAATGGGACATTTGTCCCGGTAGTCATTGGAAAGCTGTTGCGCCAGCTCTTTCACCCGCTGCTTGATCCGTTCTTCGCTAATTAGTTCGGTATATTTTTCACCATCCCGCTCGAAACAAATTTCCTGACTCATGAAGTGATATCCCCTGTGATTTGAAGTTTCAAGACCCGTTGCGTATCCCTGGTAATTTTGAAGCGATCATCGATGCGATAACCGAGTATCCAGACGATACCGTCATCGCAGACCAGCAGCGGAATTTGCAACCGTTCGGGCCGCGGCACTTTCCGATCGATCAGGAAATCTGAGATTTTCTTTTCGCCGGAAAAATTCAGCGGCCGAAAACGATCGCCGGCTCGGATGCTGCGCAAACGCAATTGCCCGGATAATCGATCAAAATCCACGAATTCCACCCGGTGATCGGTGCCCCAGCGCTCAGGCAACTGCCCTGGCGGAACGATTTCGGCGTAAAAATCAAGCCCACTGCCAGGGAACTGGTAATGCTGGTTGAGCTGAATTTCGAAATCAAATTCCACTGCGGTGGATCGATACAGCACGATCTGGCCACTGGCCACATACATCCACCAGGGACTGGCTAACAAAACGCTGCGTCCGCTGGCCCTGGCTCGGATGTGCTGCAGCACGCGATCGATGATGGAGCTGGTCAGGGTCGAGCGGGCAATGCCGACCCGATCGAGCAACTGAAACAGCATGTATTTTTGAATGACTATAAAATAATTCAAAAATGCATCAATATCAAGAATTATTTTATCTATTTTTTGTTGGATCAGACAGGCATCGAGCGCCAGCCGTGCTTGTTCATTCAGGTAAGCTTCGGTTTCGCTCATGATCTGTGCCGTTCGCAGCACCACGGTGGCAATGGCCGGATTGAATTCCGCTTGGAGCAATGGAATTAATCGATGGCGAATGCGATTGCGGCGATATTGGGTCATTTGATTGGTGCTGTCGATTTGGTAGTCTAACGAATGCGCTTGCGCGTAAGTTTCAATCTCCTGGCGGCTGGCGAAGAGCAGGGGTCGGATATATTTACCCCGGCGCACCGGCATGCCGCGCAAACCTTTCAAGCCGCTGCCACGCAAAAAATGATCGATCACTGTCTCCACCTGATCATCGGCCTGGTGACCCAGTGCCAGCGCTGCGGCATTCGTTTTTTGGAGCGCCCACTGAAAGCAGCGGTAACGCAACCAGCGGGCGGCGGTCTCCTCCGAAAGATGACGCTGCTTCATGAATTGGCGCACCTTCACCTGCCGAGCAATGAACGGCAAGCCCATTCGGTCTGCCAGTTGGGCAACAAATGCCTGATCGCGGTCGGCTGGTTCGCCGCGCAACCCATGATTGACATGCACCACTTGAAGTTGCAGCGCCAGCGGTTCTGCCAGCCGCCACAGCAAATGCAACAGCACCACCGAGTCCACGCCGCCCGAGACGGCCACCAGCACTTTGTCACTATGTTTTACAAGCTGGTGCTGCTCATTGAAGGCGAAAAACTTTTCGAACAGATCTGGCATCACTTTTCGACTTTTTTAAAAACATCAAGTTTCAATTGCCCGGGGCACAAAGAGATCGCCCGCCGGGATCGCAGCAAGCTACCACTCATCCATAGTCACGAGAACACGGAGACTCAAAGTAAACAGATGGTCAGCAAAAA
Source organism: uncultured Cytophagia bacterium (assembly GCA_964647995.1). Lineage (GTDB taxonomy): Bacteria > Zhuqueibacterota > Zhuqueibacteria > Thermofontimicrobiales > Thermofontimicrobiaceae > Thermofontimicrobium_A. The sequence continues at coordinate 23,367 of CAZYNP010000042.1, forward strand.
CTGCACTGGCCTTGTGCGATTAACAATTTCGATCCGTCCAGCAGCACCAATGTTCATTGAGCATGTCCTGGTGTCCTGGCGACGACCAATTAAAATTTAACCTGAAATTCATTCCTGTCTAAACTAGAATTTCCCGTTTAGAATTTGGGACTGCAAAACACAATCAGAAGCCAATAAGGTTAAATCGTTAGTGAATTCGATTGGTTACTAAGGTTAATCAGATTTTCTGAATTGGTCTCGTTTGGTAGCCTGATTAAAACCTTAGTAACATATCAAAATCCGTGATCGCAGAAACATTATTACCCTATTGAAAAGCGCTATTGTCCAAAACAGGAATGCTCATTGAGCATTTTGGAGAGCAATGATTTAACCTGAAATTCTAAAATGAAAATTATTATCAAAAATTGCCCCACCAAATACCCGAAAATACACCAAAGGTGCTTTTTATTTTTTTAATTTCGGGTCATTCCGTCTATTTCGTGGGCAAAGAGCGATCATTTTCCGTCATCAGGGTTCATCTTAGAAAATTAGGTTTAACAATCAAAACCTTGGTTCATTCTCCCGGACGGCCTGATATCCACCATCAGAGAAGCGACCGGCTCTGTCGCAACTGCAGCTAAAAAAAAGACCTTTCTATTCAGAAAGGTCTCTCAGTCAATGAATCGCATGCTGTAATTTTTCAATTCCACTACATCCCACTTGGTAGCGGCGCAGGGATTCGAACCCCGGACACGTGGATTATGATTCCACTGCTCTGGCCAACTGAGCTACGCCGCCAAATTTGTGGTCAAAATATACGAGATTTTGCAATGAAAGTCAAGGGAAATTTTGACGCCCAGGACGAAGCTGGACTGAGGGTTGGAATTGAAGTCGGTTACCAGACCGCTATTCTCGGATCCCCAATGTCACTGCTGGCTGCAACATTTTCCCGGAGAGCAAATCATGTTTTGTCAAGGTTCTGCTTCAGGGATGGCAGTTAATTTTCAATTTCAAAGGTAATCATTTGTTATTCCTGAGCAGGCGTGACAAAGCTGCCGGCACCGACATCATTCCTTAATATGGCAATAGCGTCGGTACAAAATGTACCAGAACAAAATAGACATAGAGCGCCAGAATCAGCCCCGCTTCGAATCGGTGCAGGCGGCTGCCAGTGGTAACGAAAATCTGGATAATGACGCCAGCCAGGATCAGAAACGGGATGTCGTATTTTACCAGGACCGATGGGATCAAAGGATTGTCGAACAAAACCAGCGGTTTGATCAGGGCACAGCAGCCCAGCACAAACAGGGCAGTGAAAATATTCGAGGAATAGATTTCGCCAATAGTGATATCGGATTTTTTCCGAACCGTTGCTGCCAGCGCAATTGCCAGCTCGGGCAGCGACGTGCCAAACGCAAAAATCAATATCCCCAACACCACTGTCGATAGGCCGAAGGCCCTGCCAAGGGTTTCGCCGGAGACCAGGGCTATTTTGGCGCCGTAAATGATACCCAGAATCGCGGCCGCGCCGAACAAAAAATGCATTACAATCTTGCGAGTTCTGGCGGGTCGATCAGCGATGGTTTTTCTCTTCTTGGCCGAATCCTGAATGGCGCTCCGAATCACAGAAATAATGTAAGGAATGTACAGCACCATCAAAATCATCCCGTCGCTGCGCGTGAGTTTGCCATCGATGGCCAGAAGGAAAATGGCGGTGGTGGATAGAATCATCCAGGAGCTTTCTCGTTCTTTGATGTCGGTGCTCACCCGGATGGGCGAAATCAACGCGCAGAGGGCAGTAACGAAGGTGAGGGTGACAAAGTTAGAACCGATGACGTTCCCAAGCGAGATGTCGGCCTGTCCCTCGGCGGCTGCAAAAGCAGAAATGGTTAATTCCGGCAGCGAAGACAGCACGCTCACCCCCAATATGGTCACCACCAGTTCCTTAACACCAAAATATTTTGCAATCGGAGTGATTCTTTTGATCACCTGGTTGGAACTAAACCAGAGCAACAGGATTCCCAGCACCAGTCCAAAACAGGACGCAATGCTATGGGAAGCCAAAAAATTTTCCAGAGGTCCCAGCATATTTCGTCATCCTGAAATTTGATTATGTGGCTGCTAATGTTCTCAAATAGTGTTTAGCGCTCCAGAAGATGGGATCGCTGAAGGACGAATTGGCCGAACTACCCATTGGGCTTGATATCCAGAGTCCAATTTTAATTTTATAATGCCCGGCGTCTAATTTTGGGAGGAATCCTGCGGTTTGTTAGTTTCGGCCAGATCTCTGGACCTCCCAAAATAATATCCCACAATCACGCCAATGATCCCGGTATAGACGCTGGCGATTTTGGCAAAGAAATCGGAATATTCGCTGAGTTGAACTCGTGTTTCGGCTAATAAAGGATAGATTGCCATGATGGCGGTGATGACCATGAAAATCCCGATCACCACAATAGCAATAATAGCTCTGATTCTGTTGATAGTCATAACGTCACCTCGTCAGTTTGGAAATCGAAATAATTGCCTGTTTTAACTTGCCAATCCGTTGGGATTCTTCCCCGACATCGATTTTTACTCGTCTCACGTCATTCCAAATTTCGAGAAAGCGGCCATATTGAAAGTGGATTTTGATATATTTCTCAGGTTCCTGAAAATCCTTTTCCAGCCAGATGAGCACTCGATCATGGTCTTTGGAATCGGAAGCATCCATTCGTTTCGCCTCGATCACCTGCTCGCGATCGTCACGACGCACCAGGTCAAATTTATGGCGTGCCAGCGTATCGGCGATGATATTCAAAAGCACCAGGTTGGTATCAACTCTTATGATGCTCAAGGGCATTGGTTTTTCAAAGGGCGTTGGATCAAGCGGAGGAGCTGCTTCCTGACACCAAGTAGAGGCGGGAAGCAGGATCATGAGCATAAGGATGAACACGGCTCGTTTCGATGACATGGGGTTATTCTCCAAGATAACATTTTAGACGTTTCGCTGAAAATCAGCGGTCTGGCATACGAACAATTTGCGGACTGGTGCAACCGGGCAATCCTTCACGCAACTGTGGACAATTTTTTTCCAGAGGGCATTGTTACCCGGTCAAATATAATTTTGATATTACCTAAGTCCCGATTAGCTATTGATGCGCCAGCCTTCCATGGTGCTTTCTCCCATCTCGCGGCGAGACAGGGTGTTCCTTTGAAGATAAGAATCCCCTTCCTCGGATAAAGTAGTACCATAGGCTGCTGGAAAGTTTAGGCGATGAGATATTCATCCGTTCTATTTTTGAAGTGTCGCCCAAATATATTAAAATCTTGGCTAAAAGACAACAGGAAAATTAAGAACGAGAGAAAAAGGGATGGGTAATTGAAGATATGGGATTTTTGCGACTCTGCGCGTCGATCGAAAAGATGTTGAGTAGTCTATGAAAGCAAGTTGTGCCAGCTAAACCATGGCTGGCACAACTTCCATTTTCTGGTTGATAGTTTAACTCCGCGATCGGGTCAGCAATCGAGGGCATTCATCAGGTTGTTTTTTGAAGACCCCATTTAACTCCCCCGCGACTGGCGATATAGAGAAAAACAAAGCAGTAAAGTGCAGCCAATTCGCCCTGATTGATCGTGGGGAATAGTTGTGCTCCCAATTGAAATTTCCAGTGGTACTGAAAATAAGCGACGGCCATGGTACCGCTGGAAATAAAGGCGGCTATACGGGTTTGCAATCCAAACATGATACACAATCCCGCGATGAACTCAATAATTCCCCCAAACCACAGTTGCGATCCCAGCGCAGGTTTGAAATTCGAAAACAGTCCCAGTAGTTTCTGTGCACCATGAAACCAAAACATGAATCCCGAGACTATTCTCATTAATGCATAGGCGTAGTCTGCGTATTTTTCGAGCCACCTCATAAACTCTCGTTTCAATAAAGGTTATAAGTTGATTTTGGTTGACTGATATTTACTACGAAAATCGCGACTAACAAATGCGTTCAGATTTGGTGGCTGCAGCATATCCAATGATGACAACCAAAGCTTATTACTACTTAGTTAGATTAAGCTGAGTCGTGTCATTCCGAACGAAGCGAAGCGGAGTGAGGAATCCGTATATTTTAAGATTAGTCTGCTTGATAACCAGATTTCTCTCCGCCACTCGGCGGATCGAAATGACCTGCATTTACTGATGAAATTTAATAATCTGACTAAGTAGAGTTATTTGGGATCTAAATTCGCCTCACCTGTTTCGGCCAGCTTGCGAATGACCTCTTTTAATGTTTTGGTCCTGTATTTCAAATTAGCTTCAGGGATGGATTCCTTTTGGAATTTTTTTTGGCTCTGGCAATAGCTCTTTTAATTAGCGCAATCGGTGTTCGGGAGCAGCCGGCGCAACAACAACTTATCGACTGACCGTTGTTGTAGTCCTGGAGTCATCGCTCTGGCTGTTGCTATGGTGGTAGGTGCTTGGTCAGTCCAATTTTCAGGCCCATTTGCTGGAGTTGCCGCAGATCCGCTACGGTATAAATCCACTGGGTTAATCTTCTTCTCAGGAAAATGAGACCTGCGAATATCTCGCTGCAATTGGCTCAGGTTTCCAGGCCATTTTTTCGGATGCACCAGTTCCAGATAATTCACTACGAAGTTTGTGCCCCTCTTCCTTCGCAGCCCGGCTATCCGCTGGTCGCAGTAGAATGATCTTGGCGGCAGCATCACCAAAAGAAGCCGCATCACCCGATGAGATTTTGGGCTTCGATGATCTCCATTTTCCAGCGAATCTGGGTAACCATGCTGAGACTACTGCGAGTTCAGCCTCAGTGTTGCTTCTGCCAGCCTTTGCTTTCAAATAATGCGACAAAATGTTCTGGTATAAACAGCCGATCCTCCGGCGGATGGACAAAATAGTGCTCCGGAGGATGCAGATAATGATCCGAAGCGGCCAGATCGATGAACCATCGGGAGGGTGCCGATTTGCGGCCCAATAGCCGCAATTCAAACGGCTCCAATACCAAAGGTTGCAGCTTCTGATCATCGAAAACGCCAATTTTAGCTCGCCTCGCCTGCTGCACCAATCGCCGTGCCTCCTGCAGGCTGCTATCCGAATTGACCTTGAGTCGAAATGTAGCCGGGTTGTCATAGACCGCGTTGATCACCGATGGTTCTTTGCGAAAGGGATTGATATTGGGCCAGATAAAATATGGCAAAGCCCGACCTCGAGCCAGCAGTTGCAAGTTGTACGATTTCGGCTGCTCTGCTTTGTCATTGCGATGGACGAACCCCAGTAATCGACCATACGAATCAAAAATCTCATAGGATAGCGGAATGAAAAATTCGAAAGTGGCCTCAGTAAGCTGGTGCTCATTCATGTCCAATTCGACCAGGCGCTCCAATTCATCTTCGGCTGCCGCAGCATGGTCGTGGTGGTTCTGAGCAGCGTTAGGTGAATTTTGGATTTTCGCCCAAAGATAATTGGTCAATTCCGATCCCATCACCTGCCCCATCTCCGGCCAGTTGCTCGGCAGATCAGTCAAATAATCGCTCCATTTTGAATGATCGGTGCTGGTAAAGCCACATCGGTCTTTGATCTCGAAACTGATTTCGGGGGTATCGATTCCGAGAAAGCGGACCGAAATATTCCCAAAGTCATACACCTTGATGGTGTCGCCGTCATGCGTCACCTGTTTCACTGAGCCAATTTTATTGCCCCAGAAGCCAAGCTGGCTTACGAAATATTTTAAATTGGTGCCCTGAATTAAGTTTTCCATTGAAGAATCCCTTCTGATGGTTATCGGACACAGGTGGCACAGGTGGCACGGATGTCCGCTGATTGATAATTGAATCGCTGGAAAAGGCGTTGGCCGCTGGTGACCCCGATGGGACCGACGTTGAAGAGAAAGCTGACATTCGGATATTGGGCGATAGGTCACTGAGTCGCCAGCGACTTGCCGATTGGCTTTGCTTCGCAAATTCAATGGTTAGGTCAACCAGCTCCAGGCTCAGGTGAGATTTAAAAATTCCTTTTAACAGGCGCCTCGGCTTATTTCATTCCTGCGATGATAACTTCGATCAACAGCATTTTGCATTTACGATCAGCAATTCAAGTCTTTCGGCAGCGCTGTTCCGGAGTACTTCCCTTGAGGCTCTGCTGAGCTGCGCCGTTCTGGAGCTGATGAACAATATCAATGTCAACATCTATTTCGTGACTTTGTTTTGGTCGTTCCCCCATGGCTATGCTCGTTAGCAGGCGCCCGATTCAAGTCGTTAGCGCAATGGTGAACACGTGTCACTTGCGCAACTCTAATCGGCGGTGTATGCACCACGGTGAGATTTCACCAATGATGATGATTACCGCTCGAATTGTATCCTAATTCAGTGCGCAAGTCATATTGATTTTGGACCTTCACCGCCGGCGAAAAACTGATCGAGAACACAAGTAGCCGAACACACAACTATTATACAAAATATATATCATGTTGTCAAGTGATATTTCAGAGATGATTGACCAGTAGCCATTTTAGCCCGAATGGCCAGGTTGTTTCCCAAGGCAGGGCGAGGTAGTTGTACTTATGGTGCGATTGCAATTTGCCATAGTGATATCATCCAACCACAATACCTGGAGGTGGAGAAACTCATGATGCTATTGCAATCCCCTTGAGCGATGAAATGTGGATCAAAGTAAATAATCCGAACCGCAAATTAGCAAGACCGCCTGGATCATCATGATCATCATCGGATCAAGATCGGGAGAGGCCCGGTTGGCTAAAAATCTCTACAAATTTCTGCTCCCGATAGTCAAAAATCTTTTGCAGATCCCCTCTCACAAACAGCGAATGAACTATGGGCGCAAAAATCCAGCCCGGTACGGCATATTCCACCCGATCGGTCATTCGAGTTCGGGTGCCTTCGGCAGTAAAAAAATGCTCGTGCTTCCAGATACGATAGGGCCCGTGGATTTGCACGTCGGTGAATTTATTGGGCGGATCCCATTCGGTGACCTGGGAACGCCAGCGAATCGGAAGTCCGTGCAAGCGCAGCCGATAATCGACGATGGTTCCCACCTTCATCTCGATTGGCAAGGGCGTCAGAATCTCGAAATTTAGCCACGGGGGAGTGACCGCATTCAGATTTTCGGCATTGGCAAAGAAAGGAAAGACTTCCTGGATGGGTCTGTCTAAGATAGTTTGAGTTTCAAAAAAGTAGGTTTTCATTTTTAGCTTCCCTGGCAATGTGGAAATTTCCAAAAGGCAAACAACAACCTCCAAATAATATTCAAATCTCAATGTCCCAGAAATAATCTGGTCCTTTCAAAGGCTACGAACTTTTAAAACGGTAAGGTTCTCTGTTTGAGAATTGAGTTTTCGGTATCGAAAATTATTTGCATTTTGGTTTTTGAGTTTTGAAATTTTAACCTGTGGATTATCTATTGTTATGTTACAAAAAAAAGGCTGGTAAAATTACCAGCCTTTTTGAATTGAATAAACAGCTATCTGAGCAATACCAATCGTTTGGTCGACGCGAAGTTCCCAGCTTCAATTCGATAGTAGTAAATTCCAGAAACCAAATTTGAAGCATCGAACAGCAGTTTGTATTGTCCTGCACTCAGTTGCTCATTCACCAGGGTTGCCACCTGCTGTCCCAGCGTGTTGTAGACGCTCAGCTTTACGAACTCAGATTTCGGGATCGAGAACGAAATGGTGGTTGTTGGGTTGAACGGATTCGGATAATTCTGTTGCAACTCGAACTGGCTCGGAATCTTCGAGTCCGCAAATTCGGTCACGCCGGTCGGCGGATCAGGAAAATTAACGACCTGTCCATCCGCCAATACACCGATTAGGGCAAAGCTCTTGCCATTTTGATTCTTGCTGGGATCGACAAAACCCGAGGCCAGAACCACAGCAGATTTACCACCAAGGCCGGTCAAATCGACATCATAGAAATTGATAATCGATCCATCACTGGTTTTGCTCAATCGAATCAGGTAGCGAGCTGCGGGCACAGAGATGTAGTCGGTCATCATGGAATAAGCTAAACCTGTCGCCAGAGTTGGACCACCACCACTAACCGCAACATCTACGGTCGGGGCATCGGTGCTATTGTGAACGATGAAGAAATCAACGTTTGAGCCCGTACCTTTCTCCCGGGCCTGTTCCTTGATCAGAATCCCAAAATCAATGATGCGACCATCGGGAATAATATCGAATTGCGCTGGATTGAGAACGCCAGAAGCGATAGCGACGTAAGTTTCACCAGCCAGAAGCTGATAATTAAATTTAGCAATGATATCGCTTGCTGACATGCTATTGCCAGGAGCCACGCCAATTTCGATCACCTGATTGGCCGGAGCATCGATGAACGGAGTTGCGGTCCGGAATTTGAAGTCATCCAGCAATTTGGCATTGTTCAGATAAATATCAACCGCTGCAGCCGCAGGATCTGGGGCATTGTGGATCACCTGCAACCGTGCCGTGGTGATGGCCGGAAGCTGTATCACGGTACCATCAGGCAGAACCGCCAGTACGCCAAAGGCCTTGCCATTTTGATTGGCGGCGGGATTCAAAAATCCCGAGGCCAGAACGAACGCTGCGCCGTTAGCGAGGCCGGACAATGGGGCAGCAAAAGTAGCAACCGTCACCGTACCTGTGGCGTCTTTGATGTCGATGATGTAATCGGCCGCGGGAACCGAAATATAGTCGGTGATGGCACTGTATGGCGCATTATCGACCAATGTGGCAACGCCACGAGCTACCACGTCTACCGTCGGCGCATCGGTCGAGCCGTGCATCACGGCGAACTCGACATTGCCGCTGGTTTTAGCTTTTTCTTGAGCCATTGTCTTTACAAAGATATTGAAGGCAGTATTTTTGCCGTCAGGATTTGGAGCGAAGCTCGCTGGATTCAAAACGCCGTTGGCGATAGCAATGTATTTCTCACCAGCTAACAGATTGAAAGTAAAGCTTGCAATCACATCGCTGACCGATGAGCTTGTTTTCGGCGCAACGCCGACCACGATGTTCTGATTGGCCGGGGCATCGATGAACGGTGTCGCTGCACGGAAAGCGAAATTATCGAGCAGCTTTGCTCCATTAAGGTAAATATCAACTGAATCCGCTGCGGGATCCGCCGCATTGTGAATCACCTGCAAACGAGCTGTGGTGATGGCTGGCAACGCAATCACATTCCCATCGGGAAGCGCTGCAAACACGCCAAAGCCAGCGCCGTTTTGATTCGCCGAAGGAGTAAAGAAACCAGAGGCGAATACAAATGCGGCGCCATTAGCTAAGCCAGAAAGCGGTGCACTGAATGTCGCAACTGTCACTGTCCCAGAAGCGTCTTTGATGTCCAGGGTGTAATCAGCAGCGGGCACAGAAATATAATTGGTAATTGCCGTGTAGGGGGCATTATCGACCAAGGCTGCCACACCACGAGCCACGATATCGACCGTCGGTGCATCGGTCGAACCGTGCATCACGGCGAACTCGACATTGCCGCTGGTCATTGCCGATTCCTGAGCGTCTTCTTTAATGAAAAGATTAAAACCAGTATTTTTTCCATCTGGATTCGGTGCAAAACTTGATGGATTGAGAACACCATTGGCAACGGCGATGTACTTTTTGCCTGCCATTAATGTTACCTTAAAGGTGGCGATAATATCCGCGGCAGAACCACTGGTTTCAGGCGCTACGCCAATTGCGATCTCCTGATTGGCAGGAGCATCGATAAAAGGAGTGGCGGCACGGAACGCAAAGTTGTCTAACAATTTCGAACCGTTGAGATAAATGTCGACCACATTAGCGGCCGGATCGGCTGCGTTGTGGATGACCTGAAGACGAGCAGTTTGCCCATAAGCCGCAAAAGAAGTTGCAGCAAGAGCGATCAGAATTACTAACAAGGTTTTCATCTTAGACATAACGTCCTCCTACTGAGTTGATAAGAAAGTTGAATGAAACTGATTGCTTGATTGATGAACGATTTGAGCGATAATAATATACGAAACAAATCTTCAAAAGTCAAGCTTTTTTTTATTTAGATTCGCTTATATCGCTCAGAAAGCACTTATGAGTCGGTTAATAGCTCTTTCGAGAGAATGTTGCTGCCCCTTTAAGATGCCAATTAAGCGATATAAGCGAATTTAACAATTGGATTCAGTGCTGATGAAAAGGATTCGCTTGATTCGCTTATATCGGTCATTTATTACAAGATTTTTGGATTGGCTTTACTGGCAGTTATCTGTTGACGGAGTTCGTTGTAGACAATTGGAGAGCGGATTTCTCAAAAGTAGTCAGGACGAGAGTATTCTATTACCAAATTGATCTTGCATCTTTTTCAATAAGGCTTTCAAACACCGGGTCGCCAGGAAAGAACCAAAGAAACAAAGAAAAGGTTATTTATTTTTTCGTGATCTTAGCGTTTGCTTCGTGGCTTTGTGTTGAGTGTTCCTTTGCAGCTTGATGCCGAAAAATTTTGAAGTTCAAATCTTTGTTTTTGGGCAAGATTTTGTAGAACAGGATGGCATCCTGTCCTACAATCTAATGCACCTTTGATGCGCGATGAAATTTGAGATTTGGGAAAAAAAATCCTATCAAAGGTTACGAACCTTTGACAGGTTGAAGTCCTTGGTTTTAAATTTGAAATTTTGAAATTGAAATCCGTTTGTGATTTATTATTTGAAATTTTGGATTTAGCTTGAAAAGAGTTCTTCAAACGTATAGAGCCTCTTATCCACTGCTGGATGTGAGAAATCAATTTTATCAAATCCAAGACCGCCGACGATGACTCGGGCATGATGCGCCTGGGCGACGTAACAAATTTTGTCAAATTCTGCCTGGGTGAGATTGACATCGGTGACAATGGTGCTGGAAATATAAACCCAATCAGGCTGATATACCTCAAATATTTTTTCGATTTTCATCGACGGCGTCATCTGGCCGCTGAACAAAATTTTGTAGCCTTTCAACTCCAGAATGTGATCCACCATTTTAATAGCGATATCGTGCAATTCCTGGGACATGATCAGGCAGAAAGCGGTGCCAATTTTCTCCGAAGGGACTTGAATAATGCCCTGCAACCGAATCAGGCAGTCACGGATGGTTTGGGTCGAGAAGTGCTCTTCGATAATAGTGATCTCACCCTGTTCCCATAAGTTGCCATTTTTTTGCAACACTGGCGCAACCAAGCGGTCATAGATTTCATGCAATGGATGCTGGGCTAAATATAGTCCATTGAATACCCGAAGCACCCGATCCCGATTGCACAAACGAGATTGTTCCGAGACATAGTCGATCAGGAATTCAAAATCCGCTTTCAGAATGCGGGTGTTGATCTCCAGATCCTCATCGCTTTCGATGGGAAAGAGGTTGGCTCGGACGGTTTTGGTTTTATGCTGCTCGAGAAATTTGGCCAGGTGCTGCATGGTAAATTTTCGATGCCCGCCTGCTGTTTTCACGCATTCCAGCGTGCCGTCTTCAGTCCAGCGTTTGATGGAGGAGACGTTGACGTTCAAAATTCGGGCAGCCTCTTCGCTATTGAAATATTGGATGGTTTGTTCCACGACTTTTTACCTTCTTGATGTTAAATCTCAAATCCTAATTTTCAAATCTCGCCTAAATTTCGAGGATGAACCATGGCGATTGAAAATGATCAACCCTTGCCCACGAAATACACGGAATGACACGAAATTGAAACGATAAAAAGTGATTTTGGTGAATTTTCGTGTAATCCGTGGAGAGATGATTGATAATCTTTTTTAGAGTTTCAGGATTCTTCAAGGATGTTAGACCTTTGAACGGATTCCTTAGCAAAAGCATCTATTCGGTGCGTTTGAGCGATTCGATTTTCTCGAATAGTCCTTTCAATTTTTCTTCGGTGGCGAAACCGTTTGCGCGCCACTGGATCACACCGTTGGGATCCAGCAGAAAAACATAGCCATCGGATTTATCTTGGATAAATAGAAGCTCACAATACCTGTTGACATTGCCATAAAACGTGGTCACATTGCCATGTTTCTGCTTGGGAATGCCAGACCGCATTCCACCGTCGATAATGGGCGACATGAGCTTCCAGGCGCCTGCCAGCATGGGAATTTCGAAAAATTGAACTGTGGTGTCGTTCTCGAATGTTTTGGAAAACGGCTCAAGCCACGAATCGATCGTTCGTTGGGTTTCCCGTTTAAAAGCCATCAGAATAAGCGTGATCTTGCCTTTCACGTCATCGGGATATTTTATCTCGATGCCAGACAATGTTTCGGCCTTTAATTCGGGGAAAGGCATGCCAATTGTTTTAGCGGTCATGGTTGTATTTTCCTGACTATTTGCCGATGCAAAATTTAATGTGATCAAAATTAAAAAGATGATTATCTTCATATCAGTACCCTGTCCATTTTTCTCCAACGGATAGAAACAACCCAAAGGATGTTTATTTTTGATTTTTTTTATTCGTTGGCGTTTTATCATCCATTGGCAAGGTTGAATAAAACGGATATTTCTCCAGCGGATAGAAACAACCCAACGGATATTTAATTTTGATTCTTTTCCCGTTGGAGTCCTATCATCCATTGGTATAAAAATTAGAAATTCAATGCGATGGCAATTGAACCTGGCGCAATGCTCACATGATGCAATAATTTTTTCATCAGCTCATGATTACCGGCCTGAATAAAATGGACGGTCACATCAAACAGGAATAGAAAACCGCCCTGTAACAGCAGCGAATTGCCATAGCCTTTGAATCGGTCATGGTGTTTGAGTGAGTTTTTAGCTTTCTCTTTGAGATAAAATCCGGTCATGATATAACCCACATCCAGGCCCGCGTTGAACAGCAGGATCTTCTCGATATTTGCCTGCTGCTTAATCGATTCAAACAGAGTCAGTGTCGAATCGGGATTCAATGCGCCATACAGCCCAAATCCAGCAATAGCCAGATTGACGGCATTCCAGGCGATATTCATCTGATAAAAATATTTCCGATCCTTCTCCCCCGAACGATACAGCAGCCCATTAACCGCCATGTTTCCCACCGCCCATGAGCCGAGGGTGATCATGGCATATTGGTTGATCTGGTTGCGGTTGTAGTTGAATTTGACCAAATCGGCTGATTGTGATTGAACAGTCTGAAAAATGAGCAATGATATGGCCAGGACAAATAAGCTGTTCTTCATCTTAGACTCCATTCTTATCTTATGCAAAGGATGCAAGTATCAGCAGAGAATATTTTTGTTCATTGTACCTGGAACTATTGAATAAAAGACCTGCTATCGAAAAAGGAATGAAAATTTCCGACCGGTCCTGAATATAGCAAAAAGCGCTTATATTGTCAAGTAAGAAAATTGCAGGTTTATCAGGCAAGTACTGAAGAATTAAGACAGATGCATCCATAACATGCAATTTTTGATTGGCGCAGGGGTTTTACCAATTTTACCCAGCAGATCAAAGAATTCGGTGGAACTAATTCCCTACAGCTCTGCTGCTCTGACAAGCCTGATATTGCCCCGTTGACGTTATTCGATAATAAAATCTTCCTAAAATAGTTAACCAAACCTTCAAGGTTTGGTGGACATTACTTTATCCAGATTTTTCAAGATTGTCCAACATTTCTGAATCTGCTCCGGCTCATGGAAATCGTTATATTCATCGGTTGCCGGAGGCTGAGCATGAGCAAAATATTGTGGCTGCTTTTTCAGGAGACCTTTTAAAATCTCTCGATCCGGAGAAGGGATTTGATTCATTAGCTCTGGATTTTTTTTCAGCGAATATGTTCTGGCAATTTTTCGAGCCATGCGCTTCAAATCCTGCACCTGGCTGAATCCCACTTGAAACAGTCGCTCTGTGTAAACGCGACCGATAAGTTCAGATGCTTTGTGCGGATTAGCGCCGCTGAGCTCTGCCAGTCCGAGAGACACATATCCCATCGCTTTTTTCGATGAAAGTCGGATGTTTTCCAGCGCACCAATTTTAGCCATTTCATCGGCGACCTGAACCTTATTCGCCAGCAGCACCAGCTCCTGAGAAAATCGAGCCATTCGCTCTCCATCTTCGACCAACTTAAGACAGTCAGCGAGAAAGCCCCGTTGATCGCGTAATTTCATCGGGTAGCTGGCAGCAAAACCGAAATCAGTCCATTCGCTCAATCCTTTTTCCAATTCCTGAATGACTTTCTTTCTCTCATCTTGAGTGAAATATTGGTAGATCGATAGGGCTTCATCCAATTCCGGGAATCCCCACTCTGACAAGCGGCTCTGCCGAAAATGCGCGGCAAACAACTCGGTCTCCCGAATATCAGTCCAGATCGCGGCTTCCATGATTCCCCGAAACCCTTCGGGATCTTCGTCCCGAAAAATGGAAAGAATCGTTTGCAAGGGATCGATGGCATGGGATTCTAAAAAATCGAAATAATACATGCCATCGATGGTGTAAAGATAGTCTGCTTCGGGGATATTCGGTGGCTCGCCCTCCTCATCGCATTTGTAAATCGTGACGAGATTTTTCAAAATGAGAATGAACCATTCCGGTTCGACTTTTGCCAGCCACTCCTGAATTTTTTCTTCGCCGCATTCGACCAGAATCGCCAGCCATTCAATGATTGCCTCGGGACAGACTTGGTCTTTTTTCCAGCATAACATATCCGTCAGAAAAGTAAACTGATCATGATTGGTCGCCGCGATGATTGGCAGCGCCACGTTCATCCCAACTTCTTCAAACGTGAATAGGATTTCCGGTGCCGGCATGGCGGTGACCAGCGATTTAAATCGATCCGAAAGATACATCAGCTCGACCCGCTCCCGACCTGATGCGCCGAGCACCAGATCAAGTTGTTGCTGCAACGTCAGGGCATTGAATTTTTCGACGCCTGAATTATCCCGGGCATGGATTAAGTCGCTGACTGAGGGCAAATGCTGATCATCATCAGTTTTGTGGATAATTTTTGACATGGAGCTTCGATGGTGTCAGTGTTAGTATTTTTTGCATGGAATATGAACCATTTGAAAGGGCGATTAGTTCCGCCTCGCCCCAGGGGACGAGGCGAAGATAGGGAAGGAGGCTGAAGCATTTTTGATAGCTGCTATGATGCTTGCATCTCCGAGCCTGGGAATTCATTCTCCGCATCTCTTCTTGTTCTGTTAAACAACCACCATTAAAAATATTATACCTTGACTTTTCCAAATGATCCTGTTAAATTCCAATCATCAAAACAAATCCGATCAATCCAGAAAATCCTGTCAAAAAAAAAATCGTTATGAATCGAAACCAGGAGCCATCATCGGATTTGAAACAATTCGTCCCAGACAGTATTTAATCAAAATAGCAGATATTTTTGATAGGTGACTATAAAAAATCTAAGGTATTTTTTATCATTGACTATGCCATTTTTCAAAATCAAAACCGCTGGCGATCGGAACCAGATTTTTTCAAACAACAAACTTTTCTGAAACGGCATGTTTTTGATGATCTGCTTCAATGGCTGGATGACGAGGAAATGCTTGTTATCTCTGGCTCCCGTCAGGTCGGGAAAAGCAAGCTGATATTCATGCTCATCAAACATCTACTCGAAGCTAAAAGATGTGCTGCAACTGATATTTTTTATTTTAATCTGGATGAACGCTTGCTACTTCCTCTGTTTCAAAGCACCTCCCTGCTAATTGATTTTCTCAATTTTGGTTCAAATCATCACAGGAAATACGTATTCATCGACGAGTTTCAGAAAATTCCCCATGCCGGCAATTTTATCAAAGCGCTATTCGATCTCAAATTGCCAGTGAAAATCATTGTCTCTGGATCATCTTCATTAGAGATGGCGAAAAACAAAGAGACCCTCACGGGTAGAAAACAGGTCTTTTTCGTTTATCCGTTCAGCTTCGAAGAATTTATTGATTATGAAAATTCTGAGCTCGCTGCTATCGAAAATCTGGAATTGACGAAAAAGAATTTGCAGCAGCTCTTTCTGAAATATATTACCTACGGCGGCTATCCACGAATTTTGCTGGAAGATAATATCGAAAAGAAAGCGCTCAAGCTGAAAGAGATCCATTCCAGCTATCTTGAAAAAGATATTTTGAATTTTATAAAAATCGAAAACATCGAAAAATTCAACAAGCTGATTTATCTGCTGGCGTCACAGGTGGGAAATTTGGTGAATAAAAACGAAATCAGCAGCACCCTGGCATTGAACATGGCAACAACGGAACGCTATTTAGACATTCTCAGTAGCACTTATGTTTTTGATTACATATCCCCTTACTTTAGCAATCCGCACAAAGAAATTTCCAAAATGCCAAAGGTCTATATCAATGACCTGGGATTAAAAAACATCATCGAGACGCAAAGTTTTATCCTGCGAGAGACTGGCAGCATGATTGAAAATTTTGTCTATAATGAATTGAAAATCAAATTCCATAAAAAATTGAAGTTCTGGCGTACACAAACGAAAGCTGAGGTCGATTTTGTAATTGACAATGGTAGCTCGGTTGTTCCTATTGAAGTAAAATAAACGGAACGAAAGCCTGGCGTAACTGGCGGTATGTTGAGCTTCTATAAAAAATACCAACCGCAACGGATTATAATTATCACCAAGGATTATTTCTCGACCGAAAGTTATGAAACGACAGCAGTTGAATATGTCCCAGTTTATGCTTTGAATCGGATGTCGATTTTCAAATAATATCGTCCGTCCCGAGCGACGGGGCTAAGATGTGAATGGATGTTGGAAGCAATCTGTTTTTTATGATACGAATTTTTAAGAACACCTTTTATGGTGCATGCAATTCTGAACCTGAAATTGGTCTTTTCTTTTTTTCAAAGCGTTTTATGGTAATTGAATTATTTCCAAATTGGGGATTTTGTCAAAATGCTTGACATTTAAAGTTGCCAGCTTCAAATTGTAAAAGATTGTAGAGCTCCCAATGAATAAATCTCGATATTCGATTAGCTTATTTTCTTTTTTGAGCTGTCTGAAAATCTCTCCTGCTATTTCAGCGATTTCGTCAGTAAAATTAATAATCTCGAACCATTTTAACAACGTTTTGACATCATTTATTTTTTGATCGTTCGTTGCTCCTGCAAATAATTCAAAAACGCTTATGGATGCTTCGCTAATTGCTCATATTCTTCCTTTAATTTCCACAATACAGATTTTTCTTTTTTCTCTTTGCGCAGGGAATCGATTAGAATTCGGCTATCTTCCATTGGCTGAATCCTTTTTGAATTTCATCAAAATCATCGTCTTTCCAGACCGAAATGTTTTTAAAGTCGTCCTTCCAATTACCAGTTCCGTTATTTTCAGTGACGAATTCCTTCATTAGAAAGTGAAAAAGGAGATAAAATTTTTTCACCTGCGCCTCTGGTAGTTCGGAGATTTCGTTCAGAAATTTTTGTTTGTAGGTCAACATGACATGCCTCTTTATTTGAAATAGAGATTCCACTTCAATCAGAAAAAAATTATGATTTAATATAACAAAAAGCTCTCATATTGTCAAGTAAGAAAATTATAGATTTAATTTAAGGTAGATCGATCTGAATCGCCTCGCCCCGAGAAACGAGGCGATGATGGAGAAGGATGCTGGAAGCAGCCCGATATTCTTTGAGAGCTTCATTGATGATGCTTGCATCCCTAAGCATGAAAATTCATTCCGAGGCTTTTTGTTCTGTTCTACAATCCCCTTAAAAAATATTTTACCTTGACTTTTCCACTAAAATCCTTTAAATTCTTATCACAAAACCAATCCAGATAATCCTATCAAAAAAACAAAGTGAGGGAGCGATGAACATCTTCAAAATTATTCTTCTTTTCTCATTAATTTTCCTATTAACCTGTGGCTCAAAAAATTACCTGACCGAATCCCAGGCCGAGCGGGATGCCCGTATGCAATGGTGGCGGGAGGCGCGGTTCGGCATGTTCATTCACTGGGGGCTTTATGCCATTCCTGCGGGCGAATGGAACGGCCAGACCAATCACGCCGAATGGATTCGAACCACGGCACAGATTCCGCTGGAGGAATATGACAAGTTCGTCCAGCAATTCAATCCTGTGAAATTCAACGCCGAGGAATGGGTGCAGATGGCAAAAGATGCGGGCATGAAATACATCGTTATCACCTCCAAGCATCACGATGGCTTCTGCCTGTTCGATTCCAAATACACCGATTTCGATGTCATGTCCACGCCGTTCCAGCGGGATATTTTGAAAGAGCTGTCCGCTGCCTGCCACAAAGCGGGTCTCAAAATGTGCTGGTATCATTCGATTATGGATTGGCATCATCCCGATTATCTGCCGCGTCGGGACTGGGAGAAAGACCGTTCAGCCGAGGGAGCTGATCTGGATCGCTATGTGCGCCACATGAAAAATCAGCTTCGGGAACTGGTGAAAAATTACGGCGAGATCGGCGTGCTCTGGTTCGATGGCGAATGGGAAAACACCTGGAACCAGGAACGGGGCAAGGATCTGTACAATTATGTCCGCAATTTGCAGCCCAATATCATCATCAACAATCGGGTGGGCGCTGGCCGATCGGGCATGGAGGGATTCAACCAGCCGGGCGAATTTGCTGGCGACTTCGGTACGCCCGAGCAACAGATTCCCGCCACAGGTTTGACGGGCGTGGATTGGGAGACCTGCATGACCATGAACGACCATTGGGGCTACAATAAAAACGATCACAACTGGAAATCCGCCAAGGAGCTCATCCAGATGCTGGCCGACATCGCTTCCAAAGGCGGCAATTTTCTGCTCAATATCGGTCCCACGGCCGAGGGTCTGTTCCCCCAGCCCAGCATCGATCGGCTGAAGGCCATCGGGCAATGGATGAAGGTCAATGGCTCGGCCATCTACGCCACTCAGGCCAGCCCGTTCAAATACCTGGAATGGGGGCGCTGCACCCAGCAGCCCATCGAAGGCGGCACGCGGCTCTTCCTGCATGTGTTCGATTGGCCAGAAACTGGCGAATTGGTGGTGCCAGGAATTTACAATGCCGCTAAAAATGCCTATTTGCTTGCAGATGCTGACCGAGCCCCATTGGCTGTCACCCGGGATGAGGATGCTCTGGTCATTGCGCTTCCCAAAGAGGCACCCGATTCCATCAACAGCGTGGTGGTTTTAGAGATCGCGGGCAAGCCCGACATCAATAATCCGCCAGAGATCAAGGCTGACTTCAATATTTTTGTGGACGAGATAGAAGTGGCAATGACCTCGGATCGAGAGAACGTCCAGATTCGCTATACGCTGGACGGCACCATTCCCCAGCCCAATTCCATCCTGGCCACCGGGCCGATTCGATTAACCAATACGACCACGGTTTCGGCTCGCTGCTTTCGGGATGACAAGCCCGTCAGCGCTGCAGTTCAGGCGACATTCACGAAAGTTGCCCCTCTTCCCGCTGCGGCTGTGACCAATCCCGATGCGGGGATTCAATACGCCTACTTCGAAGGCGATTGGGATCAACTGCCCGATTTCAGCCAGTTGCAGCCGCTGAAAACTGGCACGTTGCGCAATTTCGATTTTTCCCCCCGCCAGAACGAGGAACATTTCGGATTTGAATACAAAGGCTTCATCCAAATTCCCGACGATGGCGTCTATGGCTTCTCCACCGATTCCGACGATGGCAGCCAGCTTTTCATCGGCGATCAATTGATCGTTGATAACGATGGCCTGCACGGGATGCAGGAGAAAAAGGGGGTGATCGCGCTGGCAGCAGGATTCCATCCCATTCGAGTGACATTTTTTGAGAAGACTGGGGGAGATGGATTGAAGGTAAATTGGTGGGGAAAGAAAATTCAGAAGCAAATGGTTCCTGATGAGGTATTGTTTCATTGAGGGATGAATTGGTAGAGTGAGTTAAGTGGTTAAGTGAGGTGAGTGGGGAACTCGAAAAAAAGGCAGATTTGTTGGACAATCTGGTTTATTCTTTGGCATGAGGGAGGGGATGAAACATAAATTTTGGTTCATTGGATTCATTACGTTGTTGGGAGCAGGTTCGATGCTGATGGCGCAGGAAGCGGCCAGGGATTATGTTCCCGTGACCGATCCCCTGGTTCAGCAAAAGCTGGAGCAGTGGCAGGGCTTAAAATTTGGCTTGATGATGCACTGGGGCCC
The DNA here is from genome assembly GCA_964647995.1 of uncultured Cytophagia bacterium. Taxonomy (GTDB): domain Bacteria; phylum Zhuqueibacterota; class Zhuqueibacteria; order Thermofontimicrobiales; family Thermofontimicrobiaceae; genus Thermofontimicrobium_A. Next base: position 43,409 of record CAZYNP010000042.1, read on the forward strand.
CTACAGTCAGTGGGGCGTGGTGGAATCCTGGTCTATCTGTTCGGAAGATTGGATCACCCGCCCCCTGGATGATTATGAAGAATACAAGCGCCAGTATCGAAATTTAAAAAAGACATTCAATCCCACGCAATTCGATCCCGCCCGATGGGCCAGGGCAGCGAAAGCTGCGGGTATGAAATATCTCATCTTCACCACCAAGCACCACGACGGCTTCTGCATGTTCGACTCCAAGTTGACTGATTTCAAAATCACTTCGCCCGAATGTCCGTTTCATTCCCATCCCAACGCCGATATTGCCCGAGCCCTGTTCGATGCCTTCCGGCAGGAAGGTTTTATGATCGGCGTATATTTCTCCAAGCCCGATTGGAATAGCGAATATTATTGGTGGAATTATTACGCCACGCCCGATCGCCATGTCAATTACGACCCCGCGAAATTTCCAGAGCGGTGGCAAAAGTTTAAGGATTTCACCTACGGTCAAATCGAGGAGCTGATGACCCGCTACGGCAGGATCGACATCCTCTGGCTGGATGGCGCCTGGGTGCGGCCCATCGCAAACATGCCGAAAGAGTTCGAGGATTGGGCAAAGAAGAAAAATTATAATCAAGATATCGATATGGCAAGGATCGCGGCCATGGCTCGGAACCATCAGCCGGGCATCATCATCGTAGATCGCTGGGTGAGCGGCGAATTCGAGAATTACCTCACCCCGGAGCAAAAGATTCCTGAGCGACCGTTGAACGTGCCCTGGGAATCCTGTATTACCATGGCCGAAGGCTGGTCGTACAACAAAGACCATCATTATAAATCAGCTCATCAACTCATTCATACCCTGGTTGAAATCGTGGCTAAGGGAGGAAATTTTCTGTTGAATATCGGTCCCTCGCCCGAGGGCGACTGGGCCGATGCAGCGTACGATCGGCTGAAAGGCATCGGCGCATGGATGAAAATCAATGGGGAGGCGATCGATGAAACCCATCCGCTGGCGCCCTACCGCGAAGGCAAGGTCTGTTTGACAGAGAAAAGAGATGGGACGGTTTACGCCATCTATCTGGCGGATGAAGATGAAAAAAATCCACCGTCAAAAATCTGGCTATCAACCATGCAACCTGCGGCAGGAGCAAAATTGAGCCTGCTGGGAGTCCATCAGGAATTGGCGTGGGAAAAAGTGGGCAAGGGTTTTTTGGTGCACATTCCGGAGGCGATTCAAAAGAACCCGCCGTGCCAGGAGGCGTGGGTAATAAAGATCGATAAAAAGAATGGATTCGACTGAGATTTTTTATGTTTATCTCGGGGGCGTTGAAATGAATTTGTTGCTGATCCATGGATGGTCCCGGCCGATAAGGATTCGCTAATATCAGGTTCACGATTTGGCGTTTGGTGGGTACGTCTTGCCAGGCTTTGAGACGATTGGCAGTCTCTCAGTCTGCCGATGCGTCAATTTAAATTATAAATTCCTAAAAAAAGAGTTGACATTCAACTCAACATTTTGTATATTTGCCACCGCTGCTTAGAACTGAAATTATTGGACTCATCCGGAGCTTGATATGAAGGAAACGTTCGGTGAATTGCTAAGAACCATCCGCAGATCCAGAGGAATCAGTCAACGGGAACTGGCGAATAAAATTCCCGTTGATTTCTCTTACATCAGCAAATTGGAGAACGATCGCATTCCGCCGCCAGCCGCTGACACGATCGTGAAAATATGTGAAGTGCTGGAGGTTCAGCCCGAACTGCTCCTCTCGCTGACTGGCAAATTGCCCAGCGAAATCAAACAGCTTATCGGCTCCAATCCCAGGGCCTTGGAATTTTTAAGAAAAGCCCAGGCCATGAATCTTGAAGAGAAAGAATGGGACGAGCTGCATGCCAAGCTGGCCACGCTTCGATAGCATCGCTTGCCGACCAGGTTGGTAGCGAACTACCGGGAAGCAGGTGCCGTTTGGTAGTTACGATTTTGTCGCTGGCCATCGATACCGCCGGTCAGGACAAGAGCGTCTGTTCATTCAGCTATGAGGTGGCTCATGAGTGATCATTGGATGTCGTATCAGAGTTTTATTCAAGATCAGCAATTGCTGGAGGCTATCAACACCTTATCGATACACACCAAATTGAAATTAGCTGGCGATGCTGATAAGGGGCGCGTTAGGGAGGTGAACCAGGCAACGCAGCAACTGACGCACTTCATCACATCATTCGACAAACTGGTTCGGAAAAACGATGTCGATCGAGCGCTTAATGGCGCAGATGATCGTTTGCGACAATTGCTACAAGATTTTTATTCGGCCAAAAACAACAATCAAAAATTTCGTTCCCTGTTGTTCACCGATTCACCCGCTCGGTTGCTTACTCTGATGACCTCGGACAAAACCGAGGACAAATTGGCCCTGGTTGAATGCTTGCAAGAGCTTAGGTTGCTAATCGAGCAACATGTTCATGCCGATACCAACGCCATCCTGGGGGAATTTTGATGCGAGAGATGCTGGAGCAGGCCAATTTAGCTCTGTTAGCTGAGATTGATTTATTGATTGCTGCGCTGCCCGACCGAGGCTCGATCGCTACCGAATTGGTCAGCTATTATGACCGGATTATCGCTTCGTGTCACGGCTTGCGCCAGAAAGTGAACCAGTCGCTCCAAGATTTACAAAAAGGCCAGGATGATATTCTTGTCGATATCCTGAGTAATACCCAGAACCATACCCGAGAATTTCATCTCCATAACTATCGCCTGGTTACGCCACTCCGGCGCTATCGTAATTCGGATTTGCTCTGCTTGAAAATCATCCATTGGTTGCATCAGGTGCATCCGCAGACACGAACGATCCCCGGGGCCTTTTGCGATGGCGATATCGGTATCTATCCTTCAGTGGACTATCCCATCACCTATTTCATGCCCACTTCCGCTCAGTATGGTCTGCTCTATTTGCCGCTGTTCTTCCATGAATTCGGCCATCTGCTTTATTCCTGCCATAAACCCGAACTGGATCAATTGGTCTCTCAGTTGCAGCAAGAGATCGACACTTTGATCAAACGAAGAATGGCTGGTCCGGGGAGCCAACGACCAAAGAATGCTCAGATGCGCAAGCTCATCGTTCAGACCTGGTTTGCCTGGGTCCAGGAGCTATTTTGCGATGCCGTGGGATTCCGGATTGGGGGCTTGAGTTATGCCTATGCGTTTTCGATGTACCTGAAAATGTGGGGGAACGATCGCTTTCAACTCCCATTCGATCGATTAGTTAGAAGCACCCATCCGATTACCTGGTTTCGCATTAAATTCCTGGCGGAGTTTATGAAAGATGCTGGCTATGATGGTGCGGCGCAATGGCTGGTCCAAGAATGGCAGGCGATTGCTAACGCTCTAACCGTGACCGAGGAAAATTTTGGATTTTACCAGGACGAATTTAAAAGTCCGATAATGGAAACGGTGCGACACATGCTGGAGGAAACCGAACCGCTCCGCTGCAACAAACGAGAAGCCGAACACAGTCCACAAGTCTGCTCGCCGATTGACATGTTGAATCTGGCCTGGCGAAAATTTTATGACGATCCCAGAAGCTATCCACAATGGGAGAAAGAGGCCATCCCTATTTTTTTCAGCGTATTTGATACCAGAAATACTGTCATGACATCATAATGCCAGAACGCCTGGACCGACGGAAATAGTTAGTGCAGGACAATCAACATGGCTGTGCAAAAAAAGTTTTCTGGCTCTCATAATTAGCTTTGCTGGCAGATCTTTTAGCAAATTGTTGTTAGCGGGGTTATGGAAATAATTTTGCTATCAATCATCCGGTTATTAACCTGGCCCGGGCTTCAGAATTTTTAGCAGCAGAATTATCACAACAGGCCAGCGGAAATGAATTGTCCTGCAATAATTAAGGCAAAAATGCTATAACCATGGTTATCGCTAACGCGCCATCGGAAAGATCAGCTATACATTGAACCGAATGCTCAGAATATCCCCATCCTGAACGATATAATCTTTGCCTTCCAATCGAAACGCGCCATTGCTTTTCACGGCCTTTTCCGAACCCGCTTTGATGAGATCGACATAATTGAAACATTCCGCCCGAATAAAACCCCGCATCAGATCGGTATGGATGGCGCCCGCCGCTTCCAATGCGGTGGAACCCTTGCGAATGCTCCAGGCCCTCACTTCATCGGAGCCAACCGTGAAAAAGCTGATGTAGCCCAGCATATCATAAGCAAATTTGGTCAGCCGATCGCGGGCCGATTGCTGGATACCCATCTCATCCATGAACATTTTCATCTCAGCCTCGCTATCCAGTTGGGCCAGCTCCATCTCGAACTTGCCCGCAAATTCGATGACGTCGTGGGATTTTTGAATCGAGGGGATCAAACCATTGCCATTGCCGAAATTGTCCTCACCGGAATTCAAAATCACCAATAATGGTTTCTGGGTCAAATATTGATAGCCGCGAATGACCCTGGCTTCGTCCTTGCTCAGTGGAAGCGTCCGTAGTGGTTGATTTTCATTCAAATGACTTAAAATCCGCTGCAAGGTCTTTTCTTCAAAAGCCAGCTCATTGGTCCTTTTGCCACGAGAAAGCTGGTGAGCGATGCGTTCCAATCGCGTCTCGGTGAAAATCAAATCGAACAACAGCAGTTCCTCGCTGATCGATTCGAGTTCCTGCACGGGTGAAGCGTGACCATTCAGTTCATCCTTGAAATTTCTCACTACCAATGCCAAGGCATCGGTGGTTTTTACCAGATTCAAAAGTTCGGGGGAAAAGACCCCTTCTCGGGCCGAACCACTGGTCATTCCCACAAAATCGATGATCTCGATGGTGGCAAAGGTGGTTTTCTGCGGGCGATACATGTCCGCCAGCGTGCGCACCCGTTCGTCGCCGACTTCGACCACAGCCATGTTGGGTTCAGCTTTGGCGCTCATAAACGCATGCATCTCTGCCTGCGATCGAGTCAATGCATTAAAAATCGTTGTCTTGCCAGAATGCGGTAATCCAATCAAACCAAGCTTCATTGCTAAAACCTGTTTCGTCACAATATTCATTTGTTCCGGCCAGGCATTTTTTTATGATGCACCTGCTGCCTCTTTTTCTGGTATTGCCCGGCCATGGTCAACATTTTTTGAGCAAAAAAACCAAGCATTATTCGCTCCATCGACCAAGAAGTTCCCAATTTGTGGAGAATAATGATGAAAAGCTAAACTGGAAACCCTCAAGTTAAGGTGCACGACCGTTTGGCCCGAAACAAAAGAGATCCCCGGTAAAAAAAGCCTTGATTTTATGAGGAGATCTTGTAAATTAGAGCAGATTAAATTGAATGATCAACGAAAGGATGGCTATGAATTACCATTTTCATCTCCTGGGATTGGCTCTGTTTGTTATTCTTACTCTATGCATCGTCGCGGCCGCTTCACCCGCTGCCACGCGGCTGCAAAAAATTCCCAATGGGTGTATCGTGAATCTCCAGACGGGTAAGCTCAGGCTGCAAGTGTACACCGATCGAATCGTCCGTGTGACGTTTGTTCCTGCGGGCAATTTTGACTTAAGGCCAGGGCTCGTGGTCATCGAGCGGCCCAGGGATGTCAAATGGAAATTAATCACAAAAGACAAATCGATTCGCCTGATCACGGCCAGGATCGAGGCGCAAATCGATCTCCCCGTGGGTGCAATTGAGTTTTACGATCGAGCAGGTCAAATTCTGCTCCGGGAGCATCCCGAATGCCCCCGAAGCATGGTCAACACTGAGGTCATGGACGAAAACACCTTCAATGCGGCCCAGCGGTTCCTGCTTACTGCGGATGAGGGCCTCTTCGGTTTGGGACAACATCAAGATGGCTATATGAATTATCGCGGCCGCGAAGTGATCCTGGTGCAAACCAATACGGTAGCGGTAAATCCATTTCTCGTTTCAACCAATAGCTATGGGATTTTATGGGACAACTATTCCAAGACCATTTTTAAGGATGGGGAGGAGGGCATGTCGTTCTGGTCGGAAGTGGCCGATCAGATCGACTACTATTTCATCGCTGGCGCGAGCATGGATGAGATTATTGCCGGCTATCGGTTGCTAACCGGCCCGGCGCCGCTTTTTGGCAAATGGGCCTATGGCTATTGGCAGAGCAAAGAACGATATGTCGATGGAAAGGAACTGGTGGCCACAGTAGAGGAATTTCGGAAGCGACAGATTCCCATCGATAACATCGTGCAGGACTGGCGCTATTGGGGCGAGAATGAGTATTGGAGTTCGATGCAATTTGATGAGACCATTTTCCCGGAGCCCGAGAAAATGATCGAGCGATTGCATCATGAATTCCAGGTTCATTTGATGAATTCCATCTGGCCCGCAGTAGGGGTGAAAACGGACATCTACAACGAATTGAAAGAAAAAGGATTGGTTTATCCTCCTGTTCATTGGAGCACTGGCTATGTTTACGATGCCTACAGCCAGGAAGCCAGAGACATTTACTGGCGGCATATTAAAAAGGGATTGATTTCCAAAGGCGTAGATGCCTTGTGGATGGATGCCACTGAGCCAGAGTTGGGCGATCAGCATTCGCATGAGCTAAGCGAAAGGTATCTGAAGCAGTTCGGCATGACCGCATTGGGAAGTTTTGCCCGCTATTTGAATCCCTATTCGCTAATGACCACCGCCGGTGTGTATCAGGGTTTCCGTCGGGATTTTCCAGACCGGCGAGTATTTATTCTCACTCGATCGGCTTTTGCCGGGCAACAGCGGAACGCTGCGGTGACCTGGTCGGGCGATATTTCCGCCAATTGGGAGGTTTTTCGGAGACAGATTTTAGCCGGGATCAATTTCTGCATGGCGGGCATACCCTACTGGACGCACGATATTGGCGCCTTTTTTCCGGGCGTTCGTGGGGGACTTTATCCTGCTGGCTGCCATGATCCAGCCTATCAGGAGCTTTATGTCCGCTGGTTTCAATTTGGCGCGTTTTCGCCGATTTTTCGGAGTCATGGCACGGGAACGCCGCGAGAGCCCTGGCAATTTGGTGATCCCGGCCATTGGGCCTACGATGCGTTGCTGAAATTCGATCATCTCCGCTATCGCCTGCTGCCCTATATTTATTCTCTGGCCTGGAAAGTCACCAACGAAGGTTACACCATCATGCGAGGGCTGCCCATGGATTTCCCGACGGACAAGAACACCTACTGCATCGATAACCAATACCTGTTTGGACCGGCGTTTCTGGTGGCGCCAGTGACCGAAGAAATGTACTATCATCCGCAAATACCGGGGCAGGCCATTCCAGCCCGGAATCTGATCGCCGCGGATGGCACAAGCAACGGCTTATCGGCCGAATATTTTGACGGCACGGATTTCAATAACCTGGTGAATGCACGAGTGGATTCGGTCGTTGACTTCAATTGGAGTGGTGCTCCGCCTGCCCGCTGTCCCATCCAAAATTACAGCGTCCGCTGGTCTGGAGAACTATGGGTGGATGAAGCCGGCGAGTATGAAATAGGCGTGCTGACCGATGACGGCGCCCGGTTGTGGCTCGATAATAAATTGATCGTTGATGCCTGGCGACAGCAGGCCATGACCTATTATTCTTCCAAAATCTATCTGGCAGCAGATTCCAGAACTGACATCAAATTGGAATATTTTCAGGGTGGGGGAGACGCAGTGATCAAATTGGTCTGGAAAAAATTATCACCGCAGTCACCCGAGTCAGCTCAAAAAATTATGTCCGCTAAGGTCTATTTGCCTCAAAACACTGGCTGGTACGATTTCTGGACTGGAGAATCGCTGGCGGGTGGCCGCATTGTCGAAAAAGAAGCGCCGATAGATATCATGCCGCTTTATATCAAAGCGGGTTCGATTGTGCCGTTGGGACCACTCAAACAATTCGCCATAGAAAAGCCTGAAGATCCGATTGAATTGAGAATTTACCCTGGCGCTGACGCTGAATTTTTGTTGTATGAAGATGAAAACGATAACTACAATTATGAACAGGGTGTTTATTCGACCGTCCCTATCACCTGGAATGAAAAGGCGCAGACGCTGGTGATTGGCAAACGACAGGGAACATTTCCCAGGATGTTGCCGTCGCGCAAATTTCAAGTGACCTGGGTCAAGCCAGGGCATGGAATTGGGATTGAGCCGATCGGGAATCCGGATCAGGTGGTGGTTTATTCCGGGAGCAAATTGGTCGTCCGGAAAAAGTAGTCGCCCTTGCGGTTTGAAGTTCGTTCTTTTTGAATTCAGCTTCCCCAGGGCAGCCACGGAAGATGAGTTATCAATTCCAGCGCGATTACCAGCAACTGGGGTCAAATGCTCAAAGCAGGCGCCAGGAATATCGCAGGATGTATTTCACAACTTTTGATTAGCACTATTTAATCAGATTAAGAATATCACGGGCTATTCAAGCCACTTAACATCCCGCTAACTGGCGGGGTGACTTTCCTAAATCTCCCCTTTGAAGAGGAGCAAGGGGGGATGTTTGGATAATACTGACTAAGTACATAAAAGGCTGACGCCTTAATTCCGTAAAAGGCTGACGCCTTAAATCCGTAAAAGGCTGACGCCTTAAATCCGTAA
>CAZYNP010000043.1:0-9874 GCA_964647995.1 uncultured Cytophagia bacterium
AGCGAAAGGTCTCAGAATTCATTTTCGTGGGATTCCAATCCGCCAAAGGGCCGCCCACCAACTGGCATTTCTGTGGGATTCCATTTCTGTGGGAGAAGGAACTTGGGTTGGAACTTTAGAAATTGATTATTGAAATTTATTTGAGATTTGTCTTTTGGGATTTGAGATTTAATAAAATGTTTTGTTCTCAGAATTGAAAGGTCTCAGAATTCATTTTCTGTGGGATTCCAATCCGCCAAATAGCATTTCTGTGGGATTCCATTTCTGTGGGAGAGGGAACTTGAGTTGGAATTTTAGAAATTGATCATTGAAATTTATTTGAGATTTGTCTTTTGGGATTTGAGATTTAAACACCGCCCCAGGCATCTTGATCGTAACAAACACCATTTCAAAGGCTTTTCGTCGGTGAACGGCCATGTTCACCTGTAACCCTCCGCTAAAGCAACCATGGCACGATATGGCAGCCTGGTATTCTGACCCATCGTGGGGTTGGACCAAATAACCGATACCCGATTTTCGATGAAAAAAACACTTGATTTTATGAAATAAATTTTGTATGTTTTAAACGTTTGAAATAATTCAAATGAAAAGGTATCTGCTTCATGACGCAACAAGAACTCATAAAGCAAGAGATGATCCAGATGTTTGGCGAGGCATATCATGCCTTCGGATTTAGTCGTCTTATGGGTTACATTGTGGCGCTACTAATTTTTTCTCCGAAACCCCTTTCCCTGGATGATATTGCCAACCAATTGGGCCGCAGCAAAGGCCCAATCAGTCAAATTACCCGTCGCTTGTTAGATAAAAATTTAATCCGCAGGGTATGGATGCCCAATAATCGCAAAGATTATTATGAAATCCAGCCCGAGATCTTTGTCAATGCCTTCAAGAATAATTTTGATCTTATCAGAAATAACACCCTGATTGCCAAACGATTAAAAGATCAGGTCGAACAGGCAACCGATGGCCCATTTCGGATCCTGGATAACCGCCTGACCGAGATGAAGCGATTTTATGAGTTGATGGAAAAACATTTTCAAAATTTTATTGACGAATGGACCCAGGAGCGAAAAAAGCTCTATTCCAAAGAAATGATTTCTTCGCCGGTGATTAAAGAAGAAAGTTAAATTAACAAGCGAAATTTTTTTTATTTTGGTGTTTGAAAATTTTCAAACATATCAAATTTTGGAGATAACAACGATGCGACGTCTGGAAGGAAAGATTGCCGTCATTACCGGTGGAGCGCAAGGGATTGGCTATGCCGCAGTTGAAAAATTTGCTCAGGAACAGGCCCAGGTCGTGCTCTGGGATGTCAATATCGATAAAGGGCGGGCAGTGGCCAATGCACTTGGCGCAAAACAGTTGCCAGTAGATTTTTTGGAGGTGAATGTTGCCCATTTTGCCGCAACGGAAATCGCGGCGAAACAGGTGGCTGAAAAATATGGCCGAATCGATATTCTCATTAACAATGCCGGCATCTTGCGGGATGCGACGCTTCTAAAAATGACGACCACGGACTGGCAGCAAGTGCTTGACGTTAATTTAACCGGTGTTTTTAACTGTACGAAAGCCGTCGCACCTTACATGGTGCAGCAAAAATCAGGTCGGATTATTAACGTCTCCTCCATTGTCGGATTATACGGTAATTTTGGCCAGACCAATTATGTGGCTGCCAAATCGGGAATTATCGGCATGACCAAAGTCTGGGCTCGTGAGCTGGGACGAAAGGGGATCACGGTAAATGCAGTGGCGCCGGGTTTTATTGCCACGGAGATGGTGCAAACGGTACCAGAAAAGGTTATTCAAACGATTATCGAGAAAACACCACTGGGAAGGTTGGGCACGCCCGAGGATATTGCCAATGCCTTTCTGTTTTTGGCCAGCGACGAAGCAAGCTTCATAAATGGGACTGTGCTCAGCGTGGACGGCGGACTGGTGATGTAAAGGGTCTATTCCGCTTGTTCAAAAAAACGTCATTCTGAGGGCGCTTGCGACCGAAGTATCGCTTTAATATCTGCATTTTATTCAAACCAATATGAGATTTTTCTTCAACCCGAGCGGCAGCGGCTTCGGAATGACCTCCCAAGAATCAATATCTGAGTAATTTCCAATCAGGTGAGATGTTGTACTTTTTTTGTTGGGTCGCTTCCTGGTGATTTTTTCTTAGTGGCAATTGTTATCTTCAGAACTAACCGAATTGGATCATGGTGATAGAAGTGATTACCAAGCGAGCAAAACTCCTCCGAAATGCCGTTATTCGCTCAACCGGCGCTTATGCCCCGGAATGGACATTGCCCAATCACTATTTTAATGAGCTGCTCGGCGAAGATGTGGACAGTTGGCTGACTCAGAATTTGACCATTCGAGAACGGCATTGGTGTCGTGAGAATGAATCCACCGCTGATCTTTGCGTCGAAGCGGCGAAGCGGGCGTTAGCAAATGCCAGTATTTCGGCTACGGATTTAGATTTAATCATCGTAGCGACGGATACACCGGAATATATTTCGCCGTCCACGGCATCTGTGGTTCAATATCGGTTGGGAGCGCAACGAGCAGGCACGTTTGATCTTAACACTGCCTGTGCCGGATTGGTTACCGGCCTGGATGTCGCCAGTAAGTTTCTCCAGGCAGATGCCCGATATGCCTCGATTTTGGTCATCGGTGCTTACGCCATGAGCAAATATTTAGATAAGCAGGACAAGAAGACGGTGACGCTGTTTGCCGATGGGGCGGGAGCAGTGATTCTTGGCGCCGAAGAAAATACCACTCGCGGTTTTTTAGCCAGTGAGCTTATTACTCAGGGTCAGTACCATGATTGGATGGGCATCTATGCCGGTGGTACAAAAATGCCTCTTTCTTCTGACGTCCTGCATCGTAAGGATCACCTTCTAAAATTTGTGCACAAGTTTCCCCGGGAGATAAACCCGCAGGTCTGGACACAGATGATTCATAATTTATGCCAGCGGTTAGACATTCAACCAACAGATGTCCAGCATTATTTCTTCACGCAAATCAATATCAACAGTATTTATCAGACACTGACTAATTTAGGTGTCTCTCACGAGCGCACGCATACCATCATGGACCGATATGCCTACACTGGCTCTGCCTGTATTCCCATGGCGTTCGATGACGCCATTCAGCGAGGGAAGGTTCAACCCGACGATTTGATTTTTTTTATCGGATCTGGTGGTGGCCTGGCCTTTGCCAGTGCCGCATTCATATTTTGAATTCATTAAAATTGGAGAAGCTCGATTATGACAAACATCGCCTCAAATGAGCTGGTAATCGCCGGATGGGTTCTTGTTGTGGCATATATGGGAGCAATTCTCTTTTTTGTGATCCGTGGTGCTTTGCGGACGAAAAGTATCACGGATTATGCGGTGGGTAATATCGCATTTTCGCCGATCCTGGTCGGCCTTTCGTTGGCGGCTTCCATGACCAGTGCCGCGACGTTTATCATCAATCCCGGCTTTATTGCACTCTACGGCATCAGCGGCGTTTTATCCTACGCAGTGGTACTGCCCGTGGCCGCGATGGCTTCTTTGGTTATTCTCACCAAAGGGTTCCGAAAATACGGCCAGGCGATTAAGGCGCTTAGCATGGCTCAATGGATCGGCTCGCGCTACAAGAGCCCGGGATATTCCCTATTTTTCGCTATCTTATCGCTGTTGCTGATTACCTTCATCGTGTTGATCTGTGTCGGACTGACCCAGATTCTTTCAAAGACATTGAATATCGCCGAGATCTATGTTCTGTTGGGCGTGACGATTTTCATTTTCGGATATATGATGTTTGGCGGAGCAAATTCTCTGGTCTACACCAATTCCATTCAGGCGATGTTGATGTTAATCGTCGCGTTCATCGTGCTCGGCTCCGGTTATGAACATTTCAGCCAGGGCGTGCATGGCTTTTTACAAAAATTAAGAGCGATCGATCCTCATCTTGCGACACTGACCAACCCCACCAGTTATCTCTTCCGTGACTATTTCGAAATCATTTTCTGCCAGATTGTGGTTGGGGTGGCCATTGTGTGCCAGCCTCATATCATTACCCGTTCACTATTTTTAAAAACTGATCGGGATGTGAATCGATATTTGTTGACGGGTGTCATTGTGGAGATGATTTTCTTCTTTGTTGTCTTTGCCGGGCTGTACGCACGGTTAACTTTTCCAGACTTAACGGTCAATAATGTCCCATTAAAAATGGACGGCATTATGTCCGCCTATGTTGTGAAGGTGTTTCCGGTGTATGTGGGATTGATCGTCGTCATGGGACTGATCTCGGCAGGGATTTCGACCATCGAGGGATTGATTCAAGCGCTGTCAACGACGATTACGGCGGATATTATCAAGCCGCTGTTCGGTAAATATTTGCCGCAGGATACTGGAAAACGAAATATTATTGAGATTACAATTAACAAACTTGTTATTGTCGTATTGGCGGTCATTTCATTTTTTGTTAGTTATGATCAATTGGTTAAACCCAATCTAAGTGTAGGCATTTTCGCACAAAATGGTGTCTATGCCTATTTTGCGGCAGCGTTTGTGCCGGTGCTGTTTGGTTCCTTTTTAAAAGATGTTCCTAAAATCGCACCGATTCTGGCTTCGGTCATGGCAATTACGGTTCATTTTGTGATTTACTATGGCGGCATCACTTCGTATATGAAGGCTGCTGTAAGAAACCCGGCGATTCCTGCGGCGATCGCCATTGTAAGCTCCGTAGCCGTGGGATCAATTGTCCTTTTCTTATTCCGGTTGCGACGACCCGGTAAATAGTACTTCAGATGATGCCATATAATTTAGGAGAATTATTACCAAATAGACTGAGGTGACTCCATGTTACGATTCGATTGGATCAGCAAGTGGGCTCAATATTTCCCCGACAAAATAGCGATTAAAGAATATGAGACCGGCCGCAGCGTAACTTACGCTCAATTAAATTATTTAGCCAATCGAGTGGCCCAAAGGATGGTGACGGATTTTGGCTTAACCAAGGGCGATCGGGTGGCGATCGTGAGCGAAAATTGTCTTGAATTTTTTATTCTATTCTGTGTCGCCCAAAAAACCGGTGTTATCCTGGTGCCGCTGAACTACCGTCTAACCTCTCCTGAAATTGAAGCACTACTAAAAGATTTTCGTCCCTCGTTGATCATTGTCCAGGAAAAATTCAACGCGTTGTTAGAAGCCTGTGCGGAATACGGTAACATTCCGAACCGCTGGCCGATGGAAGCGGTTCAGGATTTCGGTTATCCTCACCGCAATGAACCAGAGTCATTTCCGGCGACTGCGGAGATTGTTGAGGACGATCCCATTTTTATCCTCTACACGGCCGGGACAACCGGTTCACCTAAAGGGGCGCTATATACCCACAAAATGCTCTTCTGGAACAGTATCAACACCACAATGCGGCTGGATATTGTCTCTGATGATCGTTCTGTGTCCTGTACTCCGTTGTTTCATACGGGTGGCTGGAATGTGATTCCTACGCCATTTCTTCATCGCGGCGCCTATTTTTGTCTCACCCAGAAATTCGATCCCGATGTCATTTTACGCCTGCTGGAAGAGGAGCAAGCGACGATGTTCATGGCAGTTCCGACCATGCTGCGGATGATGGCGCAGTCGCCATTATTTGAAAAGATCAATTTAACCAAAATGCGTTTTTTTATTGTCGGTGGTGAGCCGATGCCATTGCCTCTGATCGAAACCTGGCATCGCAAGGGGGTTCCCATTCGGCAGGGGTACGGGATGACCGAGGCCGGCCCCAGCATTACCTCGCTGCATCAGGATCATGCCGTCGCCAGGAAAGGCTCTATCGGGATGCCCAATTTCTATATCGACGCCCGCATTGTGAATGAAAATAATGAGGACGTGAAAATTGGTGAAGTAGGCGAATTAATTTTACGGGGACCGTCGGTTACGCCGGGCTACTGGAATGATCCGATCACCACAGAAAAGAGCATTAAAGATGGCTGGCTGTATACGGGTGATCTGGTGAAGCAAGATAGCGCTGGTTTTCTCTATGTCGTCGATCGCAAGAAATTTATGTACATCTCCGGCGGTGAAAATGTCTATCCCGCAGAAGTTGAAAAAGTTTTGTATTCACATCCGGAGATTGCTGAAGTGGCGATCATTGGTGTGCCGCATGAAAAATGGGGTGAGGTGGGCAAAGCGTTCGTCGTTTGTAAAGCTGGCTCACGACTGTCGGAAGCCGATGTGATCAACTTTTGTAAAGGTAAAATAGCCAAATACAAGATTCCCCACTATGTCCAGTTTCTTGATAAATTACCCAAAAGCGAAACCGGTAAAATTGATCATAAGCAACTTTTAAAAATTCACCATTCAACTATTAACTAATTTGTTACGGAGGTAGGCCTATGAAGCGTTTATTGGTTGTCGGATTAGTTGTCTCCATGATGGTCATCGCGATGTCCTGTAGCGAGGACAAAGATAAAAATCCGGTGGCTCCAGTGGAGCAGCCTGATCTGATCGGCACCTGGCTTTCTGCGGGTGGCAATGTGGCGCCGTTGTTAGTGCAATTGATGGCGATTGACTCCCTATGGGCTGAATTTAAGACGGACAATACCTATCTGGTAAACGCCAAAGCAAAAACGGGTACGGTCACCCAATTCACAGGGACTTACAGCCATGAAAAGAGCAGTGTGGGTTCAATCTATAAGATCAAGCTGAACCAGTCAACGCCAACCGCGCTCACCAGTGAGGGTATTTATCAAATTGACAAGACAAAGACGCCCCACGAGATGATGTACGAGGTGGTTCAGACAGAGCCCAATATCGGCGCTGTCCCTCCGACCCCGGAAGGCGGCTTTGGCAGCACCAACGGGGGTGCTTTAGGAACGTTAAATGTCCAAAAGTACATCCGTTTAAAGTAAGCGAAAGGCAAGGGCGGATGAGTGATCTTCCGCCCTTTGCGCTAACTTAAGATCAAAGGAAGAAAATTATGAAATCGTTGGTTAATCTTTTCCTGCTGTTGTATGTGACCGCCACGGCGGCTACCGAAAATGCCTGGGTCGCGGCCGATAAACCGATCCCCAAAAAGCCGTTAAAAGAGCTGCAATTTTTAGCCTATTTTTATAACCAGGGCGTTATCAACAATGTTTATGCTCGTAACGAATTTTTAAAAGGGCAGACCGTGGGCAGGTTATTTGGAGGCAATACGACCACGACCAGCGACCGACAAACGACCTACTTTGAGCAGCGATTGATCCCGTTCATCATTTTTCAGCCCAAGCTGATGGACGGCAATGTGATCCTGCGGACTTCTTTTGAAATCGATTGGACCTGGGGCGATGCCTCGTATGGTGTGGGCGGGAATTTTGGCTCGGCATTTTCCGCCGATCAGGTGAATTTACAGACCCAAAATATCGAAATCGAGCTGATTCCTTCCAAAGGATGGGCGGTCAATCTCGGGTTACAGCGATTGTTCGATACGCCCTACAATCCGTATCGCACCTTTTTTGAAACCATGGGTCGTACTGGCTACCGGCTTGCCTTCTGGGGCAGCGATGCCGTAGGGCTTACGGTACGCCAGGACAAGGACTTTTCGCGCTGGAAAGCGGGCTACTATCAATTGTACGAAAACTCAATTCAGGATAAAGACGATGTCGCGCTCTGGGAGTTCATCTATGAACGGGATATTACGCCCACCTGGCGACAGGGCCTTTCCCTGTGGTACGTGAATGATCGTGCCAACGGCGAGGGCGGCGTATCCATTTTAAGCCAGGGACTCAATAGCCTGTTAAATGACTATAATGGCACTTACCGGTTCCCGATCGGCAGCAATCCTTATAAAGCCGATATTTTCTGGATCGGGACATGTTGGAATAGAAATCCGGAATTTAGCCTTGGTCGCTGGATGGTTTCGGGTTTCCTGGTGTCGAATATCGGACGTGTGGACAAGAATGAGTCGGGCTGGCAAAAATGTGCCGATATTTTGGGACTGGCGGCTAATCTACGATTCGGCTATCGTTATGGGCAGACAGCAGAAGATAATGTTAGCGCTGACCTCGTTTTTGCTACCGGAGATGGAAACGGAATTAGCGATAAGCGATACAATGGCGTTATCACCGGCAACGCCTACGGTTCTCCGGGAGCGATCTTTATCAGTCATGGCGCGTATTATCTCTTCCCTCATGGCAATGTGGTGAATCGTTTTATTTCGGCGGTGGCCGACCTGTCTAACCTGGGCCGGGGGTTGTTTGGCGGAACATTGAATTTCCACCGGGATGTGATTCCGCATAAGCTATCGGCGAAATTAGGATATGCTGGGGCTTTTTGCCAGCATGCTCCGGCCGACGGTGGAAATTTGATCGGCAATGAACTCAATGGCCGGATCAGCTTTCAGCCAAAAGTGTTTATGAATATCGAACTCCACGGCGCTTATCTGTGGCTTGGCGATTTCTATAACAGTCCTCAAGTCAATGGGAATCAGAATCAAAAGCCGGCGAACCCATGGACGGTTTTTATTGTCTTCAAATGGTTATTATTTTAAATCGAAGGTATTAGCCATGAAAATCAGACCTATTTTTTTTATTTTAGTCATCGGAACACTTTTTTCCTCCTGTATGCAACCATATCGGGGCTTACGACCTATGGAATTTTCAGAAATCAGCTATCCTTTTCCGGTCAAAAATATTGCAATCGATCAAAACATTACCCTTGCTTATATTGATGAAGGATCTTCTGAAGAAACCATTATTTTTGTACACGGACTGGGCAGCTATTTGAAGGCGTGGGCTAAAAATGTGGCCGATTTAAGCAACCACTTCCGCTGTATTGCCATCGATCTGCCCGGTTATGGTAAATCCAGCAAGGGGCTATATCCATGCACGATGGAATTTTATGCTGATGTGCTATCGCAATTTATCGATCGGATGAAGTTAGAAAGGGTCACGATTGCCGGTCATTCCATGGGGGGACAAATAGGGATGGTCATGGCCCTGAAGTATCCGCAGCAGGTCAAGCGCTTGATACTGGCGTCACCTGCTGGTTTCGAGCTGTTTACCGAAGGTGAAAAACAGTGGTTCCGGGAAGTTATGACGGTGGAAGGCGTCAAAACGACGCCAGTGCAGCAGATCCGTAGCAATGTCGTGGCCAATTTTTACAATATGCCTCCCGATGCCGAATTTATGATTACCGATCGCATTGCCCTGCGCGAGGCCAAGGATTTTGAATACTATTGCTATACGGTAGCCAAATCCGTGGAGGGGATGGTGGATCAGCCAGTGCACCACTTGTTAGAAAAGATTTCCCAGCCAACGCTGATTATTTTTGGCGAAAATGACAACCTGATTCCCAACCCGTATTTGCATGGAGGAAAAAGTCGGGATATCGGAAAAATCGGCGCCGCTAAAATTCCCCATAGCCAATTGGTGATGATACCTCAGTGCGGTCATTTTGTCCAATTCGAGAAAGCCGACGCGTTTAATCAAGCCGTGCTGGAATTTATGAAATGAGACCTGACGAAAAATTTCGAGTGGAATCGAATGCGGTTGCCGTTATCGACCGTCCTTTTTTTTGAAAATGCATTGAAGAGAGGAAATCTTTTGCTATATTTTGAAAGGTTTTCTCTTTTCTATTCTTTATAATCAATTCACTTTGATAATGCATTTTGAATCAACGAAACGCTGTAGCTGGATTTCTGATGGAACTTGTGACCGAAGAATTTCTTCAATCGTTGTGGCTTATTCAAAACAACACGAGATTTTTCACGTGGCCCAACGACGGCGGATTCAGAATGACATCCCAATCACAAAGACCTGAGTATTTAGCGACAATCAAAATTTTTGTCTGATTTTGGGGGAATTAGAGTGTAGTATTATGGCACAATTGGTTTCCTTTGCCGGGGCTTGAAC
>CAZYNP010000043.1:9974-50903 GCA_964647995.1 uncultured Cytophagia bacterium
AAGTTGGTGCCAGATACTTTGTGGCTTTGTGCCTTAGTGGCGAATATACTCATGGTCTGAAGCCGATGGCCAATTGGCAGAGGGGCTACATCTGGTCGCAAAACCAAGGCTAAGGTTCATAAGTTTAGTATGGGCTCGGAGGATGCATAACCACGTGGCCAACCTAAGAACCAAAATCTGTGGCATCGAATTTCCCAATCCCATCTGGACGGCGGCGGGGCCGACTTCGGCCAGTGCTGAGCTATTGCGCCAGGCAGCAGAGGGCGGTGCGGGTGGATTGGTGACCAAAACCATCAGCGTTCGGCCAGCCAGAGTGCCAATACCCAATATTTGTTCGCCCTTTTCGGGCAGCCTGTTGAATGCGGAATTGTGGTCGGAGCTGGATTATCGGATCTTTATCGACCAGGTGTTACCGCAGATCAAAGCGCTGGGATTGCCTGTGATCGTTTCGGTGGGTTACTCGGCCGATGATCTGAAGATTTTGGGAGCAGCGCTCGAACAAAGCGGTCTGGCCGATGTGGTGGAATTTTCGATCCACTATATCGACAAAGACATCTTCAATTTGCAGCGAACGGCCGCCGCCATCAAAGATCAGGTCAGTGTGCCTGTGTTGGCCAAGCTGAGCCCATCCATCGGTGATCTGGAGGCAGTGGTTCGGGCATTGGATGCCACGGTGGATGGCTATGTGGCCATCAACAGCGTGGGGCCAGCGCTGGATTTCGATATCGAGACGAGGCTGCCAGTGTTGGGCAGCGAAGACGGCAGGGGCTGGCTATCGGGTCGAGCCATTTTGCCCATTGGGCTGCATTTTGTGGCAGCGCTCTATTCATTGACGGCAAAGCCCGTGATCGGCGTGGGCGGGATCAGCTCTGCCGCCGATGTGGTGAAATATTTCATGGCAGGGGCAGCGGCGGTGCAGATCTGCTCGCTGTCGATTTTGAAGGGCCCGCAGGTCTATGGCGAATTAGCCCAGCAATTGTCAGACTGGATGGATGGGCATGGCTATCAGAATCTGGAATCTCTCAAAGGCGCCTTCCATCGTCAACAAGGTCGAACGCTCTTTTTCCTGAATGAAGGGGCGCAATTATTTCCGTCGATTCAAATGGATAAATGCAATTTTTGTGATCGCTGTGTTCGATCCTGCATCCATCACGCCATTCAATTTGAAAACCAGATTTTTAATTTGGATAAATCGAAATGCGTGAGCTGTGGATTGTGTGTGTCGTTGTGTCCCAAATCGGCTTTGAGATTGGGAACAGCTTCATTGACAAAATCGACAGGATCGACAGGATGAACAGGATGAACAGGATCGACAGGAAGGATCAAAAGGATGAACAGGATAGGCTGTTCGATACTTTTTTTGTCTTATCCTTTCAATACTTTTAAAATCATTCTAACTCTGCTTTGTCAGAGTATCAAAATATATGGGCAACACGATGTCATTTTGATCCGCCAGCAGGCGTAGTGAAATCTGGTTATCAAACCAGCTAATACGAAAATATGTAGATTCATCGCTCCGCTGCGCTTCGCTCGGAATGACAAAGCCTGGTTTAATCTTATTAGGCAATATTGATACGATCACTCTTGTCCAAAATAGGATTTCCCGTTTGGCATTTTGGAGAGCAACATGCAATAATAAGCTAATAAGGTTAAATCGTTAGTGCATTCGGTTAGTTACTAAGGTTAATCAGATTTTCTGAATTGGTCTTGTATGTCAGGCTGATGAAAACCTTAATAGCATATAAAATTCCATGATAGCGTAAACCTTATTGCTTTATTGAAGAACGTTTTTGTCCAAAACCGCATTTTTTTATCGAGCATTTGAGACAGCAACATATAATCAGCCAACTGGCGGACAGGTAAAAATAGAACCTAATTTTGAACAACGAATAAATTTGCTTTCAACGGCATATTTTACAAATAGCAAACTTAAAAATAAATTTATTTGGGACAGCAGTGTGATAAGATCATTGATCATTTTGATAAAATGAAAAGGATAAAGAAAATGATTTTTTATCCTGTATGATTCTGTTCATCCTGTCGAATAAAACATAGGGGAAAAGTGAGTATGAGTAATGAAATAGCGTTGAAAGAGATGGCTGGTCTTCCCGATTGGCGAGAGGAATTGTATGGCTTGTTGCAGCGATTGATCCAGATCCGCAGTTACAGCGGTGAGGAGCAGGAGATCGTGGAATTTATAGTGGCTAAGATGCGGGAGTTCGATTTCGATGAGGTTTTTATCGATGGCCTGGGAAATGCCGTGGGCCGAATCGGTTCGGGCAAAATCAAAATTTTATACGATGCGCATATCGACACGGTCAAGGTGACGGAATCGGAGGACTGGCCCTATCCACCATTGGAAGGGCGAATCGTGAATGGCAAGATTTACGGACGGGGCGCCGTGGATGAGAAGCCTGCTATGGCGGGCTTCCTGTTGGCTGGCAAGGCGCTGCAAATGAGACACAAAGGGAAGGAACTGCCGTTTACGCTGTACATTGTGGGTTCGGTGCAGGAGGAGGATGTGGATGGCTATCCGCTCTATCATCTGATCGAAAAAGAGGGGATCAAGCCCGATTATGTGCTGCTTGGCGAGCCGACGGATTTAAAGGTGAATCGGGGCCAGCGGGGTCGCATGGAACTGAAGATCAGCGTGACGGGCAAATCGGCTCATGGGGCGCATTGCGACCAGGGCGATAATGCCATTTACAGGATGATGCCCATTGTCCAGCAGATCGAAAAGTTGAACCGCCAGTATCCCGCCGTGGCGCCGCTGGGAAAGGGTTCGATCCTGGTGAGTCAGATCAGCTCTCGGGCGCCCTCGCTCTGTTCCGTGCCCGATTATTGCGAAATCCATATCGATCGGCGCCTGACCATCGATGACAATCGCAACAGCGTGATCAACGAGCTGCGGGGGATGATCCAGCAATACCGCCTGGCGGCGGAGATCAAAGTGCCCGTATATGAAGGCGTCAGTTGGAAGGGGACAAAATTCCAGCAGGAGGCCTATTTTCCCACCTGGCTGTTAGCAGAAGATCATCCGCTCACCCAGGCGGCCTTAAAAACCGCCGAACGGGTGCTGGGCAAGCCTGTGGCCACAGGCGTCTGGAGCTTCTCCACCAATGGCGTGGCCACGGCTGGTCACTTCGATATTCCGACCATCGGCTTTGCGCCAGGCAAAGAGGAGCTGTCGCATTCCTCCAGAGAAGAACTGGTGCTGGAAGATCTGTGGAAAGCCACCCAGGTGTATGCGCTGCTGCCGTGGGAGCTGTGTCAGGAGAAAATTGGAACAGGGAAATGAGGAAGTTGAGGGAGTGTTGAATTTGTGGGATATTTTAGCGAATCAGCCAATATCAATACTCCAGCCATCCACAGCGAAAGAACTCTTTTATTTAGTTTGATTGATGTTAATGTAGGAGATTTCTATGCAAACCAAACTAAAAGGCAAACATTTTATCACCACCCAGGATTGGTCGGTTCAGGAATTGAAGACGTTGTTGGAAATGGCGAAGCAGTTAAAATTAGAATTTGCAGCAGGAAGATTCAATCGCTTGCTGGAAGGCAAGACGCTGGGAATGATCTTCTTCGATGCTTCCACCCGAACTCGAACTTCGTTTGAAGCGGCTATGACGCAATTGGGCGGTCATGCTATTTATTTTGCGCCACAGACCATGCAGATATCTCACGGTGAAGGCGCGAAAGATACAGCCAAAGTGCTGTCGGGCTATTTGCAGGGGATTGCAGTGCGCTATTGCAAATATGGCGAGGGCAATCGCTATCTGGAGGAGCTGCGGCAGCACAGCTCGGTGCCGATCGTGAACATGCAATGCGATGTCTACCATCCCGCCCAGATTCTGGCGGATTATTTCACGATTACTGAACATTTCGGAGAAAATACCCGAGGCTTGAAATTGGGCGTGAGCTGGACCTATGCGCCAAATTATATGCGCCCCGTTTCTGTCCCGCAGAGCTTGATTTTGATGATGCCCCGTTTCGGCATCGATGTCACGCTGGCCCATCCGCCAGAGTTCAAATTGATGCCGCATATTGTGGAACAGGCTCGGAAAAATGCCGAGGAAGCGGGGGCGAACTTTGAGATCACGCATGAGATGGACGAGGCGTTTCACGATGCCGATGTGGTGATTCCCAAGTCCTGGGGTCCACTGATTCATACGCAGGATGACAAGGAAGGCATCGCCTTGATCGATAAGTATCCCGATTGGGTCTGTGATGAGAGACGAATGGATTTGACCAAAAAACATTCTCTGTACATGCATCCATTGCCAGCCGATCGAGGCAAAGAAGTAACCCCGGGGGTGATCGATGGTCCTCATTCGGTGGTGTATCAGGAGGCCGAAAATCGGTTGCATGTGGAGAAAGCATTGCTGGCGCTCATTCTGTAGGACAGGATGCCATCCTGTCCTACAATGTAGAACAAGATGCCATCTTGTTCTACAATAATTCGAAAAAATTATGGATCATTATTGCTACCAATGCTTCGATTGCAAAAGTCAATTTTCAATCGAAGCCATCGAGCCACATTTTCACTATCTCTGTCCCCATTGCGGTAGTGCGGCGCCCAATCAGCCGTTGCAGGGCGTGCTGTTGGTCCAATATGATTATTCCAGTTTGAGCAAGCAGCTCGATAAACTGAAATTTTTCGCCCAACCAGCGGGACAGTATTGGCTTTATCCTGAGCTATGGCCTTTGAATTATCGCTCTTGGCGAGGTCACCTATTTTTTGATAAAATTCCCTCTGCATCGCTTGAGCGGCTGGCCTTAAGCCATCATCTTGTGCTGGAATACGAATTCGAGTCTCGAAAAATTGCTTTTTTCGATGACACTCGCAATCCGACCCTGTCGTTCAAGGATCGGGCTTCGAGCCTGGTGGCGCTGAAAGCATTGCAGTTCGGCATCCGCGATATTGCCGTTGCTTCGACGGGCAATGCGGCGTCATCGCTGGCGGGAATTTGTGCTCGCTTGGGATTGCGTGCGCATATTTTTGTGCCTGCGGGTATACCTGAAGAAAAGCTGATCCAGATCCAATCCTTTGGCGCTTTGGTCTATTTAGTTGACGGCAATTACGATCAGGCGTTTGATTTGTGCGTCGAAATTTCAAAGACAAAAAATTGGTACAATCGAAATACAGCGTACAATCCCCTGACCATCGAAGGCAAGAAATCCGCGGCGTATGATTTATTCATGGCAATGAAAGGGAATTTGCCCGATTATATTTTTGTGCCCGTAGGCGATGGCGTGGTGATGGCGGGAATTTACAAAGGGCTATGGGAGTTGCAGCAATTGGGCTGGATCGAGTGCTTGCCGAAATTGATCGCGATTCAGGCTGAAGGGAGTGATGCATTACTCCGTTATTTAAAGACAGGGCATTTTGAATATAAAACACCTACTACGATTGCCGACAGCATCAGCGCTGGCGCTCCGAGAAATTTATATCTGGCGGCTGAGGCTGTGAAATCCAGTGGGGGAGAGGCGCTGGTCGTTTCGGATCGGGAAATTTTAGCGGCTCAAAAAATATTGGCGCAGCAGATGGGATTGCTGGTCGAGCCAGCTGCTGCCGCCAGTTGGGCGGGATATTTGAAATTCAAAGAGAAGCTATTGGATAAAAATAAAGTTTTGATCATGCTGACTGGAAATGGGCTGAAGGATGTATCCGCCTTGAAGAATTGGAATCAAAAACCAGATTCTTTTCCTCCAGATCAGTGGAAAAAGATTTTCGGCAACGGTTAGCAACAACTCAACGGATTTCATTTTGTCTTTCATCAGTTGAAATTCCTCTATTAGTTGGATATAAAAATAAATAGTAAGTTTAAGTTTGATTAATTGAACCTCAAAGGACATCATGAATCGGCACTCCAAAGATCTCCGGGTCGATGCCAGCGAGAAGCTGCGCGGCCAGATACGTTACATCGCTGATGAAAAAATCCCTGGTTTATGGTTCGGTGGCACTGTTCGCAGTTCGCATCCTCGTGCTCGAATTTTGAAAATTCAGTTCGATCCGCAATTTGATTGGCGGTCCGTGGTCGTGGTAACAGCGAGCGACATCCCCAAGAACTATGTCGCCATGCTGGAGAAAGATATGCCGTTTCTGGCCGAGGAAATCGTCAATTATCTGGGCGAACCAATTGTTTTGATCGCTGCACCGAATAAAGATACGCTGGAGCAAGCTATTCAGCAGGTGCATATCGACTACGAGCCGTTGCCAGCCGTATTCGATATGCTGGCTTCGGAAACCAGTGGCGTTCATATCTATGGCGAAAAAAATATTTTCAAAGAGATACTGATCGAAAAAGGTGATCTGGATATCGCCAGGCAACAGGCCGATAAAACCATCGAAATCGAAACCCGAACTGGCTTTCAGGAGCATCTCTATCTCGAGCCGCAGGCTATTGTGGCGATTCCCGAGGGGGATCGAGTTGTGGTGCGTGGCTCCATGCAATGCCCCTATTACATCAAAGGCGCGCTGGATCAGATGTTCGATGGCAGGATGAAGGTAACTATTGTACAGGCTCCCACGGGTGGAGCATTTGGCGGCAAGGAAGATTATCCCTCGCTGATTGCGGGACATGCCGCGCTGTTAGCCGTCAAGTCCGGACGCCCGGTGGCGATATTTTTCGATCGTGAGGAGGATGTGAAGTTTACCACCAAGCGACATCCTTCGTATCAGCGGAGTCGGGCGTATGTGGATGCACATGGCAAATTGCTGGGCCTGGATTTGGAAATTTACCTTGATGGAGGTGCCTATTGCACCCTATCGCCGGTGGTGCTGGCGCGGGCCGCGCTGACTGCCGGCGGCTGTTACCATGCGCCCCATGTCCGGATTCATGCCCGGGCCGTTGCGACCAACACCGTGCCCAGCGGCGCGTTTCGCGGATTCGGTGGGCCTCAAGCCATATTTGGAATCGAGATGCTCATAGAAAAAATCGCACGCACGCTGGGCATACCATCGCATCAGGTGCGGTGGCTGAATTTGATCGAGCCGGGACAAACCACTGCCACCGGACAGGTGTTGAAATACAGCGTCTCGGCCAGAGAGACGTTCGAGGATGTATTGGCGGCGAGCGATTTTGCACGGAAATTCGCTCAATACAGGGAGTTGAACCGAACCATTTTGGCCAAATTGAAGCAGGGAAAATTCCCTAAATCAAAATCAGATGATGTGTTGCGGGGCATTGGGATCAGTGCTTTCCTGCACGGCGCTGGATTTACTGGTACTGGCGAAAACAAAATCCAGGGCAGGATTCGGGTGGCGTTGAATCATGATGGCCAGCCCATCATCTATTCCGCGCAGACGGAAATGGGCCAGGGCGAGCAGACCGCTTTTAAAAATATGCTGGCCGAAGCGTTAGGCATCGATCGGGATCAGGTGCTTCTCGCCGAAGTCAATACCGATCTTGTGCCCAATTCCGGCCCCACAGTCGCCTCGCGTTCCACCATGGTCATTGGGAGCCTGCTGATCGAGGCTGCTCAGGAGATCGTTCGGCAGTTGGCGGAACGATTGCAAGCGCAATCTGGAATCGATTTTGAATATCGACTGGGCTATTTTTATGGCGGAGAGGAAATTTTGCCGTTTAGAAGGGTGGCCAGTCAATTCCATGACGTTGCTGTCGAAAAGCAATATTGCCATCCACCGCTGATTCGTTTTGACGATGTGAACTGGAAAGGCGATGCCTATCCCGTTTTCTCATGGGCGGCGGCTGTGGCCGAGGTGGAAGTGGATCCGGTTACTTTCGAGATCAAAGTGACCCACTATTACACTACTCATGAAATTGGCAAGGCGATCAATTTCGATCAGGCGGTGGCACAAATTCAGGGTGGCTCGCTGCAGGGCATTGGCTGGGCGTTGTATGAAAAGATCGGCCTGGATAATGGCCAGTTCGATGTATCCGGTTTTTCCGATTACATCATCCCCACCATTATGGAAGCGCCCGAATTTCATGTCAGGATTCTGGAGAATGCCTATCCGTTCGGGCCGTTCGGCGCCAAAGGATTAGGCGAATTGCCATTTGTCGGCGCTGCGCCAGCCGTGGTTTCGGCGCTGTGGATGATTTTTGGGAAGGAGTTCAATCAGCTTCCTGTTTTGCCAGAGCAGCTTGGGGCCTGGAGCCTGGGGCATGAAGTGTGAGGCTTGAGGGGCGGAGCACGGGACATGGCGCATCGGGTGCTGGCGGGTCATTTTTTTATTGAACCTGATCATTTCTGTCCCAAAGAGGACTTCTCGCTTCGCATTTTGGACAGGAAAATAGCATCCGCCAAGGGGACATTGCCGTCAATCTTAGATGATAACGGAAACAAGGGCACTACGACACGAAGCATCTACGATCAATTATCTTGTGAAACGAAGCCATGGTCAAAGACTTTACTGACAACGGCGCGCTTTTTAGGCATATATTCTAAAATGCCATCTGATTTCTTGCTGTCTTCGAGTTTTGGTGGCGTTGCCAATACTTAAGTTCACGCCAAAAGCCAACTGGCGGACCGGTGAAAATAGAACCACGAATAAATTTGCATTCAATGGCCTAATTTGCAAGGAACCAATTTATCAATTTAAATTATTTTGGACAGCAGTGGCACCAGGTGCTGTATCAGGCAAAATCAAATTTTGGGAAGCGAAAGATGCAGATCAGATTTTTTGTCAATGGAAAAGAGGTGCAAATCAGCGCAGTGCCGAAGAAAAGGTTGCTGGATATTTTGCGAGAAGACCTGGACCTGATCGGCACCAAGGAGGGGTGTGGCCAGGGTGAATGTGGCGCTTGCACCGTGCTGATGAATGGGAGCGCGATCAATTCGTGCCTGGTTCCTGCATTCCAGTTGCCCGATAGTAAGGTCATCACCATCGAGGGGTTGAGACATTGGCCGTCGTTTGGGCCGCTGGAGCGGGCCTATCTGGAACATGGCGCGGTACAATGCGGCTTTTGCACCAGTGGTTTCGTGATGACCACGGCCGCTCTATTGGCCAATGCCCCAGGCCAACTATCGACCGAACAAATCAAATGGCAATTGGCTGGTAATGTCTGCCGCTGCACCGGGTATGCCAAAATCCTGCAAGCGGTGCTGGATTTGTACCATCAGCCCGATGTGATTGCTCAAATAAAATCCGATTGGTACAGCGCATTTGGAGGAAGATGAATGGAGCGAGTCTTTCGACCAAAAACATTAGCTGAATTGGAGGATATCATTAAAGGATACCCTGCCGAATTAACCTTTGTGGCTGGGGCCACCGATATCATGGTTCAAAAACCGGTTTGGAACAGGGCCAGCAGTTTGGTGGATCTGACCGCGGTTCAGGAACTGCATGAACAAATAGAGGTCACAGCGGATCGGGTTGTGATTGGCGCCGCTGTGCCCTTGAGTCGGATTATCGGTCACCCGTTATTGCAGCAGCGTTTGCCGATTTTGATTGCGGCCTGTCGCCAGATCGGCTCGCTGCAGATTCAAAATCGGGCCACATTGGGGGGTAACATTGCCAATGCTTCGCCAGCCGGGGATAGTCTGCCAGTGCTGAGCGTGCTCGACGCAAAGCTCTGGCTCGGGCCACGAAAAAACGGTGAGTTTGATCAGCGAAGCATTGCTCAAATCATGCTAAATCCTGGCGAGACGACATTAACAGATAATCGTTATATTGCTTTTATTCAGATCCCCGTTCCTGAGTCAGAAAATCAATTCTGGTATTTCAGAAAAGTGGGGCAGCGACAGGCGTTGGCCATCAGCAAGGTGTCGCTGGCGGCGCTGGGCTGGCTGCGAAATGGAATAATCGAGGAAATTCGGATCGCAGCGGGCAGCGTTTCGCCTCGCATTGTTCGGGCGCAAACCACCGAGATGTTGTTGAAACGGCAATTGTTGACCGAGTTGCTAATCGATGCTGCTGCCCGAGCGTTAAAAGAAGATGTCGCTCCTATTAGCGACATTCGATCAACTGCGGATTACCGTCGCCAGATTTGTGGGGAGTTGCTGCGCGAGGCGCTTTTCCATTTCCTACCATCCGCCAATGTCTAAAAATTGGCAAAGAATTCCAACCCGTGGATTGAAGCGAGCGGATTAAGGCAAAATGAACGATAGCCAATTTGCTACAACGCCAATTTTAGCTTGACATTTTTTTCGTGAAGTGTTATATTACGATCAAATTCCATGCGAATAAAGGAACCTGGCCTTGAATCAAAATCGTCCCCATTGGCATCGCGATCCGGAATTTCTCTATGGTGTCTTTTTGGCTGGAATTGGCGCCTGGTGGCTGCTGATTCTGGCCGCACCGCTACTTGCTGCCCGTGAAGAACCGGTCCTTGCCGGCGCAATTTATTTTTTCTTCCATAAAATTTGCCACCAAATTCCTGAACGCTCTTTTTTCCTGTGGGGCAAACAATTAGCGGTTTGCTCTCGATGCACGGGTTTGTATGCTGGGTTCTCGCTGGCAGCGGTGGCATATCCGTTGCTGTTTCGGCTCAAACCGGTCAATAATTGCCCTCGGTGGATTCTCTTATTGGCATTGGTTCCCATGGGTGCGGATTTCGTCGCTGATGCCATTGGTATTTTTGCGAACAGTGGTTCATCCCGGTTGATTAGCGGCGTGATTGCCGGAGCGGCGGCGCTATTTTTTGTACTGCCAGGAATTTTTTCATTGCGGGGGCGTGAACAAATGATGCATTCATAAAGGAAATTTAGAATGAGTGAGCATCCCGATAGGCTCAAGCCGGCGCTGATTGCTGGCGCCTTCATTGGCCTGATTTCCTCGATCCCGGTTATCAGCCTGATCAATTGCTTCTGTTGTGCCGGAGTGATTCTGGGAGGTGTTTTGGCGGTGAATCTGTATCGAAAGGATTTGCAGGATTCCGACCTCACTTCGACAGATGGAGTGATGCTGGGATGGATGGCTGGCGCGTCTGGCGCGCTATTCAGCACTGTGTTGACGTCGATGTTTACCGGCGGAGTCAAACATCAGATCAGCAAAATCCTGGAGTATTCCGCCGAAATGCCACCGGAGCTTGAAGAGGCGCTGTTGCGATTGCAGCAAATGGGCAGCAACCTGTTTTTCACCATCTTGATGTTGGTTGTGTCACTGATTATCTACTCGATTTTTGGCATAATTGGCGGTCTCATTGGGATTTCCGTTCAGAAGAAGAAACGCATAACGCCATGAAAAAATACCTGAAGATCAAAGATTGGCCCGAACACGAGCGGCCACGGGAGCGCCTGATGAAATATGGTCCCGACAAGCTCCAGGACGCCGAACTGCTGGCGATATTATTGCGCACCGGCGACAAGGATCATTCGGTGGTGGAATTGGCAAGAATGCTGCTCAATCAGTTTGGTAATTTTCGCGGCCTGGATGCGAAATCGGTCAACGAATTATGCGAAATTAGCGGCATCGGGCCTGCCAAGGCAGCGCAGGTGAAGGCGGCGCTGGAGGTCGGAAAGCGCATGGCCGCGGAGCAGGTGAGGTCCAGGGAAAAAATCGAGTCCGGCCGGGATGTTTTCAATCTGCTCAAGCATTATATGCGCGATCTCGATCGTGAAGTATTCAAAATCATCCTGCTGACGTCTCGGAATAACCTCATCCTGGAGCGAACCATCTTCGAAGGCAGTCTCACCGAGAGCATGGTCAATACTCGTGAAATCGTCAAAGAAGCACTGAATAATTCTGCTGCTGGAATTGTCTTCGTGCACAATCACCCCAGCGGCGATCCCATGCCCAGTGCTGAGGACAAGAATCTCACCCAGCGGCTGGTGAATGCCTGCAAAGTGGTAGGGATCAAGCCGTACGATCATGTCATTATCGGCAAGGAACACTATTACAGTTTTTCAGAAAACGGCCTCATGTAACGATCGTTGATTTCCGCCACAGGATATGAGTGCCCTGCGCTATGGTGGGTTCACCGCGAATAAATCACTCAGCTTGGGCGATGGCAGCGATTTCAATTGCAGATGCTTTCGTTTGGGCGGCGCAATTGATTGACGGCTCAATTGACCGCAATGGTAGTCTGCTAATTTGCTCCGGCCGGAAAATACGAGCCAGCTCAACTGTCAGTTTTGGGAGGATCCCATGTCGAAACGCGAGCTAATCAGATTTATGATGATTTTCATTATTTTGATGGCCATGTTCCAGCCCCTGTTTGGCCAGCGGCCACTCACCATCGCCGATTTTTATAAAATCAAATACGCGCGCACGCCAGTAATTTCTCCCGATGGCCAATCGGTGCTCTTTGTCATGAACCAGATGGATTCGGTTATAAACGGCTATCGCAATCAAATCTGGCGGGTACCGACCAGTGGTGGAAAGGAACAGGCAATAACCGATGCCAAAGCATCCGATCACTCGCCGGCATGGTCACCCGATGGCAAAAGGATCGCCTATGTTTCCAATGCAACTGGTCAGGCTGAGATCTGGCTACTCGAAGTGGCGACCAACGATCGACTGCAACTTACCGACTTACCCGGTGGCGCCTGGTCGCCGGTGTGGTCGCCAGACGGTAAAAAAATCGCATTCCTGTCAGAAACCAAATGGGTCGGTCGCAATCCCAGCGGGCTATATGATATCAAGCTCTATAGCCACCTTCGATATCGTTGGTGGTACGACAACAATCGCTATGATGAGGGCTGGCGTTCGCACATTTTCATTGTTGATGTAGCTACAAGGGAGATCACGCAATTGACCGATGGGGATTGGTTCGATGACGAAATATGTTTTTCGCCAGATGGCAAATGGCTGGCATTCGTCTCCAATCGCACGCCGGATCGAGAGAACAATATCGATACCGATATCTGGATGGTGCCGGTAGCTGGGGGAGCGGCGGCAAAGGTCTTCGATAATGTTGGCCCGGATTATTCTCCTGCCTTTGCCCCCAATGGTCGCTATCTGGCCTGGCGTTCCACGTTTCGCTACAATTACGAATCAGACAATTATGACATCATCATCAAGGACTTGAAAAGCGGCAAGGTCACGAATCTAACCGAAGCTTTTGATCGGGTGATTTATGGCTTAAAGTGGCATCCCAATAACCATGAGATTATTTTTTTGGCTGGCGATCAAGGAAATTATCATCTTTACACCCTGAATGTGGGGAAGAAAACCATCGCACCGTTGGTGGAGGGACGGCATCGAATTCGACATTGGGACATCTCCCGGGATGGCAAGGTCGTTGTGATGTCGCGAAGTCAGGTTAATTTGCCGGATGAGATCTATTCCCTTACTTATGGCCAGAAAACGATACGGCGGCTTTCGCATTGTAATGATGACTGGCTACGAGAGGTTCAATTGCAGGATGCAATCACCTTTCATTTTATTGGTGATAATACCAGGATGATCGAGGGCTGGTATATTACACCGCCGGGTTTTGAGCCCGGGCAGAAGTATCCATTGATTTTGAATATTCATGGGGGCCCTCAGTTGATGTATGCGAACCAGTTTGATTTTGAATTTCAACTTACAGCGGCCAGTGGCTACATTGTTTTCTATGCCAACCCGCGTGGCAGTTTTGGTTACGGTCAGCAATTTACCGATGAGATCAACCGAGATTATGGTGGTAGTTGCTATCGCGATCTCATGGCAGGAGTCGATTCCATGATCGCGCTGGGTTTCATCGATGAGCAGCGAATGGGAGTGACCGGCCTTTCCTTCGGCGGTTGGATGACGACCTGGATCATTGGGCATACGGATCGTTTTAAAGCTGCTATTCCCATGGCGCCGTTTGTGAATATGTTCTCATTTTATGGTACCACCGACGAGCAATTTTTCCCTGAATGGGATTTTGGTGGTCAACCATACTCGCCTGAGATCCGGGCGGTTTATGAACAGAATAGTCCGCTGAATTGGGCTGCCAATTTTAAAACTCCTGTGCTAATTTTGCATGGCGAGGCTGATTGGCGCTGCCATATTAGCGAGGGCGAGCAATTGTTTACCGCTTTGAAAAAAATGGGAGTTGAGGCCGTGCTAGCCCGCTTTCCCGATGAGCCCCATGTGTTCGAGCAGCCGCATCATATCGAGGCAGCATTGCGGATGAAACTGGATTGGTGGCAAAAATTCTTATCCCAATAACTGTCTCCGCATTTTGTTGATGCTCAATGGAAAGAGCGAACGAGAAAAATTAAAAATAGGAAATTTTCGCTTGACTTTTTGAGAATGTTGGTTTATATTAATCTCTCGTTTTGCAAATCAGATGGATTGACAATAAGGTTTAATTCCGATATGCTATTTGTTGTCTATCAAACTTGCTCCAGACTATAAACCGAGGCCAGGATGACCACTGCTCGTTTATAGTCTTTTTTATTTTCATTCCTGATAATAGATAAAAAAATCTATGCCTAAAGAAAATTCCGAACTTTTCTCGCGACGCAAATTTTTAAAAAGCAGTCTGGTGTTGAGCTCGGCGTCCATTTTCAGTTTCTCCGCTCCCAGGCTGCTGTTTGGTCAGCCCGATTCCTCACATCGAACGCCGAAAACTTATGGTAATTTTGCCGATCCTTATGGCATTGCCATGGGGCCGAACAAGCAACTCTATGTCACCGACGCTGGCGGTTATTGCGTGAAAATTTTCGATGCGGCGGGCAAATTGATCCGAACCATCGGCAGGCCAGGCAGCGGCGGGGATCGATTCAATTATCCCCAGGGGATTGCCGTGGATGCCAATGGGGATCTTTATGTGGTCGATTCCAATAACGGCCGCATTGCCATCTTTTCCTCCGATGGCCAACTGAAGGCTTCCATTGGAGCGGTGGGTGGCTATCCCGATGCCTTCTATACGCCGAAGGGAATCTTTGTCGGCGATAAAATCTATGCCTGCAATACCCGCAATCATCGCCTCTCCGTCTTTGATAAAACCACCCATCAATTGATCGGTAGCTTTGGCGATCTGGGCGATGATCCGAAGGATCTGCCGCAGGGGACACTGGCCTATCACTTCCGTTTGCCTACGGGAGTGGCCGTGGCGCCTGATGGCAAAATTTACGTGGTGGATAGCAAGCACGGCGAGATCAAGGTGCTGGCGCCAAACGGTGAGCTGTTATTCCGATTCGGCGAGAATGGCAGCGGCCCAGGTCAGTTGAATTTGCCCGAAGGCATTGCGCTGGATCGCATGGGCAACGTTTATGTGTGCGATGCCATCAATGCCCGAATTCAAAAGTTCGATCCCATGGGCAAATTGCTGGGCCTGATGAATTCAGGTTTAAAGCGCCCCACGGGCATTTGCATCGACGGCGAAGATAGACTTTATGTGGTGGATGCGGAACTGAAGCAGGTAATCCAATTCGACTGGACGGCTTGATCCATGACCGATGCGCTGACATTTTACACCTTTATCGGCTTGCTGGCATTTTTTGCTGTGGCTGAAATTTATCGGGCCAAATTTTTTATCAAAGGCGTGATCATCGAATTCTGCCCATCGGAGCTGGGGATCGAAGAATTGATCCTGTCCCGAATGAGGGTTCAGTTGAGAAATGGGCAGATTGTGGAAGCAGAGGCACCGCAGTGTACGATGTGTATGGGCAACCTTTCGGTGGGGGATGAGGTCTCGTTGTATAAAAAGAATGAACGATATATTGTGAATTTGCCGTTTGGAATGAAAAAGAAAAGTAACTGCTCGATATAAAATTTAAGGGTAAAATGAATAGTTGACATCCCCCTAAATCTCTCTCGCCAATTGGCGGCGGGACTTCATAATCCCCCCTTTGAAGTGGGGTAAGGTGGGATGGAAAAACTATCGCCTTATCAAATGGCTTAGAAGAGGATAACTTGGAACTACTCGGCTACATCACCCTTACGATCTTTATTGTGACGATGGTTCTTACCCTGTTCAGGAAGATCAATCTTCCTGTTCAGACGGTGCTGGTGCTGGTCAGTCTGGTGAATTTGCTGATCGGATTTATTTTCCGAATCGCCAGCGATGGTTTTACCAGCGCCATTTTGCTGCCCAATGAAATGATCGGGGGCATTATCCTGCATCCGATCACGGCCCTGTTGGGCGGGTTATTTCTGGCAGGGGCATTGGAAGCCACCCGAGGCTTTGATGCGCTGAAAGTCTTTATCGCCAAGCTGCAAAAAAGCCCCATCGGTTTGGCAGGAACGCTGGTGATCATCATCAATCTGCCTGTCATCGCCTCGCTGCCCTGCGGCCGAATCATTGCGGCAGCGTTGTTGCCATTGCTTTTCTCCTTCGGCTGGGAAGGCGGCATGGGCTTGTTGACCAAAACGCAATTGGTGGTGCTGATCGGTTCGTTTACTCGTAACGCCATGGGCTCCTGTGGGCCATCCCCAATTGGCGGTGTTGGCCAAATAGGGGAGGGGTTTCTCGGCGCCTTTTTCCCCACTGCCAGCGATGGCATTTTGCGGTCACCCCAGGCCTTTTCGCTCATGATCGGCACCGCCATCACCGCCTTGTTTTTGAAAATCATTTCCCAGAAATTGTATCCCAATGATGTCACGCTGCGAGATAAGCCCGCCACTACTGGTTTGGAAGAAGAAAAGAAGGTTGCCAAAATCAAAGCCCCATTTCGAGGCTATCTGTCGCTGGTCATTTTTGTGGCTTCGCTGCTGATTGCCATTTTTCAGCCGTTCGGCAAGATGCCTGTTCAAACGGTATTGGTGGCTGGTGGAATTTTGATCATCCTGTTCTGTCGGGCCTCGATTCAGGATTTGATGGGCGGAATTATTCTATTGCCCGTCACGGCGATGGCATCGGGATTTTTGGCCGCAGGGGTGCTGGCGGCCACGGGCGGATTCGATGCGCTGGGCGTGATTTTGAAAAGCCTGTCGGGCATTCAATTATTGGGCGTAGCAGGCATGTTAGCCATCTTCGTGCAGATGCAGACCATTCTGCCGCTCTCCTGTTCGAGAATTTTGACCGCAGCCCTGGTCCCTGTGCTTTACCTTTTTGGGCCAGCGAAATTCAATCTGATCACCTGGCCGCAACTGGCCATTGTGATGGCTGCCTACATGATCAATGCCACGACTTCCTGCGGGCCATCGCCATTGGGCGGCGGCGGCACCATGGGCGAAGGCCAGATGCGAGCCGAGACGGGCTTCATCAAAGGCGCTTACACGTTCGCTTCGATGGCCATCATGGCGCCCATTGCGGCGATTTACATGAAGTTCATGAACTTCACCGTCTTTTCGCCCGACAATCCCGATTTCTCTCAGAACCTGTTGGTGCTGGCGTTGTTTACATTGGTGATCATCGGCATCTCAGGTGGAATGATGGGCATTGTCAGTCGCTCCATCGGCAAAAATGTCACGAAGAACTGGAATCTGCAACTGATCTATTTTCTGGTCAGCGGCGGAATTGCTGGGGGGGTGCTGGCGCTGGCGGTTTATGAAATAAAAATTTTGCAAATCGTCCAGGGCTTCATCGGCGGCGTGATTGCCGCCCTGTTGATCGGATTGATGGTGCCGAAGACGCTGGCGGCGGTCCGAAGAACGGCGTAGCTTTT
The DNA here is from genome assembly GCA_964647995.1 of uncultured Cytophagia bacterium. Lineage (GTDB taxonomy): Bacteria > Zhuqueibacterota > Zhuqueibacteria > Thermofontimicrobiales > Thermofontimicrobiaceae > Thermofontimicrobium_A. The sequence goes on from CAZYNP010000043.1 coordinate 27,405, forward strand.
TGTTTGTTGAATTGCAAATGACAGGTTATTGAACGAAAACGGAGTTCTGGAGTGATGGAGCAATGATGGTTTGGGCACTTAAAATTCAATCCTCCACAACTCCAATACTCCAGTAAGATACGAGGTAGACGCTTTGCTGACATTTCTTTCATTTCTATTTGCTGGAGCAGTCTCAGGAATTATCATCGCTTATGCGCTGGATATGAAATCTACCAGGGAGCTGATTCAGGGGGCTATCGGCGGATTGATCGCTGGGCTGCTCATGGCGCTGATGTTACCGAGGTAGCTTGACGATTCGTCTGGGTAAATTAAGAAAGATTTGCACTGTCTTACTTAACTTACTCAACTCACTTAACCACTCAACCAAGAAAAAAATGACCGAAGATAAAGACATAAAAAAAGACGAAAAAGAAGAAAAGCCCATCGGCGCCCGCTTCGAAGAAGACCAGCCCTACGTGATGCCTGGGATTCGGCGGTTTCAGTTTTTCACCAATGTGAACGATCGGGCGTTGACGAAAAATCTCAATCGGGCAGCCATGCTGGGGATCGCCTCGATGCTGGCCATCGATGTGGGCAAGGCCGTGGTCAATAAGAATCCGCAGACGATCTATTGCTACGAATGCCGAGCCTGCTATGGCACGCAGGATAAATGTCCTGTAGGCATTTCGTTCCAGGCTGAACTGGTGGTCTCCGCCCGAGTGGCCGATTACAATCGCTTTCTGCGCAATGGTGGATTGAAGTGCATTCGCTGTGGCAATTGCCAGAGCTTCTGCGTGCAATATTTGAATCTGCCCCAGATTTTTGGCACCATGCAGTTGCAAACGATGGAAGCGCTGCGGGAAGGCAAGATTCCCAAAAGCATGGTGCGAAATGCGTTTGAAAAGGGATTGATCAATCAGGCGTTCATTGACGAGGTGGCGGAATTTCTTGAGGCCTAACCCAACCCTTACAAGCAAGAATTAAAAAGCTTTTTACGCTCAGAATTGAAAGCACTCAGAAATAAATTTTTAAATTCTGAATTCTGAGAACTTTCATTCTTCGGGATAATTGAGTTATTTGATAATTGATGATGAACCAGAATGAAAAAATAGGCAATAAGGTCGATATGTCCCCCGAAGCCATCGACCGTCGGCTAAGAGAATTAGGACAATTGTATAAGCTGGGGATGGCAATTCAAAAAGCAAAACATATTGGCAAAGTTAAGGACTTTGTCCACAAAACAAACAAAACAGACCATTGCGTGGATCGTGAGATATGAAAGGCGGTGATCAGTAATGAAAGCATTAACTAAAAAAGAAGTGAAAAAAAATATATTTGCGCTCTTAGAATTGGTTAAAAACGGTGAAGATATTCTCATCCAGAGTGACAAAGATCATGAGAATGTAGCCGTGATAATTCCTTTCAGGAAATATAAAAAAGAAAATCGACAGTTAGGTATTTTAAAAGGCAAAGCAAGCTATAAGATTAAAAATGATTTTAAGATTACAGATGAGGAATTGCTTACGGCATGAATTATCTGCTTGATACTCATACTTTGCTTTGGGTTCTCTTTGAGGATGAAAAGCTATCTGAAAAAGCAAAGGAAACGATAAAAGATCCTGATAATGGGATCTTTGTGAGCTTAATAAGCTATCTGGAAATATCACTGAAATATGGTTTAGGAAAGATAGAGCTTGAAAATATAACTCCAGAAGAAATTCCTGATAAGGTTGGAGAAGTTGGAATTAATACATTAGAGGTTACTGAAAAAGAAGCTGCAACTTTCTATAAACTGCCAAAAGTTAAACATAAAGACCCATTTGATCGATTGATAATATGGCAGGCTATCTCAAGAAACATGACTTTAATATCAAAAGACGAAGAAATGAGTGAATATAAGAAATTCGGACTTAAAGTGCTCTGGAAATAAAGACGAAGTGATTCAGAATTACTCAATTACCAAATCAATAAATCAAGAGGACAATCTTGTTAAAGCTGGCAGTTGAAAAAATATTCGAGCGACCCTGGCGCTTAGCTATTTTGATGATCATCACTGCGCTGGCATTTGTCTCGGGCAGGATGATTCTCTTTGCGCTGCTGGGGTTATTGATTTTCATTTCAGCCATCAAAACCTATATCGTCCATAAGAAATCTTATTTCATGATCATCATTCCCGCTATCCTGGTGGTGCTGGTCACTGGCATTTACTACCTCGTGCAATATGGCAAGGTGGCGAGCTACGTGAAAGATCATTATCCGTTTGATCTGGAACTGGTGGATAATGGCGTTTATGAGGGCATAGGTCAGGGACTGCGAGGGCCGATCAAGGTGGCCGTCAGGATAGAGGATGCCAAGATCGTGGATATCAACATCCTTCAGCATCAGGAGATGATCAATGCGCTGAAGGGACTGCCCGAGCAGTTGCTGGCGGCGCAAAAATTGGATGCCGAACTGGTGCCGCCGACCATTCATGGCGCTATCGAGACGACCGAGGGCTTTCGGGAGGCAGTGACCAATGCGGTTTTGAACGGAATTCCCGATCGGCCTCAGTTCAATGCGGTCACCCAGATCATCCATAAATTTTCCCAGTTCCGTTTTGGCATGACCACCTGGAATGCGCTGGCGATCTTGTTTTGCATCATCCTGGTGTTCGATTATACCTTGCAGCCAGCTCTGGTGAGCGGGACAGGACAGGCGTTGAATTGCTACAATTGTCAGACGTGCGTGGGCGTTTGCCCTGTGAAAATCGTGGATGGTGAGCCATATCCGATGACCATGATTCTGGCGACCCGTCTGGGCGATTATGAAAAGGTGAAACGATTGGCGAAATATTGTGTGGCCTGCTCCCGCTGTGCGGGCAAATGTCCTGTGGGGGATTCAGGGCCCAGCATTGCGGCGGCGGCGATTTCGTATGTTCGAAAGAATAGGTTAGGTGAATAAAAAGCGGATGAACTCAAATAGAGAAGAACTGATCAAGATGGACAAAGAAGATTTCCGCATGTACCATCAGCTTCAATATGAGAGAATATCTCAACTCGAGCAACAACGCTTAACCATGACAAATTTCGTTATTGGAATAAGTTTACTAGCTTTTACTTTCGGATTCTCTGATTTCAGCAATCTTAATTTAGTTACAGCAATCGGATTACCCGTTGCTATAATAATTTCTAATTTGTTTGCGATGTTATATACCAGCCGATCAAGAAAATGCACCAAAAGCGTGCCGAAAAGGCTCGCGAATTATATTCAAAAGATTTAAATCGAATTAATGAATCTGTACCAAAAGTAGAGAGCGAACATGATTTTTTCAGTCGAGCACGATTGCAAATATACCTTCATCTTTTGTTAATTGCAATAGCTCTATTACCCTTGATCATCTATTTACTTAGGATTTTCTGAAATAGCTGGAATAAAATCATTAGATTTAAAACGACAGGATAACCAGAGCAGGTGGACGTCCGCAATTGAGCGGACAAGCTGGAACCTGACGCAATAATTCGAATGGAGACGGAGCCGAATACTTGCTACGAAGATAATTGTTGGTAACTAACGCTGGTGGAGAGAGGAACAGACTTCTCGATCTTAAGGTGATGGAGCCTGGGACGGCGCTGGATTGTTGCTGGTTATTCTGTTTAAATATTTAGAAACATGACCGTCATCCGCCAACTGGCGGATGACGATTATGTTCCAGTAAATTTGTCTGGAGGAAAAGTTTTGGCAAAAGTACGTTATGGATTTTTAATTGACTTGCGCCGCTGCATCGGCTGCAACACCTGTTCGGTGGCCTGCAAGGCAGAAAACGATGTGCACCTGGGCGTGTGGCAGTCGTGGGTCAAGCAGATTCAAAAGGGCGAATACCCGAACGTGAGCCGATCGTTTCTGCCGCTGCTGTGCAATAACTGCGAGGAGCCCATCTGCGTTACGGTCTGTCCTGTCAACGCCAATCGCATCGAGGAAAACGGCATTGTCAGCACGGACCCACATCGCTGCGTGGCCTGTCGCTACTGCATGGCGGCCTGCCCGTACGAAGTTAGATATGTTCATCCTATAAAAAAGATCGTGCAGAAGTGCAACTGGTGCATGCATCGGGTCATCAAGGGCATTCCACCCGCCTGCGTGGAAGCCTGTCCTTCAGGAGCACGGGTGTTTGGCGATTTGAACGACCCTGAAAGTGAAATTGCGAAGCTGATGGCGACCCAACCCGTCCAGGTGCTAAAACCCGAATTGGGAACCAAGCCTCATGTCTTCTATATTGGTCTCGATGTCGACGCCATTGAAACCAAACGAGAGGTAGATGTGCTATGATTGAACTGCTCTACGATGTTGATCATCAGGTGACGTTTCGCTGGCTGATCGCCCTGTATTTTTATTTCACAGGCATGAGCGCTGGTTCGTTCGTTATCTCGACCCTGGCGTATGGCTTTGGCATGACCAAATTCAAACCCGCTGGCAAAGTTGGCGTTGTCATGGCCACAGTGCTGCTGTTCATTGCACCCATTATGCTGCTGCTGCAGGTCGGTTGGCCCGTGCGCTCCATCTGGAACCACTTCACTTATCTGAACTTTCATTCGCCAATGACTTATGGCGCCTTTTTGCTCATGGCGTATCCGATCAATTGCGTGATCTACGCTTATTTCATGTTTAAAGGTGACATGAAGCATACCAAGATTTTTGGCTTGATCGGCATCCCCCTGGCGATCACGGTTCACGGCTACACGGGATTTATTCTGGCGTTCGGCAAAGCCCGAGCCTTCTGGAACACAGCGCTGATGCCGTTCCTGTTCCTGGTGTCTGCCATTGTCTCAGGCCTAGCATTGATGATTCTGATCTTGATGATCAAAGACAGGTTCTTTTCGAAAGAGAAAAAAGTCAATGCCGAGATCGTTTACACCCTGGCGAGTATGTTGGGCTGGATGATTGTGTTCGATCTGTTTCTGGTGTTCTGCGATATTTCGACATTGTCGATCTCCCATGCCGAGGCCAAAGAGACCGCTCATCTCATTTTATTTGGCGAAATGAGCCCGCTGTTTCTGGGGATCGAAAATCTGTTCGGCAAAATCATCCCGATGATTATTGTGCTAACGCCGAAATTCCGCAACATCAAAACCATTGCCATTGCCTGCGCCTTTGTGGTGGTGGGTATTTTGTTCATGCGATTTGTGGTGGTTTACGGCGGTCAGGCGCTGCCGATAATTTAGTCTCACGCTAAGCCGCCAAGAACGCAAAGAGTTGGAAGAAATCCTTTCAAAGGTTGCAAACCTTTGAAAGGATTGGGATCGAATGAAAATTGAGAACAAGGATTTTAAAAATGAAAAATATCAATCGTCGTGACTTTTTGAAGATCGGTGCATTGGGGGCAACGGCGATTCAGTTTGGCGGATTGGTGCCCATTTTTGGGACCAGAGGAAAAAACGTTTCCATCTTTTCCAGGGATTTCAGGAAGAGTGTGGCCACGATCTGCGATCTTTGCCCTGCCCACTGTGGCGTGCTGGGATTTCTCAATTATGAGCGATTGGCAGCGGTTCAAGGGAATCCCAGACACCTCAACAATCGGGGCAAAATTTGCGGCCGTGGCATTGCAGGCATGAATCAGGTTTATGATCCCGAACGAATTTTGCATCCCATGAAACGGGACGGCAACCGAGGGGCTGGAAAATGGAAAAAAATTAGCTGGGATGAAGCGCTTCATGAGATTTTTACTCGACTCCAGACCATTCGAAACCAGGGCAGGGAGGAGGCATTTGTTTTTCATGCCCAGCGACATCATATTTCAGGTTTGACTCGGCGATTTCTCAAATCCCTGGGGCAGCCCGCCATTCTGCCGTCCGATCTGCTGGAAAATTCCAACAAATCGGTCGCCCAACGAATAACCTGGGGCGAAAACCAGGAGATCATCGACGGCGTCAACTGCCGCTATTTTCTTAGCTTTGGCAGCAATCCGTTTGAATCCCATCCGCTCTTTATCAATTTCAATCAGCGGCTTGTCGATGGCCGAATCGATCGCCATGCCCGATTGGTAACCATCGATCCTCGGCTGTCCAACACGGCTGGTCGCAGCGACGAATGGATTCCCATCAAGCCAGGCACCGATGCCATGCTGGCGCTGGCCATGGCCAATGTGATCATGCAGAAAAATCTGCACCAGGCCCAATTCATCAGCCAGTGGACCAATGTCTCGGTGGCCGAATTAAAAAATTATCTGGCTCAATTTACCGTCGCCCAGGCGGCAGAAATTACCCAGGCGCCTGCCGAGACCATCGAGCGGGTGGCCGTGGAATTTGCGACCACCCAGCCTGGGGTAGCCTTCTCGGGCGGCGGCATCATCGACCATATCAACGGCGTGGAAAACGAGCGTTGCATCATGCTGCTCAATGCCCTCGTCGGCAATATCGACGTGGCAGGTGGCTATTGCCTACCCCGAAAATATCGCCTGCAGGATTTCGACCCAGACGAAAAATTGGCGGTTGAAGAGCATCCCATCGAATTTTTTAAATCGCTTCAGGCAGGTGGTCGAAAGGTCGATCTGTATTTTGCCTATAAAACCAATCCTGTTTACGAGCATCCCGATTGCCAATTCACTCAGGCCGTAATGAAGGATGAAGCGCTGCTGCCGTTCACCGTGGTCATGGATACAGTGATGAGCGAAACGGCGGCGCTGGCGGACCTGGTTCTGCCTGCGACCACCTTTCTCGAAAGCTGGTCACTGGATTCCCCGCCATCATTCGATCTGATCCCATTGGTGGCCCTGGGCCAGCCAGTGATTCAGCCCCTGGGCGAAGCGAAACCGCTGGATGATTTATGGCTGTCGCTGGCGCAGCGGATAGGCGGTAGCATGGCGGCCAATTTCAGCTATGCCAATATCGAAGATTATATCAAAGAAGTTGCTGCGCAAATTCCAGGATTGGCCTCCAGTCGGCAATTTGAGCTGCTCAAGAAAAATGGCATTTGGTATCAGGAAAATCAGTCAGCCGAATATCAAATTTATCGAACTCGGGGTTTCAATACGCCATCGAAGAAATTCGAGATCGCCCAGCGGGGAACGGGATTGGCGGCCTTGCCCAGCTTTCAACCGATCCAGGAGCATATTCATCTGGCCAAAGACGAGTTGATTTTGATCCCATTCAACGTCAATGTCATGCGCCCCAATCTGGCCAATGCCAAATGGCTGGCGGAGATCCATCATGCCAATGCCGCTCTCATCAATTCGAAAACGGCCCGTGGGTTGAAAATCAAAACGGGGGATAAGATCATCATCGAATCCTCCGCAGGGCAGTTGCGGGTCAATGCCCACGTGACGGAGGGGGTACATCCCGAAATTATTGCCATTGCCAGCGGCTGCGGGCACTGGCAATATGGTCGGATCGCCCGGGCTGAAAAATTCGAGAGCGACGATCCCGATACCAGATTGATCTGGTGGCCCAAAAAGGGCAAATTTGGGGTTCATCCCAATTGGATCATTCCAGTAGCGACCGATCCAGCGGGCAAGGGGCAGGGCTGGATGGATACGAAAGTAACGGTGAGGAAAGCATAATTCAAGTTGCGAATAGATGAAGATCAACCTCCCCCTGGCCCTTACCTGCCAGTTGGCGGGTACTTGCTTCAGTCGCTTCAAAGCGGGGAATAGAAAATTCACTCTTTGAAGCGGAGAATTGAAAAGTCATCTTTTGAAAAGCGATTTAGGGGATGTCAGACATAATAATGTAGGTACGGAGGAGCTTAGCTTCAAAAATGAAAATGTTCGCCAAACCGACCTTTGAGAAGATCAAAGATTTTGTCATCAAGCATCATATCAAAATCGTGCTGATAGCCACTCCGATCCTGGCGGTCCTCGGGTTTATCGGGATGATTTATTACAATCAGATCCCATCGACCTGTTTAACTTGTCATTATGTCAAAGGTCCGTATGTTTCGATCGATTTGACAACCGAGCCGCATAAAAATATTGGAAAGGACGACGGCACGGGCTGCATGAGTTGCCATCCCGATAAAGCGGTTGAGCACTGGGCCTGGCGGGGGATAAATCAGGCCGCTGTATTGTCGCAGCGGTTCGCCAATTTGAAATTCACCGAACCGACCGATCCCAAATCGTTCTACACCAGCGACCAGTGTTTGAAATGCCATCCCGATCGGATCAATGTGATGGAGCGAGCGCCATATCTATTGGCCAGCGAAAAATTGGCTGAAATTGGGCTCATGTTGAATAAGCGACTGCATTATCGATTCGAATACTTCCGTCCCGAAGATCAACAGCTCTATCAGACATTGAAAGCCAAATCTTCGCTGAAGGACGAGGAGCGGCAGCAATTGGAACTGGTCGAAAAGATCCAACTGGGAAATTGTGGCCAGTGCCACCTGCGGGAAAAGGTCGATGCCTCGGGCAAGAAAATCGTGGACAAGACGGTGAATTTCGCCGCCCGCAATCCCGTCGCCTGTTCGGGCTGCCATGAAAACGTGACTCCGCTGAATCACCCTGGCAAGCCATTGCCCTTGCCGACCGAGGAGGTCTGTCAGAAATGCCATCATGGCAAGATTCATGGGAAATTTGTGATCTTTCGGGCGGAGTGCGAGGATCTGTCGGATCAGAGCAACTGTACCAAATGTCATCCTTACTATGTGGCTGAAAAAGCAGGTAACTTGGTAATTAGGTGATTAGGGATGGACGGAGTGCAATCTCTGATGAATGAATTCAAATTAAATAAAAAGGCGTTCTCGGTGGCTTCGATTACGGACGAATCTGATGAGAAACAATTCTGGCTGTCAAGAAGTCCAGCAGAACGGTTTGAGGCAGCAGAGTATTTGAGACAAATTGTTTATGGCTATGATCCAGCTACCACAAGACTTCAAAGATTTTTTGAAGTTGCTGAAATCGTATGAAGTAAGGTATTTGTTGATAGGTGGGTATGCTGTTATTTATCATGGCTATCCCCGAGCAACAGGTGACATGGATATCTGGGTCGACATAAGTCCTGAGAATGCATTGAAGCTGGTGGAGGTTTTAAAAGAATTTGGATTTGAAGTGCCAGAACTATCGCCAGAACTTTTCCTGGAACAAGGAAAAGTGATACGGATGGGTTTGCCGCCAGTCAGGATTGAGCTCCTAACGTCAATTTCTGGCGTCAGTTTCGATGAGTGCTTTGATTCGAGGATCATCGAGAAAATGGATGATGTTGAAATAAATATAATCAACTTAGAATTTTTGAAGAGAAATAAACAAGCAAGCGGAAGATACAAGGATTTGAGTGATCTGGAAAATTTGCCTTGATCGATAGAGATGAAATCGATCAGAAGGAAATTTTCAGCAAACGCTGTATCGCTTAGAAGTGATGCAGCCTGTCCGATGAAAAAGTATTAAGGAGATAACTGTGCCATACGTCACCGTGAAAGAAGAAAAATTAAGTCCACAAACCATTCAAGTGCTCAATACGGTTCTGGACATCAAGGAGCCGCCTGTGGCTCGGTGTCGGTTGCTATCCAGGGGGATCGAGCCCTATCATCGGCTCTATCTGCCGCAGAATGTGCAGATCGATGGGGATCGGGCCTGCATCGCCTGCGGCAATTGCATCGACTCCTGTCCGGTGCTGCGGCGAGAGCCCGATCGACGGGCGAGAACAGTGCAGCGGACATCCTTTGCCCTGGAAGTTCTGGTGGCCGAAGACTGCGAGCAATGCTACGCCTGCGTGATGGCGTGTCCCCAGGTGGATACTGGAATCAAGGATTTTGTCGTGGACGAACGAGTGGTGGAGGTAATTCCACAGAAGAAGAAATTGAGATGGCTGGACAATTATTTTATGGTTTTTGTGGCGTTGATTATTGGAATTGTGATTGGAGTTTTTATAACATGGTAAAATTAAAATTCCAATTTCCAAATAACAAATCTCAAATAAATATCAATGAATCAAAAATCAAAATTCAAACTTAAGTGTTCGATAGAGTTCTGAAAGCAAAAATTAAAAATTAGAATTTGGAATTTTTTTGTAATTTGAGATTTGCGATTTGGAATTTAACCGAGCAGGAGGTTTTTAAATGAGTAATACCGAACAAAATACAGAAGCAAAGAATTTAATCCCCATTTTTCTCATGGGCAAGCGTTATGACGTTCCCCCATCGCTGACAATTCAGAAGGCGATGGAATATGCGGGCTATCAATTGATCCGTGGCTGCGGCTGTCGTGGCGGTATCTGTGGCGCCTGTGCCACGATCTATCGCTTCCCCAACGATTACCAACTGCATTATGGGCTGGCCTGCCAGACCGTGGTCGAGCCGTACATGTACATCACCCAGATTCCATTTTTCCCGGCCAATAAAGCGGTTTACGATCTGGAACAGTTGCAGCCGACAGGCGAAACCGTGGCCCGATTGTATCCCGAGATTTTCAAATGCATGGGCTGTAATAACTGTACCAAAAGCTGTCCCATGGACATCAAGGTGATGGATTATGTGGCAGCAGCCATGGCGGGTGACATCAAGAAAGCCGCCGAGTCCTCGTTTGACTGCGTGATGTGCGGTTTGTGTTCGGCTCGTTGTCCTGCCGAAGAAGCGCAATATAACATCGCCATTCTGGCTCGGCGATTGTATGGAAGATATATTCTCCCACGAGCAGAACATCTGGCTAAGCGGGTGCAGGAGATCGAATCGGGCAAGTACGAGGCTATGCTGCAGGATTTGATGAAGGCCGATAAAGCTACTTTAATGAAGCTCTATAAAGACCGCGAAACCGAGCCTGATAATGCCGATGAGATGTGGGAACCTACGGAGAAAGCTTTTTTATGATACTGTAAAATGAAAAAAATTCCAAGCGCCATTTTCCAAATTGCAAACAAATTTCAAATTCAAATATTCAATTGACCAGATAAATTCGATTTTTAGATGAACGATGTTTGGAATTTAAGCTGTTGAAAATTGAAATTTATTTGGGATTTGTTTTTTGAGATTTGAAATCTTGTGGTTGCTTTTAGAAGCAGCCTATAATTAGAACTCAGAAGACAATTTGATTGTTAAAAGTCCAATACATGAGGTTAAAAAATGCCCTACACACCAGAGCTTAAAAATCTGATCAAAGTCGTTGAGAAAACACGTCCTGCTCGTGTTGCGAAAAAGAAACGGGGCGAAGAATTTCCAGCCATACCCGTGGATCAACGGCAGGATATCCTGAAAAAATATCATCCTGATTTTATCGACGGGACCAGGCGTCCGATTCGGGTTGGACCCAGCAAGGGCTATAGTATCGCCAATGAATATGTGGATATTTTGGAGAGCAAAAGTCGTGTCGATCCCGATAAAATTGATTTGACCGACATTGTGATGGAAACGGATGTGCTCGTTATCGGTGGCGGTGGCGCTGGCAATTCTGCTGCCTTGCTGGCACGGGAACATGGCGCAAAAGTCATCCTGGCGACCAAATTGCGCAACGGTGACGCCAATACCATGATGGCCGAGGGCGGCATTCAGGGTGCCAGCAAAACCTGGAAGGATTCACCGTACTATCACTACCTCGATGTTATGGGCGGCGGCCATTTTGTCAACGATCCCGAGCTGGTCTATACACTGGTCACCGAAGCGCCGAAAGTGCTGGCCTGGCTGGAAAAGCTGGGCATGATATTCAGCAAATTTCCCGACGGCAAAATGAAAGCCATGCATGGAGGCGGCACTTCACGCAAACGAATGCACTATGCGGGTGATATCACGGGTGCCGAGATCATGCGCACGCTGCGGGATGAGGTTCGCAATCATCCTGATGACATCAAGGTAATTGAGTTTTCACCTGCCGTTGAATTGGTGCTGGACGATCAGGGCCGGGCGGCTGGCGCGGTGCTTTACAATATGGAAACCGAAGAATATTTCGTTATCAAAGCCAAGGCTGTGATCATCGCCACTGGCGGCTCGGGTCGCCTGCATGTGCAAAAATTTATGACGACCAATCATTATGGTGCGACAGGCGATGGATTGGTCATGGGCTATCGCGCTGGCGTGCCAGTCTGCTTTTTGCATACGGTTCAATATCATCCTACTGGAGCGGTTTTTCCTGAGCAAGCCGAAGGATTATTGATCACAGAAAAGGTGCGAGGCGCTGGCGCCAATGTGGTCAATATTCATGGCGAGCAGTTTGTGTTCGAGCGTGAACCTCGAGATGTTGAAGCTGCTGCCATTATCAGAGAATGTTCGCCAGAAAAGGGCAATGGCGTGCCCACGCCCACGGGAAAATTTGGCGTCTGGCTGGATTCGCCGATGATCGACGACCTGCTGGGCGAAGGAACTGTCCGCCGGGAATTTCCTGGCAAACATATTCTGTTCCGTCGTTATGGTATCGATATTTCCAAAGAACCCATGCTAATCTATCCAACGCTTCACTATCAAAACGGCGGACTGGAAGCCAATAATAAGTGTGAAACCTGCGTGCCGGGATTGTACGTGGCCGGGGAGGTGCTCGGTGGAATTCATGGCGAAAATCGGCTCATGGGAAATTCCTTGCTCGATGTAACTACTTTTGGTCGGATCGCTGGCATGAATGCGGCGGAGTACATCAAAGGCTATCAAGGCAATGGCAAATTAACGCTGGATCATGTGAAAAAATTTAACAAAGAAGTCGAGAAAGCTGGCATCAAAGATCGAGTCGGTCCCATGTTGCTACCCGATTACTCCAATCCTGAAGTGCGAAAGCGGCAGTTGACGACCCACTATCTGGGCACGATTCGATAACCGCCTCATGTGGAAATGGAAGGATGATTTGGCTATAAACCTTGCTTTAGATTATTGGGGCATGTGTTCGAAAATGTAGTTCATGACAAGAGCTGTGGTAGACAGCTACTCGCAAGGATAAGTTTTAAAGGTGGCTGCTTCGTAACAGCATAACGCTCAAGTGCCAATCCGATGTTTCTCCAAATAAGCCTCCCAATTGGTGAGGCTTTTTGCTCATTGGCGCAGAGGAGATTAAAATTACATGAAGCCCAAATATCTAATCTTTGGTTTGACTCTCATTCTTTCGCTGGCCATTTGTGTCTGGCTCTGGTATTTTAGGCCCGACTATCGCGGCGTGGTCTGGCTCTACCTGTATTCGGTTCCATCGCACGTTTACATTTCCTTTTTGCCGCACGAACCCGTGCTGCTGTTCTATGGCAAATCCTTTAATATCTGGGCGGCCGTTATCGCTGCAACCCTGGGTACATTGATCGCCGGCTTCGTCGATTACGAAACTCTGGGACCGTTGCTAAGATATAAAAAAATAAAAAATCTGTACGATAACAAACAGCTCTATACGCGATCTGTAAAATTTTTCTACCGGGCACCATTCTGGATGGTTGTTATCGCTGGTTTCACGCCGATCCCATTTTATCCGTTCAAATTTCTGAGCATTGCCTCGAATTATTCCCAAAACAAATATCTGCTGGCGCTCCTGGTGGGCCGGGCGCCGAGATATTTCCTGCTAATCTGGTTAGGGTATACCATCAAGATTCCCAACTGGCTACTGCTTCTTTCATTTATCATCATGTTTTTGTGGGGGGCTTATGGCTATTTTCGAAATAAAATTCGCCAGCGAAAGCCCTCCTCCGCGCCTTCCTCCGATGACACACTATCTTCGGATGAAATGATCCATTTTGAGATCCAATAGCTCTCAGATTTATTTTGTTCTCACTTTTCTCATGCGCAATGTCCTGCAATCTCTGGTACCTCCTAAGGAAAACCATTGCCAGTTGCGGCAACTCGGCTCGGCGCAGGCATGTATTGTCCGGCATTGATCATGACCACAAACTCATCGACTTCATATTGAAAATATCGGAGACAGTGCTGGATCCTCCTCCGCGCCTTCCTCCGATGACACACTACCTTCGGATGAAATGATCTATTTTGAGATCCAATAGCTCCCAGATTTATTTTGTTCTCACTTTTCTCATGCGCAATGTCCTGCAATCTCTGATACCTCCTAAGGAAAACCATTGCCAGTTGTGGCAACTCGGCTCGGCGCAGCCATGTATTGTCCGGCATTGATCATGACCACAAACTCATCCCCGGTTCCTAAGTTGTTCAGGAGAATGGTTGCGGATCAGAATGCGCCGCCGGTTGCTGGCGGAATCAGGCAATGCTGCTCTCTAACGCTTCAATGGTCTTGGGAATTGGCTTTCCCAGCACCCGCTGGCCTTCCGAAGTGACCAGAACATCGTCCTCGATGCGAATCCCGCCGAAACCAATAGTCGCTTCGACTTTGTCGTAGTTGATGAATGACCTATGCTTCTGTTCCATTTTCCATTGGCCGATTAACTCCGGCATGAAATAAATGCCGGGCTCCACGGTCAATACATGGCCTGGTTCCAATTCTTTGGCAAAGCGCAAATAGGCCAGACCGAATTGTTTGCTGCGCTGAATCTTGCTATTGTATCCCACAAAATTTTCACCCAGTCCCTCCATATCGTGAACGTCGAGCCCCAACTGATGCCCGAGGCCATGCGGGAAGAACAGCGCATGTGCGCCCTCTTTCACCGCGTCATCGACGTCACCTTTCATAAAGCCAAGCTGCTTTAGGCCAGTGGCAATGACGCGAGCGGCCTGAAGATGCACATCGCGGAACAACACCCCAGGTTTCATCAGGTTGATGGCTTTGAGCTGCGCCTCCAACACAACATTGTAAATATCCTTTTGAAGCGCTGTAAATTTGCCGCTCACTGGATAGGTCCGCGTAATATCGCTGGCATAATGCAACGGCGATTCAGCCCCAGAATCCAGCACCAACAAATCGCCTGCCTCCATCCGATTGGCGTGGGAATGGCCATGCAACACCTCGCCATGAACTGTAAAAATGACCGGAAACGAAATAGCACTGCCCTTCGACAATAGCAGCCCTTCTACCTGACCATAAATTTCATGTTCGTACATTCCCGGCTGGGTAATTTTCATCGCTAGCTTATACATCTCATAACTGATGTCCAGCGCCAACTCGATCTGCTTCACTTCCTCCTCGGATTTGATGGAACGCTGCGCCACTACTGCATCGATCAGCTCCACCGAAGCGTAATGATTCACCTTGCTATGATGGATACCGGTTAAATCTTCGATTTTCATCATATTCTCCGGCCGATATTGGGGCAAGAAATGAATTTTGCGGCGCTGCTTAATGGCCTCGGCAATTAGCTCGCTCAATTTTTCAATGGGAGCTACCCTGGATACGCCTACCTTTTCCGCTTTGGCAGCCAATTCTTCCTGGGGTCCCATCCAGACCATATCGTCCACCGTAAAATCGTAGCCAAAAATGATCTCCTCGCCATGGTCGAGATCCATTACCGCGGCCAGACCAGGAAAATCCAAACCGAAAAAATAGAGAAAGGAACTATCCTGTCGAAAATTGAACGTATTGGCAGCGTAATTCATGGGACTTTCGTCATTACCCAAAAAGAGGATCAATCCGGAGCCGATCTGTTCGGTCAATTGGTGTCGTCGCTGGACATAAGTTTTTTTATCAAACATGGTCTTCCTCCGTTATTATGATGTTTAGAAGTCTGCAAAATTGCCAAATTTTTGTGGTTCCGAATCCGCCCTCGCGGGTGCCGCCGATTCTTTCCCAATTTATTGAACCACAATTTCGTCAACAAAAATCCAGGCCTTGCCACCAGCACCAGGATGACTGGGCGGACAGGTGCCAATATTCTTGGCAAAAAGCTTGATATAGCGAGCTTGCGTCGCTGGAACTTTTGCTTTGAATTCCTTGATGATGGCATCTGGATAATCGGTGGGGGTGTCGTTTTCCACGAGGGCAACATCAGTAAAATTTTCGCCATCATTCGAAATGGCGTAGTGGACAAACCGGGGCATGAAAATCCAGGCGCCGGCATTCTGCAAAAAAGTGGTTATGATCTTACGAAGCGGCATGACCTTTCCCAGGTCAATAACCGCCTCCAGATCATCCTGTTCAAAGCCCTGCCAGAAACCATCACGAAAGTTGATGGAGCCAGTGATGCCATCGGTCAATCCCAATTTTCCGCCGCCGGTATACTTCGGGCTATAGGCATATTTCAGTTGAGTCGGCTTGCCGGTGGCCAGATGAAAAAAGAACTGTTTTTCCGTGGGTTCGCCGTAAGGATGGCCATCGCGAAATGCCTGGGCGCGGATGAGCGCTGATTTTTTCAAGTGGAGCGGCGAGCGATAGGCGTTGGAGCGCGGTGTCGGGGCTGTGCCATCCAGCGTATAGTAGATTTGCAGATCCGATTCGCCTGCTTCAAAAGCGATTTTGAATGCATTTTTGGCTGGATCGAACGACGGTAAAATCGAGATGGGGTGCGATTCAGCGCCGTATTTGACTCCTAAAAAATTCAGCCGCTGGTAATGATAGCGTAGCCGCTGATGGAATTCCCGATAGTTTTTTGCTTGTTTGGGTGACCAAAGCACCTCGCTCATGGCCAGCAGCCGGGGAAACATCTTGCTGTCGATGGTTTCCTGAGGCGCATATTCGGTCCACATGTTGCATTCCCCACCGAGAATATGTCTGGCTTGCTCTTCGGTCAATCCAGAAGGAACCGGCTCGAACGAGTAGACCTGACGCAGGTCGAGGGTTTCGATGGGGTAATCGAAATACGCATGGCTGGTTGGAGAGACGATGGCATCATGGCCCGAAGTAGCTGCGGCAATGGCGCCCTCCAGGCCACGCCAGGATTGCACGGTGGCTCCAGGCGCCAGACCGCCTTCCAGAATTTCATCCCAACCGATAATTCGTCGGCCTTTGGACGATAGCAATTGCTCGATTCGCTTGACGAAATAACTCTGCAATTCATGCTCGTCGTGCAGCCCCTGGGCCTTGATCCGCGCCTGACATTTCGAGCATTGCTGCCATCGGTCTTTGGGCACCTCATCTCCGCCGATGTGAATGTATGCGGCAGGAAAAAGATCAACTACCTCAGTGAATACATCTGCTAAAAATTGGAAGGTCGCTTCGTTGCCAGCGCAATAGACGTCCTTATGGACGCCCCAGCGGGTGGAAACTTCGAATGGACCGCCGGTGCAGGATAATTGTGGATAGCACGCCAGCGCCGCCAGGGAATGCCCCGGCAATTCGATTTCGGGGATCACCGTCACAAATCGGGTTTGGGCGTAAGCAACGACTTCTTTGATGTCGTCCTGGGTATAAAACCCACCATGAATCGTACCATCCTCATATTTGCGCCAGGCACCGACTTCGGTCAATTTCGGATATTTTTTGATCTCAATCCGCCAGCCCTGATCCTCGGTTAGATGCCAATGGAAACGATTCATTTTATAATAGGCCAATAGATCAATATAGCGCTTTACAAAATCTTTGGTCATAAAATGGCGACAACAGTCCAGCAGCATGCCGCGCCAGCCGAACCGCGGTTTGTCTACAATTTTAACACCCGGGATTTGCCAGACCCGGTTTTGCGTAGGTCGTTGAGTGCTCTCTATTTCTGGTGGCAGAAGCTGCCGTAGCGTCTGCACGCCATAAAATAGCCCGGCGGGCTGATGGGCAATTAATCGAACCGATTGCTGCTGTACCAGCAATTCATAGCCTTCGGCGCCCAAGGCAGCCTGGTTGGGAGATATTGTTAGCAGGATTGCATTGGATGGAGTGGCTGAATTGTTCAACGGTTCAGGAATCAGATCCAATCCAATCGCTGCATTCATTTTTTCCGCCAGCGCAGTGGCAATAGATTGGACCGGCTCGATGGCAGGATGAAAATAGATTTTCGTTTCTGCGGTGATGCCAAAGTTACCTTCTCCCAATTGAACGCTGGCGGGTTGGGGAATGATGTTGATGCTGGTTGACGGTGCCATTTTTTGAAGCCTCATTGTCGTGCAAGTCATCAAAAAGAGAGTTAGCAACAATGTGTTGATCAAAGCAGATTTGACTCGTTTCAAAATTCCTCCCAAATTTAGCCGTTGATGGAAGTCGATGTCAACTACGCAAGTGCCAGTGTGCCGATGTTGATCCCGCCGATGAGGGAACAGCTATGGATAATTCGGTCCAAAAATAGCCGTGGTCATCCCCTGGCATCTGCGGGACTTTCAATTTCCTTTTTAACCAGGCGTTAGCCGATCAAACACCATTCAGAAAACTATTGGATAGGGGCAAAGGAAATAGCTCGGGCAGCGGATTCATCATAGGGAAGCCAGACGGTCATTTCGCCGGCCCCGCGATGCGCCCAGGCATAATAGGGAATCGCCACCAATTCTTTTCCTTGCTTTTTAATGCCCGACGTGTCGGTGAAATGGGCTATGGCCTGGCCCTTGAGCACCATAACGCCATTCAGCAGATCCGGTCGATATTCGGCCTGAAGTTCAGCGTCTTTGGGCAACATCAGATTCAGCACATGGCCGCCATTATCCACCCACTCGGCACAATAGACAATGGGGCCACGTTCCAACGATAGCTTGCCCACATCGGCTTTGACGCTATCGTGTGCCACTACTTTCTGAATGGTCATCGGCAGGTTCAATTCGATCACATCGCCCTTTTTCCAGCGGCGCTTTAAGGTCGCATAGCCCTTGTTCAATTGAAAATCCACTGGCTCGCCATTCAGTTTCAATACAACCTCTTCTTTGGTCGGCTCAAGATAGCGATAGAGATCACTGGGCACTGGCGTGCCACGCGCCCAACCCGGAATGCGGACATGAATGATGAAATCATCTTCATTTTCTGGATCGAGGGTAATGCTAATTTTGCCGTCCCAGGGGTAATCGGTAAGCTGCGCAAGGCGAACCGTGTTGTCCTGCATCTTGATGGTGGCCTGGCTGGAGACAAACAGGTTGATGAATAAATCATCGTTTTGCTGAGCATACACATAGCCGGGCAGGGATGGCAGAAATCGCACGACGTTAACCGGGCAGCAGGCGCAATCGAACCAGGGGCTTCGTTTATGGCGACCATCGGACTCCAGGGGATTGGGATAGAAAAATTCATTGCCATTCATTCCCACGCCAGCAAGAAAGCCATTATAAAGCGTTCGTTCCAGGACATCGATATATTTGGCATCGCCATGGAGCAAAAATAGCCGATGGTTCCAGAACATGTTGGCAATGGCCGCACAGGTTTCATTATAGGCTTCGAGATTGGGCAGCTCATAATTATCGCCAAACGCCTCACCCTCGGAGCGAGCGCCAATCCCGCCAGTGATATAAAGTTTTTTAGATACCACGTTCTCCCAGATGCGGCCAATTGCATTGATATAATCTCGGTCACCGGTCAGCGCGGCCACATCGGCCATGCCGGAGTACATATAGCCAGCCCGCACTGCATGT
The DNA here is from genome assembly GCA_964647995.1 of uncultured Cytophagia bacterium. Taxonomy (GTDB): domain Bacteria; phylum Zhuqueibacterota; class Zhuqueibacteria; order Thermofontimicrobiales; family Thermofontimicrobiaceae; genus Thermofontimicrobium_A. The sequence continues at coordinate 46,617 of CAZYNP010000043.1, forward strand.
CCCACCGCTTCGTCCTGTTCGATCACTGGTCGATGGTCCTGGGTATATTCAGCCCCCAGATATTCATCGTACGGTTTGCGACCGATATACCTTCCCCGCTGATCCAGAAAGAATTTGGCCAGCTTCAAATAGCGTTCATCACCGGTTACGCGATACAATTTGGCCAGCCCGATCTCGATCTCCTGGTGTCCGGGAGGGTTATGTTTTTTACCAGGCCCGAAAACCGAATCGATCAAATTGGCGTTCTTTAGGGCCACATCCAGCAACGTTCGTTTACCGGTTGCCTGATAATAGGCCACCGCTGCTTCATACATGTGTCCCACATTGTACAGCTCATGGCTATGGATCAGGTAGGACCATCGTTCGGCGCCAGCGTTTTTGGGAGGTTTGGCCGGGTTGATGGTACGAGCGGTATATAGATAGCCATCGTCCTCCTGAGCGGCAGCGATCTTAGCGATCAATTCGTCCAGATATTGCTCCAATTGTGGATCGGGATGCAGCCGCAAGGAATAGGCGGCGCCTTCGATCACCTTATAGACATCTGAGTCGTTATAGCGAATACCGACAAACTCACCGGCCATGAGCCCGCCAGCCTTAGCAAAATTATCGATGCGGCCGGTTTCCTCACATTTTTTGAAATCATAAGGAACAGTCACGGTTCGATTGGTTTCCATTCGCGGCTGCCAGAAATGATCGGTAATCTGGACATCGATAAACGCCACGGGTTTGATGGGATAATCTTTAGAGGGCTTTTTGGCGCAAGCAGTAAGGAATACCAACATCACCGATAACAACATAAATTTTTCCATTAAACATCCTCCCTGAATGGTTTCGACGAATTCCAATTTTGGAGAAGCAACCAACTGACCACGGTTCACTGATGCAAATGTTCCCGCAATCAGGGCCAGATAATATCGAAAAAAAAATTGAATTTTGCAAGGGCTAATTTCGGGTTCTTTCAGATTTGCTCGGCTGGCAGCGGGTCTGGGAAATAAATTAAAACCTGAAATTCTAAAACAGAAAGGATTATTAATAATTGGCCCAGGGAACACAAGAAAAAACATGGAAAGCTATTTTTATCTTTTGAATTCCGTGTCAATCTGCGTATTTCGTGAGCCAAGAGTTATCATTTGCCATCGGCATGGTTCAGTTTAGAAATTTCGGAAAAACTTTAAAATTTTTGCTTGACATTTTAAATAAATTTTTGTATAATTAAATCGGTTCAATTAAAATTGAACTGATAATATCGAGACAGGTATTGCGTAATTTTCCAGGCAGACGCACCGCAGCCGCTCGATGCGGCAGCTATCTGTGATCTCACCATTGGCAAATAGAAGTACTGCCTCCACTGGCAATTTCCTATGAGATGAGCATGGACTTTGTTCAAAAACAAAAGTTAATAGCGTCACTCATTCTAATGCCGGCCCTGTTATTATCGAGATTCATTTCTCCCAAGGAACTACTATATCTACTTCATCCAACGAATGCAGCCAGTCACCGGTCTGAGACGAAAGTATGGATATCGCTGTCAAGCGATTGCCGAATTGATATGATATCCAGCCCGAACGCAGCAGGTCGAAAAACATGTCAACGACAGATTGGGCCACCACTAAACTATAATTTAATCGCTATCCCTGCGCTTTTGCGGCTGTTCTCGGCAACGACATTCCTTAACCGATCTCCTCATGCCATCCAGTCGAATTTCTATCGCATAAATTTTATTGGATCAATTGGTATTTCAGTAGTGTCACTTTGTGAAATCAATCCAGATCGTTTTGTTAGCCAAATAGCAACCAAACATATTAACCTAAAGGGAGCACAGTCATGAATAATCGATTTGGCTCTGGTGGCAGACCCAGGTTTGCCCGCTCAAGTAGTTGCCATTTCGCTTTCCGATCGCTATTGGTGGGATGGTTGATTGTATTGCTGACGACCAATTCTTTGTTGGCAAGTGGCACCATCCGGGGAAAGGTATTCGATAAAGCCACGAAAGATGCTTTGCCTGGTGCCAATATTTTTGTCAAAGGGACTGCCATCGGCGCAGCATCCGATTTGAATGGTGCCTATTCGATTTTGAATGCTCCGACTGGCACGGTAACGTTGGTGGTGACATACATTGGATATAAATCTGCCGAGGCTCGGGTTACGGTCCCATATAACGCTACAGTGGAACAAAGCTTTGGGCTTGAGCCAGTTGTTTTGCAGGGAAAAGAGGTGGTGGTGACTGCGCAAGCGCAGGGTCAGATTCAGGCGATCAACCAGCAATTAGCTTCTGACAAAATTGCCAACGTAGTTTCGGAGGCTCGGATCCAGGAACTGCCGGACTTCAATGCGGCGCAGGCGCTAAGCCGCCTGTCGGGTGTGTCGACTCTCGAAAGCTCGGGCGAAGCGAATAAAGTGGTTATCCGCGGTCTGGCGCCCCAATTCAATCTGGTTTCGGTGGAAGGTGTGAAGCTTGCTTCAACCGGTAGCAGTCAAATCGGTGTGTCCGCGCTGGGCAATACCGCTGGTAATATCTCGAACGATCGCAGCGTCGATCTCACCATGGTTTCGCCATATATGATCAAAACCATCTCGGTTTATAAATCGCTGACTCCGGACATGAATGCCAATTCCATTGGTGGTTCGGTGAACATGGAATTGCGAGAGGCGCCGTCACAGTTGCATTATGACTTCCTATGGCAATCTGGCTACACTGCTAAAACCGGCAATTATGGTAATTATCGAACCGTCGCGTCGATCAGTCAACGCTTTTTGCAGGATAAATTGGGCGTTTACCTGCTGGGAAATCTCGAAAAATACGACCGGGATGACGATAACATGAATGCCAATTACCGAACGAACAGCAGTATCATTGATACCACCACTGGCTATCGACCGGTCAGCGTCACCAGAGTCACGCTCAACCGACATATCGAAACCCGGCAGCGCTTCGGTGGCAACCTGATCCTGGATTATCGCCTACCTTCGGGTTCCATCAAATCGGTAAATATGTACACCCGGCTGAGCTCCGATTTTCAGGACAACCGGACGATCTTGAATTATTTCGATAAGATGCTTAATTTTAACTACCGAGAAGGTGTCAACACCACCGATCTGATGGTGAATTCACTCGAGCTGAAATATGACCTCCGCCGGGTGCTGATGGATTTCAAATTTGCCCGAACTTCTTCTAAGAACGATTTGCCAGAATCTCCTTTTGTGGAATTTAAAACAGGTCAGGTAACCACGGGCGCGGTCAAAGAGAATACAATCCCCGATAGTCTGAAGAAATTATGGGCTTATCCTGGCGCGGATCAGGTGTACCTGGATAACATCAATCTGTTTAGTTCGTTGTACAAGGAAAACAACAACTCATTTTCCTCGAATTTCAAATTCCCTTTTCGCCTAAGTTCATTCCTTTCTGGATATTTCAAAGTTGGCGGAAATTACCATCGTCAAAAAAATAGCAACGATCAAAAAACCCCTTATGCCAGTCTTCGCGCGAGTGGTACCTTTCAAACTGCGATGATGAACGACCTCTCAAGCGTCTTCAACGTGCCAATTGACCCGGCCACCGCCAAATTTGCCGGATCGAGTTTTATGGGAAGTTCCAGTTTGACCCGCCCCTTCCTGGATGATCAGTTTGGAAGCATTTATTGGGCGTGCGATCCAACGATCCTGACCGCGATGGCGAATTATTTGAATAACTCGGTGCAATGGAAAGGAAAAGCCACCGGAGGCGCCGACGTGACTGGAGGATGGTATAATGGCATGTTCCAAACCCTGGCGAATTCCTATCAATACACCGAAGATTACTATGCCACCTATTTGATGTCGGAGCTCAACATCAAAAATTTCACTGTGGTTGGCGGTGCTCGCTATGAAAAGACACAATACGAATATACTGCCTATAATATGTTCGATATGCGCAATCCAGATGCGCAAAACTGCGATACGGTTACCGTCCGACCGGTGAATGATTATTGGTTACCGATGGTTCAAACCAAATATTCACCGTTCAGATGGTTTGACGTCCGATATGCCTATACGCAGACACTGGCCCGGCCGGACTATCATCAAATGTCGCCGAAGGTCACCTACGATAATCCCAGAAAGAATGTCCGAGCCGGCAATCCCGAATTAACACCGGCACACGCGTTCAATCACGACCTGAATTTCACTTTTCACAGCAATAAATTAGGCCTGCTTTCGGTTGGCGCGTTTTATAAAACCATCAAGGATTTTACCTATTATACCACTTACATCCTTCATAAAACGGCTGTTTCACCCAATATCAAAACCATT
>CAZYNP010000044.1:0-49133 GCA_964647995.1 uncultured Cytophagia bacterium
CCTGCTGATAGGAAATCGAAATATTCACGATCAACGGCAGGGGGCTGGTTTGCATGCCGTATTTGATGGCGTTTTCCACCAGCGGCTGGCAGATAAAGGCGGGCACCAGGCACTGGCGAGCCTCGTCCTCGATTTCGAATGATACCTGCAGGGTATCTTTGTAACGCACTTTTTCGATATTGAGGTAATTGTGCACGGCATTGATCTCATCGTCCAGCAGGGCTTCGACCTTGTTGAAATTGAGCATGGTGTAGCGGAAAAATTCGGATAGCTCGGACACCATGTCCCAGGCTTTGTCCTTGCTGATCAAAATCATGGAGCGGATCGATCCCAGGGCATTGAATAGAAAATGGGGATTCATCTGGTTGCGTAATAACTTCAGTTGCGCTAAATTGGCCAACGCTTTCGCCTTCAATAAATTCCGTTTCTGGCGGAGATAATTCACAAAATGATTGATGGTCAATAAGATCAGGGCGATCAAGATGACTTTAAACCACAGCGTTTTCCAAAATGGGGGAGAGATGGCAATTTCAATGGCGGTTCCCGCCTCATTCCAGACCCCATCGTTATTGGCGGCTTTCACACGGAAAGTGTAGGTCCCAGGATCCAGGTTGGTGTAGGTAGCAAATCGTCGATTGCCCACATAGTTCCAATCGCTTTCGAAGCCTTCCATTTTATAGGCATATTGGTTCTGCTCGGGGATGGCATAGTTCAGCGCCACAAATTCGAATGAAAAGACCGAGTGTTTATAAGATAGTTTGAGCGATCGGGTCTGGCTGATGTCTTCGGTTAGAATCGGATGTTTGCCGCCGACTTCAACTGGCTTATTGAAGATCTTAAAATCCGTAATGACCACTGGCGGGATATAGGCATTTTGTCGAATCTGGTCGGGATGAAATGCCGTGACGCCATTGATACCGCCGAACAGCATTTGCCCGTCACGGGTTTTCAAATAGGCGTTGTAGTTGAACTGGTCGCTCTGCAAGCCGTTCTCTTTGTAATAATTTTTGGCTTTGACCGTCTGGGGATCGAACTGGCACAGGCCATTGGTGGTGCTGAGCCACAGATTCCCCGCAGCATCTTCGAGAATGCCGTAGACAATGTTGCTGGGTAAGCCATCTTTTTGAGTATAGGCACGGAAGGATGAATCGGAGGCATGGTAAAGATACAATCCCGCGCCCACGGTGCCGAACCATAAATTGCCATTCCGATCCTGACAGATTGCCCTGACATCGACATTGTTGATGCGGTGATTCAGCCGATAGGGTGTAAATTTCCCCGTCCGCAGATCGATGGTCCCGATTCGGCTCTGGCTGGCGCCGAGCCAGAGTTGGCCCTGTTTATCCGCCAAAAAACAATAAATATTGTTGAAACCCTGATTCTGCCAATCGGGTAGGATATGTTCGAAGCGCTGGGTGTTTCGATCGAAACGATCCAATCCGCCACCATAGGTTCCGATCCAGATATTGCCGTCCTTATCTTCAAACAGCGCCATGACATTATCGATCGCCAGACTGGTCGGGTCGTTTTCATGGTGCCAATAGTGGCGGAAGCGATTGGTCTTGCGATCGAACACGTTCAAGCCGCCATTGAACGTGCCAATCCACAGCAGCCCCGTCCGATCCTCCAGCAGCGCCTTGATGTTGTTCACGCTCAGGCTGTGGGGATCGTTGTTGTCATGCACATAATAGGTGAACAGTCCCGTTCTGCGATTCAGGCGGTTCAGCCCGCCCTGCTCGGTGCCGAACCAGAGATCGCCGTAACGGTCTTCGAGAATGGCGTAAACCGTTCGCCTGTTCAAACAGCGGGGATTATTGACATCGGCTCGATAGTGAATGAACGGCAGATTGGTGGTGTTCAAAAAACTGATGCCGCCACGGGTACCGATCCACAGGTCGCCCTTGGCATCTTTGAAAATGGTCTGGACCGAGTTCTGCACCAGGCTGTACGGATTATCGGGATCGTGGGCGTGGGACTGAAATTGATGGCGGGTGCGGTCAAACAGATAGAGCCCACTGCGATTGCCGACCCATAAATTTCCCCTGCCGTCATCCAGAATGGCTCGAATGGTGGTGCTTTCGGGATTGTCCTGACCAGGGTAATAGCGAAAGAAACGCTGGCTGGTTCGATCGAAGCGATTCAGGCCGCCATTGACGGTGCCGATCCAGAGGTTCCCTTGCAGGTCTTCATGGATGGAGTAAATTTCGTTATCGCCGAGGCTGAATTTATTCTTGGGATCATGCTGATAGCAGGTAAATTTTTGCAGTTCCCGATCGAAGGCGCACAGTCCGCCGCCGAGGGTGCCCACCCAGAGCATGCCCTGATGATCTTCACAGATGACCATGATTTCGTTGGATAGATCAAGGTGCTGATCGGGTGGGTAGGGGAGATAGTTCCATACCTTCTGGTGTTCCCAATCGAGCCGATCGAGGCCGTGCTCTGTGCCCAGCCACAAATTGCCTGCTTTATCTTCGATGATGGAGTTGACATTGTTGCCGCTCAATCGGATTGGAGATACTGAATCGGCCGTAAAATGGACAAAAGTTTTGTCATTTCTATTGTAGAGATTCAATCCGCCCGCCTCGGTGCCAATCCAGAAATTGCCTTTGCTGTCCTCCAGAATGCAGCGAACCAAATTGGCCGAAATGCTGTGCGGATCATCGGGATCGGGCTGGAACACGGTGAAGCTATAGCCATCGTATTTGTTCAAGCCCTCATTGGTGCCGAACCACAGAAATCCCTGGCGGTCCTGATAGATGCAATTGACCTTGCTGTGGGAGAGACCGTGTTCAATGGTGATGTTGGTGAATTTCAGGTCTTGTGGTTGAGCGTAGAGCTTTTGGGGCGACTTCAGGAATATGGAGAACAGCAGCGGGAGGCTGATGACAAAGAAGATTCGTCGAGAGAGAAATGGGACTGCTATGACTTTATCAAGATTAGTTTGATAGTTCATCTTTTTTATCAGGTATTTTTTAATGACCAATAATGCGCCCGAGAAAAATTTTCCCAACGGATTGAAACAACCCAGCGGAGATTTTACAAAAGTCTTTTATTATCTGTTGGGATGTTTCTATCGGTTGGCGATGAGCTGTGAATTCAAGCATGGTTTTCATGTCATTCAAAGCTGCCGTCATCAATAACCAAATTTGTCGCTTTTAAAATAATCTTTTTTATGGGAATTGTCAAATGATTTTTAAATAATCTTCGTTCCATAGGGTATTCCTGCCGAGCCATGTCAAGCCAATCGAGAAATGGCGTGCTTGCTATTTTACGTTTTTTTTGATTTAAAAGGTAAGCTGAAAGAACTCAACGGAGCGAATAGCGTGTTCAAAGCAGAGTAGCCTAAAAATCTCGAAGTCTGAAATAAAAGAGAAAGCCTAACTGCCTACAATTGGAGCTCAAGATTTTCGTTAAATATCCAAATCCCTAACCGCTCACCCTTTTCTTTTGCCGCTAACATTTTTCAGCTTGAAAATTTTCATTTTTATTTTCTAATTGGGTATGCAAGAATGCCATCCAGGCCAGGGCTTTTTTGCTCTTTTCTGACAGCGGATGGTCTGATTGAATTCTCAAGCCGACGGATTGAAAAAATGCATCAGGAATCCTCAACGATCCCGTTGGCAGTTCAGGCAAAGAAGATGGTCCAAATTGCTCGCGATAACCGACTTCAAATTCTAACGCTCATGAATTATTATAAGACGCTCATCATCGATGACGAATGGCTCATACGGGCCGAGCTGAAGCAACTGCTGTTGCAATATCCAAACATCCATGTCGTCGCCGAAGCCGCTAATGTCACGGATGCCATCAGATTGTACGATGAATTCAAGCCAGATCTGGTGTTCCTGGATATTCAATTGCCGGGCGGATCTGGTTTTGATTTTTTGGAGCAGGTGGGTGGTCGCTTCAAACTGGTGTTCATTACCGCCTTTGATCAATACTTGAAGGACGCTAAAAGTTATCAAGCCATCGATTATTTAATGAAACCCATCAACAAGAAGAAACTATCAAAGGTAATTCAAAAATTATAAGCCAAGGAGCCCTGTTATGAGAAAATTAGTAGCTCACGTCATATCGACTCTGTTGATTGTTTGCGTCGCCACTGCGGTATTGGGTCAGGGAGCTTTGCGAGGCGTGGTTACCGATTCCTTGACCGCCAAACCATTGATTGGCGCCAATGTCTACCTGTCGGGCACTGCATTGGGTAGCGCCACTGACCTGGAAGGGGTCTACCGAATTCCGCGAATTCCGCCGGGTCGCTACACGCTGCGGGTGTCTTATATTGGCTATAAAACAAAAAATATCGAGGTGAATGTTCAATATGGCATAACGGTGGAACAGGATATCGCGCTGGCCTTTGATGTGCTGAAAGGCAAAATGGTCGAGGTAACGGCGCAAGCGGAAGGTCAGGTCGCTGCGATCAATAAGCAAATAACCTCGAACACCATCATCAATGTTGTGTCGGAAGAAAAGATCCAGGAATTGCCGGATGCCAATGCCGCGGAGGCGGTGGGACGATTGCCGGGCGTTTCCATTATCCGGTCTGGTGGCGAAGCCAATAAGGTGATCCTTCGGGGCCTCGAGGATAAATTTACGGTGATAACCATCGACGGCGTAAAAATTCCTCCCACCGATGCCACCAGTCGGGGAGTCGATCTCAGCACGCTTTCGCAGAGCTCGTTGGCCGGCATCGAGTTGTACAAGGCGGCCACGCCCGATAAAGATGGCGATGCCTTGGCCGGAAGCATCAATTTGGTCACCAAAAAAGCGCCCGAAATTAGAAAATTCAAACTGGATTTAAAAGGTGACTATAATAGATTGATGGGGTCAGCCAATCAGTATGATGTTTCGCTTCGTTATGGTGAAAGATTTTTCAACCATCTGCTTGGCGTACAACTGGCAGCGAATCTCGAAAAGCGGATCCGAAGCAACGAGCGAATCGATGTGGATTACAATCAAAATCCAAACGCATCTCAAGCGGGCTATTTCATTGATGATTTCCTGCTTGAATTTACGGATGAAATTAGAAAACGAGATGGCTTCAGCGTGTTATTGGATCTAAACACGCCGGACAATGGCACTATCCGACTCAACAATGTTTATGGCAGAACCAACAGAGATTATTTTTGGTACAATCGCGACTATCCGTCCAATGGAGGAGGAAATCAGAGCGGCAATCCAGTTTATGATTACCGCGACCGGGAACAGGAAATCAATACTTACAATAGCTCGATTCGCGGTGAAAATCATCTGCTGGGATTAAATCTGAGCTGGGGTGCATCATTTGGACAATCCGAATCGAATTATCCCTTTGATTATGAGACGATTTTTGTTGAGCCAAATGGCATGAAAGCCTCGCCCATGGTTCAGAGCAATCCGGCGCAGTTGATCTCTTATGCCGAAAACAATTTTGCCAATGCCAATCTATATTGGGCTTACTACCGGTCTCAGCACAATTTTGATAAAGAGCGGACAGCGTTCTTGGATATTGCCAGATCGTATCTCCTGGGGAAAAAAATTTCTGGCGAACTCAAAATTGGTGGCAAATATAAAATAAAAGATCGGTCCAATAGTAGAAGTGAGGATTTTACACCGTACTATCTGGGAAAGTGGCAACCGTACGAGTTATTACCGGACGGGACTTTCCGGAAGAAAGATTTTACTGGCACATACTTTGAGGAATGGCAAAAGGCAGGTGGCCTCTTTATACCAATCGATCAATTCTTCAGTGATGTTACTTCACGAAGCGTCTACGGTTCATATACCTTAAACCCGCTGATTGAAAGAAATAGACTGCGCCAATGGTATGAGCTTAATCGATACGGCATAGATGCAACCAAAAATCAATTTGAGGTTTGGTCCAATCCGCTCATCCGGTATGATGATCATGATGTCACTGAACGAGTCGGCGCTGGCTATGTCATGAACACGCTCAATCTTGGGCCAAAGGTAACCATCATTGCCGGATTGAGAGTCGAAAAAGAAGATAACGATTACATATCTACTTACATGCCGCAATCGGTAGGTGGTTTTCCAGTTACTGCCAACACCATCAGAGACACAAGTTCATCAGCCTCTCAAACCGTGCTGCTGCCCAACTTCAACGTCGCGGTCTTGCCGCTCGATTTTATGAAATTGCGCTTGGCTGCCTACAAGGCATTGGCAAGACCCGATTTCAATATGCGGTTGGACCGATATATTGCCGGCCGTCCAGCCGAGGTTGGATCTCAATTGCAGGTTTATGTCGGCAATCCAAAGTTAAAGACGGCGCGAGCGTGGAATTATGAGGTGAACACCTCCTTCTTCGGCAACGCCATCGGACTGATTTCCCTGTCGGCCTATTACAAAGAAATTGACGATATGTACCACATGCTGAATAATTTCAATACGACTGCCGTGAGGGATAATCAAGGTGTCCCTCAGGATACTCTTATGCAGCGCTTTGGAATAAAATGGCCAAGCCAGATGGGAACTTCGCCGTACAATGTGACGCTTCCTTACAATTCGCCCAAACCTACAAAAGTCTGGGGTTTCGAGTTTGAGCATCAGATAAATTTCGACTTCCTTCCTGGATTGCTTAAAAACATCGTGTTGTCGTACAATGCCTCTATCGTAAGGTCGGAGGCCTTTATTTGGGGGGCAAAAATTGATTCGGTCTACTATGATCCGCCCGGACCTATCCCCGGCATCTGGAAAAAATTCAATGTGCTGGTCGAGAAAAAACAAAAATTGGAACGGATGCCGGAATTCTTTGGGAATATTTCGCTGGGTTATGACATCGGTCGTTTTTCAGGAAGACTCTCCGTCTTTCATCAAGGGGAACACAATGTTTCCTATTCCGCTTCCGGTTTGAGCGATCAAATTACCAATGCCTTTACCCGAATTGACTTAGCGCTGAAACATGGTATTACCGATTACCTCTCCCTGGTTCTAACCATCAATAATTTGACCAATGTGGAAGATGGCAGCTCAATATATAACCGGGTATATGACCGTCGCCTGTTCAATGAAAGCGAAAAGTATGGGTTGACTGCGGATTTTGGTATCATCGCACAATTCTGATGAGAGTAATATCACTCCTTAGCTAATTTGCTCCTAATGAGAAGCGAAAGAATTTGCTTTGCTTTCTTTCTGAAAGTAACCCTGACATGCCCATAGGATAAGAGCACAAAAGTTATTCATTACATTGGCAGATTCGGGATTCCAGATACTTGATCGATAAAAACCCGATACAGAAACATTGAAAATGCCTGCTGGAGCAAAACGGAAATCCATTATGCCAACGAACGATGAATATATTTTTAATAATTTGATTGATCAGGAGGTGATGCCGAAAAAAATAGTTAGATAGCATTACAAACAATATGCTTAAATTAATCAGCTAATAAATATTTTTAGGAGGTGATGTCAGGAAAAATGGTTCAAGAGTGTTAATTTCATCTTTAATAGCCAAAATAGTATCCATGCTTCATGAGCAGCAGTAACTATAAGACCACAAATTTATTTTTGAAGGAGGTTCTCATGCGTTATATAAAATTTGGAATGATTGCCATCGTTTTTTTCATGGTGGCGACATCCCTGTACGGTCAGGAAGTCATCGTAAAAATAAGACCATTCGATGGTTCTCCTGATTCGTATGTAAACCGGCAGATTGTGGCCGATACCGCCGCAGCCGGTGGATTGCTGGCCAATCGTGTCTATGAGTTTGCCAGAGATCAATATTACCTTCATAATGCGATCTTTACTGTCCCCAATGGCAGAACCCTTCGTCTCAGAGCCGAAGAGGGCTCCGGCAGAAAGCCCGTTATTTTTCTCTGGGAAACTGGAACCGGATCGAACCCAACTCGACCGCCGGGAAATTTTGTGGTATTAAACGGCGGCAACTTAGAAATCAAAAATATTTGTATTGCTGGTTTTTATGAACCAGAACCTGATCGAGTGGATGGCGTTCAAGGTGGTTTGATCAACACCACTGCGGCGGGCTCTTCAATTATTCTGGATGGGGTGGTTTTATCCAATATTAACGGTCAGCACGTTCGAACCGGTCAAAATACGGTCAAAGTAAAAATCACCAATTCGATCTTTGCGAATATGGGAGCTTTGACCACTTCCAATCTGGGAGCGGGCAAAGGGATTGATTTGCGCGAAGCCGCCTGTGATTCGTTTATTATCGTAAATAATACCTTTGTTAATTATCAAGACCGTGCCATACGACATTATAATTTTTCCAATCCTGCGGCGGGCACCGGCCTGATAAATTACGGGAGGATCGAACACAATACGTTCGTCAATGGCATGGGCTTTCATGGGCTGTTATCCCTGGGCAATGTTGGCAATGAAATCATTATCACCAACAATTTGTTTGTGGATGCCTTTGCGTTAGGTGAAGATTCAACCGATGCCACTCGAGCGGCAGAATGGGCCAATACCGGTGAAGTATACGCCAATGGCAACAACAAAATTACCTGGATCTTCACTGCACCAAACGATGTTACCCAATGGAAGGTTAGCAATAACTACTACACCATCAGCGATTCGGGATGGGCGTTTCTAAATGATTTTAAATTTGGGGTTGCTTCGCCACTCTCGAATCATATCCAAAGCAAATTAGGCCCCAATGCCAGCAATGCTTTTACTCAAATAAATCTTGCGCTGGATAAAATTCCAAGACTGATGACCAATATGATGCGCTGGTACGAAAGCCCGACTGGTGGCAACCGAACGAAGAACACCCCCAGTGCTGCTTTTAATCGCAAAACCGATGATTATGACCGCCGTCCGATTGAATTTTATCGCGACACGCTGAATTGCAGCTATTCGACGGCGTCGGTTGCTTACATCGGTGCGGAAGGGGGATTTCCAGTGGGTGATCTCAATTGGTTTCCCGATAAAAAGGCCCTCTGGGAAAAAGGCTACTCCCTGCTCAACCTGGCCGTCGATGGTAACAAGGATGCGTTTTATGAAGCCCTGACTGGCCCCAATGATGGCCATTTGCAGGTCAAATCCTATGCCTTCAACGATAATGGAATTCCCACCGGCGACGCGGATCTGTCGGCAAAGGTCTGGGCCGCGTGGGACAACGACTGGTTTTATCTGTACGAAGAGGTCATGGATGATACGTTGGCCGGGAACGCCACCAACGTCTGGGAAGAAGACTGTCTCGAGCTGAAATTCGATCCCCAGCCAACCGATAGCGTGACCAATTCGGTATGGGAAACCCGTTTGACCATTTTGTCCAAGCCCACTGCGGGAGTGGTGGCTGGTGACAGCCTGAATAATGTCGCGGCTGCCGATAAAAAATGGGCGCGTCGAATCATCCCCGGTGGCTATGCCCTGGAACTGGCGATCAAGTGGTCAGCAATCAAAAATGGCGCCGAGACCATCACTCCGGCTGAGGGCAATGTGTTCGGTCTGGCGCTCTGCCAGCACGACAACGATGGCAAGGCCAAACGGCAGGCCTCGATCATGTGGGGCGCAGTGATGCTCGATGCGGTCTGGAACACGCCCAAATACCATGGCACCGTCAAATTCCTGCCCAACAATCAATTGCAATTTATCCCTCAAAACAATGTCACCGGTCGTTCCAATCCAATTCCCTATGATGGAACCCCGTTCTATCTGTTGATTGATGGCAAAAAGGATCCTTTCTATCATTCATTGGCGGGGCCTGATGATGGCTACCTCCAGATCCGATCCTATGCCTATAATGATAACGGAAAACCAAAAGACGATGCCGATTTATCTGCCAAGGTTTGGACGGCGTGGGATGATCAGTGGTTTTATCTATATGAAGAGGTGAAGGATGACACCCTTTCCGGCAGTGCCAGCAACGTTTGGGAAGAGGATTGCATCGAGTTGAAATTCGATCCGCAGCCGACCGACAGCACGCAGCAGTCGGCGATTGATTGGGAAGCTTCGCCTTCGATATGGGATACTCGTTTCACAGCACTGGCCAAAACTGTAGGCGTCATGGCCGCGGATAGTTTGAATAATGTACCCGATTCTTTGAAAAAGTGGAAGCGAACCAAAATTGCGGGCGGGTATGTGCTGGAAATGGCGTTCCAGTGGTCGGTGATCAAAAGTAGCAATGGCGAAAAGATCACGCCGGCAGTCGACCAGGTATTCGGCATGGCGATCTGCCAGCATGATAACGACGGCAAAGGACGTCAGGCGTCGATCAACTGGGGCGCCGCCTTGCTGGATGCCGTCTGGAATAAGCCCAAGTACCACGGCACCGTCAAATTCCAGGCCGATCATAAATTGCAGTTCATTGCGAAAAACAACATGACTGGCCTGATCAACCCGGTTCCCTACGATGGACGCGACTACGTTCGTACCGCCGTCCCGAATGAATTGCAGAATCTGCCAAAGGTGTTCAACCTGGCGCAGAACTATCCCAATCCGTTCAATCCGACGACCCAAATTATGTTTAGTTTGGATGCGGATGGACCGGCTAAGTTAGCGGTCTTTAACATGGTCGGACAGAAAGTCGCAACGCTCGTGGACACCAAACTCGCAGCGGGCTATTATCAGGTAAATTTTGATGCATCTCATCTGGCCAACGGCATCTATTTCTACCGATTGGAATCCGGTGGCAAAGTGGCGGTCAAAAAAATGGTGCTCCTGAAATAAGGAAATAGCTCCAGATAGCCCGTCCTGAAGATCATCGTGAATTTGGCTCGTGATTTCAATGCTGGGAGGGCAAGATCAACAACAATTGCCCTCCCAATTATTAATTCGCACTATTACGAGGAACGAAATTTGAAGTCAAATCGATCAGCAATTCATACTCGGCAGCTTTGGTTAGGGGTGCTGACGTTCGCAATAGCCCTCCTTGCTTGCCAGCCATTCTACCAGAAATTGCCTCCACAGCGCTGGTCAGTCCGTATGGCCGATTCGGAAATGAAACGCCATCCAGAGCCGTGGATGATCGATTTTCGAGAAACGCCCAAATGGGAATACACCCAGGGCCTGGTCTTGAAGGCCATTCTGGAGGTGTGGCAGGCGACCGGGGAGGAAAAATATTTTCGCTATGTGCTGGCTTATTATGATCAGTTTATCGATAGCACTGGCAACATCCTGACCTATCGTCTGGATGAATACAACATCGATCGCATCAATCCCGGCAAGCCACTGTTTTTGCTTTATGAAAAAACCGGTGATGAGAAATTTAAGAAAGCGATTTTGTTGCTCAGAAAGCAGATGCAGACTCATCCCCGCACCAGCGAAGGCGGCTTCTGGCATAAAAATATCTATCCGCATCAAATGTGGCTGGATGGGATTTACATGGCCTGCCCGTTTTTGGCCGAATTTGCCCAAAAATTTGATGAGCCGGCGCTGTTCGATGATCTGGTGAATCAAATCGTGTTGATGGAGAAACACGCCCGGGATGAACAAACCGGTCTTTTATATCATGGCTGGGACGGAAGCCGCCAGCAGCGCTGGGCTGATCCCGCTACTGGCCGATCGCCCAATTTCTGGGGCCGAAGCCTGGGCTGGTATGTCATGGCGCTGGTGGATGTGTTGGATTTTTTGCCGGCTGAACATCCCCGGCGGGGCGAGATCATCGCGATTTTGAATCGGCTGGCAACGGCGATTGCCAACTATCAGGACCCGAAAACTGGCCTGTGGTACCAGGTGGTCGATCAGGCTCACCGGGAAGGCAATTATCTGGAATCATCGGCGTCCTGCATGTTCGTCTATTCCCTGCACAAGGCAGTTAATAAGGGATATATTGATTCTAACTTTAGAGACATTGCCCAAAAAGGATACCAGGGCATCCTCAAAAATTTTATCGAGGTGGATCGAGACGGCTCGATTCAAATTCATCAGGCCTGTTCCGTTGCTGGTTTGGGCGGCAATCCTTATCGCAATGGATCGTACGAATATTATATCAGCGAGCCAGTTCGCAGCAATGATCCCAAAGCGGTGGGTCCGTTTATCCTTGCCAGCCTTGAGTTTGAAGCTGCTGGGAAATGAATTGTTGCTGTAGCGAATCAAATCAGATCGGAGCCGCCAACTTTGATGAGCTTTCTGAGCAAATAAATTTCAAACCAGATGGTATTTATCTTTGGGTGCAATCTAAGAACAGCCAAATCCGCTATCCGCCCGCCAGCATCCGGCGCGCGGATTCGCTAACTCGAACTTCAATCAAATTAATTAGCCTGAATTAGCGAAATTCGCGGTCAAAGTTTTTTTGTGTGAACTTCTCTTTCAAAGCCAGCTCAATGACAGATGAATTATTGATTGTCTCGGATTGGAAATGATTGCCCAGATTTTAAAGTTTAATAAACTGATATGAACCAACCCTTTCAAAGGTTGGAAACCTTTGAAAGGGTATCAATACGATAACGGCCCTTCAGGGCCAACATATCATCGGGTACAAAATTGCTGCTGATTCATCAGATGAAAATTGATTTTTTAAGGCACCCCAAATCTTAAACTGCTTTTAAAATTCGCCATGAACTTGTTGGATTCAATAGGAGGCATAATGACCAAGGCAAGTCACCTGCGATGGGTCAATAAGCTAAAAAGTGATTTATCCGGCTTGCTCCATCGGCAGAAGAACTGGATCAGATCTAGCCTTGTTGTGGGTGGTTTAATTTTGCTCGGGGTGAGCTTGCTCCCGGCTCAAAATGTGGGCAAGATTGCTGGTACGGTTAAAGACGCCAAAACCGGCAATCCTTTGCCCGGGGCAAACGTCGTCATTGTCGGTACCACGCTCGGCGCCGCTGTCGATGTGAATGGCGAGTATTACCTCCTGAATGTGCCGCCTGGAAAATATGAACTGCGCGCCAGCATGATGGGTTACGAAAAGATGAAGGTGGTCGATGTCATTGTCCACATCAGCCGGACAACAAAGGTGGATTTCCAACTGGAAGAGTCGGTGCTCGAAATGGCGGAGGTGGTGGTTCAAGCGGCTCGGCCAGATGTGGAGCGGGATAAAACGTCGACCAGTGCCATTGTCCGATTCGATGATGTGCAACTATTGCCAGGAATTAGAGATATCGGGGACATCATTAATCTGGCCGTGGATGTGATTGACGGGCATTTTCGAGGGGGACGTGCGGGCGAAGAATATTATATGTTGCAGGGCATGGGAATTATCAATCCCCTGGATCGTTCGACCGCGTTTCAGCCGATCATTAGCGGCGTGGAGGAGGTGGAAGTGATCACCAGCGGCTTCGGTGCCCAATATGGGAATGCGCAATCCGGAGTAGTGAATATCTCGATGAAGGAAGGCGATCCACAACGATGGCGGACGAGAATAGAATCACGGCTGCGGGCCCCGGGTCGTAAGCATTTCGGGCCCAGTGCCTTCGATCCCAGGGCGAACGATTATATTCGGCTATTGCTGAGTGAAGAGGTCTGGTTGCGCGGCGATCCCGGGGCAGATTTGCCGCAAGCCTACTACGGCTCCATGGCGTCGGGGCTCACCGGCAGTTTTGCCGGGGATACGCTGGTGCAACTGGCTGTAGCGAAAACCCTGTGGGAGCAGACTAGAAGGGATATTGGTCGAACTTATGGCAATGACATCGATAACTCGCTGGAGATCGCGACTGGGGGACCAATCAATCCTTGGATGCGCATGTTCGTGGCCATGCGTTCCCATCGACGCTGGAGCGTTTTGCCCACGGAACAACCCAATATCGAGTATCAAGCCATGGGGAATATCGTAACCGATCTGGGCCACGGTTCCACGCTTCGGCTCAGCAGCGGCTCAGCTCGCTTGCGCGATAATGTATTTCCCGGCTCTAACAGTGTGGGCGGATATCAACGCTGGTTGTGGGATCGGATCACTGGCATTCGAGAACGAGAAAAGGTCAATACCCAGCTCGGTGCGCGTTTTACGAAGACCATCAGCCAGAGCACCTACTATGAATTTAAATTGAATTCTCTTCTCACCAGGAATGCGGTGGGTGCAACACCAGTTCCCAATACGTTTCCGGACTCGTTGGATTTCAACTGGGTGGTTGGAACCATTGCTTACCCAAATAACAATTCCCCGGATCTGCTCAATTATCAAATGGGCTACGACAGCTTTACCGATGAAAAAACGCGAACCATATCGTTGGACGCCGCATTGACCAGCCAGATAGCCCGAGCGCATCTGGTCAATGCTGGCCTTCAGGTCAACTCCTATCTTATCGATGTATCAAACTTTTTAAATGTTCGCTCCAGCCGTCAACTTGAACATTACACCGCACACCCGTTCGAGGCTGCGATATATGCCCAGGACAAAATGGAATTCGAAGGGTTGATTGCCAACCTGGGGCTGAGATTCGATCTCTGGTATTCTGGCATGAATTATTACCCCGACCTCTATAACCCCTTTGGAAATTCTGATTCGCTAGGACGATTTCACCCGTCACAAGCGCAGACCAAGAAGCCGCCAATTTACGGTCGCTTGCAGCCACGGTTGGGATTTTCGTTTCCTATTTCTGCCAGCACGGTATTTCATCTGAACTATGGCGCATTTATGCAACGCCCGGCCTTTCAATATATCGTTTCACGCCGACTGGGCCAACGGTTGAACAATCCCATTATCCTGGGCAACCCCCGGCTGGAACCCGAAACCACGAACAGCTACGATGTCGGTGTGGTGCAGGCGCTGGGCCAGGGCTTTACGCTGGATATCAGCGGCTACTACAAGGATGTCAAGAATCTCATTCAACAATCGAATTTTATCGATGAGCGTGCTGGCTATCAGGTGAGCTCCTATTTTAATCTTGACTATGCCGATATTCGCGGCTTCCGAATCGCGCTGAACAAGCGAAGGGGCGCCCTGACCGGTTCCATCAATTATCAGTTCAGCTATGCCACTGGCAAAAGCGCCACGGCTACGGCCGCTACCCCTATTTTTAATCGAGATACGCTCGGCGTTGTGACCACGGACCTGACCAATGTGCCGACGCGAGATATTTTACTGGATTTCGACCGGACTCATAATGTCATTTTAACGCTCAGCTATGCCACCAAAGGGCAATGGGGCCCTGCGGTATTTGGTTGGCGACCTTTGGCCAATCTCGCGGTTTCTGTGCATTCGCTGATCCAGAGCGGTCGGCCCTATACCTCGCCGTTCGATATCCGGCTCATCAATGTGAAACGCACGCCCATGGAATATAATACCGATGTAAGGGTGACCAGGACGATCCAGAACTTCTTCGGTTTATCGGCCAGCCTCTATGGCGAAGTGTACAATCTGTTCAACAATAAAATTCTCAATTACGATTATCTATTCCAGCGACCGACAGCCACGAACCCGAACCTGCCCCTTCAATATTACGAATTATATCCTATCAATGACCGGCAGAACGGCATCCGCTATTGGTGGGATAAAGGGAGGCAGGGGCCGTTCAGCGTGGATCAATCGTTTTTAATTTACAGCAATCAACCTCGGTCATTTCAGTTCGGGTTGGTCGTCGAGTTCTAAAATCATCCCATAAAAAAAATGATGGTAGAAGATACTATGAAACGGATCGGACTCTTTATCCTATTATTGGCTGTTTTGCTTTCCGATGCTCATTCGCAGGTGCGGGACTGGAGGGTCCACCGTCGTGGGCTGCTTCACCAGACCGTGTACAATACGGGAGAATTAGGGAGAGCCTACAATGCGGGTGGTACCATACAGCCTGGCACTCCCTCCATGGAATGGCCGCCTTATTCCAGCATGGTGCTGGATCGGCGAAACTACCCGGGACAGCACAATTCGTTCGGGAGCGGCATCTGGATCGCAGGCACTCGACCCGATGGCAGAAAATATGCCTTCTGTGGCGCTGTCTCCAATACCAGTGGAGATCCAGTTCCAGTGGTGGGCGTCTATAGCATTCCGCTGGATCTAAAACGGATCGAAAATTATCCGGTGCTGGAAAATGGCGAGCTGAACCCGAATTTCAATTCCGATGAGGCGGAAGAAATTATTATCTCTGCCTGGGATACGCCAGTGGGCATCCGTGTGACACGCACCAGCCGCGCCTGGAGCTATCCCGGCTACGATAGCTTCATCATCTACGAATACGAGTTTGAAAATGTCACCAGCGATACGGTATCGGATCTGTTCATTACCTTTGCCAATACGTTTGCGCCATCGATGTTCGGCTATCAGCGGAACCATGGAAATTGGAGCGAGTCAGCGTTTCGCGGTCAGCCGCCGGCTGGGTTGGGCGATCATTTTGCCAGATTCGACCTCAAGCGCTGGATGAGCTATAACCACGAGCGCGATGGGCTTCCGGATCCGGATTTCTTCGAGAAGTGGTCGACGCCGGGCGATCGGGGTGGTCTCAATTCCCCGCAGGCCGTGGGCATTATGGTACTCCATTATGATTCTGAACATCTGAGTCGCCGAGACCAAACCCGGCAGGTTTTTCTGGCGCCCACCGATAGTGCCGGGATGTGGGACGAGAACGGCAAGGCCAAACAGCCGTTTCTGCTTCGCTACGAGAACGGCAATCTCCCGGCAGAAGCGAAGACCATGACCTGGTTGGACCCGACGCTGGCGCGAAAAACCAGCATCTGGCAGGGCACCGGCGATTCGACCCGTTTTCATAACCAGTTCGAGCCACTGCTCTGGCCGTATTGGAAAGGAAGGACCAAAAGTTCCGTCAAGCTCTCCTGGTGGCAGCCAGTTTCGCGCGCTTATGGGTTCTATCCTTATATCCTTCCCCCGAAAGATAAAATGCGCTTTGCCGTAGCAGAACTGGTGGGCTATGGCCCGGGCGTGGCTGGGGATCGGATCTACAAGGATCTTGGGGGAGCGGTTCGCTCGGGTGTGGATGCGGGAGCTTATTTCCATCCAGTGCCGAGCTGGTACGATACGTTGCAATATCCGAATTTGGGCAGCAAAAATTATATCGGCAGCACCTATTTGCGCGATCATCCGTTGCCGTGGTATGTGACGCCCGGGGTCGTATCGATCCGTGATGTGGCCGATCGGGCCATCGAGCTATATACGGGACGGCCGCTGATCAAACACGACACGCTGCAATATAAGCCAGAAGAGGCGCCAGCCACGGGCCGATACAACAGCGTACCGATCCCGTTTCCGGCACCGGCTATCTGGATCGAGGACACTCGGGCAGCAGCCAATCGAGTTGTGTGGGGACCCCAGGTGGAAAAATTCAATAGCCCCAGGCTGCGGGCGGCTTTCAGCCATTATGAGGTGATGCGGGCGCCCCATCCATTGGGACCATGGATGGTTATCGCCAAAGTTTACCCGGGGGATCCAGAGTATTTTAAAGATGGCGAATATTCGGTCATCGATCCAGAAAGCAATCTGGGCGATAATGTCGCTTATGCCGTGGTATCGGTGGATGTGCTCGGAGGCCGAAGCGGCATGACCAATCTCACACTGCATGAAACCCAGGCACCACCAGCCCAAACGCTCGGCAAAGTCTATGTCGTGCCCAATCCCCTCGTCGTCTCGAGCGGACTGACGGGCTTGGATCCAGGGGGAGAAATCAACGATCGGATTCAGTTCATGGGTCTCACCGATCATTGTACCATCAGGATTTTCTCCTATACCGGCCAGTTGATCATGACTCGCGAGCATAATCGGGACACTTATGGCGATCCCTGGTATCAGCTCAGTATCAATAATCAGATCATTGCTTCCGGGGTGTATTATTTTGTCGTGGAAGATCGGGAGACCGGGGCCAGGTCCAAAGGTAAGTTCATCGTTATCCATTAATGACCAACAAAGGTGGAATAGAGATGAGTTCTGTCCAGATAAAAATACCACTTATTATGTTGACCATGGCGGCGCTTGTTCTCAATAGCTCCGCTTCTCATGCGCAAAAGGTGGGCAGCACGTCGATGCAGTTTTTAAAAGTGATGCCTGGTGCGCGCGCCACTGCGCTGGGCGAAGCCTATACCGCCTGGGCAATTGGGCCAGAAGCGATTTTCTGGAATCCGGCGGGATTGGCCGGGCTCGACAAAATGGCGCTATCGACCACTTATGTCAACTGGTTGTTCGATGCGCAACAGGGCGCTCTGGCCTATGCGCTGGCAGTCAAAAATGTCGGCGTTTTCGGTCTCCAGATTCAATATGCGGATTTCGGCGAGTTCGAGGAGACAAGCAATCAACGACCGTTTATTACCAATCCTGATAATCCCGGTTTCACCGGTAGAACGTTCCATCCGTTCAGCTATGTGATTGGACTGTGCTATGCCCGCGATCTGACGGATAAGTTTTCGGTGGGATTTGGCGTGAAGTACGCCTACGAATCGCTGTTCAATGGCGAACGGGTAATGGCTATGGTGAGGCAGGGCGTGGTCGAAGAAGTGAAAACCTGGGCCAATGTGGTATTGTTCGATTTCGGCATCCGCTATAATACCGGCTACCGATCGATTCTTATCGGTTCTTCGGTCCAAAATTTTGGGCCGGATGTCGAATATGCCAGGGAATCGCACCCGGTGCCGCTGCTGTTTCGCTTCGGCATCGGAGCCGATATCATCGGACCGGATGGACTCTGGTATCAGGGCAGCAAAAATAACCGATTGAGTTTGGCCTGCGATATCTTTCACCCCAATGATTATGACCAGCAAATCCATGCCGGTGCCGAATACGAGTTCGCCAATTTGTTCGCCCTGCGCGCTGGATACAAGTTCAATTACGATTTCGACGGCCTGACGCTGGGAGCGGGCATCAAACAACAGCTTGAAGGGGTTCGGCTGTCGGTGGATTATAGCTACGGAGATATGGGAACCTATCTGGGTTATGTCCAACGGATTAGCATAGGAATTGCCTTGCCATGAAAAATTTAAAGCTCCTTTCTTTTGCTTTATGGATTCTTTTGGCCCGCACAATTTATGGCCAGGGATATGGCGGTCCACTCAGTTTTCAGGGATTGGATCGGCAGGTGCAGCACTCGGCCGCGGCACGCGCCATGGGAGGGGTTGCCATCGGCCAGAGATCGGATCCCGGCGTGATGTTTCAGCATCCGGCCAGCCTTTATTCAATTGAAAAATTGCAATTCGCTTTCGGCGTTCTGATGCAGTCTCAGAAATTGATGCAGGAACAGCACTATGCACCGGTCAGATATTATCCGAACCTCAGTCTGTTGCTGGAAGGATTGACGGCTCGCATCCCGGACCCGGATACCAGTCTGTTCGGATTTACGGCGAAAGATACGGTGCAACGACCGTTTGACGATATTGGCCCCAACTGGTCGCGATCGAAGGACCGGCGAACGCCAGTGCAGGCGATGCTGGCCACGCCGCTTTCGATTGGCAACGTGAAGGTGGTCGTCGGCCTTGGTGCCGTTCGCTACGCCGACTTGAATCATTTTTATCAGAACAATAATGTGCTGTCCCCTGCTATTTTATCGCAGCGTCCGCTTCCGACACTGCGCCCGACTGATGACAATCCGCTTGTGGTGGACTGGTTGCAATCGCTTCGGTCACGCAGCGGTTGGATTCAAGGCTATGGCTTTGCGATTGCCAGCGGTGTGGAAAAATATCACATGACATTCGGTTTGAGTGGAATGGTGCTAAAAGGCACTACCGATGATCTGGAACAGCAGGTGGCCCGAGGAAAACTGACCTTCTTTTCCAATGCGTTTCGCATCGATTCCGTCTTCAGCCGCACAACTAAAATTGGGACTTCGGAATTCAGTGGCCATGAGTTTACGTTCAGCAGCGTGCTTTTGGGTCGATATGTTAGCATTGGATTTTTCATTAAACCGGCGAGCACAATAACGCGAAATTATAACTTTCGAATAACAGGCTTATCGCAGGCGGGTCAGGATTCTGCATCCAGCCAGGGCCAAGATCATTTGAAGCTGCCCTGGCGCACAACCATCGGTCTGGTGCTCACGCCCAGGGGAAATGTGACCCTGGGCCTGGAATACGAAGTTCGTCCCTATAAGTCGCTGCGGTACATTTCCGCTGATGGTAACGAGACATCACCATGGCGGCCAGCTCCCGTTTTTCGGCTCGGGGCCGAGTACCGGATGACGCCATGGCTGGCATTGCGGGCTGGAATGCGCGGGGAAGCCGAGGTCTTTGAACCAGAGGGCAATCAGATCCCGGGCGAGCCGGTAAGGTACGACGTATATACTGCCGGTCTTGGATTGTTCTTTTCTGATTTCCGGCTGGACCTGGCCTATGAAAACGCGCTTACGAAATATCAGGATATCTGGTCGAGTGCGATCAGTAAAAACAGCGAACGTCGCCAAATGGTCGTTCTTCAATTGTCGTACGAACTTCCATGGATCGACTGATCCCATCGCCTCAAATGAAGGAATCTGTTTTATCATCACTTGCTTTAACTCTATCAAGGAGGTGCATAATGAAAAACATTGGTACAATCATTTTTGCCTTTACCTTTATGCTAATTTTGTTTTCGTCTGGTTTTTCCCAGACGGTGGGGGATTACCGAACCAAGGCCAGCGGCGATTGGAATAAGGCTCAGACCTGGGAGCAATTCAATGGCTCGATATGGGTGTCGGCTGGCACACCGCCGACCGGATCAGAAACCATCACAGTCCGCGCTGCTGATTCGATATTCGTCAATGTCCCAGTTTCGATCACCGGCACCCTCATCAACCAGGGGATCGTCGAGGACAATAACATCCTGACCATCGCCAATGGAGGCACCTATCAACATGATCGCGATGGCGGGAGAGTTCCCCTCGCTATCTGGGAACAGGGTTCGATCATGCTATTAACGGGCGTTACTTCCACCGCTCCCGGTGATCGGGACCAGAATTATCACCATCTGATCTTCAATACACCTGGTCTGCTTTCCAACCTGAATATGAACCTGAAGGGTAAAACCATTGGTGGCGATGTGAAGGTGATCAGTACTGGATCGGCTCGATGGTACTTGACGACAGCCGCTGCTACCGACACTTCCATCGTTACGATCATGGGCGATGTGATTGTGGAGAGCGGCGCATTTTCTGTCCAGGGAACCAGCAATGCCCAAACCACCTTTATTGTCCATCACTATGGTAACATCAAGGTCACTGGCGGCAATTTCTCGATTAGCCGCGGGTCGCAAGCAGGTGGCACCACCACCTGGTATCTCTATGAAGGCAATTTTTCTCTGTCCAATGCCACTACCCAGAGCTCTACCTCAACGCCAGGGGGTGCCCGATTTGTCTTTAAAAAGCAAGGAACCCAGACCCTCACACTGGGAGAAGGAAATACACTGACCGCGCTTCCCATTGAAGTCAGCAGTGGAACCACGCTCGATATGGGTTCGAGCAAGCTTTCTGGCAATGGCATTTTCACATTGAATGAAAACGCGACCATGATGACGTCGCTGCCTGGCGGGGTAGAGGAAGCAATCGGTGGTATTGTGGCCGCGGTCACGCTTAAGGACGGATCCAGCTATGGTTTTAATGGCACGGCACCTCAGGTAACCAGCAATCGCATGCCCGCCATCGTCACGAATTTGTCCATCAACAATCCCGCCGGTGTGGTTCTTTCCCAACCCACCACCATCAACGGCGTGCTGCATTTGATGGCTGGAGAATTCGATAATACCACCCCCTTTACGCTCGGTCCCAATGGCTCGATTTCTTATGAGGGCGGAAGCTTGAAAGTTCCTGTGTCGGTCGAATCATGGGAATCAACTCTCCCGCAACGATTTTTCCTGGGTCAGAACTATCCGAATCCGTTCAATCCATCGACCACGATCCATTACGATATCCCCCGGCCGATCCATGTGACCTTGAAAATTTATGATGTGATGGGTCATGACGTGGTGGAGCTGGTTGACCGCAAGCATGAGGCTGGCATGTACCAGATCGAGTGGCACGCCACTGCCTTGCCGAGCGGTGTGTATTTCTGTCGAATGACGGCTGGAGATTTTGAATCAGTTCGAAAACTTATCCTGATAAAGTGAGTGGAAGGTTGAACAATTTGTTGCGCCGGCCGCTTCAACCAGCGGCCGGCCTTTTGTTATAAAACCAGTGATCATGAGAGGCAGGCAGCAGTGAAAAAATTCGTTTGGCTATTTCTGATTCAGATGATTTTTATTCATTTGTTATTCGCTCAGAAATATATTGCACCGAATGGCAACGATGCCAACCCGGGCACTATCGAGCAGCCGTTCGGAACATTTTCCAGGGCCATTTCCGTAGCGACACCAGGGGATACGATTTATGTTCGCGGCGGAACCTACTTTCTCACCAGCACCATTACCATCAGCGCCGCCAAGAGTGGCACCGCTGAGCAGCTCATTACCTTAACCGCTTTTCAAGATGAAATTCCAATTCTGGATTTTTCCGCTCAGAAATTAGGGGACAGGGGTATTAGCCTGCGCGCCAATTACTGGCATATCAAAGGCCTCCAGATCAAAGGTGCTGGCGATAACGGCATGGAGATCAATTTCGGTTCACATAATATTATCGAACGCTGCACATTTTATGAAAATCGGGACTCCGGGTTGCAATTGAGCAACGGCTCGGCCAATAATCGCATCATCAACTGTGATTCTTATTATAATGCCGATCCGCCCGACTATGGTGATGCGGATGGGTTCGCTCCCAAGCTCGACGTTGGCAGCAGCAATTATTTTTACGGCTGTCGCGCCTGGGGCAATTGCGATGATGGCTGGGATGGCTATCTGCGCGGCGCTAATGACGTCACCACCACGATCGAAAATTGCTGGACCTGGGGCAATGGCTATCTGAAGGATGGCACGGATCCCGGCGCCCAGGCCAATGGCAATGGCTTTAAAATGGGCGGCGGGGATAATAGCAATAGCGAGCAATTGATGCATCATCAAATATTGATCCGTTGTGTGGCATTCAATAACAAGAGCAAAGGCTTCGACCAGAACAATAATGTCGGCTCGATGACGCTGTTCCACTGCACTGGCTATAATAATAAAGCTGCAAATTATCGAATTCAGCGGGTCCTGAATGCCGGGCAGACGCTCACCATCAAAAACTGCCTGTCGTTTCAAGGCAATGTCCAGTTGGGTAGTTTTGCTATTCAGGAGGCCAATAGCTGGTTGCCGCCGTTCGTGATAACAGCCGATGATTTTTTAAGTCTGGAGGCTGATCTGGCTGTGGCGCCGCGCCAGCCGGATGGTAGCCTGCCCCAAATCGATTTTTTGCATCTGACTGCTGGCAGTGACCTGATCGATGCCGGCGTGGATGTCGGATTGCCGTTCCATGGCAAGGCCCCGGACCTGGGCGCCTTTGAAACCGAAGCGCCGAGTCGCATACCACTGGCTCAAGCGATCGCTCCGGGGGAATTTGAGTTGCGTCAGAATTATCCCAATCCGTTCAATTCGACCACAGCGATCGGCTATTTCCTTTCAGAAAGCAGCGAGGTTCAGCTTCGGATCTTCAATACCGCTGGACAACTGGTTCGAACGTTGATCAATGGCAACCAGACCGCGGGATGCCATGAAGTCATCTGGAATGGCGAGGATGAGGCGGGGCAAGCGATCGCCTCGGGCGTGTACCTCTGTCAAATGGCCGCAGGCCGTCAGATAGTGACGCGGAAATTGATGCTGCTAAAATAATAATTGGAATAGCAAATTAGCAGGCGATGGGAGGCTGAGGCTATTTTTTCCCAAATCATTCAATGATCTATTCTGGAAATTTTATTTTTTTCTGGGATCAACTGCAACAAGGATATTTCACAGGATTTATTATGAGAAATTTTCGATCGGGATTAGCCAGGACAGCGAGGTACGGATGGATTATCCTTTCGATTTTGCTTCTTAGCTTTGGCAGCGCATCTCAACCAGAGGCTGGCTGGAGTGAGAAATCGGAAATCTTGCGTCGCATCGTGCCCCCGTCATTTCCAGCAAGGGAGTTTCGGATCACCGACTACGGAGCAATTGGCGATGGGCGAAGCGATTGCACCGTTGCGTTCCGAGCCGCCATCGCTGCGTGCCATGCTGCCGGTGGCGGAAAGGTTATTGTCCCCAGCGGCGTTTGGTTTGCGGGAGCGATTCATCTCAAAAGCAACGTCAATCTCCATCTTGAAAAGAACGCTACGATTCGCTTCAGCACCGAGCCGCAACAATACCTGCCGGTGGTCTACACCCGATTCGAAGGTGTGGAGTGCCTGAATTACTCTCCGCTGATTTATGCCTTCGAGCAGGAGAATATCGCTATCACCGGCAAAGGTGTGCTGGACGGTGGCGCCATGTCCAATGTATGGTGGGATTGGAAAGGCCCCTGGGATGATGCGGAGACGACTCCCACGGGCTGGCAGCCCGGCATGAGGGATCAACGCAACGATGTGGCCGAATTACAGCGGATGGCTGAAAACAATGTGCCCGTGGCGCAACGCATCTTTGGCGAAGGCCATTACCTGCGGCCCAATTTCATTCAACCTTATCGCTGCAAAAATATACTTATCCAGGGCGTCACCATTAAAAATTCGCCCATGTGGGTTATCCACCCAGTGCTGTGCATTAACGTGACGATCAGACATGTAACCGTTGAAAGCCTGGGGCCGAACAATGACGGCTGCAATCCCGAATCCTGCCGCGATGTGCTGATCAAAGACTGCTTTTTCAATACTGGCGATGATTGCATCGCCATCAAATCGGGACGGAATGCGGATGGCCGGCGGGTCAATGTGGCCTCTGAGAATATCGTGATCCAGGGCTGCCACATGAAGAACGGACATGGCGGCGTGACCATCGGCAGCGAGGTCTCTGGCAACGTCCGCAACGTGTTTGCCGAAGACTGTGTCATGGATAGCCCGGAACTGGATCGTGCGTTGCGGATCAAGACCAACTCGCTGCGGGGAGGAATTATCGAGCAGGTGTTTTTGAGAAATATCACAGTCGGCCAGGTAAAAGAGGCCGCGATCCATATCGATTTGTCTTATGGTCGCGAGCAAGGTCAGTTCTATCCCAAAATTCGAAATATCCGCGTCAAGAATTTGAGCTGCCAGAAAACTCCCTACGCCTATTTGATCAATGGGGATGTGAAGTCCCCGGTGACTGGTCTTTATATCGAAAACTGTCAATTCAATGGGGTGACCAAAGGTTTTATTCAAGAACATGTGAAGGATTTGATCTTGAAAAATGTCTGTGTTAATGTCAAAAAATTGTAAAGCAAATTGCCAATTTGCTTGTAGGACAAATTGGCAATCTGTCCCTGCCTTTGAATCAAAAAAATGGAGACCAGATAGCCAATTTGATCTTCGAGCCAATGGGAAATTTGTCAGCAAGACAAATTGGCAATTTGTTCTACAAATCTGGGCAATTTTTTTTATGCTATTGGCTTTCCAGCTTGAGCTTCACGCCCAGACACTGGCCTTCCCCGGCGCCGAAGGCTTCGGTCGGTTGACCACGGGTGGTCGTGGCGGCCTGGTTGTCGAAGTGACCAATTTACATGACGCCGGTCCTGGCAGCCTGCGCGCCGCCATCGAATCCGATCAGCCGCGAACCGTGGTGTTTCGCATTTCTGGCACCATTGCCCTGGAATCGGCACTGATCATCGAACATGGCCATATCACCATCGCGGGCCAAACCGCTCCCGGGGACGGTATTTGTCTCAAAAATTACCCCTTGATCATCTCGGCCGATAATGTCATCATTCGCTATTTGCGCATTCGCCCCGGTGATGAGAAAAAATTCGAGGGCGATGCCATCTCGTGCATTGGCCATCGAAATATCATCATCGATCATTGCTCTTTCAGTTGGGGGATTGATGAGGTAGCTTCGTTTTATGACAATGAGAATTTCACCCTCCAATGGTGCATCATCAGCGAAAGCTTGAACCATTCATATCATCATAAGGGTGATCATGGCTATGGCGGCATCTGGGGCGGGAAAGGCGCCTCGTTTCATCATAATTTGCTGGCCCATCATTCCAGCCGTAGTCCGCGCTTCAATGGCAGCCGCACCCATGGACAGCCGAGCAGAGAGATCGTCGATTTCCGAAACAATGTGATTTATAATTGGGGCGCCAACAGCTCGTACGGCGGGGAAGGCGGTAGCTATAATCTGGTGGCCAATTATTACAAAGCTGGGCCAGCGACCAAACACAAAAATCGCATCGTCGAACCCTGGGACGGCACTGGCCGATGGTACGTGGCCGATAATTACGTGGCTGGCTTTCCGATCATCATCAGAGACAATTGGGCTGGAGGCGTGCAGGGAAAATTTTGGAAAAAGGTGAGGGGCGCTTCGCCATTCGAGGTCCCCGCGATTTTCATGCAACCAGCGGAGCAAGCGTACCAATTGGTGCTCGAGAATGCGGGCGCCGTGCTCCCCAAACGGGACGCGGTGGATGCTCGAATTATTGAAGAAGTCAAAAGCGGCAGCGCCACGTATGGCGGCATCTGGGGCAAAGGCTCCGGCATCATCGATTCGCAACGTCAGGTCGGCGGCTGGCCCGAGCTGAAAACCGATAACGTTCATATTGATACTGATCACGACGGGATGCCTGATGAGTGGGAATTGGCGTACGGCCTCGATCCCGAGGATCCTGATGATCGTAATTTGGATCGCGCTGGAACTGGCTATACCAACCTGGAAGCCTATCTGAATCACCTGGTCTTTTTACCGTAGTGCACACCGGGATCGCTGCGACAATGGCCTACAAAACGGATGCCACTGACCGGTCTTTCGCAAGGACCAGTCAGTGATCATCAAATGAAACTACGATAGACTGCTCCGTTTTAGTACCTCCCGAAAAATGACCAGCTTCTGCACATCCTGCGTGCCTTCGCCCAGTGCCACGGCCCAGGCATCCAGCGGGAATTTGTGAACCGGATGTTCCACAACTACAGAAGCCGCGCCGAACAGGTCGGCAGCCCAGTTGGCGACGAGTTTCGCAATGTCCACTGTTAAATATTTGGCCATCGATGCCTCTAAGCGAAAATCCTGCTGCAACTGATCTTTTACCCAGCAAGCTTTATAGAGTATCATCCGTGCTGCTTCAATGCGGGCATAGAAATCAGCAATCTCGAATGATTTGGCCTGGAAGTCAACGATCTTCTGGCCGAATACATCTCGCTTTTGGGCGTGCTCCAGCCCCATCTCGAAGGCGCCAACGGCTGTGCCTAATGCCAGTGCGCTAATCGTGATGCGGCTATTGGTGAAAATTTCCAAAATATGGCTCAGACCTTTGCCTCGAATGCCCATCAGATTTTCTGGCGGTACCAGGACATTCTTCATTTCTATTCGAGTGAGGTCGGAGGGAATCCAGACATCTTTGTTCAGCTTGTGCCGCGTAATTCCCGGCGAATTCAAATCCACCCAAAATAGAGATAGTTTTCGAGTTCGAGAGGCATCGGGATCGGTGACTGCGGTTACAATGGCATAGTCGGCAATATTACCGTTGGTAACGTAGGACTTGGCGCCGTTCAAAATCCAGCCATCCTTTACCTGTTCGGCACGGGCGGAAATATTGGCCACATCGCTGCCCGCCAGATTTTCGGTATTGCCCACACAGAGTAACGTTTCCCCGCGGATCGCGGCGGCGAAATGGGCTTGTTTTTGAGCGGTGGTACCAAAAAGATGCAGGCCCTTGGTTCCCAATGAAATTTGCACCAGCATCGTAATTGCCATGCCCGGAGATACTCTTGCCAATGCTTCCATTAAAAGGGCTTGCTTAAGATAGGATTGTTCGACCATGGCTCCGGTTTTGGAATCGAATCCTAACCATTGATGCTTACCAAGTTCTTCAAAAAATGCGCGAGGATAAACCTTGTCCTTCTGCCACTGAGACAATCGCGGTTTTAAATAGGATTTGAGAAAATCATTGAATGTTATTAGTTCCGCTTGCAGTTCATCCGGTATTGAAAAATCCATAAGTGCTCCTATTGTCTGATGAGAACCGATTTTGTAATAAAATTGTCTGTCCACACAGGGGTGATTGACAGAAAATGCTTGCAAACGACTTGTTTTTTGATTAAGTCGGGGGGCTCAAATTTATTAAGCCCACCGATGCAATGTATTCTGCTAAGTGAGATCAGTGAGATTCTGCCATGCCCTTCTCGAAGTTTCGAGCATGGCATCCCCGGTCGCTTATTTGGATGCAAAGGGTCTGGTTTTGGTTCATGATAAATAATCCGGATCGATTAACCGGCGACGGTCACCAGGGTTCGGCCGAGAAGCCCGCCTTTTAATATCCTGGGGACATATTCATTCAGGTCATGTAATTGAATGGTGTGGCTGAGCGATTCCAGCCGGTCGATTTTCCACTCGCTGGCTAATTTATGCCATAGCTCGACCCGGGAATTTTTCGGCCAGAGCGCGGAATCCGCGCCCAGAAGATTTACTCCCCTGAGGATAAACGGATAAACAGTAAGCTCCAGTTTATAGTCCGCCACATTGCCGCAGGCTGCCACGCTACCCTGGACTTTGACGGATCGAATGATGGTGGATAGGGTGTTGCCCCCCACGGTATCAACCGCTCCGGCCCAAATTCCTTTGAGCAAGGGGCGGCCCGATTGGTCGTTCAATTCCTCGCGCCCAATAATTCGCAACGCACCCAATTGCTTCAGCAGGTCATGGGCCTGTGGCTTGCCGGTACTGGCGACCACCTGATAGCCCGCCTTCGCCAGGATCGCAACAGCCAGGCAGCCAACGCCACCGGAGGCGCCGCTCACCACGACCTCGCCCTGGTCCGGGCGCAAGCCGATTTTTTGCAATTGAGAGACGCAGACCGCTGCCGTGAACCCTGCCGTGCCATAAATCATGCTCTCTTTTAATGTCAAATTGGCTGGCAACGGGACAACCCACTCGGCGGGAACGCGAATGTATTCCGCAAAGCCGCCATCCGTATTGGAGCCGAGATCGTAGCCGGTGACCAGGACCAGATCCCCCGGTTTGAACTGATTGGATTGCGAAAACACCACGGTGCCAGCAGCATCGATGCCGGGCACGTGGGGGTAATTTTTGGTAACGCCGGGATTGCCGGTGGCTGATAGCGCATCTTTATAATTCAATGATGAATAAGCAACCTTGATCACCACTTCGCCGGTCGGCAGCGCAGCAAATTCACGCTCCACCACCGCCGCCGTCGCCTGCTGGTTGGCATCTTTGGTGACCAGATACGCGCGGTAGCTTGCCGGTAAATTCATTATTTGCCTCCTGTAATTTTGCACTGTCGATTATTATGATTGATGCAGTGATGCCGCGAAAAAATATATTGCTTTAAAAAGATAAAGTCAACTACTATTCACAGATTTTTCACAAATGGCTTGATTGGCGGGTGACGGATGTCCGGCAAATATGAATCTGGCTTGCGGTCAAGCGGTCAAGTGAATCGAAAATGTGGCTGCGAACCGGGATGAGCGCCATCAGAAAAGCCGGGAAACTAAATCCTGTTTGGTTCGTAGAACTGGCAACAATTAACCGGCAATAACAATTAATGCGGAGGAATTATGAACCATCGTAAAACAGCCCTTTCCATTTTTCTCGCACTATTCATGTTAGCAACTCTCGTGTTCTTCTCCCAAATTTCTGCCATGGCCCAGGCCAAAGAGATTGACATTCCCTATCAGAAATTTGTACTCGACAATGGCCTGACCGTAATCATTCACGAGGATCACAAAGCGCCCATTGTGGCGGTGAATATCTGGTATCATGTCGGCTCGAAAAATGAAAAGCCCGGCAAGACTGGCTTCGCCCACCTATTCGAGCATCTCATGTTCAACGGCAGCGAGAATTACAACGATGACTATTTCAAGCCGCTGGAAAAGGTCGGCGCCACGGATATGAACGGCACCACCAGCGAGGATCGCACCAACTATTTTGAAAATGTGCCCGTTTCGGCCTTCGATCTAGCGCTGTGGATGGAATCGGATCGCATGGGACATCTCATCGGCGCCATTGATACCGCGAAGCTGAACGAACAGCGGGGAGTGGTGCAGAATGAAAAACGACAGTACGAAAATGAACCCTACGCGGTGGTGGATGAACTGATTGCGAAAAACTGCTTCCCGGCCGGGCATCCCTATTCCTGGACCGTAATCGGCTCTATGGAAGATCTGGATGCGGCGTCGCTCAACGATGTGCATGAGTGGTTCAAAACTTATTACGGTGCGGCCAATGCGGTTATTTCCATCGCTGGTGATGTCGATACCAAAGCCGCGCTGGAAAAAGTGAAACAGTATTTCGGCGATGTGCCCTCGGGTCCGCCGGTCGCCAAACACCAGGCTTTCGTTGCCAAGCGGACCGGCACTATTCGACAAACCGTGGAAGACCGAGTGCCCCAGGCTCGAATTTATAAGGTGTGGAATGTGGCCCCATGGGGAACGACCTGCGCCGATTATCTCGATCTGGTCAGCGATGTGCTGGCCTCGGGCAAAACTTCCCGGTTGTACAAGCGATTGGTGTATGAAGATCAAATCGCTACTGATGTCGCGGCGTATATCGACAAACGAGAGATCGCTGGTTTGTTCTATATTCAAGCCACTGCCAAGCCCGGGGAAGATTTGAAAAAGGTCGAAAAAGCCCTGGATGAAGAATTGAAAAAATTCCTCGAAACCGGACCGACCGAAGCCGAATTGAAGCGGGTAAAAACTCAGTTCCTCTCGAACTTTGTGCGCGGCATCGAGCGCATCGGCGGCTTTGGCGGCAAATCCGATATTCTGGCTACCAACGAGGTATTTGGCGGCAGCCCGGATTATTACAAAACCACGCTGAAACATGTGAACGAAGCGACCGCACAAAATCTATTGGATACCGCCAAACGCTGGTTATCCGACGGGGTTTACATTCTCGAAGTGCATCCCTTTCCGCAGTACCAGAGCGCTGCATCGACAGTGGATCGTTCTAAATTGCCCGAAATCGGCGCCGCTCCAGAGGTCAAATTCCCGAAGCTGCAACGAGCCACGCTGTCCAATGGCTTGAAAATCATTCTGGCCGAGCGACATGCTGTGCCAGTGGTCAATTTCAATTTGCTGATCGATGCCGGTTATGCGGCCGATCAATTCGGTCTGCCGGGCACGGCCAGCCTGGCCATGAACATGCTGGACGAGGGCACCAAAACGCGGGACGCACTGCAGATCAGCGAGGAGCTGGCCCTCCTGGGCGCCAGCCTTGGCAGCGGCTCGAACCTGGATGTTTCCACCGTTTACTTATCGGCCCTGAAGGATAACCTGGATGCCTCCCTGAATATCTTTGCCGATGTGATTTTGAATCCCTCGTTTCCAGATAAGGAGTTCACCCGGCTGCAAAAACAGCAATTAGCGCGGATCAAACAGGAAAAGTCTTCTCCCTTTCAGATGGCCTTGAGAGTATTTCCGCATTACCTGTACGGCGAAGGTCATGCCTACGGCAATTCATTTACCGGCTCTGGCACCGAAGAATCCGTCACCAAATTGACGACCAAAGACCTGGTCAAATTTCATCAGGATTGGTTCAAGCCAAATAACGCCACGCTGATCGTGGTTGGCGATGTGAAGTTGAGCGAAATCACCCCCAGGCTGGAAAAATTATTCGCCAACTGGAAACCAGGCAGCGTTCAAAAGAAAAATATCCGCACGGTTGAACAACAGCCCAAAGCATCGGTCTATTTGATCGACAAGCCTGGCGCACCGCAATCGGTGATTCTGGCCGGTCACATTGCGCCGCCCAAAGCCGATCCCGACGATATTGCCATGAATATGATGAATACGATTCTCGGCGGCAGCTTCACGTCCCGCATCAATATGAATTTGAGGGAGGACAAGCACTGGTCGTATGGTGCCGGCAGCGTAATCGTGGGCGCCAAAGGGCAGCGGATGTTCATTGCCTACACAGCTATTCAAGGGGATAAGACCAAAGAATCGGTCGCAGAAATCAAAAAAGAATTGACTGATATCCTCGGCGCTCGTCCGGCCACCCAGGAGGAACTGGACAAGGTGTTACAGAACGAAATTCTGGGACTGCCCGGTTCGTGGGAGACCATTGGCGCGGTCGGCGGTTCTATCAGCGAGATCGTGATGTACGGCTTGTCCGACAATTATTATGAAACCTATCCGGATAAAATTCGGAATCTGAAGCTAACCGATATTTCCAAAGCCGCGAAAAAGCTGCTTCGTCCGGAACAAGTGGTTTGGGTCGTGGTTGGCGATCGCGCCAAAGTAGAACCGACCTTGAAGGAATTGGGATTCGGAGAGGTGAAGCTGATCGATACGGATGGAAAGCCCGTGAAGTGAGAGTGATCATTAAGCAGTGATCATCGATCGCTCTTCTAACAGCGTTCAGAGATGCAAACAGCCCGATCAGGCAAAAAGCCGATCGGGCTTTTATTTTTTGCTCCATCCTCGCTGGCAGAGACGACTGGGTATTGAAATTTTGCATTGCTATTTACGGCGGATTTGCTTATATTTTAGCCGCTCGCTATGATAATTGAACCGGCGACAGTTATTCGAATGAAATAGGCGAACCTACGAAAGCGGAGAAGGAAAATGGATCAATTCAATGGATTGCACTTGTCTTTGGGAAATTTGTCGCGGCTATCGCATGCCGTTACTCGTTCGATCAGTGCTGAAAATTTCACCGGTGAAAAAGGCAAGGGGGG
The DNA here is from genome assembly GCA_964647995.1 of uncultured Cytophagia bacterium. GTDB lineage: Bacteria > Zhuqueibacterota > Zhuqueibacteria > Thermofontimicrobiales > Thermofontimicrobiaceae > Thermofontimicrobium_A. The sequence continues at coordinate 32,445 of CAZYNP010000044.1, forward strand.
CATGGCCACCGTTGGAACGCTGGAGCATGCCGCTCGTGATCTGGGCCAGGGCTGGAAAATTTCTCCCTGCATTAATTTAGAACCACGAACCACCGTGGTTCTGGCTGACATCAAGGGATCCGGTGCGATTCAGCATATCTGGATAACCGTAAGCCCCAAGGAATGGCGGCGGCTGATATTGAGATGCTACTGGGATGACGAACCGTCCCCGTCGGCGGAAGTGCCCCTGGGTGATTTTTTCTGCAATGGCTGGTGTTCGCCCTGCCTGGTCAATTCATTGGCGATTGCTGCGAATCCCGTGGGGGGCTTCAATTCCTACTGGGAAATGCCGTTTCGGAAGGCCGCCCGAATTACCGTGGAAAGCCTGAGTGATGAAAAAATCGAGGGCTTTTTCTATCAGATCACCTATACCTTGACGGCTGTGCCGGATGATGTCGGCTATTTTCATGCCCAGTGGCGCCGAAATAACCCGTTGCCCTATAAACAGGTTCATACCATTGTGGATGGCGTTGCCGGACAGGGGCATTTCGTCGGCACTTACCTGGCCTGGGGGGTGAACAACAACGGCTGGTGGGGGGAAGGCGAGATCAAATTTTATCTGGATGGTGATCGAGATTTCCCGACGATCTGCGGCACGGGCACGGAAGACTATTTCGGCGGCGCGTGGGGATTCGTATTTCCAGAGGGACAGTACTGTGCCTTCTCGACTCCTTATTCGGGCATGCCGCAAATCATCAAACCCGACGGCTTTACGCGGGCTAACACTCGCTTTGGTCTTTATCGCTGGCATATCATGGATCCGATCCGTTTCGAAAAAGATCTGCGTGTAACCATCCAGGCATTGGGTTGGCGGAATCAAATGGGCAAACAGCCGGCGCGGTTTTTGCCATTGCAGGATGACATCGCTTCGGTGGCGTTCTGGTATCAGGCCGAGCCTCACGCACCTTTCCCGGCGTTGCCCGATCGGGATTTTCTGGAAGTGGTCTGATCCCACAAGTGGTTTGCCCGATCGCAGGACGCAATTAAGCCGTGGCACCAGTGCCCACCGGTCTTGGTTCGCCGCAGCGATCGTGACCAGTAACCATCCAATTTTTCATCTCTCTGAGATCAGGCTTACCGCACGGCAGCCGTGATCGAAATATAGGGCTCCTGGATGCCGGCTGCAGTCGCCCGGTGCTTCCGAACTGTTGTGGTCGAGGTTTTCGGAAGTGCGCGATGGCGGGACTGGAACTTCACGCTTGGGAACCATGAATTGGTCGATCTCCTGAATCCAGAGCAGTGCCCGATGGCAATTAAATGATGGTGACAATATTTCGAATTCAGCAATCCGAAAGCTAAAATCAGAAATCTAAATTTTAAAATCTAAAATCTAAAATCTAAAATCTAAAATCCGAACCATGGCCAGTCGTATCACACGAAATCTGATTGATCTGGTAACGGGCACGTTCGTCTCCCGGGTGCTGGGCTTCCTGCGCGAATTGGTAACCGCAGCATATTACGGTACCAACCGGGCGATGGATCTGTTCGTCATCGCGTTCACTATCCCGACGTTTTTTCGGCATTTTTTGGGTGAAGATGTGGTGGAACGAGCGTTTCTGCCACCATTCAAAAAATTGATCAGCCAAAAGAAACACCAACAAGGCTGGCACCTGCTATCGGCCTGTTTCAATTGGATGGTAATGGTGTTGACCGTAGTGACCGGCCTGTTATATTTGATTGCGCCGCTGGTGATCAAAATTATTGCCCCGGGAATAGAGCCGGCGATATTCCCCAGGGCCATCACGATGACCTACTGGATTTTGCCGTTTATGCTGATCATTGGGCTGGCGGCATTTGTGGGCAGTATCCTCAATTTTTTTGAGATGAACAAAATTTATAGCCTGGCCCCGGCAATGCTCAGCATCGGTGTCATTATTGGGGTTCATTTTTTTCGGCCATGGCTGGGCATCTACGCGCTGCCGGCGGGATTCCTTTTGGGAGGATTGCTGGAACTATTGATCCAGGTGCCATTTTTGTGGAAAAAAGAAATCCGCCAGCAGACCGCAGCCCACTATTATCCGGCGCTCGAACTGAAAGAGCAAGAGATGCGTACCATCGGTCGTGAATCCGGTTTTATCCTGCTCAAGTCATTGCTGGACAAATCAGTGGAAATTGTGGATCGAATGCTGGCGTCGTTTCTGATTACGGGCAGCATTGCTTCACTGTGGTACTCCCAGCGTTTGATCCAGTTGCCCGTGGCTATTATCGGCCTGTCCATCAGTCGGGCATTGGTACCTTATTTGACCGAAAAGAAAGCGCTGGTGCAGGATCGAGATTTTCTGGCGGGAATTCGATTGGGTATTCAATTGAATCTCTCGCTGGTGATGCCGACAGTTGTTTTCATGGTGGTCATGGCCCGGCCGATCATCGGGCTGGTTTATCAGCGGGGACATTTCGATGCCGAAAGCACCCGGCTCACCGCCATCGCTTTCTGGTGCTACTCCCTGGGTCTGGTGGGGATTAGTCTGGATACTTTTTTTTCGCGACTATTTTCTATATTTCAAAAGAACAAAATTCCTTTCAAAATTGCCATGGTTACTGCCGCGCTCAATATTATTTTGAATTTTATTTTGGTAAAGACCCCATTAAAGCACGGCGGCATCGCGCTGGCGTCTTCCATCGCGTTCAGTGTCAGTTGCGGGCTGCTATTTTATTTTCTATTGCAAGAGATCGAGCACCAGATTCGCGTCCGGGAAGTTCTAAGTGACTTTTTGAAAATTGGTCTCAATTGTCTTTTGATTGGGATTGCTGCTTATTTTTTGTACTACCATTGGTTGCAGGGCATTCTGGCCCGTCATATCCACTCGTTTTTCCTGCAGCAAGGCTGCGGTCTGCTGATTATTGGAACGTTGGCGCTGGTTTTATATCTGATGTTGATTTTTGTTCTGGGACCGGAAGCTACCAGAAGCCGATTATTCAGAAAACGCAGAACACCCTGAACCGATGGTGGCAGACCGCTTCTAACAGATAGAATTTCCCTGACTCAGGTATTGCCCCAACATTTCAGCGGGCGTTGCCGGGCAGTTTGGCTGAGACCATTAGCGTGGTTTTTCGGGCAATGCGGTGCCAATTTTCAATGCGACTAATTGCGCGCGCGGATGATCCTGGTCCACCAGTTCGCCGGTTGTGCGATCCACGAAGGTGAACGTGATGCCTTCCGGAATGGTAAAATTCCGATAGGGTTCATTTTGCAGCGCCTGGGACATGAAGCGCACCCAGATGGGAATCGCGGCGCTGCTGCCGGTCAATTCATTCCCGATTTCATCTTTGATCGGTCGGTTGTCATCGAAGCCGACCCAAACCGCGGTGACCAATTGCGGGGTAAAACCCACGAACCAGGCATCGCGCGCATCGTTGGTGGTGCCGGTTTTACCTGCGGCCGAACGATTGAAGCCCAGGCTGCGGATGCTGCGGGCGGTTCCTTCTTCGATCACCGCCTGCAACATGTCCAGCACCAGATAAATCGACTGCGGATCAACGACCTGGGCGCTGCGACCTGTAAATTCGTTCAAGGTTTTGCCCTGATAATCCTCGATATATTTCACCAGCAGTGGCTCGCGTCGGATGCCGCCATTGGCAAAGGGACAGTAAGCGCTACAGAACTCCAGCGGCGAGACTCCCGACGTGCCCAAAGCCAGCGACAGATTGGCACCCAATGGACTGGTAATCCCCATTTCCTGGGCATAATTGACCACCACTTCCGGCGTCACCGCTGCCATCACTTTCGCCGCAACGATGTTGATGGATAACGCAAGTGCACTTTTTAAGGTCAATGGTCCCCGAAATTGGCGGTCGAAATTGGCCGGAGACCATTTCTGCTGGTTCACCTCAAACGTGATGGCCGAATCAACGACGATGGAGGCGGGGGTAAATAGACCCTGATCGATGGCCGCTAAATAAACAAAGGGCTTGAATGCGGAACCAGGCAGGCGACTGTTGCTCACCGCGCGATTGAATGGACTCACTGCAAAATCACGGCCGCCTACCATCGCCTTCACTTTGCCGGTGCGGGGATCGATGGCCACCAGGGCTGCCTGTGGATAAAGCTGCTTTTCCTCGATGGTCGCGATTTCGTAATCCCGCAACCCGAGCCGGTCATCCAGTGCCTTCAACCCCTGCTGAACAGCATCTTGAGCAAAGTTTTGCAGCCGCGTGTCCAGCGTGGTGTAGATTTTCAATCCGCCGTAAGAAACCACATCGGCGGAGTACATCTTTTCGGCCAGGCTTTTAACGTATTCAATAAAATAGCTGGCTTTGCCCCACAACTGATTCATGCGTCGTAACTGAAGTGGCGCAGCCAGCGCGGCTTCCAACTCCTGGCTACTGATAAAGCCGACCTTGTGCATCCGATTCAATACAAGCTGCTGTCGTTTCCTGGCCAGCTCAAAATTTTGATAGGGATTATAGCGATTGGGCATGTTGGGCAGATTGGCCAGGAGCGCCGCTTCGGCCAGGGTCAATTCATCGGCATGTTTGGCAAAATAGGTCTGGGCCGCCTGCTCGACACCAAAGGCATTTGACCCAAAATCAATTTGATTGCAGTAGGCCTCCAGAATCTCTTCTTTGGTGAAACGAGTTTCCATCTGGCAGGCCAGGAGAATGTCCTTCAGTTTGCGCTTCCAATTTCGTTCAAACGAAAAGAACATGTTCTTCGCCAATTGCTGGGTAATGCTGCTGCCGCCGCCCGCACGACGAAAGAGTAGCAGATGATTGATTACGGCCCGCAACAGGCCCCGCTTGTTCCAGCCATGATGTTTGAAAAAATCGGTGTCTTCCATGGCCATGATCGCCTTCAAAAAATAAGGCGAAATTTTGGCCAGAGCTACTTCCTGTCGATTGGTGAGAACAATAATCAGCTCACCATTGTCAGCATAGATTTCGGTGGGACTGCTGAGCGCCAGGTCGCGGAGTTGGGTGGGCAATTGTGGCAACGTCAGCACGAACATCAAGCCAATCGCCAACAGCGTGATCAGGCCCAGGAGCAGCAACCCAACCAGGATTCTTTTTTGGGTCCAATTGGCCACGGTGATCGATTCCTCTAATTGGGGGATTCCAGGTGGAGCTCCGGATATAGCTCGTTTAATTTTTCAATCAAAAAATCCGCTGCCCATTCGCTGGCATCGAATGGAATGACATCGATATACAGCCCATTGTTGATTTCCATGCCGATCTTCACCAGGTTGTCGATGGCATACCGGGAAATTCCCACCCGGCGAATATTTTTGTCCCATTTTATGAGAATGGCCGGATTGTTGATAAGCTGTATTTTTACCGAATTGGCCAGGTCATCGAAGGCGCGAAAGAATTGGTCTCTGGAGATCACGCGACCGGCATACATCGGCATCGAATCCAGCGAAACGGTGCGAAAGCTCATGGTGCCGGTAATATCATACAGCGCTGCTAACGGGGGATAGGCATCCATCAGCAATTGTTTTTCGCCATCCAAACAATAGATACTCAAGCTATTTGCATCTTTGACAATTTTGGTCCAGATCCATTTGCCGCTATGTGCCAATTTCAACAGATCAAAGGGGCCAATCATTTCAAAGGCGATGGGGGGTGGAAATTGATGATAAAGATTCAGAAATTGGTCTGCGGTGATGGTGATGCTTTGCAAACTATCGAGCGCGGCCTTCAACTGCAGCAGATCGCTGATGGTATGGAATTCCACCGGCCGTTTTTCCGTGGCGGCGACGATGTGTTGGAGCTGCTGGCTGGCCAGGGCATCTTTTTTATGCAACTCCCAGACCGTGCCCGACTGGGGTCGCCAGGGATTGGTCAACTCAAGCATATTGCCCAGCGCAACTTCGACAAAATTGGTGGCGAACTCCAGCACAATCAAGCCAATGGCGATGAATAGCGGAAGCAGAAAATTTTTGCTGGTAAAACGACGAACCATTTTCGCTTTCAAGGTCGATCCAGCGCGATTGCGGTTTTCACTCCTTTTCATGGCACACCAGCGCGTTCCGTCCTTTGATCAATTGGTCAGGATATGAAACGGGATCGGGATAAACGAGATCAAAAAAATAACAAAGGTGACATAGCCCAGGGCTTTTCGTTTACGATCCAGCGGGATGAAATCATTTTCGGGTGCTGGATGGCGATAGCCGACCCAGAGGAGCAGGATGATCAGCAGCATCCAGCCGGGATACCAGATGGCACAGACGATGATGAATGCGGCCATGGCGAATTTGTAGATGGGTTCGCTGCGATAACCAAAGATGGAGTAGAGAATATGGCCGCCATCCAACTGGCCGATCGGCAGCAAATTCAGGGCAGTGACGAATAACCCGGCCCAGCCGGCAAAGGCCATGGGATGGAGCATGGCATCATAGCCGGGCGGTGTGGGACCCATAATCCATTGGGACAATTGTTTAAACAAAAACGATTCGCCCAGGAATAGCGTTCCGGGTTGAATCGCCTGCAATGGTACGAACTGGGTATTTTTCAGGCCAATCACTAACACCGGAATGGTGACCGCCAGGCCTGCCAGCGGGCCTGCGGCGCCAATATCGAATAGTGCGCGACGATGCGGAATCCGACCTTGCATTTTGATCACCGCACCCAGTGTTCCAAAGGGATTGAACTGGGGAAACGGGAAAGGGATAAAAAATGGCAGTGTCGCGGGGATGCCATATTTGCGGCACATCAGGTAATGCCCCATTTCGTGCGCCAACAAAATGGAAATTATCGACAGCGCATATAGAATACCGTGAGCCATATAGGTGGTCAAAATGGTCAATAGAAATAAGATCACATGGCGAAGCGGGCGATTGGTTCTAATTTTATTGGCGAAATTGATAAGAGCTGGTTGTTGATAATTCGTACCGCTGAATTGATCGTCAAATTTATTCATGAACAAGTTGATCCTGAGATAATGTGTCAAAATCGATTTGAATTAGGGCACCGCGACCGATACCCAGGGTGCGAGAAGCGTTCCCATCGCGAATGGCTATTTCCAGATAACCAGAACTGCCAATGATAGCTAACGGTTGACCGGGACCAACCCCGGCATAGGCATCGGACGCACGCTTGAAGACCCATTTTCCGAGGCGAATGGTGGTCGCTTTTTTTGCGATCCAGCCTTCGGGAATGTTCGAAATGAGGTTCCCAAACTGGTCGACGTAGATGATTTGCCCCTGGATGCCATGCTTCGTCATTCGAGGCAGCTCAATCTGTCCCCGGTCGTAGTCGTGGATTTTCGGCCCCAGCGTTTCCATGGGTATCCCTGCGGCAAGGTGCGCCGCCACCGGTGCCAAAATATCTCGTCCATGAAAGGTTCGGCTAACATTGGCTAAAAAGAACTGGTTATTTAACACCTCGATAACCGTCAGAGTTTCGCAGTCATGAAAAATATACGCCAGAATTTGATTATCTGGCGCCAGGAAAAAATATCTATCCGAGGCCACAGCCAGCAGTCGTCGTGACGAACCAACCCCTGGATCGACCACTGCCACGTGAATGGTACCGGCTGGAAAATAGCGGTGGCTATAATGCAATACGAAGGCAGCCGCCGAAATATCCTGGGGCGGAATCTGGTGGGAGATATCCACAATTTTCGCGGGAGGATAGATTGATAAGATGACTCCCTTCATGGTGCCCACAAAACCGTCCGCCAGGCCAAAGTCGGTCAGCAATGTGATAATTCCACAAGGTTTCATGATGCCGAATGGTTGAGGCCCGATGTTGTTTAAAAAATTCGATTCTGAAATCCACGCCGCGAGGGCACAATTCTGCTAATAGCAGCCAGGATGTCAAAACCAACCATCTCGCTGAGCGCCACGTCTCGGCCCAATAGGTCACCGGGGCTGATGACCAATTGCTGGAATTGGCCATGCAGGCGATATTGAAATGCGCAACAGGCGAACGCCGGTTAGCTGGATTTGGTAACGGTGATTTCTATCTGTTCCGGCGTGGATTTCAATGTCAATGACTGAATCAGCGATAGCACCACATTGCGCACTACCTCATGGGCAAACGCATTCAACGTAACCGGCTCATGGTTAACAGTCAATTGAAGCTGGTAGTCCTTGTATTCCATTGGTTCGAGGCTCCATCAAGTATAGATAAAATTGAAAGTGATCGGGGAGATGATAGCCGCAGCCTTTGGCCAGCAGGTCGAGATGAAAGGTGGCCACATATTGAACACTCATATTCACCGGTTCGGGATGAATCATCTCATCGATCGTTTTCAGATAACGATTACAATTGTTGCAGGCATCGATACGAACTGGTCTTTTGTCCGAGGGGAAAATCAACTGGAGACGCTGGCGATCCTGGTTCAGGCAGAAGGGACAGGTCATCTCTGGAAAGGACCAGGTTGTATCGCAATACCGGCACCATAGCCAGCGACTCTGGTTCTGCTCGTTGACTCTGGCCATCGCAGGTTGATTGCCACAAATGGGACAGATCGGTTCGTGCCAATCGAATCGGGAAATCTTTTTATTGAAAAATTCAGCACACAGCTCCACATACGGGGCCCCGACCAATTCAATCACCTGTTGCATGAGAACTGTCGGGATGTCATATTGTTCCGAGACGCCCCTGACCTGTGAGGCATCCCCGGACAGCAGGGTCAATACCAGCTCGCTCAGCGCGATCTTCCGTTTATCGTACAATTCTCCCAAACGCAGGATCGATTCTTTATGGCGATAGGAGTATTGTTTGATAATCGGAAAAGTCAAATCAAACACATCTTCGAGCGCCTTTTCATCGACGATAAAATCATGGTTGGAAAGAACCGGCCGATGCTGCGACAATCGTTCAGCGATATCGATTTGATTTAGCTTGTCAAAGGGGAACACCGCGAGCAAATGTTCCATGCATTGAACATGAACCTTAAAAAGCTGCTCATGAAATTCTACATAAGTCCCAAAAACTCGGGGCGGACTTTCGATCTTTTCAATCATCCAGGTTCCAGTGCTATTGGTGCAGTGCAAAATTAGATTGTCAGTGCTGAGTCAATGATCAACGATGCTTCGGCAAATGTCGTGCCGAAGCATCGTAAATGATCAGTCTATTTTCGGTGAGCGAGCTATTTATTCGTCAGTGCTTCGATCCCTGGCAATTTCAAGCCGCTGAGGAATTCCAGCGAGGCACCGCCGCCGGTCGAAACATGGGTTATCCTGTCGGCGACCCCGGCTTTCTCCAGTGCGGCGACCGAATCGCCGCCGCCCACGACGGTAATCGCTCCCTGCTGGCTAATATCCGCCATGGTTTTGGCAATAGCGACCGTTCCATTGGCAAATTTATCGATCTCGAAAACGCCCATTGGTCCATTCCAGACCACGGTGCGAGCAGTTTTCAACACCGCGTTGAAAGCCTTCAACGTTTTGGGGCCAATATCCACGCCAGCCCAGCCGTCGGGAATTTGCTGATCAACGGTCACTTGCGTATCGGCGGCTTCATTTACATCAGCAGCGATGAGATGATCTACCGGCAACTGAAAATTGACCTGCTGCTTTTCGACCTTGTGCAGCACGTCTTGCGCCAGTTCGACCTTATCGGCTTCCAATAACGATTTGCCGATATTGATACCTTTGGCTTTGAGAAAGGTATAAGTCATGCCGCCGCCGATCAATAGAGCGTCCACTTTGGAAAGCAGATTTTCGATGACGTCAATTTTGCCGGATATTTTGGCGCCGCCAAGAATGGCCACAAACGGTCGTTGGGGATTGTCCAGTGCCTCGCCCAGATACTTCAATTCCTTCTGCATGAGATAACCCGCAGCGCATTGCTGGAAATATTTGGTTACGCCCTCGGTGGAAGCATGAGCGCGATGGGCGGTACCAAACGCATCGTTGATATAGACATCGCCCAATCGGGCTAATTTTTGGGCGAATTCGGGATCGTTGCCCTCTTCTTCTTTATAAAACCGCAGGTTTTCCAACAAAAGTACCTGGCCATTGGCTAATGCCCTGGCAGCCTGTTCCACCTCGCTGCCGATGCAATCGGTCACATATTTTACTTCCTGACCCAGAAGTCGCGACAGATGCTTGGCTACCGGCGCCAGGCGCATGGCTTCATTCACTTTGCCCTTGGGTCGTCCGAGATGAGACATCAAAATCGCACGACCGCCGGATTTAATGATTTTCTGAATGGTCGGTAGCGATTCCCGAATGCGGGTATCGTCAGCCACTTCCATGTGCTCGGTCAATGGAACATTAAAATCCACTCTTACCAATACTCGTTGGTTTTTCAAATTCAAATCGTCAATAGTTAGTTTCGCCATGTTACCAATTCTCCTTACTTAAAATACACGTTGCTGCTCATATTTAATAATAGCGGAGTCCTCTCCAACTAAGCTCTCACCGCGAAATGATCGAATTCAGGCGAATTAATTCAATTCGTGCCATTCGCAACAATATCGGAATTGCTGAATTTTTGATTGCACCCATGGATTTTAATGTCGGCTATTCACCACCCGTTAGCAGTTAGGAGCCCCACGATGCGCTTCCTGGAGTTGCCAGAAGTCATCGCCGTGTCCAGCCGACGTTGTGACAGTCATTGCGAAGGCGATTAAAACTGCCACGAGCTGCCGGACATACTTGCAATAATGCCTGAGTGGCCTTTTTGCCGCCTTCGTGTTTTAGATCCTGGGTGGTATCGCTCTCGCGCCTGGGGCGCGACTATCGGATATCACCAATTGCCAGAATTGAATTGATAAATTTCAGAAAAGTTCCAGTGCGGTTTAGATCAGCTTTTTCTCTTTGGCAAAAAAGGTCAGTTCATCCCTAAATTTGGGATGAGCAATGCTGATCAAGGCCTCGGCGCGGCGGCGCAGGCTTTTGCCGTGCAAATAAGCGACCCCATATTCCGTGACAATGTAGTGGACATCCCCGCGGCTGGTGACCACGCCGGCGCCTTCCTGCAAATGGGCCACAATTTTGCTCACTTTTTCATCGCGAGTGGTGGATGGCAAGGCGATGATCGGTTTGCCACCTTTGGAACGAGCGGCGCCGCGAATGAAGTCCACCTGTCCGCCAAAGCCGGAATAGATGCGATAACCAATGGAATCCGAACACACCTGGCCAGTGATATCAACTTCAATGGCAGAGTTGATGGCCACCATCTTCTCGTTTTGAGCAACGATAAAGGGATCGTTGCAATAGTCCACCGGATGCATTTCAAAGAGCGGATTGTTGTGCGCAAATTCATAAAGCCGTTTCGATCCTAATAGAAATGTTGCCACAACTTTCCCGGCATGGAGCGTTTTGCGGGCGCCGGTGATAAAGCCCTTTTCGATGCCTTCCATGATGCCATCGGAAACCATCTCGGTATGAATACCCAGATCTTTTTTGTTGTCCATTGCGCTCAGGGCAGCATTGGGAATGCCTCCAATACCCAACTGCAGCGTCGAGCCATCTTCCACCAGATCAGCGATGTATTCACCGATTCGTTGCTCAATGGCGGTTGGCGGCGCGATTTCCAGGGTGGGCAGTTCCTCCGAGGTTTCTACAATTTTCGTTGCTTTGGAGACATGAATAAAACAATCGCCCAGAGTGCGCGGCATTTTATCGTTGATCTGGATGATGAGTTTCTTGGCGTTCTCGGCAGCGCCCTTGGTTGCCAGGTCTTCGACCCCAAACGATAGAAAGCCATGCGCATCCGGCGGTGATGTTTGTACGATGGCAACGTCCAATGGCAGGGTGCCATGGACAAACAGTGCCGGGATTTCATAGAGAAAAATGGGAAAGTAATCGGCTTTGCCCTCATTCACAGCCTTGCGGTCGGCCGGACCGACGAACAGCGATTTGTGTCGGAAATGCCCTTCCATGCCAGGAGCTGATAGCGGGTCATCCCCCAATAGCAACACATGAACGACATCCACATCACGGTAGTTATCTTTGTGCGCGGCCAGGGCCCGTACCACAAGATACGGGGCAGCCGCATTGCCAGAAATATAAATTCTATTACCGCTTTCGATTATTCGAATTGCCTCTTCCGCTGTAGTCAATTTCTGCTTATAAATTTCCATCCAGTTCATAACAATAGCTCTCTCTACTTGATTCTTAACTATTCACATTTAAAAGGTTCGTACTTCAGATCAAAAAGGCCGGCCACCGCTTTATGGTTGCATTTGCCCAGATGAATGTAAATACCAGAATTCAGAATGCGATTGCTGCGACAGGTTTGTTCAATGCCATCGCGAGCGATCGATGAAATCAAGGGCAGCACAATATTGTTCATGGCCCGCGATGCAGTTCGAGCGACCACCGAGGGTATGTTGGGTACACAATAGTGCAGCACGCCATCCTTCAGAAAAACTGGATCGGAATGGGTGGTTGGCCGGCTGGTCTCGACACAGCCGCCGTGGTCAATGGCAGCATCGATGATCAGCGCGCCGCGTTTCATCAGTCGCACCTGGTCTGCAGTAATCAAGATCGGGGTGCGTTGGTTGGGTTGATACACCGCGCCGATGAAGACGTCGGCAAATTGCAGCGCCCGTTGGATGGAGTAATGATTGGCGATGGCAGTAATTACCCTGCCTTTTAGCTCGTTGTTGATGTAGCGCAGCCGAGCAATGTCGTCATCCAGCACAATGACTTGAGCCCCCAGGCCGACAAAGGCTTTGGCCGAGTGATAGCCTAAATGTCCCGCGCCTAAAATCACGATGGTGGCCGGTGGAATGCCAGGAAAACCACCAATGGCAATGCCTCGGCCGCCGTTGTCGCATTGCAAGAAACGACCGGCGATCTGAGGCATCATGTTGCCCGCTATTTCGCCCATGGCCACCAGCAACGGCCGATAGCGTGGCGCTATTTCGATCAGTTCCGTTCCGATCGCCGTTACTTTATTCTGGATCAATTGATCGATGGCACCTTTGGTCTGCAGCCCCAACATCAAGAAGGAAAATATCATTTGTCCCTCTTTGACAAACTGCGCTTCGTGTTCCGTCGGTGGCATCACTTTGATGACCAAATCCGATCGCTGGAAAACTTCCTGCCGCGAAAATACGATTTCACCGCCCATCTCTTGAAAGTCTTCATCCGAAAAACGGCCGTCTTTGCCAGCATCTTTTTCGATATAGACCTTATTGCCGTCTTTCACCAGGGAATATACCCCCTGGGGCGTCAGCGAAATGCGTCTTTCTTCAGCGAGGGTTTCCTTGGGAATGCCAATATTCATTTTTTGCCTCCGCTTTGTTCCGATATCAATTTGTTCATCCTATTTTTTGTAAGGCTATAAGATAATTTTTTTAATGTAAAATGCAAGAGAAATATTTATTATTTTTATTTTAGCTGCTGGCTACCTTCCTACATGTTCGCCAGTTTTTGGGTCTCAGGTGGTGCTGAATATGGCTTGGCAGCAATGAATTTCGGCATTACTTTTGCAGCCAGTGGTCACATCGGAGCAAAATATCACTGAACATAATTTTTTGGTAACCATTTTTTTTATACTTGACTTTTAAGGATAATCCTATATATTATATCCCAACTTCGACTGAGAAGAATACTGTTTTAACCTGTGGAGATAGGCGTGAAGAACTACACCAATGAGATCGACACCAGCGTCACCTTCGCCAAGGGTAACGCCATGTCCAGCCCCGAGGTTCGTGTCCCGTATAAAATCGAAAGATTCCCGACCGAATTCAAGAAAAAAGTTCTGCGGTCAATTAACACGACGTTTTTGTTGATATTGCTTGGTTCGATTGTTCTCAATCTGGGCGCGCTCTTGATTCTCAAAAAATTATTACCAACCGTCCTGGATACCAGCTCGATTAATAAAATGCACGAGCAGTACGCCCGGTTATTATTGAAAAGTGGTTCAGCAACCACGCCCTATTCTTTCGATGCCACCAATGTGTATCAGAATAAAGTCAATAGCAAGGTGATTACCGGCCTGGGGAAATGGATGGATGTTTACACCAATAACATCATCGAGACCATCAAGAACATACCCTCCCTGGCCGAGACAGAAACCGGCAGCGAAGGTGGGCGCAGCGGCGGCCTGGCGGTCGCGCAATTACCTTCGCGAGAATCTCTGGCTGAGGCCAGAAAATCGAGCGTGGGCCAGGGCCGCGGCGTGCCCCAGACAGAATTAGACCGCCAGGTGAATTCAGTGGGCTTATTAGGCCTGATCTCCCGGGAAGCCCGGGCAGTGGATCGCGAATATGTGGACGACCTGCTGGAATATGCCTCGGAAAACTCCTCCCACCTGGAAAATGTGCTGGCTAAACTGAGCACCATCGAGGTGCCTCGGTATGGCAGCAGTGGGTACTTACGCAAGATTCGGCAGAGCGCTGGCAGCGGCGAGGCCGAAGAACAGACCGATCTCCGCGGCGGTCGGGTTACTACCGAGGCCGAAACGAGACAGGCGATCGCGAATATTGCGCCCATCGCGACGGCGAAGTCCGAAAATATCGAGCGCAATGTGGAATTCGAGGCCGTGCCCTCCAGCGAGCAGCAGCGGCTGGCTGAGCTCTTTACGGTGCGCCGAACTCGAACCGCGCAGGATGTGTTGAATGTGGTTCAATCGCACACTCGAGCGATCCAGGATTGTTATAAACAAGAGTTGAAATACGATCCGACCGCCAAAGGGAAAGTTGTGGTCCGCTTCACGATCAATCCAGAGGGGATTGTCACCAGTGCGGCCATTGTGTCGTCCACTGTCAACAGCCCACGGATGGAGAGCTGCATCATCAGTCGGGTAAAGGGCTGGCGCAATTTCCCGCCCTCCGATCCCGCAGAAGGGGAGAAGACCTATCGCCAAACGTTCAGCTTTGGCGATAAAAAATAACCGGGTGGCTGGCCTGGCGCTAAGTCGTGATTGCTCAGAACCCTCGGCCCGACGTCCCAGTTTGGCACTGGTCAACCAGCCACTATGATTGAACGAGAATTTGGATTTATTCATCACTCTGGCTGGGGGTACGGTTTCACCGCAGGGGGTTAGCAAGGCTGTATTGCTGGCAATGGAAATAAGTGGCTGAATACTAATTTTCAATGAGGGAGGAAAATGGCACAGCGACTTTTTGCTGGTATCGATTGTTCAACGCAAAGCTGCAAATTAGTTCTCATCGACCTGGATCAAAGCTCAGTGATCTACACCGATAGCGTCAATTATGACAAAGATCTCCCCCAATACCATACCGCCAATGGGGTCATCCAGGGATTGGCCGAAGGCGTTTCGGAATCAGATCCACAGATGTGGCTGGATGCGCTGGAGATGCTATTTACCCGCCTGAAACGATCATCCATTCCGCTCGCAAGCATCAAAGCGATTTCGGTATCCGGACAGCAACACGGTTTGGTCTGCCTGGATGCGGCTGGCAATTTGTCCCGTCCCCGCAGCAAGCTATGGAACGATTTTTCCACGGCTGAAGAGTGCGAACTTCTTACCCGGGCTGTAGGTGGAGCGGAAAATATGATCGAGGAGGTGGGAAATACTCAGCGCACCGGTTATACCGCCGCCAAAATCTATCATCTACTCCGTCACGAACCCGACGCGTTTAAGGCCACGAACACCTTCTTTCTTGTGCATAACTTCGTTAATTGGTACCTTACCGGAGGCAAGGACGGTGGAGTCCGGGTGATGGAGCCTGGCGATACTTCGGGAATGGCGCTCTGGCATCCGGCTCGAAAAACCTGGTCGCAGAAAGTATTAACAGCGATTTCGCCGGCATTGGCGCAAAAACTGCCGCCGGTATTGCCATCGGATCAATTTATTGGGAAAATCTCGCCCACATTGGTTTCAAAATACGGTTTCGATCCAGAATGCCAGATCGATGCCGGCTGCGGTGATAATATGTACGGCGCGGTGGGTACCGGCAACGTGCTTCCGGGCATTGTGACCATTAGCCTTGGCACCAGTGGCACCGCCTATACCTTCATGGAGCAAGCGTTCATCGATCCGCTGGGAGAAATAGCCGCATTTTGTGATAGCACCGGCCACTACCTGCCGCTCCTGTGTGTCTCGAATCTGGCAAACGGCTACAATACAGTGCTGCAGCAATTTCATCTATCGCATGAGGATTTTGCCGAGGTGGTGAAAACAGTGCCGGCTGGCTGTGGCGGTCGCCTGCTCATTCCCTGGTATGCCGGCGAACGCACGCCCGATGTGCCACTGGCGGCTCCGCTCTACTTTGGCTTTGGCCTGGATGATTTTCGGAAGGATTATCTATGTCGCGCGGTGCTGGAAGGTCATATTTTGAATCTGTATGATGGTTTTCAGCGGATGCCAGTTACTGCCCGAGAGATCCGATTGACCGGCGGATTGTCGCAATCGGAGGTCTGGTGCCAAACCATTGCTGATATTTTCGAGATCGACGTGGTACCGGTGGAAGGTGAAGGGGCGGCCTTAGGTGCGGCTCTACATGCTGCCTGGGTTTACCTGAAAGCGGTAGACCATCAGACCAGACTATCGGCGATCGTCACCCCATTTGTTCAACTGCAGGAAGCAAGACGCAAACACGGTATCCCCCAACACATGGCTCGCTATCGCATTGTGAAACAGCTATTTCATGCATTGAGCTGCAGGGTGCGCGGGCAACAGGCCGCTGCCGATCCGTTTGAGCTAAGAAGCCAGTTGCTCAAACTGGAAGCAAATTGATAACGATCCGGGTTCTTCGCAAATTTAGCAGCTATTGGTAAAACCTCACGTCTGCGTGGACAGAGCCACTGACCGGTCGCTTAATTTTTTGAAATTTTGAAA
>CAZYNP010000045.1:0-48111 GCA_964647995.1 uncultured Cytophagia bacterium
CCCAATAAAAATGCCAATTAGTGGTAAAAGAACAGTATTTGCCATTGTCTTTAAATCTTCTTGAATGATTAATGACAAACATATTGCAATAATGAAATGAAAAAATAGCCATAGATTTATAAGTCGACGGAAACCAGCCTTGCCGCCACTACCTTTAAAAAACCAAACCCAATATCTTATGAATTCATTATTAGACATTAATTTGTTTCCCCAAGTCGGATTTTTTGATATAATAGTCTTAGGCGAATTAAAAATCTTTTTCTAATTTCAAAATTTTCAAATTCATCTTCATATAAAAGAACTGGATTTTTTCCTTTCAATTGTTTTTTTATGATTTTTTCCGATTCTCTAGGCTGCAACCAAGCTGCTGCATTATCCCCTGTTGCAGCTGCTGAACGAGCAAGTTCTTCTAATACTCTTGCATTTAAGTTATTCCCTTCTAATTGAGTTTTTCCAGAAGCGCTATTAGTTTCTTCAACTAGTTTTTGGGTTGGCTCTATGAAGTCTTTATTAACATCCCAAGCGTTTGGTCTAGTAAAGCTAATCCAAAATCTATAAATTGAAAACGAATTTTTTAAATGACTAATAAAATCCTCTGGATCGGTTATCTCACTAACAATAAAATTAGATTTAAATTTTTTCGCTGTTTCTGATTCATTTAATAAACGAATGAATTGGTTAGCAATACCAACGGTTTTAGGAGATAAGCGGCTTTTTTTAGCAATTGCACAAACTTCTAAATCGTTATCTAAAATTACATGAGTATACGGTGCCGTTTCAAATTCAGTATCAATAAAATTTCCATCTTTATATATTTCAATGGTTAATCTTGATGTTCTGCCAACACGAAAATACAAACCAGATTCATCAATTTGAACAATATTTCCTATTTTCCAAATCATCCCCTTTCTTAATTCTGCAGAAGGCAATGCAGTAATAGCAAGTTTAAGTATTTCAGGACGACTTAAATCTGATTCAAAAATGCTTAATTGTTTTGAAGGAAATACCTTAATTCTGAAAAGTTGAAATTCTAGCATGGGATTTGCCTCATTTTTTATCTCTTAGTCGATGTTCTATTATATAAATTTCTCAAGCATTAAGAAACATACTTGAGAGAGATTGAACATTCAAACTGTAGCCATTATTCATCGGTGTACCTTACATGTCAGATATGATCCTTCTTAAGATATATTTATAAATTTAATAATAATGGTAATTGCTGTTCATTTTTTTTCTGAAAATTAAAGGTTTCAAATTTCCAACATCCTGAGTGTAAATAACATTGGCTTATGCAAAGGGAATTCCGCCATCTGCTGTTACTCATTCTCGCATAGCCAGCAAAATATCGTCTTATTATTGACTCTACTGGATATGAAAGTTCTTTATGAATTTTTCGTGTTTGTTTTATAAGAACCGATCGAAAACAACCTATTAAGAGATCAGTAAGTTGTAATAGTTGGCAATCCTCATAGCACTGACTGTCAACTCGGGTATGATTGCTTGTTCTATCATCTATTAGATCTCCACTTTCAACAATAGAGCAATAAGATCTTAATCCATATAAACGATTAACAATTCTATCGTAATCTATATGTCGCTTATGGTGTTCATATCCATCAAAATGCATTTTTTTAATGCTAATTGGTTCATTTTCATTTGCCAAAAAATGAATCCCTCCTTTTAGTCCCATTCTAAAAGTTGTTTCAACTTTGCCACCATAATCAAGAAATTCGCTCATTTTGCTAAGGTTATCTTTCTCTCTGAATGCAATGAATTTTGCTCCTATTAAAGTTCTAAAGTTAATGTACTGTTTCTTGCCTCGTATTCGTTCCGCCAAAGAAACAGGAACCGTTGTTCCTTTTAGCTGCGATATTAACGCTGCGACACCAAGTTGAATCCAAGATTCAGCACAATCATAAATGCGGCCATGTTTTTTAACTTTTTTAATTCCAATCGGACTTAAATATCCTGTATTTAATCTTGACGCATTCAAATATTTTAACAGTAAATCCTTTTTATCAATTGGCACGAGAAGCATACCATGCCAGTATCCCTCTTCTTTAGATTCATCATGGTATAGTTCGTAACTCGTTGCATTCATGCATATTTTCTCTTTATATCTTATCCAACTAAATACAATGTGATTCTCAATTTTGAAAATCTGAAATAGTTATTAATATCAATAAGTTCTTTATGAAAAATAAACCTCAAGCGCAGAGAATGAGGTTCATCATTTTTTTTATTTAGAAAAATAAGTCCAAATTTTATAATGCACGATAAAATTTACAACAATCATACCAATTACCAAAAATTAACAAAAATTTCATCTCATTATCATTGCGCTAAATTTCGCCATCAAATTTTTCCCGCAGGGACATTCGATAATCGCTCGGCAATTAATGGCTGAGAATGATGGGAGCCGAAATCATATAAGTCCCGTAATCGAGATGGCTGAAAATTAAAACATCCGCAAAAATTACTTCTTGACTTCAACGAAG
Organism: uncultured Cytophagia bacterium; assembly: GCA_964647995.1. Classification (GTDB taxonomy): domain Bacteria; phylum Zhuqueibacterota; class Zhuqueibacteria; order Thermofontimicrobiales; family Thermofontimicrobiaceae; genus Thermofontimicrobium_A. Next base: position 2,499 of record CAZYNP010000045.1, read on the forward strand.
GATTTTTATATATTGCTAAGCCGACAGGATTTTCGATATATTATGTCACAAATCGAAATTAACGTCAAAAGGATTATATCATGAATGAGCTAATTTTTGAAGTGATTCAAGAGGCGGACGGTGGCTTTGTCGCTGAGTGTTTGACCGAAGGGATATTCACACAGGCTGATAACTGGGATGAATTGCGCCGAAATGTAAAAGAAGCCGTGAAGGCTTATTATTTTGATCAGCAACCTCCCGCTGCTATTCGTCTGCATCTGATTAGAGATGAAATGTTGGCGGTCGCATGAAAATTCCAAGAGATATCAGTGGACGGCAGCTCGTCAAAGTCCTCTGCCGAGAATTTAGCTACCACAAAGTTCATCAAGAAGGCAGCCACATCGTTTTAGAAACCGAAGATCCATCGCATCAGCGACTGGCAATACCCGATCATGATTCGTTACGAGTTGGTACGCTAAACAACATCGTTCGTTCAGTCGCAAACCACAAGAACATCTCTCGAGATGATATATTGCGTCGATTATAAAACCGTAAATAACTTATTGCCTTAAGCTTAGGGGTAATAGGATTCGTTGGTTTTATGAGGACGTTTAGAGGCGATAAACATAATGGAGGACGTGACATTACAGGCTCATTTTGATGGTAAACAAATCATTTTAGACGAACCTTATGAGCTTGAACCTAACACCAGGCTTATCGTTACTGTTTTACCTGAAAAAAAGTTGAGTGATGAACGAGAAGCATGGCTGCATTTCTCTCGGAAGGGATTGGAAAATGCTTATGGTAAAGATGAACCAGAATATGCATTGGACATGATCAGGAGGCCAAATCCAGATTATGAAAGAAGGTGAGGTGATTCTGACCCTATTCCACAAGCCGATGGAAGAATAAAGCATCGACCTGTCATTATCTTACGTGAGTTGCCAAAGTATAATGATTTTCTTGTGTGTGGAGTAAGCTCTCAACTAAGCCAGTAAGTCAATGATTTTGACGAAATAATTTCTCCTGCTGATCCTGACTTTACATCAAGCGGTTTGATAACAACATCTGTTATTAGACTTGGTTTTCTGGCGGTGTTACCACATAAAAGTATCGCTGGAGCAATTGGAGAAATTTCTGTTGAACGGCATCTACGTTTATTGAAAACGTTAAGTGATTATTTGGTCAAAAAGAAACAAAATTAGAATCATGATGAAATATAAAGGCTATTTAGCCCGTATAGAATTTGATGACGAAGCCAATATTTTCCATGGCGAAGTTGTAAACACACGTGATGTGATCACTTTTCAAGGGCAATCGGTAGCCGAGCTTAAAAAAGCATTTGAAGACACAGTGGAGGATTATCTGGCTTTTTGCGCTGAAAGAGGTGAGGAGCCTGACAGACCCTTCACAGGTCGTTTTACTATTCGTCTAACACCTGATCAGCACAAAAAGGTCATTATGTTGGCCGAAAAAGCGGGAAAAAATGTTGAATCCTGGGTTTCTGAAATTCTTTCTCATGCCTTGGATTAATCTATTGCTCGTCAGGAACAATCAAGTGGAATTTAAGCCCTCGAATTAGATTTAATAGAAAATAAATTTTGTTCTTCCTTTGGAAAATAAAGGTTGACTAGCTGAGATAAATATGACAGTAAAACTGAAATATGGAAATATTGAATACAATGATTTGACACCAGGACAATCCTATGTTGTTATTGGAATTGAGGCCGATGATTATCGCATTTTAAACGATCAGGGCCGTCACCCTATCTTCACCCCCACGATCTATTCGAAATTGACCTTCCTTATGAGCCAGGCGATTGGGTTACCGAGATTGGTGACGATGGCGAGCGGTATTCCTATCCCCCAGCGTTGAATGCCCCAGGTTTTTTTGAAGATTTTTTCGATGGGAAACGAGCGGCGATTGCGCTATTCTGGCTAATCATCAACCAGGAGCTGGCGCTTGCGAGCTAAAAGCAATAGCGTGAACAGCAGGACGCCAGACGCATTGAAAAGAATAGTCATTTGAAGCTTTTCACTTTTCACGTCTCACCTTTCACGTCTAACGTTTGCCATTTCAATTTTCCCTAAAAATTCCTTTGACTTTCAGAACCGATTTTTCTAAATTACAAACAAATAGGTCTATTTAATATGCCAACGATCAAAAATATACAGATAACAGAAGACGAGATTATCGCCAATCTTGTTGATGGTCGCACCATCAGCGTCCCACTTGTCTGGTCCTGGCGATTATCTGAGGCCCCACCTCAACAGCGGTCAAACTACGAGATTATTGGAGATGGGCAGGGAATCCATTGGCCTGATGTTGATGAAGACATCAGCGTAGAAGGAATGTTATACGGAACGCCTGCGAGACGACCAAGGCGGAAAGGTGCTTATGTGAGCGCTGATGCAAGATTAATATAAAAAATGAGAGGTCGACATGGCGACAGATGGTTTAACATACCGCGAACAACTCGTCGAAGAGATCGATAAGACTCCCATTGAGAATCTTCCTTATCTGCATCAAATCATACGCATCTTTAGAGAGAGCGTAACCTTAAAACCAGCCGAGGAGAGTTTTAAACAGGGCTGGAGCGAAGTATTAAAAGGTGAAACAAGAACCGTGGCTGATTTGTGGGAAGGAATAGATGCCGAATAAGAATGATGCTTCGAATGTTCGTATTGAGGTGGAATATACACCCGAATTTAAACGGAATATAAGACATCTATCAAAAAAATATCGGCATATAAAATCTGATGTCCAACCTGTAATTGAGGTTTTAGAGGCAGGGAAAACATTGGGAGATCAAATTTAAGGTGTTAAGTATACTGTCTATAAAGTACGAATTAGGAATTCAGATATAAAGAAAGGAAAGCGAGCGGGCTATCGACTAATTTATTACATCAAAACCACATTAAAAATAATATTGGTGACTATTTATTCTAAGACAGAACAAGGCGATATAACGGCTGATGAAATTCGCCGCATCATTGAAAAATTTGATCGTATTAATGAGTAATTGCAGGTTTTTTGAGGATTTTTTAATGGAAAAGAAAATGCACTGGCTCAAATCTGGCGAATGATCAATCAGCGGCTGGCGCTGGCGATCTAAAAGAAGTTGTGTGAAACCTTAGACAGCAGACGAATTAATAAAAAATAGTCATTTGATACTTTTCACGTCTCACATTTGCCATTTCGCTTTTCATCGACGAATTTCTCTCATAATTTCTCCATCCCATCTAATTCAGTCGCCGCAAATTCACGATTAGTCTCAATCGTTCCCGGCGGAACATGGTTTCTAAAAAACAATCGCCATTTATTGAAATTTCCTATCCCTTGCTTTTGCCACACCTGGTTTAACTGCTCGATTGTTTTAAGTATACTTAAAATTCATCATGAAAAGCCAGAAAGCGTTATTTATATTTCATACAATATAGAAATCAGGATCAGCGTTGATCATATTTAGAACAAAGCGAGGGGTACGACTTATGACAGATTATATGCCACGGCCGCATTACTTAAAATAAATCGAGTCCGTTATCGATATCTCGATATCGATTATCCGGATTATCAAACTCAAGGGAGGTCCAGGGGCGGACTTCAATCGTTTTGGATGCATTTCAAGCTGGCTTGCGCACTCGCTCCGCAAGCTCCCTTAGCTTCGGCAAAACCTCGCCCACTGCTATCGGCGCTGCATCGGCCTTTCCAAAGGCAAAATACAATTTTTTGAACAATGAAAATAGCTCCGCATAAATCCGAACGGATCTGTCATCGGGTTCAAAAATTTTATAAGTTGGGCAGAGCTGTTTCTGAGCGGCCTCAATCGACTTGAATGCGCCAGCGGCCATGAATGCGAAGATCGCCGAACCAAGACTGGTGACATCCTGTTCAGGTACCAATATCGGTACGCCCAGCACATTAGCATAGACCTGATTCAGCACTTCATTTTTCTGGGGAATGCCACCACCATTGATCACGCGCTGAATCGGCACGCCATATTCCTGCATCCGTTCCAGAATAATGCGAGTGTGAAAAGCTGTGCCCTCAATGGCAGCAAACAACTCATCCTGTGCGCTGTGAGTCAAATTCCAGCCCAGGGTAATTCCGGTCAACTCAGGATTGACCAGAATCGTGCGATCGCCATTATCCCAGGTGAGGCGCAGCAATCCCGTTTGTCCCGCTCGATATTTCTCCAGACCCTGCGACAATTGCTGAATACCCGCTCCAGCTCGTCGGGCGATGGCATCGAAAATATCGCCAGACGCGGACAGGCCAGCCTCGATGCCATAGTACTCCGGATGAATCGAACCTGCGACCACGCCGCATACGCCAGGGATCAAATCCGTCTGCCGAACAATGGCCATGATGCAGGTCGAAGTGCCGATCACGTTCACCACATCGCCCTCGCGAACACCCGCGCCAATGGCATCCCAATGGGCATCCAATGCGCCTACCGGGATCGGAATGCCCGCCTGCAGACCCAGCTTCTCCGCCCATTCTTCCGCAAGCCGGCCGGCAATGGTCAACGAAGTGGCATATTCGCCGGTGACCTTCGCGGCCACGCCCGCAAATAGCGGATCGACTTTTTTCAGGAAATCTTCCGGCGGTAGTCCCCCAAGGTCTTTGTTCCACATCCATTTATGGCCGGCAGCACAGATGTTTCGTTTGACGTCGCGCGGCGTTTTGGCACCACACAGAATGCCGACCACCAGATCGCTATGCTCAAAGGCGCTGGCGAATTGCTGGCGTTTGGTAGGATTGTTTCGCAACCAATGGAGCACTTTCGAGAAGCCCCACTCCGATGAATAGGTGCCGCCGCACCATTGGATGTGCGGCAAATGTTCCTCACGCGCCACATGCGTAATCAGCGCGGCCTCCTTTTTCGCCCGATGGTCGCACCACAGATAATAATCATCCAACGGCCGTAAATGTTCATCGACGGGAATCACCGACGAGCCAGTGGTGTCAATCGCCAGAGCTGCGATCTGCTTGCCACTCACGCCTGCTGCCGCCAGCGCCTGCCTCATCGCCGCAATCAGGGCATTCATCTGATCAACGTGTCGCTGGGTCGCCTGGTCCGGCTCCTGGGGATTTCGCATCAGTTCGTAGCCGGCGTTGGCCGATCCCAGCCGTCCTTTTTGGTCATCAAAAATAGACACCCGAACGCTTAAGGTCCCGAAATCAATTCCAGCAACGATTGGCATCCAAGCCTCCTTGTCAATCAGTAACTAACTAAAAACGGTTCAGAACGCGTCATGGTGATAAATTGTGGGTGAACTGAATCGCTGGAGTGTCGGCACATGAATTAGTTCACCTTTCCCGCACTCCATTACTCCATTACTCTATCACTCCATTATTTACTGCATGATCCATCCCGAACTCGTGCCACTTTTTCAGGATATCATTTCCCCTTGAGGCGCAGCTATTCTTGCCTCAAAAATTCCTTCGATTCAATTTTTTTGATCTGTTCCCGAAACGCCAGATATTTCCGGGTATATTCCGATACGTCAAGCTGTTTTTCCTGCGCAATTTTAATTTCATTTTCCAGGTTGGCCAGGACATTTTCCAGGCGACGGCGCTTTAATAGCACCAGACAATCCTCAATCAACTTGCGGCGATCCAGGGTCTCTCCATAGCGGGTGGCGATGATCTGAACGATGCGGGCGGAGAGCTGGGGGTCGGTGATCTGGTTGAGGATCATTTTTCGATCCACTTTTTCTTGCTGTTGATACAGGCGATAAATAATTGCCAGCAACTCTTTGATCCCGGCGTCGGCAACTTCATCCAGTGATAGATGCTTGCTGAGTAACTGAAGCCAGCTTGCATCCTCCATTACCAGCCGCACGATATCTTCTTCGGCTAACTCGTATTTGGATTTCTGCCGTACTGGTTTGGGGGTGCTGGAAGTATCGGGCCGATCGGCAACCATCGAACGATATTGCCCATTTTTCTGGAGGTGTCGAAGCTGCTCCATTAGCGCTCGCTCATCCAGCCGAAAGTGCTCCGCAACCTCTTTGAGAGCAAGATTCTGCTTGATGCTATCTTTGATATGAGCGATGGACTCCAGCAGGGAATTCACCGCCTGGCTTTTTCCGGGTGTGGTGGATAGATCCAATTTTTTTGCCAGCATTTCAATTTTGAATTGGATAATGGACCTGGCGCGCGACAACACAAATTTGAAATTGTCCACCCCACGTTCACGCACAAAGCTGTCCGGGTCGTGACCAGCAGGCAACGCTATGATTTTGACCTCCAACCCGGCATCCAGGAAGATGTCGGCGCCACGCATCGCCGCGGAGGTGCCGGCGGCATCCGCATCATACAGCAAAATCACATTTTCGGTAAACCGCCGAATCAGCTTAGCCTGGGCGGGCGTGAGCGCAGTGCCCGAGGTGGCCACCACATTCCTGACGCCAAACTGGTAGAGCGCAATCAAATCCAGGTAGCCTTCCACAAAGATCGCCTGATCCGCCTGTTTGATGGCCTCGCGACTCTGATATAGACCGAATAGAATTTGTCCTTTCTGATAGATCGGGGTTTCGGGCGAATTGATATATTTTGGTGTATCGTCATCGATTATTTTCCGGCCACCAAAGCCCAGCACTTTTTTGTACAAATCGACAATCGGGATCATGAAGCGCCCTCGGAACCGGTCATAATAGCCGCCGCCGGTCCTTTTGATGACCAATCCTGCCTTGAAAAGCACGTCGGGCGAAACCGAATCGACCTGCGCCTGGCGTAGCAGACCATCCCAATCGGGCAATGAATAGCCCAGACCAAATGTTTTGATCATCTCCTGATTAATTCCCCGGCTTTGAACGTATCGCAATGCTTGCTGGCCCGCGGGTGATAATAAATTTTTATAGAAATAATTAGCCGCCCAGCGATTCACAAAATAGAGCGCTTCCCTCTCTTTTTCCAGGCGATCATCCACTGCCGTCCTCGGCAGCGAAATACCGGCTTTTTGCGCCAGGAATTCCACCGCCTCGACGAAGGACATCTTTTCGATTTCCATTAGAAAATTAAAAATATTGCCCCCTTTTTGACAGCCAAAACAATAATAAAGCTGCGACCGAGGATCCACATGGAAGGATGGCGAGGAGTCGGTGTGAAACGGACAGAGGCCCACGAATCCCTTGCCCGCTTTTTTTAGCGTGAGATACGTCGAAATCAGTTCCACAATATCCGATGCCTCTCGGACCTGCGTGATTTTTTCGGCGGGAATATTATAGTTCATAAAATGTCAACATAATTCATAAATTCGGTGAACCAAAAATAGGTAATTCAAGTTTAAAAATCAAGCAGAAAAATTTCAAAGATTTTATTTTCGCAAGCAAGACCAAATTCGGTCTGGCCAGAATAGCCATTTTCGGCTCGCTTGAAAGATGAACAAGCTACTTGCTCGGACGACTTCGGTTCCAGCAGCAGATTGGCAATTTGATTTTGGATTCCTGCGCCGGCGGTGCCACAGGCGAAACCTGGTGGGGATCAAACGCTAAACTGAACCGGTTGCTAAAACCATTAACTCCCACATTCATTCTCAAGGAGAATCGTATGAAAGCAGTAACCACGCTATTTTGGGCCTTGTTTCTTTTGGGCTCGCTCTACGCGAATGGTCAAAGCCAAACATTTTCCTATGCTCCAACCCGACCCCAGGTCGATCAAAAAATTACCCTGACCTACCAGCCAACTGGAGGTCCACTGGCTAAAGCAGAGCCCATTCAGGCGATAATCTATCAATTTTCTGATAAGTCGGGTTTTCCCAGCGCCACCGAGCTACCCATGACCAGACGCGGCCAAAGTTGGAGCAGCACGTTTAAACCCGAGGCTTCGGCCACGGTGATCTTTGTTGTCTTTCAATCGGGCGATCGCAGCGATGACAGCCAGCATCAAGGCTATCCCATTCCACTCTTTGATGCCAGAGGCAACTATTTGCCGGGAACATTGGCCAACCTGGCCCAGGCGTATTTTTCCGGTGGCTATCCGATGCAGTTGAAACGCAACCCACAATTGGCACTGAAAAATCTGGAACAAGAATTTTCCTTATTCCCCAACCGGAAGCCGCTCTATCTGGATCTTTATTGGCAGCTCATTATGGCTACCGACAAAACCAATGGCAAAGTTAGGGTGCAGGCTCAGGTGGATAGCATCGCTGCCCAGAGCAAGCTTACCCTGGACGATAAAAAACGACTGGCAAATTGGTACAGCTACCAATTGCAACAGCCGCAGAAAGCCGAAGCCTTTAAAAACGAGATTCGCCAGGCGGAGCCAACGGGCGAACTGGTGCAATCTGAGCATTTCCAAAAATTCTATGCGGAAAAAGACCTGAACGCCAAACGCAGTCTGCTGGCCCAGTTCAAAAAAGATTTTCCGCAAAGCCAACGCATTGCCAACATGGAAATGATGCTGATCAATGCCTATGTCCAGGCCCAAAAATATGACGATGCGCGGGCGCTGCTGGAGGCCGGCCTGACCAAACCCAGTTCCGTGGCGTATAACACCGTCGCCTGGGACATGATCGAGAAAGATTTCGATCTGGCGGGAGCAGCGGCGCTGGCTCAAAAAGGCGTGGCTCTGGCCAGACAGGATTTGAATGCTCCCTCCGCCGAAAAACCAGCTTATTTAACTCAAAGCCAGTGGCTAAAAACTCGCCAGAATTCATTGGGATTCATTCTGGATACGTACGCCTATGCTCTGTACAAGCTCGATCGGATTGCTGAGTCGGTGCCTCTTTTTCAGGAGGCGGTCCAATTGACGTATCAAGCTAATTCGGACATCAACGAGCGCTATGCCCGGGCGTTGCAGGATATCGGCCAGCATCAGCAGAGTTATCAATTTCTCGATAGCTTGATCAAAGCGGGCAAAAGCTCGCCTGGCTGTGATGAACTCTTCAAGCAAGCATACCTTCACGTCAAGGGCTCGGAGCAGGGCTTGGATCAGTATTTCGCCAATTTGAAAAAAGAAGGCAGCACCAAGCTCAAAGAAAAATTGCAGCAGGAGATGCTCAATCAACCTGCTCCGGAATTTTCGCTGGTTGATCTGGCCGGCCAAACCATTTCCCTGAAGACGCTGCGCGGAAAAGTGGTAGTGGTCGACTTCTGGGCGACCTGGTGCGGGCCATGTCTGGCTTCCTTTCCAGGAATGAAACAGGCCGTGGAAAAATTCCAGGCCGACAATGAAGTTCAATTTCTATTCATCAATACCTGGGAAAAGGGTGAAGGGGTGGAAAAACGAGTCGCCGACTTCATCAAACAGCAGAACTACCCCTTTCATGTTCTGCTGGATTTAACAAACGAAGTCATCGCCGCTTACCATGTGGATGGTATTCCCACCAAATTTGTCATCGATAAAAGCGGTGTCATTCGTTTCAAAAGTGTCGGTTTTGGCGGCGATACCGACAAAATGGTCGAAGAATTGAGCCTGATGATTGAGATGATCCGATAGATTGGGGATATCGCAAATGACTTGCTCCTGCCGGCCGGTCCGATCCGGTGCGGCAGCTAAGCATTGACGCCGCGCGATCCTTTGATGCCGGTCGCTACCGGCCGGGCGACTTGAATGTGGCCCTGCCCGTAGCGACCGTTTTTTTTAATTGTGAAAGGCCAAAATGTTTTGTAAGGTATCGCAAAAGATCAGTTATCGGTGAACTTACTGGTCGCTTAAAAATGGAATCCTTCCAAAATTTCAGAATGTTAAGCCAACGGTCAGTAGCTCTATCCACTCATAAGGGAGGTTTTGCAAGGTATCCGATTTTCTGCTTGACTTTTTTACATTTAATCTGTAAATTGCCAATGGCAATAAAGTGCAACGGGCAGTATTCATGTTGGCACTAAAGCCTCAACCTGCATGGAACATCAAGTCGTTAGGTCATTCAAAGGGTCATTGTTTTCTTTGCTACAACCATCAGCAACCAATTTTCTTGCATTGATTTTCTCTCCCGCATCTGGCGAGCGAAAACAGTGAACCCAAGCTTGAATAACGATCGTGATGAGGGTTGCGGTCAGCAACTTAGCTGGTCTCGCTACCGCCCGTTGGCAACTACCTATTCCAGATGCACGATACCCAATGGGAGGGAAAAAATGAACCAGCGTCCCCGTCGGCGGCAGCTTCAATCGGAATCGAAACCGCGCTTTCCCGAAAAACTGCAATACATCATCAGCCCCCAGGATGCGCTGCACGCCATGCACCAGGCTCTGGAGGACATCACCAACTTCCGGCAAGGGCAGCTCCATCTTTTCAAGACGATAATCGGCCCGCTCGTACCAGATTCCCTGCGTTCCCAAATGACCAAAATCCATCTGGATAAATTTGCCAGTTCCTATTCCTCATTGATCAATGGCCTGGGCAATGTAGTGAGCGCCCTCGTTTTGTTGGGGCTGGATGAATTGAACGATACCATCAAAGACAACTATCGGCTAATCATCCTCCCGTTTCTCGAATTGAAACTCAGAAAGAAGCTCGAACAAATCAAGCGGAAAAAACCATTTGGTTGGCGAATTGTCCAAAAATTCTATGAACGACATGTGGAGAATCTCCAACGACTGGTCGATAATCAGGTGCATCTCATTGCCTTAGCCTGGACCTTCTGTCCGGCCATCGGCGAGCCTGAGATGGAGACCGGCTTTTACAACCGATTTGTATTCACCAGTAACGGTGGCTTTATCGATCTGGGGCACTTTTTCAACTGCGCAGTAATTGCCTATTTATATGGCGTGGAAAGCGCGACCGAACGAGCGGAAGATACGGAAAAGGGCCAGGCTGCATTGCGCCGGAAGAAATGGCTCGTGCGCATGCATGACAAAAAATATCTGTTCATGATAACCAATTTGCTCTGGGGCTATGCCACCAGCGCCAACACCATCGAGGATCGGGCATCGGATCAGCTTGGCATCAAATTAGGCGAGGCGGTTCGGCTGAAAAACCACAACGGGAAATTGATCGATTATTATGTCGAACTCTACCTGAAATTGGTGCGCGACAAAATTAAAATTTTTCGCCGACAGTCCCTCATCGGTCGCCTGATCGCTAATCTCAAAATATATTGGAAAAGCCTGCGCTATGGGGTTCGGCGGAGCGCAATTTTCGATGTGGAAAAATATATGCAAGAGTTTTTTGAAACCTACGATGCTGTTGATCCCCAGACCGCGCCGGAGCTATTTCAACATATCATTGATTTTTACACGGAAAAGTATTTCAGCGACGAGTGGGAAAAATATACCTGCCAGGAATGGGCGGCGGTCATTCCGCAGGATCTGTATGAGCAGGTGGTGCAAAAGCGACCCAACTTCCGACCCCTGGCCGTACCCATCAAGGTGCAACTCAAAGAAACGGGACAGTTGGTCGAACCCTACAATGTGCAGACAGCGACCTAACTCCATCATCCAATAGCTGTCGCCATAATTTTGCGATCGCCAATTGAGACGTGCTGGTTGCTATCGCTGCACCATGGATCGCCTCAGTCGGCCCCCGTCGCTAATCCGACCATTTTGGGGACTGCTAACGGCCTTTGATGCAGCGGTCTGCTGGTCAGTGAGCATCGCTGGAAATCGTTCTCGTCAAAAAGGATTTCTGCATGGGTCTTTTCGATTCGTTCATGGACAGCGCCTTAGATTTAGTCGATAAATGGAAAAGCAACTCAAAACTGCAACAAACCATTGCCGAGTTCAAAGCTGCTTTTCAGGCTGAGCTCCGCCAGTTGCGGCAACAGCCAACGCCAGCCGCTGCCTCCGATCTATTCAAAAAGTGGTTCAAAGCAGCGCAGGCCGTTGCCGAAAAATTATACCCCAAAATCTGGCACGAGTGGTTCCAACTGCCACAGCCATCCGTGGCTGGTTTATCCCAGCATCTGTGCGACCTGTCCACCGAACTGGATACCGCGTCCTATGACACCCTGTTGCAAAGCCTGCTGGAACAGCATCCTGACAGCAAGGAACTCTTCCAGGAGGTGGCTATCTTTTGTCTCAACGATCCCACCCAATTCCAACAGCGGCTCAGTCAACTCTGGAGTCCCTTTTTAGCCAGTGCGCTCAAATCGTTGGGATCGAAAACATTCGCTAAGGCTGTCTGCGCCACCATGACCAGTGCCCGGCCGGAGTTGCGGCGAACCGTGTCGCTCTGCGATCTGAACCTGCTGCCAGATGCCGGCGAAACCACGGTGCTCCAGAAAGTGCTTCGCTCTCAGCCCTTTTTACTGCCGGCGGGAGCCCTCATCAGCGGGCTGGGATTGGCGCATCTGCTGTTGCATTCCGATTTTCCCGCTGAGCTGATCCCGCCGGACCTGCCGGAAAAAACCGTTGCATCGCTGTTTGCTCCCCTCCGACGTTCCATAACCGAAATCAATCTAAATCAGCCAGCCCCGGTGGAAGGCACCCAGCTCATCCGAGCGCTGGTCGATTTGATCGGCGAGGCCCAGCAGGATGAAGCGGCAGAATGGGCTTTGCTCAGCATGGCGCGCTACACGCCGTTGGGTATTCAATTGATTATCGCCGGCATCTTTCACTGTCTGCGGCATCATCCACTGCCATGGTGGAAGCTTATGTTCAAAGACATCGAGAACGATCCTAACTTGAAAGTGAAACGTCTGCCGGCACCGGCGCCAGGTGGTCCCAAATATCTCATCTTCAGCGATATTCACCGCGATGCCCAATCGGATCGACGGGAGCCACTGGAATTCGGTTCCATCGATCACTTTTCGGCCAATCAACCATTGTACTGTGAAATTCTGGATTATGCCTTCGACCACGGCTATACTGTGCTGGAAGTCGGCGATTGTGATGAGTTATGGTTTTTTCGCGACTATTCCATCGGCCCGCGGGAAAAGCTCCAGCAAATTGTTGCCACCCACCGACCGGTTTACGATCGCCTATTCAAACTCCACCGAGCCGGACGCTACTTCCGCGTCTATGGGAATCATGATTGTTACATCCGCCGGCCTGCGGTGTTTGCGGTATTGCAGGAAATTTTCGATCGGGATAAAGCCGCCACCGATCCGCCGTTTGAAGTCTATGATTTTGCCATCATCGATGGCATTAAAACGATGGACGAGAGCATTCTCCATTTTGGGCTGGACTCGACACCCTATACCACCAAAGCACCCATGATCATTGCCCATGGACATCAATGGGATTTCTGGAATTGTGATGAAAACAATATCATCGGCAAGTTGATCGTCAGCGCTATTGCCACGCCGGTCGATTTTTTGGACGACCCATTTATCGATGCCGGGGGAATCGCGTTTTCTGGTTCTCCTATCATCAATTTCGCCGACGTAATGGCCAATGCCTTCATCCTGCAAAGTTTCCCGGCGTATTTGCCGGCGTGCAAGCTTGCCCATCGCATCCAGCATCTGCCAGATCGGAGGCGCCATACCAGAGACGATATTTTCTATCTGGAATCACTGGCAGCGCTTACCGGCGCGACGATGAAAGTCAAAAAAACAGCGGAGGCCAGGGACTACCAAAAAAATAATTTGATCTGCCTTGGCCATACCCATTATCCCCAATCCCAGCCCTACTATAACCTGCGCAGTTTGATCCCTTTCGTGGCACCATTGCTGATGAATCTGGAGCAAAACATTTCGCAGCGCGTGCATGGACTGATTCGACCGCAGCTCGCTCTGGTGAAAAGCCGCTACTTCAATTCCGGCACCGCCGGCTGGATGGAAGGCGTAATCTGGGCTATTCAGGTCGATGAAACCGGCCAGGCCCGTTCGATCTATTGGACCCGGGACACCCGTATCGATCATCCCCAAACCATGGACTGGGAGCTGCCGGTGATGGCAGAAGAACTTCGGCAGAAATTAGAAAAAAAGAAGGGATCGTATTTACATACCATTGAAAACCTCTCCCGAATCGTCGATTCGTGGTTGGATTTTAAGAATATTGGCAAGAAACGGGCGATCGCCATTCGTCTGGAAGAGCTATTGCCGCAGGCCGAGAGGATGCCGCGCAGCGCAATGGTCACCACCGCGTTCCAATCATTTGCCGATCCGCTGGGACCGCTGTTTGTATCTTTGTTGGGCTCGGATACCCCCCAGACACACACGGTGCGGCTGGCGCTGGATACCGCAACAGCGGCGATGCTATCCCGGATGCAGCAGATGGTCGCGGCAATTTTTGAAATATCTGAGGCCGAAAGCGCGCGCTACGCGATGGCCTGGTTGCTGGCCAGTCGTTCGTTGCCATTCCTGGGCGAAGCTCGAGCGCGCTCAGCCGCGCCTGCTGCGACCAGCGCCAGGCTGGATTTGCCGTTGAAAGCGGCATTGACCCTGGCGGTGCAGCTTCCCGGCGAAGGAAGTGGGCCATTGCCGCTGCAATCTCACATTCGCATCGCCAACAATGAACTGATCATTGAAATGACCACTCACCCCCCAAAAATCGTTGGGGCAAGCACGCAGCAATTGCCGACAACCAAACTCAAGCAGGCCGGCACTCGGGTGCATCGCATGTGGGATAAACTCACGACTCACTGAGCTGGAGCAGATGGGGCGGATCCTGGGCGGTATCAAGCTGTGGTCTCACTCGATCCGATTGAGTGCTTCGAGTTTTTCTCGGGCTTTCTGGATGTATTCCAGCGCGCTGGCGTGACGAGGGTCGATTTTGAGCACATTGTTCCAGGCATTGATCGCTTCCTCGTAGTCGCCCTCGGTATATTTGATCATGCCGGTGTTGAAGATCTCGGTAATGCGATCGTCAAACGCTTTTTCCGCACGCTTCAAATAGTCCTGAGCCGCAGTATTATTTGGCTCTTTGGCTAAAATCTGTTTGAAGATGGAGCGGGCATTTTTATAATCCCCCCGGTCAAAATAGTCGACTCCACGCGCATAGAGCTTATCCAGACTGAGATTGGCCAAAGCCGTCCGATGCAATTCTTCGGCTGCCGTATGATTTGGATTTAGCGCCAATGCCAGGTTGCATTCCTGAATTACCATATCCCAGTTTTTTTGCTGAAAGAAATTCTGGCCGCGCTGATAGTGCTGTTCTGCCAGTGCCTCGATCCGCTGGGTAGCCCGCTTGAGATAACTTTTGGACGCGACATGATCCGGATCGATAGCGAGGATTTCCTTGAAGGCAGCAATCGCAGCCTGATTGTCATTTCGGAGGAATAGATTTTTGGCGCGCTGAAATTTGTCTTCCACCACCAGGCGAATCTGTCCCTTCAATGATTCCAATCTTCGGCGTGCCTCTTCATGCCCGGGTTCGATTTCCAGAATCCGGCGATAAGCGGTATGCGCCTTGAGATACTGCTTCTTTTGTTCATGCGACCGAGCTTCGGTCAGCAGTCGCTCCACCTGTCGTCGATTGGTGTCGATTTCGCGTTCGACGCGGCTCAAATACTCTCGTGCTTGTTTATGATTGGGGTCCAGATTGAGCGTCTCGCGAAATTCCTGCTGCGCGCGTAGCAGGTTTTTCTGGCGATAATAACCCAGGCCCCGGTAAAAGTAGTCGTTGGCGGCACTGGCATTCATGCTATCGATTTTGGCCAGGTAGGCTGCGGCGCCGGCATGCGTTCGATCAACGTAAAGAATCTCTTCAAAAATTCTCTGCGCCCGCCTTATTTCATTCTGTTTGAAGCTGATCACGCCCTGCCGAAACAGTTGCTCCAGATAAACGCTTAGCCGCGGCTGGAGCTCCTTCAATCGCTTTTGGGCATTAGAGTTGTTGCGATCTAACTCCAGGATTTTTTGATAGGAATGATAGGCATTAATGTGCCAGCCCTTTGCGGCAAATTTATCACCGGCAGTCAATAGCGAATCGATCTTTTGAGATCGTTCTCGCGTTTGCTTTTTTAGCGCAGCGACCAGATAGTTCAGGTCGGCATTATCCGGCTCGTACCCCAGAGCTTTGGAATAATTGGATAATGCTCCCCTGGAATTATTTTCTTTGGCCTTTTCGGCACCCAGACGTTCGTATTTCTGAAACATCGTTCTTCGGTCATCGCTGAGCCGAATCATCAGCGAAGCGTGCAGTTTGGCCTCGGCGGAACGGTAAACCAGATCAAGCTGAAACGGCCCCCATTGGGTAGTGGCACCAACGGCAAATTGATCCGACTTGAAATCTTTGGCACCCATGAAAATCTCGGTATGCTTGAACAGCGGAATCTGGATGCCGGGGTGCAGGCTGAAGGTATCGGCCGACGCATGGTAAGCCAAATGGAACACTGGACCGGGATTGGCCGGTTTTAGGGCCACGGCCAACCGAAATTCATGCTGTTTCTTATCGGAATTGATAGGGACATTATGGATCGTCAACCCCAGGCTGATTTTATCCTTCATGCTTTTCGAGGTGAACCATGACCCGTTTGAGACGCCGCCGCCAGCATCGGCTCGATAGAGAGGGAACGATTTCAAAAAAATACCAAAGCCGAAACTGGATTGCATTACGTTATCCGCCGTCTTGGCAATATTCACATTGGTACCAATGGAAAAAAACGGAGCAAGCCGATAGCCCAACGCCAAAATCGCCCAATCGGAGTTGACGTCGGGCACGCCAGGCCGACAAACATTCAAGCCCAGGGTCAATGCCGGGGGAAAATATTTCGTTACCCCGATATAGTTGAACTGCGAGCTATCATTGATATTGATTAACACGCGATCGGTGACAATGAACGCCAGTGCGGCAGGGTTCCAATAACTGGCGGCAGGATCACGCGCCAGAGCCACGGCAGAATTGCCCAATCCGATGGCCTGGGCATTGGGCATAAAGTGCGAAAAGTCTTGTTGGCCAAGACTGACCGAAGAACCGAAGCAGAGAGTGATCACAATTAGTTTTCGGATTACCGATTTCATGCCAATTAGCTCAATTCATTTACATGATATAATCTCGGTGATAATCGATATTGCAAATTTCCAGCGGTTCATCCCGGCCTTTGATTTTGATGGCGCCCAATTTGACCATGGGATAGGGCAGTTTGAACATGGCATACGATTTGGTCGACGTGATAATTTGGCCAGCCTTGGCAATATCGCAGAAACGAGCCGCCAGATTGACAACATCACCTACCACGGTATAATCCATGCGCTCCTTGGAACCGATATTCCCCAACACGGCATGGCCAATATTGATCCCCACGCCAACGGTCAGGATTTCGAGATTGGACATACGGCGCTTAAAATTGAGCTTGCTGATTTCCTTCTGAATGGCCACCGCAGCATTCAACATATTGATGTGCTTATTGGCCCCTTCAAAGACGCCCATGATTTGGTCGCCCATGAACTTATCCACAATCCCGAAATTTTCCTCGATAATACTGGCTTGCAAATCTAGATAAATATTGATGACATCGACCACAATCTCTGGCTTGTTCCGCTGGGAGAAGCGCGAAAAATCTCGCACATCCGAAAACAGCACCGCAATCTCGCACTGTTCACTTTTCATGGGGCGACCATTGGATGCCAGATTCTTCTTGATCATCTGCCGGGTCATCTGCGAGACAAATTTTTGCATCTGAAGCTTTTCTTTCAAATGCATGGTCATGTTATTGAACTCTGTCGCCAATTGGCCCAGTTCATCCCGGGTGTTGACCGAGATTTTAATATCCAGATTGCCCTGGCCAATTTGACGAGCCCCCTCAGACAGTGCACGGATTTGCTGCACCATTCGCTGCGTCAAAAAATAGATGCCCAGCACCGAAAGCAACGTTACCAGCAAAGCAATGGTATAAACGATCTTCTGGGCTTCTTGAATGGGATCGAGCAGCAGATCTTTGGAAAATCCGATGCCGGTAATGCCAATGTAAATATAGCTTTGCTCGCCTCCGCTTTTCTTGACCTCGAAAATCGGGTGATAATATTCATAGTGGGTAGCCAATTCCTTCACTGTCGGCGTCTTCAAGCTCAGCAGCCAGTTCGTCTCCGCTTCTGGCAAAAACGGTTGATCACCTTGCGTCAATTTCAAATCGGTATGGGCAATGCATTGGCCCTGCCGATTGATGACCCAGGCGTAGTCCAGTCCTTTGATATTCTGGTTTTTCAAGCGAAGCACCGCTTCTTTGATGCGGTCGTATTTTCCCAGCAACAGGTCTTCTCGAATCACATACGAGAGATATTGCACGGATAAATTACAGATTTCTTCCAGCTTCGACTGCAGCAATTGCTTTTCGGTCTGCTCAAAAATGAAACTCAACACCAAAATGACGGTGATGACAATCAAGCCAATAATAATGGTTAGCTTTTGCTTAATTGGAAACGAAATGAATAAATCTCGGGAACGGGTCCAGAGCCGGCGCCAAAAACCACCCAATTGCTTCATCAGTGCCATCGTGCCCCGGAGAGGAAACAACAGAATATCTTTCAGCCGGTTTATTTTGGACTGCTTGGTATAGCGCTGCTGTCTTCTGATATTGTGTATAGCCATCGAACAATAAACCTCCTGCTCCAGCTACCAACAATTAGCAATTGGAATCCTTCATCTGTGGGAACTGGCGGATTGGATTCAAACACCTGCTTTCGCTGCCCATGGCCGCGCGACCAATTTGAGCAACCGAGCATGGCTGCTCCAGCAACAACCAACAACCATGAAACGATCAGGCGATGGGCCATCATCCCGGCAGCGGTCAAACCACAACCCCTGAGTTAGGAAATAGTATTTTGGGATAACAGAATTCATGACCAAAACTGCCACAAGCGCTAGAGAATAGCATAGTTCTCGGTTGCGATACCAGGCAACCGAGAAGTTGGCCAATCGGCACCCTGTCAACTCATCCGCTCATGAATCTGGTGTGCTGCCAGATGATTGCCAGCCCTGGTTACCGCCGGCACCACTACCGTCGGCAACTTGCTCAGCCACGCCACGGGAGCCGTTGCGCATCGACCTATTCGACGATCTCGATTTTGATGTCCTCGAATTTTCCAGTCTCTTGCTTCGAGTTTACCGAATAGAAAAAGAATCGAGCCAGAAAGATCAGGATCAATAAAATGATCAGCATAAGCCAGATCGGTCGTTTCTGAACCTGATACCGGCGCTCGACGATGCGCCGAAATTTGATCCGGCGCTTACCGTCCTCGCCCGCTTCCGCTTCGGGACGGTAGAATCGTGGCAGGTACTCGAATTGTCTGATTTTGGGTTGTTTCAAAAACATCGTGCTCACTGATTAAATAAATTGCTATTGCCCCCTGGAAAAATTGGCTAACCGTTCGCAGACAAAGTCCTGAATCAAATTCGCCATCGCCGTGGGAGCCGAATAGTTATTGGCAATAATGGAAAACGCCAACTCTTCTTTATCCAGCGTGGTGACATAGCCCGATAGCGCCCGCACGTGTCCCACGTAGCCAGTTTTGGCACGGACATTATTCTGTGCCGCAGTTTGCTGCATCCGATTGACAATGGTGCCGTCCACGCCAGCTACTGGCAGCGATTTGTAAAAATATTCGCCGACAGGGTGTCGACGCATGGCTTTCAGCAGAGTTACAATCTGGGTGGGCGTAACCATATTCAGTCGGGACAAACCGGATCCATCATACATCAGGAAGCGATCGGTAGCGACGCCGATGCTTTGCAAAAATTCTTTGACCACATCGATTCCATGACTGGCATCGCCAACGCCCCGAAATTGTGCCCCCAGGGTGCGCAAGAGTTGTTCGGCATAGAGATTCTGGCTCACCTTGTTCACCACGTCCACGATTTCCGGCAGCGGCGGAGAGCTAACCTCAAATAGCAGATTGCTGGCCGAATTCGGATACGAATAACCATTCAGGTCATCGATATCTACCGCAGTTCCCGACACGGCAAGGCCGCGGCGGACCAGCAACTGCTTGAAAACAGTGACCGTGAATAAAGTCGGATTTTCCACCGAAAACCAATCATGTCGGGGCGATGAATTGCTGGCAATAGCGCCGCTGATGACTACCTGGTTGGTTCCTCGTTTGCGTTTGAACGTGATCTCTTTTCCCAGTTCTGGGCTAACGGTGATGGTTTTATTGATAACTTGCACATAATCGGTCTCCGGTAGCAGTCGAAATTTCGCGGGCTGACCCACCGAATCGCCCGGCGCCAGGTAGATGTCCATGCAATTATCATTGTACGACAAACCGCTGATCTGGGCGGCATACCAATCGGACTCATAGTCCCAGGACCAACCCTCGCCCATCACTTCGTCTTCAAATCGATTATCATCGCCGATGATATTGCCATCGATGGCAATGATTTTGCGGGCAACCAGCGAATCGACCCAGAGCTCCAATGGACGGGTAACATCCCCTTTATAAAATCGCGCCGACAGGGTGGGATCGCCGGAACCAACTACCACCAAATCGCCATGCAAAATCCCACTTTCATCGACAGTTCCGGTGCTATAAAATTGGGTTTTGTATCGAAAATCGGGACCCAGTTTCACCAGCGCCGTGGCCGTGGTAAATAGCTTCATATTGGAGGCCGGCACAAAATTTTTGTGCGGATTTCTGACGTACAGAAATTCGCCATTTTTCAGTGAAAGAACGACAACCCCCCAATGGGCATCGGCAAAAGCAGGCTCATCGAAAATATAGTCCAGTTCACTTCTGAGCTTCGTCACCGGCGAATTCGGACGTTGCGTAGGCTTAAAATAACTACAATTAATCAGGAATAGAATCATCAGCAAAAAAACAACTGCCCCTTTCGTATAATTGCCAAACAACACGCTACCTCCAGACTGTTAAACATTCAATTATTCAAAGTCGATAAATTCAACGCCGAGACCTGCCGACTCCGGCAAAGCAAGCTTCCCATCGCTTATTTGCACCCCACGGAAGGGATCGGCTTTCAGCAACAGAGCCCCATCCAGATCGATATAGTCGAATAGCGCAGCAATGTGAGCAGCAGCCGTGATCGCCAGCGAGCTTTCGATGAAACAGCCGATCATCGTCTGCAACTGTAGCTCCTTTGCCCGCCGTACCATGCGAATCGCTTCCGCCAGGCCGCCACATTTCATCAATTTTATATTCACCCCATCCACCCGACCGACCAGGCGGTCGAGATCTGCGCTGGTGCGAAGGCTCTCGTCGGCAAAAATCGGCACAGAAACTCGCTCCCGCACATATTTCAAACCATCGAGATCATCGGCAGGCACCGGCTGCTCCACCAGTTCCACCTGTTGCTCCGCCAACCAGTTGATTTTGGCCACCGCTTCGGCTCGTGTCCAGCCTTCATTGGCATCGATGCGCAGCGGTTTAGAGGTCAACGAGCGAATGGTTTCGATGAGCTGATAATCGTTGGGCGTCCCCAGCTTGATTTTCAAAATGGGAAACCGATCCGCTGCCAGCACCTTTGCTGTTATCACCTCCAGACGATCGATTCCAATGGTAAATGAAGTGATGAGCGGCGCTTTGGGCACACTGTCGAACAATTGATACAATGGCCGCCCGACCAGTTTGCCGAGCAAATCGAACATCGCGATATTCAATCCAGCTTTAGCTGCGTAATTTCCTGCCATCGGGTCCATCAATCGCTCCAGCCATGGCTCATCGGCGATGTTCATTTCCAGGATTGAGGGTCGCAAGGTGTCATAAAATTGAGCGACGGTGGCGGCACTTTCCCGATAAAAATAGGAGGGCGCGGCCTCGCCATAGCCAACCATGCCGTCGTTCCGCAACGTCAAAAATACGTTCTCGGCGTAAGCTTTGGAACTGCGGGCCACGGTGAATTGATGATTCAATCGCAGACGCTGAGTTTGATAGCGAAGCTCCATCCAAACAGGCCTCAACCTATTTTCTAAGATGCTTTAATTTCAGGTATTAAAATAACCAAATTGAGCTTAATAGTCAAGAATTTTTTAATAGTAAAAGAAGATTTAACTCAAAAATCAAATACAAAATCGAGTCAATCCGGAAAGAGACTTGATTATTATGTTTTATAGTTGTATTATAGGCTATGTCCGGGCGTTGGTGCTGCAGAAGAAAAATATTTGGAACGACGATGCGGCGATTCAGTCCTGGCGGCAATGGCCCGCTGACAGTGTGGTCAATGGCCATGGGATGCTATTGAAGCGTTTGCCAAAAAAATTTTACTATTCGCCCGAAAGTAGCCTGGCGGAATGGGAACTATTATCAAATTTAGCAATTTTAAAAATGCGTTTGTTGTTTCCTGAACTGATTTCGTTCGAGGACGCATTCAAATCATTCCGGGCTGCTGCGCTGCGCCGCCAATAGGACATCGGAAGTAAATTTGCCTTGAAAATATGTATACCAATGAGGAGCAACCTGCATGAAGAACATGGAGCAAATCCAATTGCAATTTGCACGACTGGTCCAAATCATGGAAAAGTTGCGTAGCCCGGAGGGGTGTCCCTGGGATCGCGAACAGACCTACGAATCGCTGCGACAATATCTGCTGGAAGAGACTTACGAAGTGCTGGAATTGATCGACGCTGCCAACTACGATGAACTCAAAAACGAATTGGGCGACCTGCTATTGCAGGTGATTTTTCAATCGCAAATAGCCGAGGAGGAGGGACGATTTAGCATTCTTGACGTTTTGCTGCGCATCAATCAAAAGCTGATCCATCGACACTCCAATGTCTTTGGCGATGTCCTGGTTCGCAATGCGGCCGAGCAAACCGTGAATTGGGAAAAAATGAAAAAAAAGGAAAACCATGACCGTTCGGTAATTGATGGCGTGCCGCGGGAGCTCTCAGCGCTCTTGCGTGCTCACCGCATTCAGGCCAAGGCGGCAACGGTTGGTTTCGATTGGCAGAATGCGCAACAGGTCTGGCAGAAATTGGAGGAGGAACTGGGGGAGCTAAAGCAGGCGCTGTCGCAACCCCAGCGGGATGAAATTGAGCTAGAATTTGGCGATCTGCTGTTCACCATGGTCAACCTATCGCGCTTCATCGGCGTTAATCCTGAAGATGCGCTGCGGAAAGCCATTGACAAATTTTCCAGTCGGTTTCGAGAAATGGAAAGCGTGGTAGCCCATACGCACAATTCGCTCGAGAGCATGGATCTGGAAGCCATGGATAAAATTTGGGAACAGGTGAAAAAAAATGCGCAGGAACCGAAACAGCCAAACGGCTAAAATTTTGCTGGATTATTTGCTTCGAAATTTTTAAATTATCCTGCAATCAATCAGCTAAATTACTGGTGGAGGAGGGCGAGCTATTGGGGACAGCGAACCGAAATGCCCATTCAAAAACCACTGAATAGTTCGATGGTGGTTCAATATCTGGCGTCGAATCTCGATCGTTTTGATTCTCATTCGGCTTCAATCTCAACCAATGTAAATTGTTAGCCCAGGAATTTTGAACGCCTCAAAAAATAAGACGGCAGTTCAGGGGCTATTCTAACTTTGTGAGTGGATGGTAATTTTATAAATATCAATAAATGGGCAGAGCACGACAGGTTGAATGTTAATTTCGTGGAGGATGGTATGCTAAAAACAGTGCAAGATGCACTTCGATATGCTGAGGAACAACAAATTGCGATGGTGGATTTGAAGTTTTGTGATCTGTTTGGTCGCTGGCACCATTTAACTATTCCCCGCAGCCAGTTCGATGAATCGGTCTTCAGCCATGGAGTTGCTTTCGATGGTTCCAGCATTCCCGGTTTCAAGAAATTGGAAGCGGGCGATATGGTGCTGGTGCCGGACTTGAGCTCCGGTTTAATCGATAAGTTTTGGGAGCAAAAAACAATGAGTTTCATCTGTTCGGCCTGCGAAGCCGACACCTTGGAGCTATTCAAAAACGATCCTCGCAACATCGCCATCCGTGCCGAGCAGTATTTGCAGCAAACGGGCATTGCCGACACCAGCCTCTGGAGCCCGGAGTTTGAATTCTACATCTTTGACAATATCACCTACATGAACGACATCAATCTTTCCAGCTATCGGATCGATTCGGAAGAGGCGGACTGGAATTCCGGAGCGGAAGAAAAACAAAACCTGGGTCATAAAATTCCGCGGCAGGGGGGCTATCATGCCATTCCCCCATTGGATAATTTGTACAATCTGCGCGCCAAAATGGTCGCCAGCATCGAAGAGTGCGGCATTCCGGTGCGCTACCATCATCATGAAGTTGGCGGCCCGGGACAATCGGAAATTGAAATTCACCACCATCCCCTGCTCAAAGCCTGCGATGTCACCATGACGGTCAAATACATCATTCGAATGGTGGCTCGCGGCCATTGCAAAACCGTGACCTTCATGCCCAAGCCGCTGTACAACGAGGCAGGCAGCGGGATGCATATTCACATTCAGTTGACCAAAAACGGTGATAATCTCTTTTTCGAT
Organism: uncultured Cytophagia bacterium; assembly: GCA_964647995.1. GTDB lineage: Bacteria > Zhuqueibacterota > Zhuqueibacteria > Thermofontimicrobiales > Thermofontimicrobiaceae > Thermofontimicrobium_A. The sequence continues at coordinate 26,676 of CAZYNP010000045.1, forward strand.
CCCGATGGCTATGCCGGGCTCAGTCGGGTCGCCCTCTATTTTATCGGCGGCATTCTGAAGCATGGGCCGGCGTTGTTAGCGTTCACCAACCCCAGCACCAATTCCTATAAACGGCTGGTACCCGGCTTCGAAGCCCCGGTGAAAGCCATTTTTGGTCTGGCCAATCGCAGTGCAGCCATCCGCATCCCCAAATATGCCACCACCGCGGCCACCAAGCGCTTTGAATTCCGCCCACCCGATGCCACCTGCAATATCTACCTGGCGCTCTCGGCTTTGCTCATGGCCGGCCTCGATGGCATTCAACAGCAAATCGACCCCACCGACAATGGCTTTGGGCCTTACGATATAAACATTTTTGAATTGCCCAAATCGAAGTTGAATAAGATCAAGTCGCTGCCCACGTCATTGAAAGAGGCATTGGACGCGCTGGCAAAGGATCACGAATTTCTGCTGGCCGGCAATCTGTTTTCCGAACAATTGATCGAAACCTGGATCGATCACAAATATATCAAAGAATTCAACGAGGTTCGGAGCCGACCCCATCCGTATGAAATGACCCTGTACTACGATCTATGAGATGCAACGGGCGGGTCGATCTCCATGCTCCGGGGTCATCGTTGAAAACAAACCAAAATTACTGTCGTTATGACCATAAATTTGGCAGTTCATCATTAAACCTAACATTGAAAATGGCACTCCAAGACGCATCGGGCAATGATAGCCCGGATTTATTTGAAGCTCAGGCATCGCCTCGGGAGAGTGCGCTGACCGCGCCGCTGGCCGAACGGATGCGCCCGCGGACATTGGCGCAGTTCGTCGGCCAGGCGCATCTGGTGGCGCCGGGCAAGCTTTTGCGCCAGGCAATTGAGCAAGACCGGCTGATCTCGATGATTTTTTGGGGACCGCCGGGCGTGGGCAAAACCACGCTGGCTCGAATCATCGCTAACGAAACCAAATCTGCATTCTACGCTTTGAGCGCAGTCACCGCCGGTGTGGCCGATGTCCGCAAAGTGATCGAAAAGGCCGAATTCAATCGCCAGCGCCTGGGCCAACGTTCCATCCTGTTCATTGACGAAATCCATCGCTTCAACAAAGCCCAGCAGGATGCCTTGCTGCATTCGGTAGAAGATGGCACCATCCTGCTAATTGGCGCCACCACCGAAAACCCGTCCTTCGAAGTCATTGCGCCACTCCTGTCGCGCTGTCGAGTCTATACGCTAACGCCGCTAACGGATGATGAGATCGGGCAAATCATCGATCTGGCGTTGACCGAAGATGTGGTGCTGCGGGAACAACGGGTACAACTTGGTGCGGCGAGCCGCCAGATGCTGATCCATTTTGCCGGCGGCGACGCCCGCATCGCCTTGAATGTCATCGAACTGGCGGCCCAATTGGCGCCTGTGGATGCCCAGGGGATGTGCACCATCCCACCCTCGCTCATCGAAGAGGTACTGCAACAGCGCACCGCGATCTATGACAAGAAGGGTGACTATCATTACGATACTATTTCCGCGTTTATTAAGAGCATTCGGGGCAGCGATCCCGATGCTGCGGTATATTGGATGGCTCGGATGCTGGCTGGTGGGGAAGATCCCAAATTTATTGCGCGACGGCTGATCGTCCTGGCTGCCGAAGATATTGGCAATGCCCATCCTCAGGCATTGACGCTGGCTACCGCAGCCTTTACCGCAGTGGATTATGTTGGCATGCCCGAGGCGCAAATCATTCTGGCGCAGGCCGCCACTTATCTGGCCTCGGTGCCCAAAAGCAATGCCGCTTACCAGGCCATCAACGCGGCTATGGAAGACGTCCGGCAATCCCCGCCCGAGCCGGTGCCATTGCATCTGCGAAATGCGCCCACCGCATTGATGAAGCGAGAAGGCTACGCCAAAGATTACAAATATCCGCACGACTACCCTGAGCATTTTGTCGAGGAAAACTATTTGCCTCCAGGCAAACTTGACCGGATCTACTATCGGCCGACGGATATTGGTTTCGAAAAAACATTGCAAGAGCGATTGAATCGCCTCTGGTCCAGGCGCCGATCCAGGGATTGATGCCCATGTAGGCACGACAAAAAAAACCGGGTATTGAGCGGTAGCTGACCGGACCAATGATCTAACTTAATTTATCCCGTATCAAGTGCGGCGGTTGGGAACCAAGTTCAGGGTCGTTGCGGAATTCGCAAGGGTATTGATATTCTATCCGTCCGCGGCTGATTGCAACCATTAATTGTACCAAAGCCGGTTCGTTCGCGACAGGAACTTTGTGATCAGGCAACAGTGAAAATGCTGTCTGGTGATGGTAAGGTTTTCGACGCAACGACGGCCATGGCTTGGTGGTTGTCTGGCTTTTGATCGACAGCAGCGCTATCGAGCGGCGGCTGGCAACCAATTTTAGCTGAACATAATAGCTTATCATGACTGAACATGTTCGACGCGACATCAAAAAATAAAATTCTGCTCCCGTGGTGTTTCCTGATTATCTGCGCCACCTTCCTGACCGGAGAAATAGCGGTCGCTGGGGAACCGAAAAATGGGGCACTGCTGTTTCAGGACCAGACTGCGGCGATTCCCGCCAGGGCCGATTCCATCCCACCGGACACCCTGAGCATTGGGGTGGATTCAGTGAAAGCCATCAAACCCGCCTCCATAGGCATCGATACGATCCTCGATTACAATGCCGCTATTGTGGATTTTCGGGTACCAGAGAAAAAAATCATTCTCACGGGCCAGGCTGACGTCAAATACAAAACAATGCATCTGACCGCCGAAAAAATCACTGTGGACTGGAATACCCACCTGATCACTGCCGAGGGGATCCCGGAAACCCTATATGTAAAAACCGCGAATCCCGGCGATTCGACGATGACCATCCGCTGGCGTGGCTTGCCCACTCTCTCCGATGCCGGCGATGTGATGAACGGTTTTCAAATGATCTACAACTATCAAACCGAAAAGGGCCGGGTGGTTCAGGGGCGCACCGAATTCGAAGGTGGTTATTACTCGGGTCAGAATATGAAAAAGATCACCCGAGAAATCATCAATATCTCCAATGGCTTTTTTACCAGTTGCGATCGCGAGGAGTCTCCGCATTATCATTTTCAAAGCCGCCGCATCAAGGTAATTCTCAACGACAAGGTCATCGCCAAGCCCGTGGTCATGTACTTTGGTCATATTCCAGTTGCGGCCCTGCCCTTTGCTATTTTTCCCAACAAAAAAGGCCGGCATTCTGGTATCATTGTTCCCACCTATGGCGAAAGCTATCGCGAGGGTCGCTTCATTCGCGGCCTCGGTTACTATTGGGCAGCCAGCGACTACTTTGACACCAGGGTGAAGGTCGACTATTTCGATCGCGCCGGCTGGATCTGGCACGGCGATCTGGACTACAACGTTCGATATTTGCTGAATGGCAATATCTCGGGATCATTCACCCGCAAAAACTTCGTTTCCGGCGAGCGGGAGCGGCGCTGGGATTTGTTTATTAACCACAATCAGATTATCGATGCCACCAGCAGCTTCGCTATTCGCGGTCAATTTATCAGTGATAAAAATTACTACAAAGATTTCAGTCCCAATCTGGATATCCGACTGAATCGAAATATTCGCTCGGATGCCACTTTTTCCAAGAATTGGTCCGAGCGAGGCTTCTCATTCAGTGCCAATCTGTCGCAGCAAATCGACATCCAGAGTGGCCAGGTTTCGCGCACCCTGCCCCAGATGCGCTTTACCATGAACAGCCGGCCGCTCTTTGGCAAACGCGCGAGCAGCTCCCGCACTTCCGGCCTGACTCAATCCCGAACCTCGTCCACCGAAAAATCCTGGCGGGAAGCGATCTATGTTTCCTACAACTCCAATCTCTATAACAGCACCTCCCGCGGGGGAAAGTATCCTGATGGCCGCCCGTATGACGAAGTGACCACCCGCTACCTGAATCATAGCGCCGGTTTGAATATGAATCTCCCGAACAAAGTGTTCGGCTGGCTAACTCTGGGGCAAAATTTGCAGTATGATGAGCGCTGGTATGATCGTTATTTGAAAAACGATTTTGATCGCCAATTCAACAAGGTCGTTAAAGACACGGTCCAGGGATTTGCCAGCCGTCGCACCTTTTCCTATAGCCTGAACGCCACCACCAAAATCTACGGCATGTTTGCGCCCAATCTCGGCCGGGTTCAGGCGATCCGGCATGTAGTCACCCCCGTTATTTCGTTTATTTACCAGCCAGATTTTGCCGAGCCACGCTGGGGATATGTCGACATTTTCTTCGACACGACCGGTAAAAAGATCATCGCGCCGAGAATTATCGATGGAGTGGCCACGGGTGGACAGAAGAGTCTCTCGTTCAGCCTGGCCAATCTGTTCCAGATGAAAACCGGGCAAGATGAAAAAGCCCAAAAGCTCGATCTATTCACCTTGAATTTCAATTCCGCCTATAATTTCAAAGCCGAAAAAAACAAACTCTCGAATCTGAGCTCATCGTTCCGCGCGTCGCCGATTCGCAATCTGAATGTGAATATGAGCGCCAGCCATAGTTTTTATAAATTTGACGCCACGCGAGGATTATTGAATGAATTTCTATTTATGGATCGCGATGCCTTAAAGAAAGGGCAGATCCTGCGATTGGTAAATTTCAATCTTTCCGCTTCACTGAGTTTGCAGGGACAAAAAAAAACGACCACCGCCGATGCGAAAGCCCAAACGACGTCCCAGGCCTTCATCGATGAGGCCACCGGCGATGCGGTTTCCGAGCAAGTTTATTATGACCGATTATATCGCCCGGGCGGCAATCGCTTCGATATCAATGATCGTTTTTCCGGTCTGGATATTCCCTGGCGAGCTTCCCTGTCGTTCAGTTTTACGCTCAATAAATATAATCCGCTCAAGCCGAGCAAAAATTTTTACATGGATATCAGCAACCTGGAAGTGCAATTGACCAAAAATTGGAAGCTCAGCTACGTAGCACACCTGGATCTGGAAACCAGGCAAATTGTCAACCAGTCGATCACAGTTTATCGTGATCTGCATTGTTGGGAAGCCATGATTACCTGGCGGCCTTCAGGCATTGGCGGAAAATCTTACTATTTGCGGATCAACGTCAAGGCGCCTCAGTTGCGAGATTTGAAATACGAGCAGCGCGGAGGACGTAGCAGTGCGCTGGGCTTTTGAGCCCGGCGGTTACCGGTAACGCATTGATCTGGTGCGGAAGGATTCTTGCACTCGGTTGGTAAGCACGATTGTTTTGAAAGCTCTGGAATGCCGCCTGATGCATCGCCCACAATTTTACTGAAACCTGAAATTCTAAACTGGAAATGACTATCGGTACTTGCCCCACGAAACACACGAAAATACCCTGACTGCACTTCTATCTTGTAAATTCCGTGTTATCCCGTGTATTTTGTGGGTAACGAATGACCATTTTCCATCGTCATGGTTCATTTTAGAAATTTAGGTGAAAGATTGAATACCCCCTTTTGTAGCGATGATCTTACATCTATTGGCGCGAGGCCGCTTGCCACCAAAGCCATGAGCAGGTGTCGCGGCACTGATTTTTTCGCTATCTTTGGTTCCACCGACGCACCCTGCACGTTGGCAGCTTAGTCGACAACGACTAATTCACATCTAACCGCAATTTGGTCTTCAGATCCGCCGCTTCTACCCGCAGTTCATCTTTAATGATATTGGGCGATTCGGGTTTGCTGATTTCTTTCGGCTTCACCTTGGGCTTATTATCCTGCTGATCGATGAGAATCGTAAGTTTCTCGATGATGGTTTGGGCATCTCTGGTGGCATTGTTTTCGTTGCTAATCAAACCGTCCAATATCTTCGGGATGCTATGAAGATAAGGGATGAACGCCTGGGTGAGCCGGATCTTCTTGGTCAAAATTTCCTCGAACAACTCACCGATGAAAATGGTAAATTCTTCAATTTTGTCATTGGCAAATAGTTGCGCGGAGTTTTGCAGGGCCACACAGGCATTTTTCACATTGCGGAATATTTTTTCATCGGGCCGGCGCAGGTCAATTTTCGACAACGACTCTTTCAAAATATCCAGGTCACCTTTGACCTCTTCGGCAAAAATTTGATCGAATATCTTCTGGGATCGAACCGGGGGCGCGGGCGTTTCCTGCGGAGCGCGCTCCTTCGGCGCCACCGGTGGAGTGTAGATCTAGGTCTCTTTGATGTCGAATATGGGAGTCGATTCAGCGGTGGCCGGCGCTGATGAAGCCGCGGGAACGGTTGGTCCAGCCAGCGCCGATTCCTCCTCGGCCTGGATAAGATCGGTTTCGACTCTGCCGCGCAGGCGATGCCCTCTGGTGCCGGTAGCAATGAGCAGCACCCGCATCTTTCCCTTCATTTCCTGGTCGATGCGAGCACCCCAAATTATTTTAGCCCCGGGATCGAGCTTTTGAGCAATCGCCACCATCACGCTGCGCGCCTCGCCAATAGACATGCTTTCATCACCGGTAATATTTACCAGAGCACTTTTCGCACCAGTAATATCCACATCCAGCAGTGGGTTCTCGATTGCCTTTTGAACCGCATCGATCGCCTTGTTTTCGGCATCGCTCTCGCCAATGCCGATCATCGCCGTATCCCCATCTTTCATGATCGACTTGATATCGGAAAAGTCCAGATTGATCAAGCCGCGTTCAGTGACCAATTCGGTGATCCCTTTGACCGCATTCACCAAAATCTCATCCGCCACTTTGAAGGCAGCATTCAACGGCAGGTCGGGCACTAAATCCAGCAGACGATTATTTTGAACCACAATCACCGTATCCGAATTTTCGCGCAATCGCTCCAGCCCTTTAATGGCATTGTCCTGTCTGGCCGTCCCTTCTTCATTAAAAGGCAGCGTAATGACCGAAATCGTCAGCGCATTCAGACTGCGAGCTATTTCGGCGATCACTGGTGCCGAGCCCGTGCCAGTGCCACCACCCAAACCACAGGTAATGAACACCAGATCGCTGCCTTCCAAACTCTTGCGGATCTCTTCTTCGCTTTCTCGGGCCGATTCTTCACCAATCTGCGGATCGCTCCCTGCTCCCAGCCCATGGGAAATATTTTTCCCGATGAGAATCTTATCATCAGCTCTGCTGAACAACAATGCCTGAGCATCAGTATTCACTGCAACGGTTTCGACTCCATTGATCCCCACATCTTTCAAGTGCGAGATGGTATTATTGCCAGCCCCTCCGGTACCAACCACACGAATGATCGTCCGGTGCTCATTTAATATGCTCTGGAGTTCTTCATCTTTAGCTTTGAGATCGGAATCCTTCTTTGACATGTTCAGCCTCGTTCTAAGTTCGATTTCATTGCCCATCCAGTGGCTTAATTTTCAGATAGTATATTACACTCAATTCGCTTGAAATGAGAAAAGTTATTTTTTAATTTACAACTTCCTTTTTAGCCACCTCGCTCAAATTGCCAACAATCGCCGAGTGGCCGCTCCAACGCGATGCAGATCTCGGTTGAAATTTATATGTTACATAGTTGCTGCTCGCTTGCCTGAGGGGAAAGTTGTCGCATAATATTCTTTTAATGACGATAGGATCTGATCTAATTGTAGGTTGTGATCCGCATTTTGAGGACTGTATGCTTGCAGCAGCGAAATTCCGGCCTCGATAAGTTCCAGCACCGGAACCGTAGGTCGCACGTTCGATCGATTCGCCTGCCAGCTTATGGCTTCGATAATTTCAGGTAAAAATGCAATTTTTTCCAGACCAAATTTTCGCGCCAATTGCTTAATGGCTGAACTGGCTAACTCAATATCCTCCAGGTACAATTGGGCTTTTCCCTCGCCTTTCAATTGCTCCGCAGCTCTGGCAATTAGCCGGAAGTAGCGATCAGCTTCCTGAACAAAAATCGTTTGATAAAATTGATCGTAGCTATTGCCGGAGGCTGGTTCCGACACGAGCGCAACAGCTTGCTTCGGCGATGATGATTTCGAGCGATCGGCCGCCATAACCATTAGCGTATCGGTGGCAAATTCCCGGGTGCCACCCGATGGCTCGACCAACTCCCCGATTTTGATCTCATCCACTGCCACGTCCGACGCCACGCCGGCCACCGCTGGCAGCGTCAGCAGATCATCCGCGGCACGGTAATCATCGGCCAGGGAATCAGTAATGTTTGGCAAGCGATCCACGCGCAGTTCTTCGGGGTCGGCGGTTGGCCGCGTATTTTCGGCGCTGCCCAGGGCTCGGGAAACCGTTATTTGGCGTCCCAGATCTACCCCAAATGGCGATTCATTCGGCTGCGATTTGATCGCCGAATCCTCCTGTTCCAGACTCACCAGGTAAGCATCCATATTCCTCAAGCTTGCTGCTAAATTATCGCTGGAACGTTGATGAAACACGCTTTTCTCGATCGCTGCCTTGGCATCATAGAAAATTCCAATTGCCTGCGAATCCAGGGGCATCTTTTTTTGCTGAACCAATTCCATCATGCGAGCCACTTTTCCGGCAATCGCTTCAACCTCATCCAGGCCATGGTACATCGCCAGGTTTTCGATCTCTTCGAAGCATTCCTGCGCCTTTTGAATGAAGTCACCCTGGGTCGCCGCATCGGCCGAATAAATAACAAAAGGCTTTAAGAGACGTGCGATTTCTTGCTTGAGGCGAGCAAAAGATTCGTCTTCGCCAACAGGAACGCATGTGCTCTGCCGCGTAGTCGCCAGAGAACCAATTGCCCCCGCAGCATCGGAGACGGAGGCTGCGACGCCGGCCTCGCTCCTGGGCATCTCCATCATCGCAGCGATGGGTTGCACCGGCCTGGCCGTACTGGTGCCGGACAGTAGCGCTTGCAATTTCATCCGCATATCCAGATAACATGCTAAGTTTTCATAAGCAGATTGGTTTGCCGCGAGGATTTCCATCAAGCGAGTGAGTGTATTTTGGGCCAATTCCTGAAGCGCTTTCCGCAGTTGTGATTGCTGCAATGCCCGAAAATTCATCCGCTCCAATTGCTGTTCGATTTCGCCATAAAAACGCTCAAAGCCGGACAGGTGGCTCATTTCCTGCAAGGTTTGCACCGGCAGATGTGACTGGCTCAGAAATTGAATGAACTGAACCAGCAGGCGCGATATCGGGGCGGCAACGTCCGGCCGAATTGCTGACAGGTTTTCCAGATTGTGGCGCAGGCAAAGAAAAAAATAGCTCTGCGGATGAAAAAACCGATTGATGATCTCCTGATACACGTCGTTGCTGGGTTTGCAGTCATTCATAGGTCAAAAATCTCATCAATGCATTTCAGTCACTCTAAAATACTATCAGCAGCCGAAAATTTCAGATAACGCCACTGCCGCCCAATGCTCAACCTCAATGGTTGAAAATCCAATGACAGCAAAATCCATCGCCGCACGCTGAACCATTATTGGGCCGGCCGCGCCCGGCAACCGGAGCATCCGGCTTGCCGATTACAAACTATCGGCAGCACGATTCAGCACTCCACTGAGGAACGCCAGTTACTATATTACTCCAGTCTGCTGCTGAAACTTTTCATATAACCGCAAGACGGCCGGGACATAGGTTCTGGTTTCCTCCCATAAAATGCTCCAATCCGTCTTGTAGCTGCGGTATTTTAGCCAGAGCGCAGCCCGCTTTTCGCCACCATTGTACGCAGCTAATCCGCCATCGATTTCGTACATGTCGATCAAGGTGGAAAGGTAACGACATCCCAGGCGAATGTTGTAAACGGGATTGAACAAAACCGCCTGCGGATAGGTCCAGGGAATTCCCTCTTCTCGGGCTAAAATTTCACCGGTCTGCGGCATAATTTGCATCAGGCCCATGGCACCGGCACGCGAGACAACATCTTTTTGCCAGGTGAGTGCACTTTCATGAGTGATGGTCGCACAAATCAGATCCACATTTAGATTGGAATATTTCAGGCTCATTTTCACAATTTCTTCCGCGATCTGATATTTTTCGGCCATCGGCATGCTCGAATTGTACTGTTCGATGATCTTGATGACTCGCTGAACCGAAAGCTGATATAGATTGTTCAAATTCAAAGTAGCGCGGATCTGGGCCACGTCATTTTCAAATTCACGGAGTTTGGAATTGGTTTCATCCAACGAACTAATTCGATGAGAAAAGCTCACGGTGGTAATAAAAATTGCCAGAATCAAGACCAATAGCAAAATTGTCTTGATGACTTTGCGTTGTTGTTCAAATAGGATCATCCCGTCATCCTCCAGCTAATATGGTTCACTCACGTTCACCAACGTGACAATAAACACGGATCTCTTTGAACCCCCGCCCACCAATTTTTCCTGATTTTTAAAGCACTGCTGACTAATTCTCGGCGGCCAATTAGCATTTGCTCCAATGACAGGCGGAATGATCGCCTGCCCGCACGCGATGGACGTCCTCCTGAAATTTAACCCATCGTTCACCGCTTTGTTGATCCCCTGCTGACCGCGCTGTTTTGCTGATAACGTTACAAATTTAACGCCAAAATCTCCGGACGATAGCAATACTATCATGCCGCTACGCTCGATGATCAGTTAGGCGTCGCTCCGGAAATAAAAAAGTTATCGTTGGTAAATCTCTTTCCACCTGGTAGACGATAACTTCGATTTCGAGCGAGCCAATTTGTCAGATTCAAGCTGATTAATAACTCATTAGTTTTTATCGCCTTTACTTTACTAAAAATTTCTTAGAAACGCATCGTTGAAATATTTGCAGAAGAACGATTTCCACTTCGAGTCCACCGGTTGGGTGCTCCCTCGCCCCCCTATCGCTCATCTGGATGATTTTGCCTGGGAGCGATCGAGCAAATTCTTTCCGACGTCATTGTCGCACGCGGCGTTCTTTTTTTGCCTAAGGATGATGCACCTGTTCCGACATGATGCACTCATCGTTTGACAATCATAAAACTGCCACGGGTTGTGGCAGCAAACGTGGCAGACTATTCGCTTCCGCCCGACCATGACATCGGCGGAACCAATTTCGTGTTGGGCTTAATGAGTAGAGGGCGATCGCTGAAGCAGGATTTTCCAATCCCGATGGATCGATTTTTTGATTGAGAAGTCAGCAAGGACCGTTGCGTATCGACTATCATTCCAATTCAATGCATTGAGAAGAGCATTTTCTCCTTCCAGGTTGCCTACCTGAGCATGAATCAACTCTCCTCCGCGAAAATAGATCACTCCCTTTTCTTTGCCATTGGTAACATGCAAATAGCCGTTCATTTTATTCTGACAATTGCGCCGAATGATATCGGCCAGACTCACATTCATCAGCCGACCATGACCGGGACGACCATTGGTTTGAAATGCCTCCCGGATCGCCTGTTTCAGCGTATTGATTTCGAAGGGCTTCTCGATAAAATAAATTCCCGAACGTTGGCTCAGAATCTCATTGAGTTCCGCATCCTGCCACGCGCTCATGATAATGACCCGAAGCTCAGGCTGCAATTGGTTGATCACCTTCAGCAACTGATAACCGTTGCGATCGGGCATCCGAACATCAGTAATAACCAGATCCAGCCGCAACCGTTTGAGCACTTCCACCGCTTCCTCGCCCGAGTTGACACAGATAATTTCATAATGTTCGCTCTGCTTGCGCAAACTCCGCGCAATACTCCAGGTCATGTCCTCTTCATCATCGACAATCAAAATGCGTTTTGCAGTTGCCGCCATATCGTTTCCCCTTTATCATTCAGCCGGCGCCTCGTTCGGTTTTTTGCCACGAGGCCCGCCCCAAAACCAAATGCTGACAGTCGACATGGTACCGGACGTCACAGCGCCGGTGATACTTGCCGGAGCACGCATCGGGTATCGTCGTCGCTATGACTCCAGCGCAGCATCATGCCATCGCCTGTTTTGCTACCAACCTTTTACGCAAATACCATGCCATTGGGGCATTTTCCCTGCTATCAATGCAGCCCCAAAATTGTCTGTGAACTATCAAATTTAGACATCGATTTTTAAATAAATTAGATCGAACCAATCAGGGCAACTCCTCGAACAGCATCAATTCTGAAAATCGTTGCCGACCATGGTTCAGGGCTGGGCTAATTCAGAAGTGACCGAATTCTGATCATGAGAGCCGGTAGGCAGAAAAACGAGGTCGTCGCCCGCGGTTTTTCAGGCCAGAGCGACCAGAAAAATGGGGATGGCCAGGCAGCGGCAGAAAACAACTGGCCTGACCTGCCCGACATTTTTGAAATAGGCAACCTGCCAGACACAAAACTGAAACCAAATCCCCGCCAGCGCAGGCCTGGTTTACCAGCATCAGCCTCCGAGCAGCAGCCATTCGTACCCATTTTTTAGCGTTATCGGTGCCAACGCTCCCCGCGGTTGTGCGCTGCCGCACCATGAGTCACAGTGAGCAACGTGGCGCCGAGAGTCAACTGACAAAATCGCTATTTCAAGATGGTACCGGCTGGGTTGGATTACGGAATGCCGTATTGTTTCAGCTTTTCTCGAAGTGTCGAACGAGAGATATTCAAAACGCGCGCCGCTTTGGATTTATTGCCATCGAATTTTTCCAAAATTTCCAGGATGTGTTTGCGCTCGATATCCTGCAGCGACAACGCCTCCCCAGATGCCGCTGGAGCAGTTGAAGCCCGCTGCTCCACTTCGGCTGCCGCCTGCAATTCCACCGGCAGATGTTCTTCGGTGATGATATTATTCTGGCACAGAATTACCGCTCGCTCGATGACGTTTTTCAGCTCGCGCACGTTGCCCGGCCAGTCGTAATTGAGTAGCCATTGCTCGGCCGCGCGGGACATGCCTAATATCGATTTATCAAAATCTTTGTTGTTCTGTTCGATAAACAACTTAGCCATTGGCAGAATATCTTCCGGTCGCTCTCGCAAGGGTGGCAGATTGATCACCATCACTTTCAAGCGATAATAAAGATCCTCCCGAAATGTGCCGTTGTCGACACATTCCTTCAGGTCTTGATTTGTCGCCGCGAGGATCCGGACATCGATCTTGATATCGCTCATGCCACCAATGCGTCGAAAGGTGTGCGTTTCCAGCACCCGTAACAATTTGGGTTGCAGGGAAAGCTTCATACTGGAGATTTCATCCAAAAAGAGGGTACCGCCATGCGCCAACTCGAAGACACCTTTTTTTAGTGCCTTAGCATCGGTGAAAGCGCCCTTCTCGTACCCAAAGAGCTCGCTCTCCATCAGATTTTCGGGAATCGCACTACAATTAATAGCAATCAGCGGCTTGTCCACCCGAGCGCTTAAATTATGAATCGCTTTGGCGACCAATTCTTTTCCCGTACCGCTTTCACCCTGAATGAGCACCGAGGTCTTGGGAGTTCTGGCCACCACCTTGATCAGGTCTTTCACGGCCTTGATTTTGGGGCTATTGCCGAAAATGGCAATATCGGGATAATTGCGGCGCTCGTTTTCTTTCAACTGCGAGACCTCGCGTTTCAATTTATACAAGTCCAGAGCCTTTCGCACCGCCTGCCGCAATTCATCATGATCGAAACCCTTCATCAAATAATCGTAAGCCCCTTTGCGCATTGCATCCACGGCAGATTGCACCGAGCCATGGGCGGTAATCATAATAACAATGAGATTGGGATCAATTTCCAGGGCTTTTTGCAATACCTCCATCCCGGACATTTGCGGCAAACGAATATCCAGCAGCACCAGATCGAATAGTTCTTTTTTCAACAGGTCGACCGCATCTTCCCCGGAATTGGCGGTTCTCACTTCATAACCCACTTTCTCAAGACACCTGGAATATCCTAATGTCAAATCCTCTTCATCATCCACTATCAAAATACGTTCTTTCATGAAATGCTATTCCTCCGTCGGCAATAGTAATGTAAACGTCGTCCCCTCACCTATCTTGCTATCCACTCGAATTTCGCCGTTATGTTCCTCAATGATACGATAAACAATGGATAAACCCAATCCGGTGCCCTGCGGCTTGGTGGTAAAAAATGGATCGAAAATCACATGCAGCAACTCGGGCTTAATGCCAACCCCGGTGTCGCGCAAGGTCGCTTCGACATATAGCGATTCCTTATTGGGGGCATTAAAGGCCCGCTTGCGACGATCACGGGCATAAATGATCGTCTCCACAGCTCGTGTTTTCAATTCCAGGCTACCGCCATTGGGCATGGCTTCGATAGCATTCAAAATGAGATTGATAAATACCTGCTGGATCTGATGCGAATCCACAAACACCGCAGGCAGATTGGGCGGAAAAGTCTTGGTATAATTAATTTTTTTCTTCTTGATACGATCATCCAGCAAAATTTCAACCTCGTGGAGAATATCCGGTAATTGATGCGCCTTCCGAACCGGCTGCCGTGGCTTGGCATACGAAAAAAGCGTCCGCAGCAATTCGTCCAGTCGATTGACCTGGCGAATGATCCGGGCCAAATACTCCTGCCGGGGATCGCCTTTGTCGATCTCCTCCTCCAGCGTTTGCGCCATGGTTTTAATACCAGCCAGCGGATTTCGAACCTCATGCGCAATGCCCGAAGCCAGCACCCCCAACGAAGCCAGCCGATCCATCCGCACCACCTCCATCTGCATCTGTTTGATCTGGGAGATATCGCGAAAGGAGATGATAGTGCCAACTTTCAAATTGTGATTATCGATGCGGGGGGTAATGGTATAACCGACATGAACGCGAGTGCCATTTTTGCGGGTGAGTTCAATTTCGCGATTCAACAACGAATATGTATGCGAGATGATGTCCGGCAGTAGCTTACGACTCTCTTCGACCGGCAAGATTTCATCCAGAAACTTGCCCACCACCTCGTCATTTTTCCATCCCAACACCTCCTCGGCGCCATTATTAAAGGAAGTGATGCGGCGCTCCAGATCCAGGGTGATCAAGCCGGCCCCCATGCTCTGGATAATGCTTTCATTGAAATTTTTGAGATCGGTAATTTCTTGCTCTAATTTTTTGCGCTGCGAAATATCCCGAGCGATGCCGACCACGCCCATGACTTCGCCCTTTTCAAAAATCGGATTGATATTCATGGATAGAAACAGCGGCGTGGTGCTTTGACAGATCATGCGAATCTCGAAAATCCGCGCTTTACCGCGAAGCGTGAGATTGAAATTATTGCGGGCCTCCACCCGATCTTCCGGAGCCACCAGGTCAAAAAAGCTTCGACCGATCCAATCTTCTCGGGCAAATCCCGTCAACGTACTCAAGCGCCGATTGATGAAAATAAAATCACCTTTCAAATTCAACGTATAAATCAAATCGTTGGCATTCTCAATCAGGTCCTGGTATTTGTATTCAGTGCGCCGAATTTTCTGCTCCAGCTCTTTATTTTTCTGGCGCACCTGATGAAGTATAAAAACATTATCGATGATATTGATCAATTCTCGATTTCCAAACGGCTTGATGAGAAAAGAAGCCAACCCCATCTCGAACAGAGCGGTGCGATCGATGTCAAATTCGGTCTGTGCAGTGATCATAATAACCGGCGTATCGGCCAGGTGTTTATAGCGCTGGCTGGTCAGCAGCCGTTGGAATACCTCATTCCCATTTATATCTGGCATCTTATAATCCAACAGAATCAGATCGGGCTTGTATTTCAAAATATAATCCAATCCCTCCTGACCACTGCTGGCCGAAATAAAATGGTAACCTGCGGAAACGATAATCTTGCGCCCAATTTCCAGCATATCCGGATCATCGTCAATCAGCAGGATCGTTTTTTTATGAGACGCGCGATGATTCGTCAATGTCGGCGCTATAATTTGACTGCTCCGATAGATATGATCGCTGATAAAATTTTCCAGGTCGCGCAAGCTTTTTTGATCCCGGATGGGAAAAGAAACACTGGCCTTTTGCTCCACCGGCATAACATCCCTCACTTTCGATTATCGATTTATCATCCCTCAAAGCTTTAGCGAACAGCTAAACCCCCAAAATGATATTCACAAATAAAAAATCCCCCTCCTCCGCAACACCCGCTGGCAGCCAGAGGCAAAAAGACAGCAAACACTCCCCTGGCAAATCCCAGCTAACTATTTACCCCCTATAAAACTACGTTTCAGTTCCTCTACACTGGCAGCTTCGCCTTCCTGGCTGGCAGCACCAGAAGGATCAGACCGACTCCGCCTCGGTTACATCTTCCGTTTCCAGGTCTGGTAGCGCATAGGCGGCCGCAAAATCGCCATTGGTCTTGGGAATAGAAAAAGTGAAATTGGAACCTTTGCCGACCTGGCTTTCCACCCAGATGGTGCCATCATGCAACTCGACGATTTCTTTCACGAGCGCCAACCCCAGGCCGGAGCCCCGCACTTCCTGATATTGCTCGTTATCGGGTACTCGATAGAATTTTTCGAAAATCTTACCCAGCGATTTTTCCGGTATCCCGTATCCCTCATCACGCACACTGATGATTTGCTCAGCCTCCTCATCACGAACATCAATATAAATGTTTTTGCCTGCGGGACTGTATTTGACCGCGTTGGAAAACAAATTGAGGATCACCTCACCCAACATTTCGCGATCGGCCCAGAGGAGGGAGAGGTCGGCGGGAATATTGAGGTGCAATTGCATCCCCTTGCGCTCGGCCAGATACATGTTCATTTGCAGCACATTTTCGATGACCTGGCCCAAATGGATCGGCGTGCGATGGACCTGGCTCTTGCCCGACTCGATGCGGGAAATATCCAAAAATTTATTGATCAGATCGCCCAGGCGATTCGATTCTTTCAAAATGATTTCGGCGTACTCTTTGGACTGCTGCTCGGTGACATCTGTGTCCAGCAGGAGTTCACTGAAGCCAGCGATGGACGTGAGCGGTGAGCGCAACTCATGCGCGACCATGGATACCAATTCGGTTTTTAGGCGGTCGATCTCTTTTTCCCTGGTAATATCTCGGAGGATGGTCACAATTCCGATGAGTTTATTTTCGACGTCGATCACCCGTGCTGCTTTGGCCTGGACCACGATGGACTTGCGTTTGTTATCGGGCTTGATCATGAATTCGACTTTATCATCTTCATGATTGCCGCCAATGATGGTCTTGTTGATCAAGCTCAGGAGTTTTTGTTCATAAACCAATTTTTCCAGCGGCTGATTGACGAGTTCCGCTTCGCGCAAGCCAAACCAATTCTCAGCTACGGCATTAGCAATGAGCACTTTGTTTTCCGGATCGGTCACGATCACCCCATCCGCGATGTTTTTGATAATGGTTTCGGTTTTGCTTTTTTCGGTAATGATCTTGTTGAGGTTCATCTCATTGAGGCGCCGCAGCTCGGTGGTCATGAAATTGAAAATTTTCGCCAGCTTGCCCAATTCGTCATCAGAATCCAGCGGAATTTTATGGGTAAAATTGCCGCGGGCGATTTCCGTGGCGCTTCTGGTAAATTGTTTTATCGGCTCACTGATCTGGCGGGAGAAATGCAGCGAACCCAAAATGGCCAGCAGCACAATCAAGAGAGCTAATGTCACCAGAAAAGAAATAACACTAATATCGTGTGCCAGGTCGAATCTGCCACTGATTTTCAACAGAAAAATTGGGCAAATAATCAACGGCAGGAGAGCAATCCCTCCGATGATCATTAGTAATCGCCGTGAGAAAGTTTCTTTTTTCAAAAATGGAAGTGCCATTGTGATGGTTCCTTATTCATCAAGGATCATTGCAACACAACACGATTCCGGCCTTCTTTTTTCGCCCGATAGAGCCGCTGATCAGCCTGCGCCACCAGTTCTTCTGGGGTCTGACCATCGTGGGGAAAGGTCGCCACCCCCATGCTGATGGTTAATTTGCCATTGGGCTGTGTTTCTTCAAAGGAGAAGCGATGCTGTTCGATCAGGTTTCTGATTTTATTGGCGACAAAGCCTGCGGCCTGTTTGTCGGTTTCAACCAGAATCAGGGCAAATTCTTCGCCGCCATACCGGGCGGCGACATCGATGCGACGAATATTGTCATGCAGTAGCCGGGCAATTTTTTTGAGCACCACATCTCCGGCAGGATGGCCATGCGTGTCATTGTAGTGCTTAAAATAGTCGATATCAATCATGGCAATCGACACGTGCAACTTATGTCGCTGCGCACGAGAAATTTCCTGGTGCAGTTGCTCTTTGAAATAGCGATAATTGTACAGCTCGGTCAATCCATCGGTGACTGCCAATTGTCGTAATTGGTCCTTCGCCGCTTCCAGCTCTTCGATCTTCAATTCCAGGGCATCATGCAGTTGCTTGATCCGCAATAATGACTTGACACGAGCCAGTAGCTCCAGTTTATTGAACGGCTTACAAATGAAGTCATCGGCACCCGCATCCATGCCTTTAATTTTATCCTCAAGTTCATTTAATGCTGTGACCATGATCACAGGCAGAAAATTGGTTCTTTCTTCGGCTTTGATGCGGCGACAGACCTGATAGCCGTTCATCTTGGGCATCATGATGTCCAGAAGAATGAGATCGGGTCCATCCTCCTCGATTCGTTTCAATGCCTGCAACCCATCCTCAGCCTGAATTACCTCATAGCCAGCACCTTCCAGATAGGTTTTCAGCAACTTCCGATTTAACTGAATATCATCAACTACCAAAATACGCGATCGTTCCAGCTTTTTATCTAACATGCCTAATATTGCTCCCATAGTTGCCAAACCCCGATGTCAATAGTTTCACACTAACCTGCCGCTCCGAGGCAGTCAATGATTAAAAAGTGATCGTTCAAGCCTGGGCATCAAATTGATAGCGGATGTCAGGTTGTTTGACCGCTCGGACTTCATCCAAACGAGAAATCGGCGTGGTATGGGGCGCGTGCTTCACCAGTTCCGGGTTGGTTTCCACTTCCTGAGCAATTTGCTTCAGGCATGCTGCGAATTGATCCAGCGTTTCCTTGGATTCGGTCTCGGTTGGCTCGATCATGATGGCCTCGCGAACAATCAGCGGAAAATAAACCGTGGGCGCATGAAACCCAAAATCCAGGATACGTTTTGCCATATCCGCGGTAGACACACCAGCCGCTTTCTGGCGAGCGCCCGACAGCACAAACTCATGCATGGTGGGACCGGGATAAGGTACGTCAAAATATGGCTCCAGCAGTTTCATTAAATAATTGGCATTAATAATGGCGTTTTCACTCACCCGCTTCAACCCTTCACTTCCCAGCATCCTCAAATAGGTATATGCCCGCAACATCACGCCAAAATTACCATAAAAAGAGTGGATGCGGCCAATGGATTTCGGAAAATCCTCGCTCAATTTAAATTGGCCACCTTCCTTCACTATTCTGGGCACTGGTAAAAAATCGACCAATCGCTGCGAGACACCGACAGCTCCAGCCCCAGGTCCACCTCCCCCATGGGGAGTTGAAAAGGTTTTATGCAAATTGAAATGCAGCACATCAATCCCAATATCGCCAGGACGAACGATGCCCAATAAAGCATTGAGGTTGGCGCCATCCATGTACAGCAGTGCGCCTGCCTGATCCAGCAAATCTTTGATGCGGGTCAACTGGGTCTCAAATAAGCCCAGGGTATTGGGGTTGGTCAGCATCAATGCTGCCGTATTCGGACTCAAATGTCGTTTCAAATCGTCCAGATCGATCAGGCCCTGGTCATTGGATTTCACCTGGATCGAGGTGTAGCCGGCGACCGTGACGCTGGCCGGATTTGTGCCATGAGCCGAATCGGGGATCAAAATCTCCTGTCGGGGACGGCCCTGGTGTTCGTGATAGGCACGAATCAACATGATTCCTACCAATTCGCCATGCGCACCAGCCGCAGGCTGCAAACTCACGGCTTTCATGCCCGCAATTTCACCGAGAAATTCTGATAGTTCATACATCAAGGCCAGTGCTCCCTGCGCCAGGCGGGGACTTTGCAACGGATGCAAATCGCGCAGACAGGAGCTATTGGCGACGGTCTCATTGACTTTGGGATTGTATTTCATGGTGCAAGAGCCTAAAGGATAAAAGCCTTTGTCCACATGGTGATTCAACGTCGATAGAGCGATGAAATGGCGGACCACTTCGTTCTCACTCACCTGCGGCAAACGAGCTGGTTGTTTACGAAGAAATTTGGCAGGAATAAGCGCTGGTATTTCTTTAGCAGGGACAGATACCTTAGGCAGCGAATAACCCTTTCGACCATCTGCGTTCAATTCAAACAGCAAATTGACCATACAATTAGACTCCACTAAGTTATTTACAAGGAAAAAGCGAAGTTCCTTCGCTTATCGTGTCTGACATCGCGCCAGGAGAAAGTTGGGGTGTAGCCACACCACATATTGTCGCTTCGCTAAGCCTGGCAGCGTTGAAAAATCATCAAACGAACGACTTCGTTGTTGCAGGGGCTGGAACACCCGCCGAATTGATTGCAAATACGCAGTTGAAATTGCAACTAAAACGGAGTTCGTCTGAATCCAATGGGTATTGAGGCGAGTGCTAAAATACGATATAATTTCTAAATAGTCAAGCATTTTTTATAAAAACATTATTAAAGTACATTAACATCCACGCCAGCTAAGTTTCGATTTTTTGGTGAACTTAACAGTTCAGGCCAATCGCCGGGAGGACGTCGTCCATGCAATAAAAAATTAATCGCGCGATAATTTTTAGCTTGCAAAATAGGAAAAAACCGCCTATATTTAGGCTCAAATATTGCAAGCGCGTTGATGGTCTCAATCCAATCGAACTGGTAAGGATCAATTTACCTAAGGGTTGAAACCATGCCCGTGATTGACCCCGAACCATGAGACGTTCATGAATGCATCTTTGAATTAGCAGCAAGAGGAGACGGATATGAACGCTGACAAACGGCAAAATTGGTACAGAAACGGAATCGCAGACGATGACGGAAGTGCTGCGCTGAAATTGAAAACGATCCCCCATGCCGATGTTATTTCGCTGGAGACAATAGTTCACGTGTTGGTCAACAAAGGTATCTGCACTGCAGATGAATTATTTGCGCTGGAGAGCAGCATTCAGCACGCCAATCACTCGACATCGACCAACCAGATCGTCAATATCCACAATCAATATGATCGGGGTCGCTTTCCCGAACTGAAACGAGCCATGAGCAAACATCGATGGAGCCGGCGACTGGGTTCATTCCTGTTTGGTTGGAAATGGAAAAAAGTGAAGAAAAACGCACTTAGCTAAGGTTGGCAATAATAATGGAAAAGTTCATTTCATAGCGATGGGAAGGTTTCTTGGTCACTTCCAAAAAAGTGAGCAGAAACCTTTTTCTTTGTTGGGGGAATAGGCCGAAAATACCCTGCGTACAAAATGCAAATCAAAATGAGGTATCGATAAGTTATGCTCGACACTAAATTAAAATGGTGGATCGTTATTGCGTGGCTAACAATATCTGCGCCGATCCTGGTGGGGCAGCAATTTCCCAAACCTGTCGGCTATGTCAATGACTTTGCGAACGTGGTCCCGGCCGAGATCGAGCAACAGATCACCGCTATCTGTCAGGAGCTGGAACAAAAAACTCAGGCTGAAATTGCTGTGGTG
>CAZYNP010000046.1:0-37036 GCA_964647995.1 uncultured Cytophagia bacterium
AATTGTTCCTCAATGTCAATAATTTGACCAATGAACTGGAACGCGATGTGATCAATCATCTGAGTTTTGCCAACTACATCGAAGACTATGGTCGAAATGCCAATTTGGGCTTGCGGTACCAGTTCTAAGATTATGGTTTACTTGTGAAAGGATATTCAACCGTAAAGGAGCCAATGATATGAACCGAAAATTTTCAATTTCATTATTCCTATCGCTGTTATTATGCTTATCAATCGAGAATTTGACCGCGCAAACCGGTGTGATCATCGGACGGGTAACGGATAGTGAAACTGGAAATGCGCTACCTGGTGCAAATATCTTCCAGAAAGGATCAAGCATCGGAGCAGCATCTGACCTCAATGGCAATTATATCATAACGAATGTGCCACCGGGCACTTATCAAATAACGGTGAGGTACATTGGTTATGAGGAAGTGACTTTCACGGTACAAGTTGGCCTGAATGAGCGGGTTAAGCGTGACGTAAAATTAAAACCTCAGGCGGTAAGGGGTGAAACCGTCACCGTGACAGCACAGGCTGAAGCGCAATTGCAGGCCATCAATCAACAGTTGTCCGCTAAAACCATCAAGAATATCGTTTCCAGAAAGCAAATCCAGGAATTGCCCGAGGCCAATGCCGCCGAGGCTGTGGGACGGCTGCCCGGCGTCTCCCTGGAACGCAGCGGCGGCGAAGGCACCAAAGTGGTCATCCGGGGCATGGCGGCCAAGTATTCGCTGATTCAGATCGATGGAGTCAATATGACTGCCACTGGCGAAGAAGATCGCAGCACCGACCTGAGCATGATTTCGCCCTATATGCTGGAAGGGATCGAGCTAACCAAATCGGTCATGGCCAATCAAGAGGCGACGGCCACAGGTGGCATCGTGAATTTCCGGATTAAGAAGGCGCCAGAAATTCCCACCTTCAATTTGATTTCGCAAGGCGGCTACAATAGTCTGCGCAACACCTATCGCGATTTCAAAATCAGCACCGGCGGCAGCAATCGCTTCTTTTCAAAGTCGCTGGGCGCGTATGCCCAGGTGGATTATGAGGAGAAAGATGCCGGCTCGCAGCAATTGGGCGGCGTTTGGTTTTCCCAGGATAATGAAACTGCGCCGGTGAGAACCAATAGCGTGCAGTTGATGGATATTTTCCGACGCATTCAGCGGCTGGGAGGGACATTGGTTCTGGATTATGCATTGCCATCGACCATGTTCAAGTCGTCCAATTTCTTTAGCCGCATTAACCGTGAAGAAACCAGTTATCAAAACAATTATGATTTTACTCAACAGGGATTTTCTTTGAACTATTCCGATACACCTAAAAGCTGGCTCACTGTTTTAACCAACTCGTTCCAGATTGACCATCGCTGGCGAAATTGGGAGATCAATTCCATCCTTAGCCATTCGTATTCGGAAAACATTTTGCCGGCCCGAATCGGTTCCAGCAACGGCAATTCGCCGAGCAATCCCTTTCCCACCAACAGAAAATCCAACTTTAATGTGGATTTGAATCCAGAAACGATTCCAGATTCATTGGTGGTTTCCATGGATGAAGCTGTCTATTTTATGCATCTCGGCGGGTTGAGCCACGAAGAGAGCGAGACCCAGGAGCGGGACCTGGCTGCCGAACTAAACTTATCTTACAAATTTAATATTAGCGATCGGCTTAATATTGAACTAAACGTGGGTGGGAAATATAAACATAAATCCAAAGAATATGATCGAACAAGCTACAGCATTGACAATGGCGGTGGTTCTCAGGAATTCAGAAATATGGTTTATGAAGCATTTAAAGATGAACTTAGCACTCGCACGAAGGATGCGTGGGCTGCGGACGATCAGCGCATATTATTGATCGATTTTCTGGACCAGGATTATGAAGGCACTGCCTTCCTGAATGGAAGATATGATTTTGGGCATGTGTTTGACAAAGAAAAATTTCGCCGGATCCATGACCTTGCCATGAAAACCTATGACCCAACCAGCAAGAACATGTATGATATCGTGCACGCCAATTTTAGTAATTCCACCTATTATGACTTCCATGGTATCGAAGATTATCATGCCTTCTACCTGATGCCGGAGATCAATATTGGTTCCCGATTGCTATTTGTGCCTGGCGTTCGTTATGAAGCCGAGCGAACAGAATACACCGGCTATCGCGGCAGCCGTCTGGGAGTCATAAGGGACTGGATAGCAACACCAGTAGACACGGTGACCAGGGTGCGCAAGAATGACTTCTTTTTGCCCATGATTCAAACCTTTTACAAGCCCACTGGCTGGCTGACGTTCAAAGCGGGCTATACGCATACCCTGCAACGGCCCAATTACAATAACATCATGCCCGGTTGGGTGATCAGCTATCTGGGGCAAATTGACAATTTGAGCAATTTCCGCCTGCGACCAGAACTCTCCCGCAACTGGGATTTTCAGATGTCGGTTCATTCGAATAAAATCGGTCTATTCTCAGCCGGTGCATTCTACAAAAAGATTACGGATATGATTTTCTGGACCGGGCAGAAGGTCGTCACCGACACGGCCTTCTTTGAATTGCCGACCATTATGAATCGTCAACGAGCCGCCTGGGCCACGAACAATGAGCATCCGGCCTACAATTATGGCTACGAAGTGGAATGGCAATCGAATTTGTGGTATTTGCCGGGACTTTTGAAAGGTCTAGTGGTCAATGTCAATTACACCCGCAATGAATCCGAAGCCAAATATCTGCGAACGCGCATCAAATTGGTGGTCGATCCCAGAACGTATAAGACCACCCTGGTCAATGAAGATACCACCTACACCAGCCCCATGATCATGCAGCCAGATCATTTGTTGAACCTCACCCTGGGCTATGACTACCGTGGTTTTTCCATTCGTTGGGCCATGCGTTTCAAGTCCCACGTCTTCAAAGCGGCCAACTGGTACGAGGAACTGCGGGGGTATTCCACCGACTTTTATCGTTACGATCTCTCGGTGCGGCAGAAGCTACCCATCCGGGGCATGGAATTTTTCCTCAATGTCAATAACCTGACCAATGAACTGGAAAAGGACGTCATCAATCACATGCACTTTGCCAATTACATCGAGGATTATGGCCGCAATGCCAATCTGGGCTTGCGATATCAATTCTAACGATTGCACGAAGTTGCCAGATAGCTCAAACCTGATTTTGAATTAGTCATCGAAGGAGGTGGTAGAATCCAAATTCCCCTGATTGCACTAAAAGAGAAAACAAATAGAACAACCTTCTCCCCTATCCTGCCGTCAAAAATTGTGCGAAATGTCGTCGCCTGCTTTTTCGGAGGCAGGGAATAGGGAAAATTGGCCGGTTGGTGCACCGGGGAAAATTGGGCGTCGAAAGGGATTGCGCCAGTCTTCGTCCAGTAACAACCATGCTTTAATTTTTAATTGAAACAGAAAGGTGGGTGATGCCAGCTCAGTCTAATTCGCAGTTTAGTCCATTTTCAAAAAAACAGGAACCAATTTATTAGCCAACCAACACATGAAAGGGATTGTAACATGAAAAAAGCGTTATTGTTCTCAGCAATCGTTTTGGCCCTGCTCATCAGCAGCCAGGCTACTTTTGCTCAGACCGAATCCAAGGGCGACACATTGATCATTGGCCCGTTGAATTCTCAAGGTCAGCCTCTGGGAGCATTGAATGAGGCGATCAAAGCCGATACCACTGCGACCGGAGATCGCGCGCATAAGGTCTACAAACTGCAACGCGGGGCACAGTATATCTTAACTGACGTGATCCAGGCGGATTTTCCACTGGTGATCGTTGCCGACAAACCCGATGCTGCCAATCGACCGCCCATTATCCGCTGCGGCCTCAGAGCGGATGGTAGCTCGGTGGATAACTGGTGGAACATCTATGATGACGCAACTTTCAAAAATGTGTGGATGACGGGCGTCAATCTGGATGGCACCGGTCCCATTTCCTGGATCACTCAAACGGTAAATGCCTCTGGCAAGAAGATCATTTTTGACGGCTGTATTCTGGAAGCCCCATTTACCTGGTGGGCGATGTTTGCGGATTGGGGTGGCAATAATGTCTATAAAATTCTCAACTGCATTTTCAAAAATGTTGGCAATCCCACCGGCACCACCTGGAACGGCGCTATTTTCCATCATTTGAGGATCGACTCCGCCATTATCCGCAACACGACATTCTTCAATTTTGGCTGCTTTGCGGTGAACGGCGGCGAAGGCACGTTCTATACCGAAGTTGACCATTGTACGTTCGTGAACTCCATGGTCCACCCGGTGAACAATCATCGCCATATCAAGCAAATTTACACCAACAACCTGTTTGTCAACTGCCATGCGTTCAGTGATGATTTCGATGAAATCAAACGCCACTTCGACCAGGAAGTGAAAGGTCTGATGAACTATGCCGAAATCCAATGGGATCCGCAACAGCTCGATTCGCTGTACGGTCCTACCGGTGTGTACGGCAGTTCCAAGGGCTACGATCCCAATGGCGATGGCCATTTGACCGACAACGAACTGGTTTGGGTGTTGAAGAACAATGTCTGGTGGTACACTCAGCCGGTCAAAGACTATTGGGCACAGTTTAATTATGTTGTTCCCAATCCCTGGATGAACAATTATAACAAAGCCATGTTTGAGAACCAGTCTGGCCCATGGTCATGGACGGTTATGACGTATGAACGGGACACGGCAGGCGTCATTATTGACTCTTCTCAGGTGACCAATAATCATCAGCCATTCAAATTCTTTAAAGAAGAGAATACCTGGAATGTCGATCCGGGCATCAAAGACATGAATGATTGCGATGTGCTGCTGGCCCAAAATTGCATCAATATCCGCACCGAATGGGCTGGTGGAACGGTGACCAATCCTGTAAAATGGCACAATGTCTCCGATTACCTTGAATTCACCTGGCCGCTGGATTTTGATCTGTCCTACACCAATACCACGCTGCAAACTGCCAGCACCGCCGGCAAGCCCATTGGCTCGCTGCAATGGTGGCCGGGGATTGAATATGTGCCCACCGAAGTGAATACCAGAGTGGCCGCCAAACCAACTGATTTTACTTTAAGTCAAAACTATCCGAATCCTTTCAATCCAACCACCTCCATCAACTACTCACTCAATAAAAAGAGCTTCGTGGAATTGAAGGTGTACAATGTGTTGGGTTCGGAGGTTGCCACGCTGGTGAGCGAAAACAAGAATGCCGGCAACTATCAGGTCTTGTTCGATGCCTCTCATCTGGCTAATGGTGTTTACTTCTATCAATTAAAAGCGGGCGATCAAACGATAACCCGGAAGATGATGATCCTGAAATAACTCGCCGCAATGCCCATCGATAATGGGTAGTTGAGTTTTAACATAAAGCCCTTTGTTGTGTATCAGCAGAGGGCTTTATTTCAACCATTGGCTGATGTAGTGAATTGCCTGAGTCGAGTTTTATTTCAGATGAATCAGGGCGAATCAGGTGATTCAACTTTGGGAAAGATAAACAGGTCATTTCGACGAACGAAGAAAAAACAACGGCGTATTCTGAATCATGATTGGAATTTCTGGTATTTCGCTGCTTGTGCCCGGACCAATTCCGCTCCTGCTGCTGTAACTTCGCTTCGATCGAGCTGACATAGCGTCTCTTTCATTTTATGACCATGATCTGAACGTATGATTTGAGAGAAATCAATATGAATAAATTCACAAAATGCTCCTGCCTGCTCGTTGCGCTATCGATTTTTGTATCCGCAGCGATCATTTTCCCAGCGACTTCGACGTTGTTAACCATCACCAATTTGCCCGGCACGCATTTTTTCAAACCGCTGGATTGGATCGAATTCAAAACGGCAAAACCTGGTATCGTCGTTATGAAAGATGGAAACGGCGTCGTTTATTATCAACAGGCCATCACACAAGCAGCCCGGATCCGGGTCGCAGGCGCCCTGGGTACGCATACGATCTTGCTGCTGGACAAGGCTGGAAAGCTCATAGACAGCAAATGTTTTGAAGTGGATTGCCAGACAGAACTGATCGACAAAGGGGGCGAATTCTCCCGCTTGCTGGATATGCTTTATTACACCATGACCGCCGATGGCGAGATGATGACCCATCGCTACAAGGGCAAACCCCACGTCACCTTTGCTGGCTGGTTTCAGGACCATGTGCATGTCATGAAAGCCATGAAATATTTTTATCCCGATGTCACTTCCGGCATCGATCTATTTGCCGAAAGCCAGAGAAAAGACGGAATGATCTACGACAATTATTATAGTCCCTACCATACATATATCCATTGGTTGAAACGTTTCGGACCTGAGTTTGTCCAGGTACCAGATGACCCGCAGATGAATTCGAGCTTCTTCGTGCGCATTCCAGTGGAAAACATGGGCGAATTCACCTTTCTGGAAGCAGTCTATTACGCCTGGAAAGCGACCGGCGACGATGCCTGGATGGCGTCCCGACTGGATAATTGCATCAAGGCCATTGAGTATGCCACCTCGGATCCCTATCGCTGGTCTGAAAAATTTCAGCTATTGAAGCGGGGCTATACCATCGACATCTGGGATTTCCAGCCAGAACAGGACGCTGCCGTTTGGGGCGGCGATTTTATGATGGCAAAGCCTGGCGTGACCAATTTCAGCATCATGTATGGGGATAATATCGGCATGGCGGTCGGCTGTCAATACACCGCTGAGATGCTGCGTTATATGAGACGCAACGAGGAAGCGGCAAAAATCGAGCAGATCGGCAAGGACATCAAAGAACGGATCGATAAGCTGAGCTGGAACGGATCGTTTTATACCCATCATATTCCAGAGGATCCCACGGTAAAACGGGACTTTGGCGGGACCGACGAATCGAAGCAAGTAACGATTTCTAACGCCTACGCCATCAATCGCCGGATCGGTCATGATAAATCGGTGGCCATTATCCAAACGTATCAGAACATCGCCAGAGAAATGCCCGCTTCGTCGCCTGGTGAATGGTACCTATGCTACCCGCCGTACGAAAAAGGATGGCATATCGACAAATGGGAATACATGAATGGCGGCGTTTCTTCCATCGTGGCTGGTGAAGTGGCCCATGGCGCGTTCAATCATGGTTTTGAGGAATACGGAGTACACATTCTGCGGCGTATGGCGGAGCTGGCAAAAATCTCGGGCAATCGGCTGCTCTGCATCTACCGTGGAGCGTTGCCAGATCCACCGAAACGGAATTTTACGACACTTTCACTCAAAGCGATCGCCAACGCCGATATTTGTGGCGAGGGTGCCAGGGGGGTACCCGGCTGGACCGGCGAAGGGGATAACGATCTCCACGAATTCCCGGTCGGGGAACAGGTGTTCAAAGATGTCCCATTCACCATTGTGGATCCAACTCAAAATGGAAGGCGAGCCTGCCTCATCCTCTCCGGCAAACCCGGCTACGCCAAACAGGGCCGATTGCCGGTTGCCAAAAGAGCTGCTTCGATCTATTTCCTGCATACGCAAAGCCGGGGTACTTATTGTGGCGATATCAACCTTCGCTATCAGGACGGCAGCGGATTTAAAACGCATGTGATTCGTGGCGAAAATATCGCCGGCTGGTGGTATCCGCAGGACGGTCCATACAATGATGGCCAACGGCCCTACTATGTGGCCTGGACCGGCAAGAATGAAAAAAGCCTGTCGGTCGGCGTTTATATTTTCGGGCTTGATAATCCGTTTCCAGATAAAGTTATCGATTCGATTGACTTTGAAAGCGCCGGCACCGAAGCCCAGTGGATGGTGTTGGGTGTGACGCTCAGCGATCATCCGGTATTTTTCATGCCAGAACGAATTTCTTTCGGTGCGCCGGATAATTGGGGGGCTGCTGCAGTCGTGTATGCCTTGCTTGAAGGACTGGCTGGCATCAAAGACGAAGGGGTCGCTTTCAATAGAGCTCGACTTGCCCCCCGCTGGTCGGCTGCCGGTGTTGATGAAGCGACCGCCAGGGTCAAATACCCTGCCTCTAATGGCTATCTGGCATATCACTATCAATTCGACAGCCAGAACAAAGAGCTTCGGGTGGAATTCACTGGCACCGCGGCCATTATGGACGTGGAGCTGCTCATTGATAGGGATCAAACTGTAGCCGCTGCTTATTTGAATAATCAGCCAATTGATTTTAAAACCAAATTTGTTGAGCAATCGAAGTACATCGGCATCACAACCGATCGGGTGGCGGCGAACGAACTGAAAGTGAAGCTCAACTAATGCGGTTGGATATCGGGGCGATAGCGGCATTGCCTGGTCGGCCCGGAATCCCAATGACCTATTACCTGAAATCCTAAAGCGGAAATGATTATCAATTTTTGGCCCACGCAACCCACGAAAAAGCACTGAAAGAACGCTTTATTTTTTGAAGTTCATGTCCTTCCGTGCATTTTGTGGGCAAAGAATTATCATGGTGCGTCTACTTAAATAATTTATGGCCACAGAGACACTGAGAACACGGAGCTTGATTTTTGGAAAATCGCATCAAATCGTTTTTCGATCGTTGATAACATGAATTGGCTGGTCCAAAATTCGCTTTTCTCTGCGACCTCTGTGCCTCTGTGGCCAGGTTTATGAATAGTCCGGGTTAAAAGTCAACCTGAAATTTTAAAATGGAAATGATTATCAAGAATTGCCCCACGAAACACACGAAAGCGCATCGAAAGCACTTTTTATTCGTGTCCTTCCGTGTATTCCGTGGGCAAAGAGTGATCATTTTCAATCGTCATGATTCATTTTAGATTTTTGGCTTTTATATGATGGCATAGCACTGGAAATCATTAACGCTCGCTCGTACTGACAACCAGGAACAGAAAAACTTATGAACAGATCGATTACCCTCACGTTTATCCTTTGCCTGGTCTCAATTGCCGGTTTTGCCCAGCAGTGGCAGTCGTTCACAATCGAGAATAGCGGATTGCCCAGCAATAATGTGTTTTCCGTGGATGTCGATATGTTCGGCATCCTCTGGTTTGGCACTGACTCTGGCATCACTGCATTCGATGGCTCAAAGTGGTATAGCTATAGCCAGTCGTATGGATTAGCTGATAATCAAGTCAATGATTTAAAAATTATGGAACCGGCAGAGCTATGGGTGGGAACCGACAATGGGGTTTCTGCCATCGGCTTTTCATCGCTGGATGCGGTGACCATGGCCACACCCTATCGCACCAATAACACCGGACTGTTGTCGAACAAAATCAATTCGGTTGCCATCGATCAAAGTCAAATTCGATGGTTCGGTACCGACTCTGGCGTGACCGCGTTCACGGGTCAGAATTGGATATCGACAGGATCGCCGCGCGTGGTGCTGGAAAACGATGTCATTGCCATTGACATCGGTCCTGATCTGATCGCCTATTGCGGTACAGAAGGGGGCGGTGTGGCGCGACTGAAGCTTTCGGATTTCGATATTATCACTGGCGCTTCTACCATAGAACGCCCCTGGGCACCTGTTCCCATTGATAGTGTCTATGCCATCCACATCGGCGCCGATGGGCTGCAGTGGTTCGGCACCACCCAGGGGTTATTTCAGCATCGGGGCGTCAATTCCAAAATAAATTGGAAGCGGTTTACCGTGAGTGATGGTTTGCCCCATCCCCATGTCCAGGCGATTGCCGAAGATGCGGCAGGCAAAATCTGGGTGGCAACGCGGCATGGCATCGCCCAGATCGAAAAGGATCTTTCCGCTTATGTGAATTATTCATCCCGGTCCGGTTTGATCAATGATGATGTGCGGGACATCGTCATCGCGGCGGATGGCTCAATCTGGTTGGCCACGGCCGGCGGCGTCTCGCGATTTTCCAGCAATACCAGCATGATTCACAACCATAACGCCGGCACGATGCCTGAGTTTATTGAATTGCATGTCTATCCCAATCCATTCAACCATGCAACTGCCATTGAATTGAGGTGGCAAAATCTGTCTCCTGCAGAAATCGCCATTTATAATTTGTCGGGACAACGAGTTCGCAGGCTATGGGATGGCCTGGTTAGCACGAATCGGCTGCTGCTTCCCTGGGATGGCAGGGATGACCAGGGATGTCCCGTTCCATCTGGGCTCTACCTTGCCCGATGCCGCAGCGGCCTGCAGGTGGTCAATAAGAAAATGGTGCTCATGAAATAATCAGATGTAGCCCACCTTCAAGGTGGACTACATCTGAGGACTAAAAATTAGATGTAGTCCCCCTCGAAAGTGGACTACATCTGGGGACAAAGGTGGACTACATCTAAAAGAAAAGGTGATCAGATGAAAATTTATCACATTCAAAGCTGCATTCCAAAATTCAATCGAACCGCTGCACGACTTTTTTTCCCGCTTCTGGGACTGGCATCGCTGTTCTGGTTTCTGGTGCGGGTGATTCCCAAACCCAGTCGGGCCGCTTACCCTTGCATGAAGGTCGCTTTTCCCATTGCCTCGGGTTTTGTCACCTGGTTGATCGGTCTTTTTGGTTCGGTCGGCGCGTTCAAACTGGCCAGACGGCATTTCCAGCGGGCGCAATATTGGGTCATGGGAATATTCATGGCAGTAGGAGTGAGTGCGGGCTATTTTACGATGATCCAGATGAGCCAGCCGGCGAAATCCACCATCCTTTATAATTACCACTATCCCGCGAACGAGCCCATGGGGCGAGCGAGAGGCATTTTCCCGGGTCGCGTCGCCTGGGCCTGGAATCCCGATGCCACCAATGAAAATCAAACTGGCAAAGACGACGGCAAGATACCAGTCAGCGAGAACGATGATTATTATTTTCTAATCAAAAACAATAATCAGGCGGTCATCGATAGCATGATGGACGATGTGGTAATGAACCTGACCGGCACAACCTCGGTGGCCGACGCCTGGCAGGCACTTTTTCGATTTCATAATCGGAACAAATCCAATCGCGATAGCAGCTACACGCCGGGGGAAATCATTTTCATTAAGATCAATGCCACTTCCATTATTCAGGGCGATGGCGGCCAGCCCTGGCATACCTGGGAGCCAACGCAACTCACCAAATATAAGCCCACCTGGTGGTCCCATCCCGACGTTGTGGAAACCACGCCCCAGGTGGTGTTATCCGTGCTGCGACAATTGATCCACCAGGCAGGTGTTCGGCAGCAGGATATCTACATTGGCGACCCGATGAAAAATGTTTATAAACATCTGTTCGATTACTGGAAGGCCGAATTTCCGAATGTGAATGTGTTGGGCAATGATATCGAATTTCACGGACTCAATCTGGCGGCGCTGAGTCGGGTGCCGGTTGTTAAAACCAACTCAGACATGCTGTTTTATTCCGATAGAGGTACGGTCATGAATGAAGCGGTTTCCGATAAATTGTACACGATTCACGAGCAAGCGGCCTATCTGATCAATATTGCCTCTTTGAAAGCCCACGCCTGCGCCGGCATTACCCTCTGCGCCAAGAATCATTTCGGTTCCCAGGCGCGATCCGATGCCAGCCATCTGCATAAAGGGCTGGTCGGCGAGGAAAACGATCGGCCATATCGAACAGATTACGGCCTCTATCGCGTTCAGGTCGACCTGATGGGACATCGTTTGCTGGGCGGCAATACGGTGCTCTTTGTGGTGGACGGGCTATATAGTGCCATCGAAGGTTGGAGCGACGCCTACCCGATCAAATGGCGAATGGCGCCGTTCAATAATGACTTTACCAATTCCATTTTGGCGTCCCTGGATCCCGTCGCGCTGGAATCGGTCTGTTTCGATTTGCTCCGCACCGAATATCATGGTCCCCAGGTGGAATTCAATCGGCCGAACATGGCCGGGGTGGATGACTATTTGCGCCAGGCGGCTGACTCCTCCAACTGGCCAGGTGGCATGGTATACGACCCAGAAAATGATGGTATCCCCATTTCCAGCCTCGGCGTGTATGAGCACTGGAACAATCCCACCGACATGCAATACTCTCGGAACCTGGGCACAGGAAATGGGATCGAATTGGTGAAATTATTCCCTCGCCCGACGGCTGTCCATGCGCCTGATCGCAGCAATTCTCCATCAGGTTTTCAGTTGAAGCCCAATTACCCGAATCCGTTCAATGCTTCAACCCAGATTGCTTATGAATTGGGAGCGGCAGCTAAAGTGAAACTGTCGATTTACAACATTCGAGGGGAGCTGGTTGCCTCGCTGGTTGATGATTTTCAGCCGACCGGGCGTTATGCGCTCAATTGGCATGGCACCGATGCGGATGGCAGGTTGGTTCCCTCTGGAGTTTATGTCTACAAATTGGAGGCAAATTCATCGCGGGGAACTTTCAGCGCCTCGAAAAAAATGGTCTTGCAGAAATAGACCCTTTCATAGGTTTGAAAGCTTTGAAAGGATAGATGCAAAAAATTATTAGGTGCAATATGAAATCGACACATGTTATTGCCGTACTGATTGCGCTTTTTTCCATGGCCATCGGTCCCGGCTATGGCCAAATCACCGGTTTCTCCGATGATTTTGATGGCAATTTGAAGATGCTTGCCCATCCGTACTTCGGCTATCACCAAGCGGACGGAATATTGAAAGTTGATGTTCGTGTTCCGGAAGGGGTCAAATGGCAAGGATTTATCTATGAGATCGGAGATACCATTGATCTTTCAGGGAATCCAAAGCTGAATTTGAAATTAAAATCGGATTTCGATTTCCTGTTAACGGCGTATGTGATCGATGCGGTAGGATTTTATAAGACATCGAATCAAAAGGTTCATAAAAGCGATAGCTACGTCGATTATTTCATCCAATTCGAAAGTAGCGCTGGATTCGATAGCCACCATATCACGCGATTGCAGTTTACCCCCAACGGCAATACCCCGGATGCAGTGAATGGGACAATCTGGCTGGATGAATTGAAGGTGGGAACCGACGCCATCCCCAAAGCCAGCATCGGCGGAACAACCGAACAGCAGTTCTTTGTCGGCAGCCAGCAGAATGAGATTAAAATTGTCGATCTAAAAAATGCCGCCAGCATCCTCGTTTCTGGCGGCAGCGCTTCCCTCACCAACCTAACGATCTCAGCCATCGTCCATGGCAGCGCAACGATAGGCTTTGATTGTTCGCCCAATTTTATCGGCAGGGATACCGTGACCATCACCGCTGTGGGCATGAGTGGGTTTGAAAATAACTCCATTCGCATACCGATCCTGATCGAAGACAATGCCCCGCCGACCATAGATCCCATCGCGGATCTGTCAGCCCGAGTGGGCGATACCGTTTCGGTTCATCTGACCGGCATTGGCGATGGCAACAAAACTGTTCACCAGCCGATCACCATCTCCGGCGCAAGCCAGAACCAATTGGCATTGCCCGATAGCAATATCAAAGTCCATTACGAGGGAATGGCCACTGTGGCTGAGTTGATCTTGATCCCAATCGGTGCGGGACGAAACATCCGCATCACGCTGACGCTTGACGATGGCTTTGTCTCCAATAATATGACCGAACGAGCCTTCGCCCTGGACTGTTATGAGCAGTTCAATCATCAGCCGACGCTGGATGACATCCCGAACCAATTCGTCTACCTCGCTTTTGGCACGCAAAGGATCAAGCTGAGTGGCATCAGCGATGGCGACGATGGGACGCAAATGCTGACAATTTCCGCAACCAGTTCGGACACTGCTGTGATCAAAAATCAGGATCTGTTGATTCATTACACCCAGGGGTCAGCCACGGCTGAGCTCACGTTTACCTCCTCGGCTCTGGGCAAAACGAAAATCACCGTTACCGTGCGGGATAACGGCGGCACAGCTACCAACAACGGCGATGCCCAGATCTCGCGGTCTTTCTATATCGAATCTGCACCGCTGCCGCAGTCAGGTCTGGCTGTCCCATTGGCAGAATTTGGCTCCGGCAAAGTGACCCTTTTGGAGAAGCCTGGCGACTGGAACGTCGAAGGATACGGAACCACCCAGAAACCAGAACTGGGCACCTTTCATGGCAAAGAAAATGTCCTGAAAATTGCCATCAATAACAAGACGTGCTGGACCGGGATCTGGTACATGTTCCAGGAACTCGATCTGAGTCAGCATCGCTATATGTGTTACGACATCTATTTCGAAGGCGGCTCGTTCAGCAACGGAGGCAAAACCCATAGCTATTTTTGGGATGTGAACGACAATCGGAATCTCCCCCGCGCCCATGACCAGCGAAAGACAGTACCGGCTGGCCAATGGCGCACGGTATTTATGGACTATCGGGGCCCCGGCGGCATGAATACCGATGCCGGCCAGGAAATCAACGTAAAACGCATCAATCGCATTTTGATAAATTATGCCACTGATTTTATCTGGCCATTTCCCGTCAATAGCGGAACTGTTTATCTGGCCAATATCAAAGTGGGCAGCGCAGTGCCCGATAGCCTGATCCCGGCGCTAAAACCTGTTTGCACCATTGATCCGATCCCGGATCAGACAGTAACCACCAACGCGGGCCCACAGCACATTCAACTGACTGGTATTGGCAATGGCCTCGCGATTGGCGCTGCCGATAGCATCACGGCCATCAGCAAAAATCCAGACCTCATCCCCCATCCGACGGTTAGCCCGATCAATCCCGATGGCACGGCGCAACTCTCCTTTGAACCTGGCGCTGCTGTGGGAACGGCTGTCATCACCGTCACTGTCAAAGCCAGCGGTTCAGCGGACTATGCGGTCAATTTCAAAATCTACATCGTGGATCCCAGCGATGCTGGAGTGGTAACGATTGAGCTGGATCCATCGCAGCGATTTCAGACGATGCGGGGGTTTGGGACGTTCGAATTCTCGGATCGTCAGAACTATATCGATGCCTACACCAGCGATCTCGGCGCCTCCGCAGTCCGAATTGGCCTGATCGGCAATCAGATCGAACCAGTGAATGACAACAACGATCCGAATATTCTGGACCTGGCTGCGCTCAATTATGGCGCTTTCGATTTCGACTATTATCGACGATTGAAAGCCCGAGGCGTAGAAACGTTTATCTTGACTTCCTGGTCACCGCCCGCGTGGATGAAGCGGAATCTATCGCTGAGCTATGGCTATGCCGAGGCGCCCAATTACGAGGCGACCGATAATGTCCTCGAGCCATTTTATTACGATGAGTTCGCCGAAAGCATGGTGGCCGTCGTCAAAATGTTTCACGATCAAGCTGGCATCGATCTCTCGGCCATTGGGCCACAGAACGAACCAGCGTTCAATGAGCCCTACCCTTCGGCCGTGCTCAGCCCGATCAAATATGCCGAATTGATTGCCGCGATCGGCCCTCGATTGAAACAGGAAGGATTGGCTACGAAAATTTACATGCCTGAGCAGGTGTTCTCCCAGCAGCATTATAGCATGACGCAATACATCAATACCCTTGGTCTCAATACCACTGCCGATCAATATACTGGAATTATTGCCACGCATGGCTATGCCTCGGATGGTGTTGGCGAACAGAATCCGACCTATCAAGGCTGGACCGAGCTATGGAACAGCAGCCAGAGCTGCGGCTATCCCAAAGAGCTATGGATGACCGAAACCTTTCCCGAATATCGGAACTGGCAAAGTGCGTTTTCGCTGGCTGGTGCGATCCATGGCGCGCTTGTCTATGGCAATGTCAGCCTGTGGACATTATGGAGCATCGAGGGCACGTTGATGGACAAAGGCCAACCCACCGCCAGCTTTTATACTTCGAAAAATTTCTATAAATTCATTCGGCCTGGCGCTCAAAGAATCGCAGTCTCCGACAATCACAGCGACCTGCTGCCATCCGCATTCATCGACACGAAAAATGAGCTAATGACCGCGGTCGTCATCAACAAGTCGACACAACCGATGAAGATAACCGTTTCGGGCGACAGCATCCCTGCCACCTTCGATATGTATGTGACAGCCGAGCATGTCAATTTTAAATATTCAGGAACATATTCGGTTGGACAAATGATCATTCTGCCACCCAAAAGCGTGACCACGCTGGTCGGTTCCCTGGCTGGCGGTTTGACCCAGGTGCTGGATGAAATTACGACGCCTCAAAGCTATCGTCTTTATCAAAACTTCCCCAATCCATTCAATCCGACTACCAATATTGAATTCACCATTCCCAAACCTGGGGAGATCAAGCTGGTGATCTACAATCTCATGGGGCAAAAGGTAAAAACGCTGGTGCAGGGGCATTACCCAGCGGGCAGACATCGGATCGTTTGGGACGGCACCAATGACCGCAGTGAATTGGTCGCCAGCGGCATTTATTTTTATCGATTCAGATCAGATAACTTCATCACGACCAGAAAGTGCATTTTATTGCGATGATCGAAAGGACAACATGAGAATTTTTCCAGAAGATTTTCTATGGGGCTGCTCTACCTCTGCTTATCAAATAGAAGGCGCCTGGAATGAAGACGGCAAAGGGCCATCGATTTGGGATGCGTTTGTTCTAATTCCAGGGAAGATCCACAACGGCGATACAGCGCAGATCGCAGCCAATCATTATCATCGGATGCAAGAAGACATTGAGCTGATGGCCGCACTGGGCGTCAAAGCCTACCGATTCTCGATCTCCTGGCCCAGGATTCTGCCGTTAGGTCGCGGCCAGGTGAATAAAAAAGGCATCGAATTTTATTCGAACTTGATCGATCGGCTGCTCGATAAAAATATCCTCCCCTGGCCGACCCTGTTCCATTGGGATTTGCCGCTGACGCTCCAATTCGAGCGGGATGGGTTGCTCAATCCAGAAATTGCCGAGTCGTTTCAGGAATATGCCGATGTTTGTTTTCATCATTTCGGTGATCGCGTCAACTATTGGTTGACCTTCAACGAGCCTTTTGTGTATGCCATTTTCGGGCATGGCTTTGGCATCATGGCGCCAGGCCGTACGTCCAGGGATGAACCCTATCGGGTGGGGCATCATTTTTTGTTATCTCATGCCAGAATCGTAGACCTCTATCGGCAAAAGTATCAGTTCAAGCAGCACGGCAAGATCAGCCTGGCTCTGAATTGCGATTGGCGCGAGCCGCTGACCGATAGCCCTGAAGATCAGGCGGCAGCGCAACGGGCGCTGGAGTTCTATCTGGGCTGGTTTGCCGATCCAATATTTTTGGGCGATTATCCAGAGTCGATGCGCAGGAATTTGGGCCCGCGACTGCCCTCTTTCACCGAAGAAGAGCGACGAATAGTCCACGGCTCCGCCGATTTTTTTGCCCTGAACCATTATACGACGTTTTATGCGGCCCAGGGAAAATCGGATAAGCCTGTCGATGATCCTTACTCCAATGGTGGATTTTACTCGGATCAATGGGTGGATCTTTCCTCAGACCCGAGTTGGGAAAAGACCACGATGGGCTGGAACGTTGTGCCCTGGGGGCTGAATAAATTGCTGCATTGGATCGATAAACGGTACCACCGTCCTGATATTTATATCACGGAAAATGGGTGTTCCTATCAAGATCAGCTCGAAAATGGTGCGGTGAACGATCCCAGGCGAATTGAATTTTTGAGCCAGTATATTGCCGAGTGCCATAACGCCATTGCTGAAGGCGTGAAATTGCGATCCTATTTCGTCTGGTCGCTGCTGGATAATTTTGAGTGGGCCTACGGCTTCTCAAAGCGATTTGGGTTGCATTATGTCGATTATTCAACTGGGAGAAGAATCCCGAAGGCATCGGCGGATTGGTATCGTAAAGTGATTGACGCGAACGGATTATGAAATTCAATGAGACCGCAAATTACGCTAATTGACCTAATTCCGCTAATGGTGTCATTCGCGCAATTCGAAAAATTAGCGCAATTCGCGGTCAAAATATTTTTGCTTTTTGGGCAAGTACTGAAGTTTTTGGATACTGGTCTAGCGTATTGCATTTAATGAAATCGCTTCAAAAAAAGCAATTGCAATCGTTTCAGATTTTTGCTATATTTGGCAATAATCTGAAATGAAAGGTCTATCATGAATTACGTTGACTTTAAAAACAAATTTGAGCTTTTCGGCTTGTTTTCTATTCAGGACATCCGCAAAATTGTTCCTGATTTTTATTTCAAAAATCTAAATCAGTGGCAACAGAAAAACTATCTCATCAAGCTAAAAAATGGCTGGTATTGTTTCCCTGAACTTCTGAAGCAGACTAAAGCCAATTGGTTCATTGCAAATTCAGTTTATCAGCCATCCTACATTAGTCTCGAAACTATTTTGTCTTTTTATGGCCTGATTCCTGAGGTTATATTTACAACGACTTCGGTTACTACCTTAAGAACGATGGCTTATCAGACCGTTGTCGGCGAATTGTACTATTATACAATCAAACCAGAGTTATATTTTGGCTATCGGTTTTTGCCATTTATGTCTCAAGAACCAGCCAATCAGTTCAATCGACAATTGCGAATTGCCGAATTAGAAAAAGCAATACTTGACTTTTTTTATTTGAGAAAAAACTATCGCACCAAACAGGACATTATTGACCTGCGCTTTGATCGGCATATCATTCAGAATGAATTGAATCGTGAAACGTTATTCAACTATCTTTCTCAATTTAAATCCAAAACATTGGAACAATGTGTCGCTACTATGCTGGAGGTTTATCAATAAATGCTGATTCAGTTTAGTGAGATTGAAAAATTATTCCCAGAAAATATTCAAACGCCTGCTTTTCACAAAAACATGTTAAAAGAATATTTTCACTATCAAATGCTCAATGTGATCTATAACAGTCCTTATGCCAGCAACCTGTTTTTTCTGGGAGGCACATGTTTGAGAATTGTTCATGGTTTTCAACGGTTCTCTGAAGACCTTGATTTTGATTGTCGTGATTATGAACGAGATGATCATTTAGAGTTATGCCGCATTATTGTCAATAAATTCAAAAGGCAGGGAATAGATATTGAAATTGAGCCGATTCGTGAAGAAAAATTGATACGGCTAAAAGCGTTTCAGTCAACTCTAAATTTTCCTCAACTCTTGTTTAAATATCATCTCACTGGTCATAGAGACGAGAAATTCAAAATCAAAATCGAAGCACAATCTCATAATTTTTTATACAAGCCAGAATCAATAATTATTCAAAAATTTGATGTGTTTACTCCCATTTTTAAAATGCCAGATGACATCATGCTCTCGACCAAAATCTGCGCAGCTATACAGAGGCAAAAAGGCAGAGATTTTTTAGACGTTGTCAATTTACTCGGATTTATTAAGCCCAATTTTGATTACTTGAACGAGAAATTGGGAGTTGAAAACCCAAAAGTATTACAGGAAAGATTGCTTGAGGCAACGAAAAACACAAATTTTGAAGCAAAAATGAATGACTGCCGTCATCTGGTTTGGGATGTTTCTGAATTAAACAAAATCAAATTTTTTAGAGAATACATAGCTCAATATAACTTTGGTTAGAATTAAACAACTCGCTTCGGATGCCACGAGAGAAATCCTTGCAAAGGTTTTGAACCTTCGCAAGGATTGAAATGGGAGTAGATGTGGAAAAACTAACCATCAAAGAAAAACTCGGTTTCA
Organism: uncultured Cytophagia bacterium; assembly: GCA_964647995.1. GTDB lineage: Bacteria > Zhuqueibacterota > Zhuqueibacteria > Thermofontimicrobiales > Thermofontimicrobiaceae > Thermofontimicrobium_A. The sequence continues at coordinate 19,451 of CAZYNP010000046.1, forward strand.
GTGCTGGGGAGTATGCTGGCAGCGTGGTCTGGCAGGCATTGATGTATTTTTTGCCGATCTTCTACACGGATACGTATGGACTGAGTGCGGCGACGGTATCCACGATGTTTCTGGTGATCAGATTCTTCGACGCCGCCAATGACCCCTTGATGGGCATGATCGCCGATCGTACCAATACCCGCTGGGGGAAATTTCGACCCTATTTATTATGGTTCGCCGTGCCGTATGGCCTGGGCACGGTGCTCATGTTCACTACACCCGACTTTAGCTATGCTGGCAAAGTGATTTATGCCTACGCTTCCTACGGATTGATGATGGTGATCTACACGGCCATGATGATCCCATACAATACGCTGGTGGGCGTAATTTCGCCAGACTCCAAAGAACGCACCAGTGTCGCCTCCTATAAATTTGTCTTCGCTTACGCCGCTGGCGCCAGCGTGCAGGCGTTCGTGATTCCCCTGGTGGATCAATTGGGCGGCGGCGATAAAGCTCGTGGCTATACATTGACCATGGCTATTTTTGGTGCCCTGTGTGTGATCGTTTTTATCATTGCCTTTTTGTCCGTCAAAGAACGTGTGAAGCCCGACGCCAGCCAGCGAACCAGGCTCAAAGATGACCTGAAAGATCTGACACGGAACCAACCCTGGTTGATCCTGGCGGCGGTTTGCGTGACGACCCTGATTTATGTGGCGATTCGCAGCGCTGTGGTGATGTATTATTTCAAATACTATATCGGCAACGAAGCTGCGGCTGGACCGTTTATGGTGGCTGGCACCCTATGCGTCCTGCTCGGCGTTCTGCCAACCAGATGGCTATCCAGCAAAATCGGCAAGAAAAAGCTCTACATCGTTAGCATGATCTTCGTGGTACTCTCCTCAGCAGGATTTTTTCTGGCGGGCCCGAAAGACCTGATCTGGATCTACGCCATGCAGATCATTTTCTCGCTGGCCTCGGGACCGTCCATGCCGTTGCTCTGGTCCATGCTGGCCGATGCGGCGGATTATTCGGAATGGAAAAACGGCCGACGGGCGACAGGGTTGGTTTATTCAGCAGCGACCTTCAGCCAGAAGATGGGCTTTTCTATCGGTGGTGCACTGGCGATGCTGATTCTTTCTATCTTCGGCTATGTGGCCGATGTTCCCCAATCGGCTGAATCATTATTTGGGATCAAATTATCGCTCAGCTTGATTCCTGCTGGCATCGCTTTGCTGGCAGTGATCGCCCTGCTATTTTACCCGTTGGATGATCAGCGTGTGGCTCAAATCGGCCAGGAATTGGCGCAGCGGAAGAGGTAATCGGTCTCAGAACCGCCAGCGGGCGGTCCGCCTTTTGGCGGAATGAAAAGTCTCAGAAAAAGAAAATTCGATCACATTGCGCATATAGATGCGGGCAGCATAAGCCTTTTCTCAGAAATGAAAAATCTTAGAAAAATAAAATTCGCTACCATCTTTACATCGAGGTCTGTAATCAATCTGACATCTTGTTTTATTCGAATGAACATCTGGTATTTGCTGATATCACTGCTTCTCGTCAGTTGCTGGAAAGAACAAAAACCCGAGCTTCAGCAGCAATCAGTATTCACAGACCCAAGAGACGGTCGAACCTACAAAACCGTCCGTATCGGCGACCAGGTGTGGATGGCGGAAAATTTGAATTATGGCCAACTGGTTAAAGACTGCGACCAGCGGGATAATGGTATCGTTGAGAAAACCTTTTATCAAAACGACTCTGCTCTTGGGGCTATTTATGGCAGCCTCTATACCTGGGACGAGGCCATGAACTATCACAACACAGAAGGCAATCAGGGAATTTGTCCTCCTGGGTGGCATATTCCCACGCTCTCGGAGTGGCGGCAACTGGCGCAATTCCTGGGCCCCGATTCGGCTGGCCAGCTCCTGAAGGCATCTCCAAATGACACCATCCCCTGGGATGGCAACAATCGCAGCGGATTTACCGCAATTCCGTCTGGAGCAGGGTATCGACAATCTTTCGGCCGAATGGGCCAGTGGGCGGTGTACTGGACATCCACAGAATTCGATAGCGCCTACGCCTGGTTCAGCCAATTGGATGGCTTCTGGTATCCACAGCCACCGAAATATAAAATTCTGTATCTGGGAAATTATTATTTGAAAGCCAATGCTTTTTGCATTCGTTGTATCAAGGACAAAAATAGATGAAACGATCCAGGTTGAGTCGTCGGCAATTTCTAAAAGCCACAGGGATTCTGGCAGCAAGCAACTGCTTTCGGCCATCATCGCTGTTCCGTTTCCAGGGGAAGCGGCCAAACATCCTCTGCATCACCTGCGAGGACATCAGCCCGATGCTCGGCTGCTACGGGGATAGGGTCGCTCGATCGCCGAACCTGGATCGACTGGCCTCGGAAGGCGTCAAGTTCACGAAGGTATTTTCTTGTTCTGGGGTTTGTGCGCCCAGCCGATTTTCGTTGATCACGGGGATGTACCCTTCGGCGTGCGGTGCCAACAACATGCGCACCAGTTCCTATCTGCCCGAGGGCATTCCCCCGTATGAAGAGGTTCCGCCGCCGCAGGTGCGATGTTTTACCGAGTACCTGCGGGCATCGGGCTATTATTGCACTAATAACGTGAAAACCGATTATCAATTCAAAGTGCCCATCACCGCCTGGGATGAGTGCAGCCATCGAGCGCACTGGAAAAACCGACCCAGCGGGATGCCGTTCTTTGCCATTTTCAACCTGATGACCACGCATGAATCTCAGGTCTGGGATCGAGCCAACGATCCAGTGACCATTCGGCCCGAGGAGGTTCTGGTTCCACCCTATTTTCCCGACACCCCAGTCATCAGGCGAGACATCGCCAGAGTGTACAATAACATCACGATCATGGACCGAGAAGTGGGCGAGTTAATCGATGAGGTGAAGAAAGCGGGGTTGTTGGAGGAGACGATCATCATTTTTTATTCCGATAACGGTGGCCCACTGCCACGGGGGAAGCGGGAGCTTTACGACAGCGGCCTGCATGTGCCGATGATCATCCGATTTCCCAACCAAAAACATGCGGGCACCGAGGTGGACGACCTGATCAGCTTTGTGGATATTCCCGCCACCATCCTGTCCTTGGCAGGCATTCAGCCGCCCCACTACCTGCATGGGCGAGCCTTCTGGGGTCAGTTCAAATCATCGCCACGGCAATATATTTTCGCTGCACGGGATCGGATGGATTCCGAATACGATGTTCGGCGGGCGGTGCGGGACAAACGTTTCAAATACATCCGCAATTATCGCCCAGACATCGGTTGTTATCAGGATATTGAGTTCAGAAAAAATCTGGCAAGCATGAGGGAACTGCTGCGCCTGCGGGATGCGGGCCAATTGAACCAGGCGCAGATGTACTGGTTTCGAAAGACCAAATCCCCCGAAGAGCTCTATGATCTGACTACTGATCCCGATGAACTCCACAATCTCGCCGATGATCCAGCCTATCGTGACGATCTCATTCGGTTGAGGAGTACTCTGGAGCAATGGCTCGACGAGGTGGGCGATCAGCCATTACGGAGCGAGAAGGAGCTGGTATGGTCGATGTGGCCAGGAGGGGTTCAGCCAATTACGGAAACACCAAAAATTTTCATACAGGGCGATTCCATCGAAATAACCTGTGCCACCCCAGGGGCATCTATCGCCTATCAGATTAACGGCAAGGGATACACCAGGGATCACTGGTTTTTGTACACGAAGCCATTGAAAATTAAACCCAGCGATGAGATTACGGTTAGGGCAATACGAATCGGTTATCAACCGAGTGAAATCGTATCATGGAAAAATAATTAATGGGCAAACCAGTATGGATTTCGGAAACCGATGAAATCATCCAGGCGAAGGTTCCGAACCTTTGCTTGAATTAGAACCTGAATTTCTAAAATGAACCATGACGTTTAAAAATAACCCACGAAACACACGGAACGACACGAAATTAAAACAAATGATTTTCGCATATTGTCGGGGCAATGATTGATGATCATCTCAATTTTAGAAATTCAGGTAGGAACCGAAATCTAATTCGTGAATAGTCGATATTGAAAATGGAAGAGGTTAGCATGGATGAACAACAATTCGAGCAACGATGGCAGCAACTCAATCTGGAATACGAGCGACTGATCCGCCGAAAAAATGAAGAAATCGCCTCGGCCAATGGGATTTATAGCCGTTTCAAATATCCTGTTATCACCCGAGACCACATCCCGCCGTTCTGGCGATTCGATTTTAATTATGCGACCAATCCCAATCTGCTCGAGCGGCTCGGGGTAAACGTCACGTTCAATGCTGGGGCAATGATGCTGAATGGAAAAGTGATTCTGGTTGTTCGAGTGGAGGGCTATGATCGCAAGTCGTTTTTCGCCATTGCGGAGAGTGAAAGCGGGGTGGATAGGTTCAAATTTTGGGACTACCCGATCGTGATGCCCCAAACCGATCCGCCAGAGACGAATGTTTACGATATGCGGCTGACCGTTCATGAAGATGGCTGGATTTACGGTGTGTTTTGCGCCGAAAGAAAAGATCCCGAGGCAGCACCTAACAATGAATCAGCGGCGGTCGCCAGCGCTGGCATTGCTCGCACCAGAGATTTGATTCATTGGGAGCGGCTGCCGAACCTGGTTACGCCATCGCCGCAGCAGCGAAATGTGGTGTTGCATCCTGAATTTGTGAATGGTAAATATGCCTTTTATACCCGACCGATGGATGGCTTTATTACCACTGGCTCAGGCGGGGGCATCGGCTGGGCGCTGTGTGAGGACATCGAGCACCCTGTCGTTACAGAGGAGAAAATCATCGACCGAAAGATTTATCACACCATCAAGGAAGAAAAGAACGGCCAGGGGCCAGTGCCGATCAAAACCTCCGAGGGCTGGCTGCATCTGGCCCATGGCGTGCGGAACACTGCCTCGGGATTGCGATATGTGTTGTACCTGTTTATGACCGATCTTCAGGATCCATCGAAGGTCATCTATGCGCCAGGCGGCTATTTTATGGCGGCGCAGGGCGACGAATACATCGGCGATGTGTATGATGTCCTGTTCTCCAATGGCTGGGTGTTGAAGGACGACGGCGAGGTGCTGATCTACTATGGTGCGGCTGATAGCCGTGTTCATGTCGCTCGCTCGCAGATCGATCTGCTGGTGGATTATGTGAAAAACACCCCGCCCGACGGCCTTTATTCTGCCGCCTGCGTCCAGCAACGCATCCAATTAATCAAACGAAATCTGGAACTAATGAAGCAATTTGAAACCAATGGGAAATATTATGAACTGGTTAGCTAAACGGCTGGTGACCGTCCTGACGCTGGCTGTGATGGTGCCAGCACTATTGGCTCAGGAAATTTATCGCTCGGCGGATCGACCTCGCAGCGGGATCGCCCATGGCGGTATCGGTGCGGGCGCCATCGAGCTGCGGAAAGATGGCCAGTTTTACAATTGGTCGATCTTCAACAATTACCCACGAGGCACTGGCCCAATTTTTAAACTGGCGACGCTGCCGAGATCGTTCGATGAATCATCCCTCTTGTTTTTCCTGGTTCGCTACCAGGTGGCAGGAGAAGCAGCCCGCATCAAATTGCTGCAACTCAATAATGAGTACAATGAAGCGGCGCTGGTCGGCATCGCCTATTATTACCCCTGGCTGACCGCCATCGAGCAGATCGAATATCAGGCCAAATTTCCTTACACCACCCTGAAATTCACCGATGCGGACATGCCATTGGAGATCGAAATGACGGTGCACAGCCCTTTCATCCCGCATGACGTTAAAAATTCGGCACTGCCTGGCATCTATTTCGATTTTGAGGTGATCAATAGATCCGACAAACAGGTGAATGTATTTCTGATCGGTACGCTGCGCAACCTGGTGGGCTATGACCATCGGGAGAAGTACTTTACCTCAAAACTGGTCGAAGGCAAAGGGTACAAATATTTCGACCTCTCGGTGGAGGGAATGGATCACGAGCATCCCAGCTTCGGCCAGATGGGTCTGGCGTCGCTGTCCGAGGAATCGACTTATTATCTGGGCTGGGAGCACAAGCATCCCTACTACGAACTGTTGGTGGTAAAGGATCGCTTTCCCAATATCGACGACACCGAAGGGAGAAACAAGATCGATCCCGCCACGGGCAAAAAGCACGGCAGGTACCAGTACGAGTCGTTCGATCAACGCCATTTCAGCTCGATGGGAATCACCAGGGAGCTGGGGCCAGGGGAATCATTCCAGCATCAATTTTTAATGGCCTGGTATTTTCCCAATGCGTATGGCTCGCACAACACTACCAAAGAAGATGAATTCGCCACATGGAACGTAGGCAGCGATTATTGGGTCAATCAGAAGATCACCAAAAAAATTGGCAATTACTACAACAATTTTTTCGCCAGCGCCGCCGAGGTGGCCGATTATCTGGTCCGAAACCGATCCGAATTGATCGGCAGAACCAAACGCTTTTTCGATGACTTTTATGCCAGCGATCTGGAGCCGTTTCTCCTCGAACAAATCTCATCCCAGTTGAACACCTTTCGCACCAGTTCCATCCTCACACAAGCAGGCCAATTTGGGATTCGAGAGGGGATGGGCGCTGATAAAAGCTGGGGGCCAAATAATACCTCGGATGTGGCTTATTACGGTTCGACCACCATCATCAGCCTGTTTCCCGAATTACAGCTCGCCAGCCTGCGGGCGCATAAAAAGGTGCAACAGCCCAATGGCGATATCGCCCACGGATTGGCTTACGATCTGGATTACACGCAAAGCGGCACCTGGGGCGTTAGTCATCGGGTCGATCTGGTGGGCAATTACATCCAGATGGCGGTACGGGATGTGCTATGGACCAATGATCGGGACTTTCTCCGTGAGATGTGGCCCTCGCTGAAATCGGCCTTCGATTTTGCGATCAAAAGGTGGGATTTGAACGGCGACCAGATGCCCGATATGAACGGCATCATGTCCAGCTACGATAATTTTCCGATATATGGACTGGCGTCGTATATTCATTCGCAATGGCTGAATACCGCCAGGGGGATGTCCGAGCTGGCGAAAATTTTGGTTGATCGGGACATGGAAAAGAAAGCCGAGGCGATTTACAAAAAAGCAGCACAATTGATGGAGCAGCACCTCTGGAATGGCCGCTATTATGTGCTGGCCAATGACTTCCAGGGAACCAGGGGCGTGGACGATGGCTGTTTGACCGACCAGATCATCGGCCAGTGGATGGCCCACCAGAGCGGATTTGGGCATTTGTTGAACCCCGATCATATCAAATCCGCTTTGAAAAGTGTGCTCCAAATGTCTTTTAAGCCAGACTTCGGCTTGCGAAACTGCACCTGGCCCAAATATCCCGAGCTGTTTCCCATTCATGAAACCGAGCTATGGGTCGATCAGGCCAATACCTGCTGGACGGGCGTAGAGCTGGCGTTTGCCTCTTTTTTGATGTATGAGGATATGTACGATGAGGCCATGCAGGTGGCACGAACCGTGGACGATCGCTACCGAAAAAACGGTCTGTACTTCGATCATCAGGAATTCGGCGGTCACTATTTTCGCCCGCTGGCGGCCTGGGGCATTTTGAACGGCGCATTGGGACTGGCGATCCAAAACGATAATTATTTCTTTTCGCCGTGCGTTCCCAGAACCAGCTATAAAATTTTATTTGCGGGAAATATGGGCACTGCTTTTTTCATTAAAAATGATGCCGCCATCGAGCTTGAGGTTCGCAGCGGCGAATTTGAGATGGCAGCCATTGCCATCGATAAGAAACTGGCCGAATCAAAGAAAACGATTATGCTGGATGGGAAAAAGATGGCGTTTTCACGTGCGGATGATGGAAGATTTGTGCAATTTCGGTTCAAAAAGATATTGCAATTAACAGAAGGGAGCAGGCTGGTGATCAGGTAGGGATAGCTGGGATTGGGGCAGCTTTTCTCCAACGGATGTTTAAAATCCAAACCTCAAACATCAAAATTCAAAATAAGCAGCAGGATGATTGATAGCAGAATGATTTTAAAAAAATGAATTCAATAATTCAGCTATAAATTATTCTGCTATTAAATTCATATGGCGATTTGGAATAATGAAAACGATTAGCATTCTTTAGAATGCTTGCATTTTTTAGCCTATTGGTTCACCAATAGGCGATCGATCCAAATAAATCAAAGGATGCTTATGAAGCCAATTTTGATGGTTGCCATCATCGCCTGTCTGGCGGCGCTGGCGTTTGGGCAGGACTTGAAGATCAACGATAAAGAATATTTTGATTCGCCTGCTTTATCGGTTCTGGTGTTTCATAACGGTTATCCCGTGGGCATGCAAGGGGGGATCGAAATTATCCAGCACAATTATCGAATTGCCACCAATGGAAATGTCGAATATCGACTTGCCAGAGCACGGGAAGCAATTCCTGGCGTGGACACGTTTCGGGTGTCGATCTCAAAGATCGAAAAGCCAGAACGAGTCGTTGATAAATCCGCCAATCAGATCAAAGTGCCATTCGCCTACCCGCAGTTGGGGCTGAAATATCATATTCTGGTCACACCTGAGAAAGATGGCGCATTCACCGTTGACGTCAATTTCGATGAACCCGTCAAAGCCGAGCTGTTCGATGAAATTGCGTTCGAGCTGATGTTTTACCCAGAGGCTTTTGCAGGCAAGAGCTTCATGTCAGAACAAGGCTTTGGCCAGTTCCCTTTCGACTTCGTCAGTGCCATGGTTTCTGATGCCGATACAGAGCAGGTGACCCCGCTGCTGCGAGGGAAAAAATTCGTTCTCGCTGCCGAAGATCCAATGGTCAAAATGGAAATCATCTCCCATGCTGGCGAAATGCGGCTCGAAGACGATCGCTGGGGCAGCCAGCGAATGTGGTTCAAATTGATCGTCCCAGCGGATTTGAACCGACCGCAGCAGTCGGTTTCATTAACCTTTCGGCCCAATATTCAGTCAGACTGGAAGAAACCGCCGATGATCGCCGTCTCCCAGGTGGGCTATCATCCCAGGCAACAGAAACGGGCGATCATCGAATTGGAGCAAGGGACACGAACGCTCGAAACCGCCAGCCTGCTGAAATTGGGATCGGAGGGTCATTTTGAAGCGATCAAAAGTGGGGTTCCGCAGCTCTGGGGGGATTATCTTCGCTACACCTATGCGGTCTTTGACTTTTCGGAGATCACGTCGCCAGGCCTTTATGCCATCGAGTATGGTCATCAGCGGACGCATGTGTTTAAAATATCCAGTGATGTTTATCAGCATGGCGTCTGGCAGCCCGTGCTGGAGACCTTCGTGCCCGTGCAGATGTGCCATGTCAGCGTGCGGGATCGGATTCGGGTGTGGCATGTCGCCTGTCACCTGGACGATGCGTTGCAAGCGCCTGCGCCCCTGCCCTTTTTCGATGGCTTTAGCCAATCCGACCGAACCGACACCCAATTTGAACCAAAGACCACCATTCCGAACTTGAACGTCGGAGGCTGGCATGATGCGGGGGACGATGATGTCAATACTGGCTCCACGGGTCGAGCGACCTATCATCTGGCGCTGGCCATCGAGGAATTTGGACTGCATTCGGACCAGACCACGGTGGATTTTGACAAACGAGAAGTCTATCTCCACCAGCCTGATGGCATCTCCGACGCCCTGCAACAGGTGATCCATGGAATCCACTGGCTGGTGGCGCAATATCGGCAGCTCGACCACAGCATCGTCGGCGTTATCAGCAGCAATTGGGATACCTACCTGCAGACGGCCGATTGGGGCGTGTTCACCGACAACCTGTTCTACAATGCCCAGATGAAACCCGATGAGCGAGACGGCCAATTTTCAGGCAAATTCGATGACCGCTATGCCTTCACCAATAAAGACAGCCGTCGGGAATATCTCGTGGCCGCCATATTCTCGGCCAGCAGTCGGGTTTTGAAAGATCACGACAACCATCTGGCAGCGGAATGTCTCAAGTACGCTCGACAGATTTGGGATTACGAAGAACATCATGAGCCAGTCATTTATCCATCGGTCGGCACGCCCAGAAGCCTCATTGCCGAGCGCACCAATGCAGCGGTGGAATTATTCCTCACCACAGGCGAGCAAAAATTTCTGCAGGCCATTCTGGCAAAAGAGGCCGAGACCCTGAAGGAAATCCGCCACACGGGCTGGACCATCAGTCGGGTTATCGATCGCATCAATAACAAATCATTCAAGAAGAATTTTGAAGGGCGATTACAGGAATACAGCCAATCGCATGCCGTCCGCCTGAATGAGACACCGTTTGGGGTGATTGCCGATTGGCAGGTTTGGGGCATTGCCTGGAACATCCTGTGGCAGGCCCAGCAGCACTATTTTCTGATCAAAAAATATCCCCAGCTCTTTCCCAAAGAGGAAGTGCTGGCGGCGGTGAACTACACGCTGGGCGTTCACCCTGGATCGAACACGTCGCTGGTATCATCGGTGGGAACGCATCGCCCAATCCCAGCCTTTGGCATCAATCGGAATGACTACTCCCATATTCCTGGGGGCGTCTATTCTGGCACCGCCTTGATTCAGCCCGATTTCCCTGAGCTGAAAACCGATCATCCGTTCCTGTGGCAGCAATCGGAGTACATGATCTTTGGGGCAACGCCATTTATTTTTTGTGTGCTGGCGGCGGATAAATTGTTGAATCAATCCTTTCAAAGGTTTTAAGCGTTTGTAAGGATTGTAGCAAGGAATCAATCTTATTGAGCATGATTTTATTTCTAAGAGCCATAAGTTATCAACGCTCAGTTTAATGAACCAATTCCATTAGACCTTATTAACCTTAGTAGCAAATGTTTTCCCCATACTTTAACCTTATTAGCTTATTTAGAAGCCAAGGGATGATAAAAGGTTAGTAAGTTTCTGGGCTATTCCTGCTACTAAGGTTTTAAAAACAAAAACAATGTTTTTCAAGCAGGCTAATTTTAACCATGCCTCATAGAAATCGCTTTTTGCGTCACTGGACTTATGAATTAAACTACCATGTGATGATTGAGCGGAAATCACTCAATTTGCGATTTATCCTTCATTGCGACCTGTCCGCCAGTTGGTGAACGGGGAAGCAATCTATTTAAGAAATGGAGATTGCTTCGTCTCCGCCTTTCGGCGGATCCTCGCAATGACTCTTGAATTCAAATTTATGAGTTATCGTACAAACAGCAAGAATATCACACGCAAGGAGTATAACTCTATGTCCTGTCTAACAAAATTCTTATGCGCAATCGGCATTTTTATCATGCTGTCTCTTCCCTATTTTGCCCATCCAGGAGATTTCCCCACGCTACCCATTGGCCAAAAGGCGCCCGACTTTCGGCTATTGGGCATCGATGGAAAATATTACTCGCTGAAAGATTTCGAGCAGGCCAAAGTTCTGGTCATCATTTTTATGGCCAATCACTGTCCAACGTCCCAGGCTTATGAGGATAGAATCATCAAACTTGCGGACGATTATCGGGATAAAAAAGTGGCCGTGGTGGGCATTTCCTCCAATAATCCCCAGGCGTTGCGATTGGATGAAATGGGCTATACCGACCTGGGCGATTCCTATGAGGAAATGAAGATCCGAGCCGCAGAAAAGGGATTGAATTTCCCCTATTTGTATGACGGCGACGAACAGCAGGTTGCGGCGGCTTACGGCGCCAAAACCACGCCGCATGTGTTCATCTTCGATAAGGACCGAAAATTACGCTTCGTGGGCCGCTTTGATGACTCGGAAAATCCCGCCAAAGTCACCACGCATGACACCCGCAATGCCATCGACGCCATTTTAGCGGGGAAAAAAGTTGAGGTCGAACAGACCAGATCGTTCGGCTGTTCCATCAAATGGGCGGATAAAATCGAAGCCACGAAAAAGGCGCTGGAGCAGTGGAATCTGGAAACGGTTCAGATCGAGATGGTGGATCTGGCAGGCGTAAAGCAATTGCTGGCCAATGAATCGGATAAATTGCGGCTGATCAACATCTGGGCGACCTGGTGCGGCCCCTGTGTGACCGAATTTCCGCAGCTCATCGAGATCAACCGCATGTATCGCCATCGGGATTTCGAGATGGTGACGATCAGTCTGGATGATCCTGATCGAAATGCCGAGGTCTTGAAATTTTTGAAAAAGAACCACGCCTCCACCAAAAACTATCACTACCGCCTGGAGAACAAATACCAATTCATGGAGGCCATCGGCAATGATTGGCAGGGCGCCATCCCGTTTACGCTGCTCATCAAGCCTGGCGGCGAGGTGATTTTCAAAAAGATGGGCATGATCGATCCACTGGAGGTGAAGAAAGCGATTGTGGGGTATCTGGGAAGGTATTATCATTCGAGATGATCTGGAAGGGCGGAATGATTGCACGTTTATGACCGCTAATTTCGCTAATTATGTCAATTACGCTAATTGATAGACCCTTTCAAAGGTTTAAAACCTTTGAAAGGGTTACTAGAAGGGTTACGAGAATAGTGGACCGTCCATGAGAAAAAAAATAGTCATGATTTTGTTCGCAGGATTCGCTTTCCTTTTGTTCTGCCAACAGCACGCTGATAAAGAGATGAATATGGAAAAGCTCTATGCCTGGTGCATTGTGCCGTTTGATGCGAAACACCGCACGCCGCTGGAGCGGATCGAGATGTTGCAACGGCTGGGGTTTAAAGCGTATGCTTATGATTGGCGGGTGGAGCATTTGAACGAAATGGCAACGGAATTCGAGCTGGCTCGGAGAAATAACATCGACATCCTTGCGGTCTGGATGTGGATCGATGCCAAAGTCGATGGTCTCGATTCGCTGAGCAGGGCCAATGAGCAGATGCTGGATGTGCTTGCAAGGGCAGGCCTCAAAACGCAACTCTGGGTCAGTTTCCATCCCAATTTTTTTGAGGGCCTCGCTGATGATGCGGCCGTCCAGAAGGGCGCTCGGATGGTCGGATCCATTGCCCGCCGAGCCAGGGAATTGGGCTGCAAGGTGGCGCTCTATAATCATGGCGACTGGTTCGGTGAGCCGAAAAATGAGATCGCCATCATCGAATCATTGCCCGAACATGAGATCGGCCTGGTGTATAATTTTCATCATGCGCATCAGCAACTGGACAGCTATGCTGAAAATCTGGATCGGATGCTGCCCTATTTGTGGGCGGTCAATCTGAACGGGATGCGAAAGGAGGGCCCCAAAATTTTGCCCATCGGCCAGGGCGATCTCGAGCAGGGCATGATCCAATTGTTGCTGGATAAGGGATTCAAAGGGCCGTTCGGGATCCTCGGCCATGTCGAGGATGCAGATGTGGAATTGGTCCTGAGACAAAATTTAGAGGGGTTTCGGCAATTGAAGCTGCGGTGGGATCAATAAATAGCTTTCTAACTTAACCGCCAATTGCGCTAATTGAAGCGAATTAAATTTAATGCAATTCAAATTAGCGCCTCCGCCAGTCGGCGAATGGCGAAATTAGCGGTTTTATGCAGCAGCTTTTTTTCAAAGTTATTTCTTAGCGCAGCGGAGCTACAAGTGAAAGCATAATGATCTGAAATTCTAATTGACCTAATTGACCTAATTAACCTAATTGATCTAAACAATGTCCAATACCAAATGACCAATTTGCTGAAAGACAAAAAACATGGAGCTTTGGTCATTCTGATTTTTTTAGATTAATTAGTAATTACTTAGTCAGATTAAAAATAACCACAAAATTTTCGGTACTCACACATCTTAACATCCCCCTAAATCCCCCTTCAAAGGGGGACTAGTTATCGTTCCCCCCCCTTTGAAGGGGGGCCAGGGGGGATGTAATGTAGTCCCAAAAAGAATGATTATATTAATCTGACTAAGTAGAGTTAGAAATTAGAACAATTAAAAATTAGACCTATTAAGTCAATTGAAATAACAATTCTTGCAAAAAAATGCAAGATTAGATGGGTAATAGAATAACGGAGAGAAACCAACCATGTGCAAAATTAGAAAATTTTTTGTCCTACTGGTGCTGGCATTGGGCGTTGTTCAAACGCTCTATGCCTCCAAATTTGTCGAGATGAAAGTGGTCGACAAAGATTATTTGATGCTCCATTTCGAGGATGGCGTCGTCACCTTTGTCGATGATGGCAAGGGGGCAACTGCTTATACCAATGATATCGAAATTGGATACTCCAAAGCCGTATCCTTTGGCGCCAGGCTCGATCTCACCAGAGCAGTTGACGTGAATAGCTGGAAAATAAAATCCATTGATGACATCCATTATGGTGGATCAGGAATTGTGCCAGCCAAGTGTTTTCGACAGACGAAAGTCAATGGCATGTCCCAGGGGCCATGGGGATCCAATGACTGGATTTTCGATTACACCTATGAGCACTTTATTTACCTTCAGCTTCCCTATTCGCTGCAAGAGAATAGAACCTACACGGTGGAAATCGATCCCGCCCTGAATTCTGATACCCTGTCGCAGACCATCACCTTCGATATTTTCCATTGTCCCTCCGAGGCCATTCATGTCAATCTGGTTGGCTACCTGGCAAATTCCAGGATCAAAGCGGCAGACCTGTATCATTTCCTAGGCGATGGCGGCAATCGAAATTACTCCAGTTTCGTTGGAAATAAAGTCTACATCTATGATGTGAACACGAACACATCTGAAATTGTCGGCTCGGTGGCGTTCTGGATGGCCAATAAAACCGAAACCCACTGGAATCTCACGGGATCGGATGTCTGGACCATCGACTTTACGGGCTTCAATCGGCCTGGGACCTATCGTCTGGCCGTGGAAGGTGTGGGATGTAGCCAGGATTTCGAGATCAGAGATGACATCTATCACGATCCATTCAAAGTGGCGGTGATGGGCTATTATTACATGCGGATCGGCGAGGACCATCTGGACATGACACCTGTGCCGAGAAGGCCGTTGTACATTCAAGATCAGGATCCGCCGAATTGCAAGATCTATGTCACGGATATGCACCCCTATCATCCCGCCTGGGAGACCTTTGCCAGTGGCGATAAATGGGACAAGCCCGCCAATTGGATACCCTATAAAAAACCAGGCGAGCCTACCAATCCAAGGGCGAAGGGCGGCCATAGCGATGCGCTGGATTGGGATCGACATCTGGCGCATGTGGTCAATATTTATGATCTCTGCCTGGCGTATATCCTCAGCAATGGCGCATTGGACGATGATGATTTGAGAATTGCCGAGAGCGGCAATGGCATCCCTGACATCCTCGATGAGGCCAGAAACGAAGTGGATTTTTGGCTGAATTTGCGGTACAAGGGCGGTTACTCCCATGGCCTCACCAATCCCGATGGCAATAATAAACTCTATCAGGCGGACAATACCGCTATCGCTGCCTGGGCCAATGCGCTGAACAGCGCCATGCTTGCCTATTGCTTTCAGATTGCAGGTTTGACTGATCTGAGAAGCACCTATCTGGATTCGGCACTCGTGGCCTTCAACTATGCCCATCAGCTCGCTGATCCGATGCTGGATCTGAAATGCGAGGACATCAGGGGGAGAGACTTCAAGATGATGGCAGCCGCTTACCTGTACAATTTGACGGGGGATCGAGCTTACGAAGATGCGATGAAGGGCGAATGCATGGTGACCAGCCCCAATTCCAGCATCTATCAGCAGGGGGCATATAATCAGTTATGGGGCGTGGCCGCCTATTTGCTAACCAGACAACCCGTCCATTACCCTGAATTGCAGGCCAACATGAAGTCGGCCATGATCTTGCAGGCCAAAATCAGAGAAACGGATTATGTTCAACAGCGTCCGTCTCGGCGAGGTTATGGCACCGAGCAGGCCTGGTGGCAGACCAATCAGGATATGCATCGAACCATCATTGCCCATGCGATCACGGACAATCCGACCGACCAGCTTACTTTTCTGGACGCCCTGCTGCTGGAAGCCGACTGGGGTCTGGGCCGAAATCCGCTGAATATGATCCAGATGACCACGGCCACGACGGAACTGGCTGGCAAACGCAGTGTCGAGAACTGCTACACTTCGGGACGGGATGACGGCTCGCCAGGTCTTCATCCAGGCCATACGCCGTATCTGAACACCGAAGGCTGGGGAGGCGTGATGGTCGGCAGCAACCCCATGAAGGTGCTCGAGAAATTCTACCCGAATATCAGCAACTGGCCCCACGCCGCAAAGTACATCAACACCCGCTTCATCTGGGCGCACTCGGAATTCACGCCACGGCAGACGATGCGGGGCAAAACATTGCTGTACGCTTATCTGTACCAGCTCTCCAAAGCGGGCGGGCATATCACGCCGCTGCTGGTTGCCGATGCGGGCCCCGATCAAAAAATCACTGACGAGGATGGCAATGGCAAGGAGCTGGTCCAATTGAACGGATCGAAAAGCTATTCCAGTCACAGTCAAATCGTGAGCTATATCTGGCGTCTGAAAAACACGGAAATCGCCACGGGAAAAATGGCAACCGTAGAATTGGATACGGGCAGGTACGACATCGAGCTTGAGGTGAAGGACGCCACTGGCGAAAGCGCCAGCGATACGGTGAAAATCGAAATCATCCCCAAAATTTCAGGGGAAAAGCCCGACTTTGATTTTGAAACCCCAGATCAGTTGACGAAATGGTCCGCAACGAACTGGGGACAGGGCGGTGTCCCAACGGCGACCATCACCACCGAGAAGGCACGCAGCGGCTCGCACAGTGTAAAATTGAGCGGGAACTATGTGGCAAATTCCCAGAATGTCCTGAAGAAATCTGGCGCCCTGGCAGCGGAGGTCGAAACCATCGTCTATCACGTCTGGGTTCCCAAAGCGATGGTGGACTCGTCGGCAGCAGCCGCCGCCAGGGATGCATCAAAAGCGGGTGGCTTGCAAAACTACCTGATGACCACGGGTTGGAGATGGCGGGACCAATGGTTCGCTATCAATGCCCTGCAGGGTGATGCCTGGAACAAACTGTCGTTTCAGATTCCAGCGGATGTGGTAAATTCTGACATCATCGAAATCGGAATGGTGGCCACCATGCAAAATGCGAACGCTGGTCCAACCAGCCTGTATATCGACGATATTTATTTCGTCAAGAAAAGTTCCAGCGCTATTCAAGAACCAGGGGTTGAGTTAGCCAATATTCCTCAAGAATTCAAGCTACTGAACAATTACCCCAACCCGTTTAATCCCGAAACCACGATCAGGTATCACCTGCCCAGAAGCTCGGAGGTGAAATTGAATGTCTACGATATCACTGGCCGTCGGGTGAAAACCCTGATCGATGACCGTCAAACGGCGGGTCGCTATGAAGTGACTTTTGCAGGCCATGATCTGGCCAGCGGCGTGTATCTGTATGTGCTGGAGGCTGGGGCATACAAAGAAGTGAAGAAAATGGTATTGTTGAAGTGAAGACTTCAATCATAGAAACTTAATCGTCATTAAAAAATTATAGGACACGGAAAAGGAACAGTCACGGAAAGGGAATTCAAAAAATCATTTCTGTGTGAGTTCCAATTCCGTGACCTGAATTTTGTTTGGACACGGAAAAGGGACAGACACGGAAAAGGAATTAAAAAAAATTATTTTCGTGTGAGTTCCAATTCCGTGACCTGAATTTTGTTTGGACACGGAAAAGGGACAGA
>CAZYNP010000046.1:37136-37634 GCA_964647995.1 uncultured Cytophagia bacterium
CACGGAAAAGGAATTAAAAAAATCATTTCTGTGGGAGTTCCAATTCCGTGACCTGAATTTTGTTTGGACACGGAAAAGGAACTGTCACGGAAAAGGAATTCAAAAAAATTATTTTCGTGTGAGTTCCAATTCCGTGACCTGAATCTTTTTTGGGACACGGAAAAGGGACAGACACGGAAAAGGAATTCAAAAAACCATTTCCGTGGGAGTTCCAATTCCGTGACCTGAATCTTTTAGGGACACGGAAAAGGAACAGACACGGAAAAGGAATTCAAAAAAACATTTCTGTGGGAGTTCCAATTCTGTGACCTGAATTTTGTTTGGACACGGAAAAGGAATTTAAAAAATCATTTCTGTGGGAGTTCCAATTCCGTGACCTGAATTTTGTTGGACACGGAAAAGGAACAGAAACGGAAAAGGAATTTAAAAAATCATTTCTGTGTGAGTTCCAATTCTGTGACCTGAATCTTTTAGGGACACGGAAAAGGAACAGACACA
>CAZYNP010000046.1:37734-40923 GCA_964647995.1 uncultured Cytophagia bacterium
GGAAAAGGAATTCAAAAAATTATTTCCGTGTGAGTTCCAATTCCGTGACCTGAATTCTTTTTTGGACACGGAAAAGGAACTGTCACGGAAGAGGAAGTATTAAAATGAAAAAATTGATCGTTGCTTTATTGACCATTTTTCTCATTGCCCAGACAATCCATTCTGCCGACAAGCAAAAAATCATCTTCGACTGTGACCTCGGCGGCGACATTGACGATGCGTTTGCCATGGCGCTGATTTTGTGTAGCCCAGAATTCGAAGTGCTCGGTTTTGTGATGGATCACGGCAATACCCCGAAACGGGCTCGGGTAGCGTGTCGGCTGTTGTACGAGTGCGGATTGGAACAGATCCCTGTGGTCGTGGGCCGCCATACGCCTGGGATTGTGGGCGAACAGACGGAGCTGGCGGGCGATTCCCATCAATTCGCCTGGGCCGAGGGATTCGATAAAGTAAAGCCCATCCAGCAGAGCGCAGCCGATTTCATCATCGCCAATTTGAGAAAATACCCCAATGAGGTCATCCTGTTTACCGTTGGCCCAGTGCCCAATATTCGGGAGGTGATCGAAAAAGATCCCCAGGCGCTGAAGCTGGCAAAACGGGTCGTGTCGATGTTCGGCTCGTTCTATATGGGCTATGCCACAGGCTCGAAGCCCGTGCCCGAGTGGAATGTGCGGGCCGATATTGGGTCGGCCCGAATGCTGGTCAATGCTGGCGTCAATCCGCTGTTCGCTGGATTGGACATCACCACATTCGTCAAATTGAATGAAGAGAACCGTACCCGCTTGCTGTACCGAAACTCGCCGCTGACCGACGCCCTCTGCGGCCTGTACACGTTATGGCGATTCGAAGACTACGCCCATCCCAATTGCACCATGTTCGATGGCGTGGCAGTGGGCATGGTTTTGTGGCCAGAGTTATTTACAACGAAACAAGTGCATGTCACTGTGGATGATCATGGCTACACCTTAATCGATGACAGCAAAAAACCGAATTGTGAGATCGGTGTCACGATCGATGCCGAGGAATTTATCAAGCGGATGATGCAGCGGTTGCTCAAACAGAATTTCATGAGAAGGTAAATTTAATGAGTCAGATTCATTGAAAACATCCCCGCTGGCCCCCCTTCAAAGGGGGGAACTATATAAACCAATCCTTTCAAAGGCTCGCAGCCGTTGAAAGGGTATCAAAATTTTGACATGATTAACAGGATTTACAGGATTTATGTTTTCTATTAATCCTGTTCATCCTGTAAATCCTGTCAGATCTGAAGCCAGCCCTTTGAAAGGGTATCAAAACAATTAGCCTAAATTAACGGAATTAGCGGTCAAGGTTTTTTAATAGGAGATTCAAATCCCATTCAAAATTTAGGTGAACAATGAAAATATCAAAAATGACAATTATCCTGTCGTGTCTAATGATCCTGTCGTGCTCCCGAACCGAAGTTCGAAGGATTTCCGCTGACAACTACATTGACAAAATGAAAGCTGGCTGGATCGGGCAAATGGCAGGCGTGGGCTGGGGCGCCCCGACCGAGTTCAAATGGCAGGGGCAGATCATCCCAGCGGAGAAAGTGCCGAACTGGACGCCTGACATGATCAACCAATTCCATCAGGATGACATTTATGTGGAAATGACCTTTCTGCGAACACTGGAGCAACACGGGCTCGGTGTCTCCATCCGACAGGCAGGAATTGATTTCGCCAACAGCCAATATATGCTGTGGCACGCCAACAAAGCGGGTCGAGACAACCTGCGCTCAGGAATAGCGCCGCCCTGGTCAGGCCATCCGCATTTCAACTCCCATGCCGATGACATCGATTATCAAATCGAGGCGGATTACGCTGGTCTTATCTCGCCAGGTCTGCCGCAATCCTGCATCGACCTGGGTGAAATCTTTGGGCGACTGATGAATTACGGCGATGGATTGTATGGCGGCCAGTTTGTGGCTGGCATGTATGCCGAGGCCTTCTTTGAAAATGACATCGATAAAATTGTTCAGGCAGGTTTAGCCTGCATCCCGAAGCAGAGCCAGTATTACGAAGCGATCACCGATGTGGTCGATGGGTACCATCACCATCCTGAGGACTGGACCAAAACATGGCAATTGATCGAGGATAAGTATCACCGCAATCCAGCCTACCGAAAATTCAGTTGCAGCGGCGCCGATTCGGATTTCAATATCGATGCGAAAATCAATGGCGCTTATATCGTCATGGGCTTGCTTTATGGCAGGGGCGATCTGGATAGGACCATCGAAATTGCCATGCGCTGCGGCCAGGACTCGGATTGCAATTCCTCCAATGCTGCTGGCATTCTGGCGACGACCATCGGCTACGAGCATTTGCCAGAGAAATTCAAGAGCGGCCTCGATCTCAATCAGAAGTTCTCTTACACTGAATACAATTTCCCGCAATTGATCGACGTCTGTGGAAAATTGGCCCAACAGGTGGTCCAGCGCTATGGCGGGAAAATCCAACAGGTCGATAACCAGGAAATGTTTGTTATCCCCATCCATCCCGCTAAACCGAGCGCAATGGAGCAATGCTGGGCGGCCGATTCCATCGCCGTGGATCCCCATTTCACCCCCGAAGAAATGGCGCTGATTACCGTCAAAATCCGCCCGCCCGAGGATTTCATCCAGAACTGGCAGATCAGCGGTCCCTATTCCATCGAAGGCAAGGATGCCGCAGCGCTGTTCGATGTGGCTTTTCCGCCTGAAAAAAATCAAGGCCCATGGCGAACGATTCAACTGGGAAAAGATGGCTCGAGCCTGACCAACATCGAGTTTCATAATTTTTATGGCGGCGAGAACCGTGTGGCTTATGCCAGAACTCGCTTTTATTCCGAAGTCGCATTGAAGGCATTGCTAGAGCTGGGAACCGATGATGGGGTCAAGCTATGGCACAACGGCCAGCTCATCCATCAGAACAACATCCAGCGAGCCTGCAATCCAGGCGAGGATAAAATTCAACTCGAAATCCAGCCAGGCTGGAATGAATTGCTTTTTAAAGTGACTCAGGGGACTGGCGGCTGGGAGATGACGGCCTGTTTGGTGGATGAAAAAAAAGAGGCATTGAAACAGATTAAATTTGAATATTAGTATCTAAAAAGTTCATTTCTTACCCAATGTACAAAAACTTTTTAGCTCTCAGAACCGTCCGCCAACTGGCGTACGGTCCGCCTTTTGGC
>CAZYNP010000046.1:41023-45695 GCA_964647995.1 uncultured Cytophagia bacterium
TTCATCGCCCGAGTGGGGGACGATATGTTCGGCCAGCAGGCGCTTCGTGGCTTTGAAGCAGATGGAATCAATGTTCAATATGTAAAAACCGATCCCAGCGAGCCATCTGGCGTGGCGCTGATTTTTGTCGATGAGAAAGGCGAAAACAGCATCGCCGTTGCTTCGGGGGCCAATGCCTGTTTATCTCCCCAGGATGTGGATGAGGCAGCGGCAGCGATTCGCTCTGCCGACATCCTATTGATGCAGTTGGAAACGCCGCTCGCAACGGTGCAACGGGCTGCCGAAATCGCCCGAGCGGCAGGGGTAAAAGTCATCCTGAATCCTGCGCCCGCCATGCCCCTGGATGATGCGCTGCTGGCCAATTTAACCATCATCACGCCCAACGAATCCGAGGCCGAATTGCTAACGGGCGTGGCAGTGACCGATTCAGCCAGTGTCGAAACTGCAGCAAAGGCCCTTCTGGATCGGGGAGTTGAGGTTGCTATTATTACCCTGGGCAGCAAAGGGGCGTTGCTGAAAACGAGCAAGCTGACAAAAATCATCCCTGGCTTTAAAGTGACGGCCGTGGATGCTACGGCGGCTGGCGATGTTTTTAATGGATCGCTGGCCGTGGCACTGGCCGAAGGCAAAGCGCTGGAAGAGGCGGTGCGATTCGCCAATGCGGCAGCGGCGCTATCGGTCACCAAATTGGGCGCACAGCCATCCATCCCGAAGCGGGAGGAGATCGAACGCTTGATAAAAATGGAAATCGAACGGACATGAGAAAAAATTTCGAACCAAATATCGAGAACCTGCATAAAGTGCTCCGCAGGGAACGGCCCGATCGTCCCGTGCTGTTTGAATTCCTCATCGATGAGCAACTGCTGCGCAGGCATTCTCAAAAATTTCAAGGTGCTGAAAAGGGCAGCCTCGAATATTTTGCCATGATCATCGATGCGTTCAAGCATCTCGGCTATGATTATGCTCCGCTTTATCCCTGGGACACCAATACGCTCAAATTTGAGAAGGCCGAACATGCCACTCAGGCCAGCTATTCCCTGAACCAGGCGGCGATGATAACCGATCGAGCCTCGTTTGAACAATATCCCTGGCCTGACGTCAATGACGGTGACTATACGGTGTACGAACGGATCAACGCCTATCTGCCCGATGGGATGAAATTGATGGCCTGCTCCAACGGCGGCATTCTCGAGAACGCCATCGATATCTGCGGCTTCGAAAACCTGTGCCTGATGGCGGTGCTCGATCCAGATTTAACCCATGAAATTTTCGATTGCATCGGCCAGAGGTATGTGGATTACTATAAGATCGTTTCCTCATTCGATTCCGTGGGCGTGTGTGCGGTCAATGATGACTGGGGATTCAAAACGCAGACGGTTCTCTCGCCAGCGATGATGCGAGAATATGTTTTTCCCTGGACCAAACAGATTATCGAGGTCATCCACAAAAATGGCAGGCCAGTGATTTTCCATAGCTGCGGTTATTTAAAAATCATCATGGATGAAATTATCGACGATTTGAAAATCGATGCCAAACATAGCTTTGAGGATGAGATCTATCCCATCGAGGAGGCGTATGACTGGTGGCATGATCGGATCGCACTGCTGGGCGGTATCGATGTAAATTTTCTGTGCCAAAAATCGCCAGCAGCAATCAAAGCACGTGCCTGCCAGCTATTGGAGAAGACGGCCGATTCGGGCGGGTATGCCCTGGGGTCGGGAAATAGCATCACATCTTACATCCCAGAGGAGAATTACCTCGCCATGATCTCGGCGGTGGATGAATTTTAAGGATACTGATTCCATCGCTCGAAGCGATGGAATCAGTTAATTACCAGAGAGGATTAGAATGAACACCAAAAATTTGTTCTTCACAATTACCATTTTAGCAATCCTATTTTCTCGATCTTTCGGTCAGGAACCAGAGAAGAAGGTTGAATCCGCCGAATTGGTCGAAGATAAGGTCAGCCAGGCCCTGCTGGCCATCAATGCCTCGCAGTATGGCGTGAAATACCGAGAGACCCAGATCCTCATGCAAAACCGCATGGGCCTTCGGATCGAATACACGCTCGATAGAAACAATTTGCAATTGTGGATCAGTCCCCAGGCAGGCAAATCCATGTCTTATGTCGACCAAAATTGGTCCAATCGGGACGATCACACCCCTGTTTTCGATCGGATATTGCTGCCTAATTGCGACCTGACCCAATTTGTGCGATGTGACTGGGATCCGTTCCACAGCATTATTTATTTCAAAGATCAAACCCTGCACCTCGCCCAGATCTACGACCAGCCAGCGGGGCTGATCTGGTTTGAGAAGGATGGGCTGGTGGACATCAAAACTTTCGGCGAAGCGGTGGAGCGGACTGACAAAGCCTTTGTGATGAATTTCAATGATCGGGGGCGGGATTTCCAGTCGGCGGCGATTCTGGCGCCAGGCGATGGCTATTTTCAGCACCAGCTTCAGCTCGACACCTATCGCTCGATTCACACCCGAGCCCATCTTAAATCGGGACAATTTTTGCTGATTGCTTCGGAACTAAAGCACGAGCAGATCAGCCAGCGGGCAAAACAATGGGCTCAAACCCCAATTCAGGACATCCTGGCACGGAACGAACAACTGATCGCCAATGACCTGAGTTCGGGGCGATTCAAATTGAAAAACCGACCTGAGATGCAAAAGCTGCTCGATAAAAGCCGACGGGTGGCTCTATCCATGCAGGCGGTCAATGGTTTTATGCGATCCACCAATCAGTATATTTACTATCTGCTCTGGTATCGGGATGGCGGCATGAATACATCCCATCTGACTTACAGTGGCTGGCCCCAGCCAGCGCATGACCACACGAAGTTTGCCCTGCTCAATCCCAATTTCACCAACGAGCATCCAGATAGCATCTTCTTCGGGCAGATTATGGCAGGTCCCATTACCAAATGGGAGGAGGATGGCCTATTCTATGTGGTCTGGCCAGCGTTTTCGTATTGGACCCAGACGGGAGACAAATCCATCTGTGAAGGCCCCTATTTGGCGACGATGGAGCGGGCCATGCAGTGGCTGGAGGATTATTGCTATGATGAGAAACAGGGCTTGTTCGGACGTTATTTTTCTGGCGAAACCCCATTGACCAACAGCAGGGATGATGGCTGGGATAATGCCACGGGTGCACCGACCTTTAAATGGAAATCGGAATATCAGGGAAAAACAATTGTTCGATCCTATGATATCTACATCAATTCGCTTTGCTATAGCACCTATCTGATGCTGTCCGCCATGCAAAGCGATCCAGCCCGAGCCGATGCCCATTACCAAAAAGCGATGAATCTGGAAAAACAGATCAAGGGATTTTTTGATGATCAACATAGCCTGCCATCTTATGGCCGATTGCTGACCGATTCTGGTGAATGGATCACCGCCGAGCCTTATGGGATGGAGCTCTGGGATTACGTCTGGGGGCTGTCGCTGCCGCCTTTTGAACCTACGCTCCCGCAGAAATATCGAGACCTGCGAGAACAGATCCGAACCGACATGACGACCACCCAGACAGGTTACTTTTTATGCGACTATTTTGCCATGCTCACCGCCATGGATCCAGCCATTCATCATGAAGATGATCTGATGGCAGCCATGGACAAGCTGGTCGACTACAGCAGTCAGCCAGGTAAATACCTGCCGATGCCGTACGCCATGCCCGAAATGTTCAATATCAGCGAAGAAGACCCGTTCCACGATGTTCGACCATTGGTTTATTCCATTGCCCCGTGGCTCTCGGCGGTGACCAATCTGGGCATGCATCGCCTGCCGTTTGGCATTGCCGCACGAGGAACCAAATATCTCGACCAGTTGGAAAACTATGCCTACAAAGGGGCGCTGCTGAACGTCTCATTCAAGGGCGTGGGCCAGGTCGCCCGAATTATTCTCAATGGCGAGCCGATATCTTCTACCCTTCAGCTTCCCGAAAATAAACTAAAGAAGGGCATCAATTCATTGGTGGTTGAAATGTCCCAAAAGGCAGAGCCCAAAAATCTGCTCGTCGCCTCCTCGGTGCAACTTTTATCTGCGACCGATAAACCGAACAGAACGTTTGAGGTTATGGCCTATGGCAAAAATGTTCTCACTTTTAAGAACCTCACCAAACGAGTGAAGATCACTGGTGCGGACGGCCGCACGAGAACATTCGAGCAGATAAAGATGGATGCTTTTGACTATATCGAATTTTCTGGAAGAGGAAAGTGTAAAATAGTTCTGGAATAAATGGATTTTTTATAAAATAGTTTTTATCAGTTGGATCCATCTATCAGTTGGGATTAGGTTACTTTGGTTGATTGTATCTGCCCAACGGATAGATGAAGCCAACGGATGTTTTTAGAAGTTTTTATCAGTTGGATTCATCTATCAGTTGGGATTAGGTTACTTTGATTGATCGTATCTGCCCAACGGATAGATGAAGCCAACGGATTTTTTTAAAAGTTTTTATCAGTTGGATTCATCTATCAGTTGGGATAATATTTTTTGAATTTATTTTTTAGCCCAACGGATAGTTGAAGCCAACGGATGTTTTTAGAAGTTTTTATCAGTTGGATTCATCTATCAGTTGGGATTAGGTTACTTTGATTGATCGTATCTGCCCAACGGATAGATGAAGCCAACGGATTTTTTTAAAAGTTTTTATCAG
>CAZYNP010000047.1:0-43526 GCA_964647995.1 uncultured Cytophagia bacterium
TGACAAAAGCGGATTTTCCCGGCGTGCCCCAGACCGGCGCATATTGGGTGAAATGGAAGAAGAGCCCGTTCCAGATTTCATTGAACCAGTTCAGTCCCCAGAAAGTCAATCCCGCAAAAATCAGGCTCCAATTTTTCTTTTCGATCTCCGAAGCGTAAACATAAACGACCAAAGCAAACAAAGGAATGACGTACCATTGAAACAGACTTGCATCACGTAGAATCTTTAGCGCTTGTGCAGCAGATTCAGTTGGCATTTTTCCCTCCTGAAAATTGGTTAATGAATTGCTTCACCCCATATTTTTAGAATTGCTTTTGTAACGCCATTGTCGATGTTGCTATCTGTTCATATTGATTTTTTAGCGCGTCCGGGGCATTGGCGACAACGATGCTATGCCTGGTCCAGTTCAACAGGTCGATGTCATTATAGTCATTGCCAATCCCGAGGACGGACTCTGAATGACGGCCGATTTTGGAGCAAAGCCAGGCTGCTGTATTCCCCTTTGAAACCTGATGGTGAAATATCTCGACCCAGAGCGTTTTGTAATCGAGAGGCGATGTGGCGCGGATGACTTTGTATTGGGCAAGATTGTTTTTGATCATTTCATAAGTTGACACTTCACTAGGAACAATCGCCAGGATTTCACACGCATCTCCAAATCGCTCCGGCGGAAAAGTGATGGATCGGGCATATTCTTGATAATGGGCGATTCGCCGATTGAAATCCGGATTGTGATTGTTCCCCTGGTAATAGACAAAATTATGGCTATCCGGCGCTGGATCGAGGATCTGGAAATCGATCTGGTTATCGTACAAAAAATGAGTGATGATGGATACATCGTCAGCCGATAATGAGATGGAATGCAGCAGCTCGTTTGTCTTCCAGTTGATGATCCCGGCGCCGCAGGAGAAAATCAGGTAATCGATCGGGCAATCACTGGATAATACTTTCCTGGCAGAATATAATGTACGACCAGTCGCAGCAACGCGGGTGATTTTTTTCTCGCCAAGCCAATGCAGGATTTGTTCATTGGTTACGCTGATTTGATGATCTGAATTTAATAATGTTCCATCAAGGTCGGTGACGACCACGCGGAATTCAGGTGATAACATGTTTAATCCTAAAGCTAAAATTCGTTATTTGTCTAGAAATAATTCATCTGTTAGACTTTTTTCAATGTGTTATTTTTGCTTGAAATAATCAAGCTATAATTTTCAGATTGCTTGATTGAATTGCATAAAATCGTGGTTTGCCGGGAATGAGAATAATTACTAGGAAGATTTCTGACGGTGCCACATTGCGTGGAAATTTATCGTTATTAAGCAATCAATATCTATTCCCTTGATTGGATTGAATTTTCAAAATGAGCTTTTCGGAGAAGGAGATGAGCTTTGCAACATTTAAACTCTTAAAAAGCGTCAGGAATCCACTGGCGAATTCACAGGGAACCATTGGTCTTCAGGATAAGCTAGATTGGATCGCTTGTATTAATTATATCAAAAGACAATAGATGAATGTGCCATGTTTTCTAATATCGCAGATTTGCAGTTCAATAAAATCAATTAGCCTAAATTGACGAAATTAGCGATCAGAACTCTTTAGAATGGAATCAAAGATTAAAAATATTTTTATAAAAGTGCAAATTTATATTCACAAATATAGTTAGCAATAACCATTGATTTCACAATAATAAAACCCGAGGAATTCAATTATTAACCAAAAATGAATCCTCGGGATTATTTGATTTTTAGAATACGCTTTTCATCAAGCAGCTAAACTTCTGCATTTTTTTAAATTGAGTTACTGGGGACTTGGTATATTACAGTTATGGCAAGTTTCCTTATAATTGTTAACTATACATCCAGCTGGTTTAAAGCCAGTAGTGGTACACACTCCATAATCTCCTACCCCGGTACAAGTGCAGGAGCCACAGTCACCGCCAGCCCCGGAAGAATATAAACACTTAGCAGTAGCAGTAGGCATTACCGCAAAAGTTTTGTTAATTAAAGACGTTACAAATAAAGGTGCTAAAATAAAAATTACTAATAATAAAATAAATAAAGTTTTGTGTTTCATAACTATGTCTCCTTATATTAAATTATTGGATTAGTTGTTAATTCTAATTTAGAATTTAATTATCATTTGATTTGGAAAATTAATTCGTCAAATTGGCTGGAAGCCCAAAATAGGTTCTGCTGTTCATCATATAAGAAACGATTAACAAAAAACCACTGTTTTTGCTCTCGATCTGGTGGATAACTAATTAAATATCTTTTTTTCACCCCCCCTGAATCATTCAGTTCATAAATATAATTGTGTCCAGCAATGAAAATTCGACCAGATGAGGAGCAGAAAATATCAGTAAAATAGAATACGTATCTCCCTAAACCTGAAGTCATTGGTTTCTCTTGCTTTTTTCCCTCTTCAATTTCTGGTCCAACTGGTTCGGTTTGAAAAACGAGTGTACCATCCTTACGATACTTTCGTATTTGGGTCCTGGTATTGAATACAACCCACAGATTCTCTTCCCTGTCAAAATCCAACGATACAATATTCCAGTAATGTTGCGTTGCCGGTCGATCATGTTTAAATGGCGCACCAAATGATCTAAGTTTGTTACCTCCAGAGTCAAAGACTGTAATCAGACTATCAAATAAAGTATTGATATAAATCTGCCTATTGTTATCTACAGCCAGATGCAAATTAGAGGGTACCAAGTTAGTAAAACGAATTGTGTTCAACTCATTTCCAAATTTGTCAAAGATTGTTATCCGAGAATTTATCGGATCGGCGGCATAGATATTGTTGTCATCGTCGAGATCAAGATCAGTTGGTTCGATCATTTCACCCGGTCCCTGGCCGACTCTGCCGATCTGTCTGACGAACTTTAAATTTTGATCAAGAACCATAATACGACTGTTGCCTTGATCTAAAATATACAGCAGCCTATCAGTACCCATTTTTATTTCCATAGGTCTACTCAGCCAATAATCCGAGCGTTCAATTGATGGGTTAATTTTTATTTCATGTTGTAATTTGACAACATTGTTGTTATCATGGTCTTTTTGACAAAAGAAAAAAGCTGAGAATAATAAAATGGTTGTGGTTATTAGAAGTTCATTTATTATTTTCCTATTTCTCACTAAACTTCTCCTTTCAAAATCCGATAAATAACCTCGTGTAAGAGGTATTCAGGAACCGATGCCATGGATAGCCGTACAATGTTTTCTTGATCCGATATAATCGTCACTGGACAAAGAATTTCTGGAATTTTCAGATTATTCGAGAGTAAATTCTCATAATCGAAGATCATGGGTACACGAGCTTTTGTTCGAATTATTTTTAAAATTTCAGCACGATCATGTTCCTCGACTTGACCCAAAAATCTATATATCAGTAAAAATCGAATAGGTTTATGGTTATACATCAGAGCGAATTTATTAATAGAACTCAATGAAGCATCTAAGGCTGAGAAAGTTCTTGGACTAAAAATAGAAAAAATTGTTATGGCACCTTTAAAGTCACCTGATGTAACTAAATTTCCTTTATAATCTTGCATAATTAACTCGGGAAGATTTTCCCCATAATGAAAATAGTAAATATCAGAAGGTTCTTGCGTATATCCATCGGAACTCCCTCCAGTTATAAAATTCCTATCTGTTGAAATTTTAGATTTCAATGTTCTGATAGAAATCTTGCTAAATAATAGAACTGATAAAAGAATCAAGAAAACTAAAAGACAAAATCCGTGAAAATAGGTTTCTATTACGAAACTATTTCTTGATGAATTTTTATCAATATGATTGCGTTTGATTATGTAATTGCTCAAACTAAACTTATGATTTTTAAATGTTGTTAAGGTAATCGATATTCCCAATAGAATCAGATCACGAATCAATGCGATTGAATTAATATTTTCTTTAAATAATAGATTTATACAACCGCATTGAACAATATTCTTTTTTATTAGATTCCAGCCGATAGCAAATGCAAAGACAGCAAATAATATCGAGGATGCAAAGGCAGATTGACGCGGATAAAATCCAACGATTAAAGTAGCTCCAATAATATACTCGAATGCTATTAAAACCACTGCAAAATATCGAATTGTTGGCTCTGGCAAAATAGCAAATTTGTATACAACTTGAACAAAGCCATTGACATCTAACATCTTACTCAAGCTGCTTAGCAAAAATATTGCTCCAATTAGAATTCTTGCAGCAAAAATAAGATAATCAACTACGTTTTTCCTGCTTTCCTTTACATTATTCATTATCAAAGCACCTTCTACTGCTGAGAATAGGATGTTTTGCAGAATAAAGTAAGTAATTAACTTTCAATTTTATCATTATAAAAATTTTAATATGAATATACTTCACTACCAGACACTTTTTTGAAAGAAATATCCTTACAAAGACGATTTCATTTATTAACTTACTTAAATTTAATTGGTTAATAAACAAGAGATCGTCAAATGTCCGAAAATGTTCAGCGCTTTAAAATCATTTTCAATTCTCTTAAACAGCTTAGTCCCAAAGAACCAACTGGCAATTATGCTCGAAGGCTGACAACACTTGCCTATTTAATTGCTGGGACCATTGGATCAAAATCTTGCCAACTACCGTCGCTTGCAACTAAAGTGGTTGATGACCGGCACGCTGACAGCAAAATAAAAACCTTTTATCGGTGGTTTAAAAATAAGAATGTTACTGATGAATGTTACTTTTTACCTTATGCCCAAGCGTTATTATCGGTGTTGTGCGTTCATCCCATTGCGATTGTCATTGATGGTAGCGTTGTCGCTAGAAACTGTATCACGCTGATGGCAAGCATCGTTTACAAAAATCGTTCGCTACCACTTTGTTGGCTTGTTTTTACTGGCTCGAATGGACATTTAAAAGAATCCGTCCATATTGAGTTAATCAACCGATTGAAAGCAATCATCCCGCAACAGGCCGAGGTTGTCATTTTAGGTGATGGCGAATTTGATGGTTCCAACCTCATCACGACAATTAAGCAAAACGGATGGTCGTTCGTGTTACGAACCAGCAAAAATAGAATATTACTCGAACAGGACGATTCCTTTTCCTTTCGAAGCGTCTGCCCCTTGCATCACGAAGAATATTTTTGGATTCCAAATGTTCGATACGATCAAGCGAATAGTCCGCAATTCGATGCCATCGTTTGGCATAATAAAGAGTATCAAGATCCAATTTACTTGGTAACCAATATCGAACTCGCGCGAGAAGCGCTCTTTTGGTATCGAAAACGATTTAAAATTGAGACCCTGTTTTCCGATAAAAAAAGTCGCGGCTTTAACATCCATAAGAGTCACATATCTGATCCGGAACGAGTCGCCCGGCTATTAATCGTAACAGCGTTGGCGTACATTTTTATAATTTATTTTGGAATCCACGCAACAACGCATGGTTATGTTAATAAAATTCATCGTACTGATCGATGTGACCTGAGTTTATTTACATTAGGCCTGAGGGCATTAGAATATTTGCTACAGCATCGAAAAAAAATGGTACGATCAATTCAGCTATGCCTATTTAGTCCATAAAAGTGTCCGGTAGTGAAGAATATACAAAAAAAAAATGATTGTCAAGTCTTTTTTTTGTAGGAAAAATTTTTTTTCTTCAGATAAAGAGATGTTGCTGGCGAGGTTCAAAATTTTAAAAAGCGTCAGGAATCCAGTGGCGCATTAATGGGGTACGTTTCGGGTTCAGAATAAGCTGGATTTGATTGCTAATGTCCGCTATTTCATGGATAAATTTTGAATTCCACTTTTCTCTAAAACTTCATCAAAAGTTATTGTGGCTTCCTCTTTTCCCCTCTCATTAATCAATTGAGCAATTTCAATGTGCTCTAATATTTATGCCATTTCCATTATTTCTTCATATCGCTTGATGGGCAGAATTGCTGCTTCTAACTCATTATTTCTGGAAACTATTGCTCGCTCAATAATCCCTTTTTTAAATTCTCGAGAATCTGAACAAGATTCTTTGCTGTTTTACTTGATGAAATTATCTCGGCTCGTGAATAAGTAATCATTTTTTTTCCTCGAATTTTTTTTGTATGAATCTTTGATGATAAATAATTTAGCCATAATTTTGACAAGATGAAAGTTTAAAATCTAGCTGGATAAGACCTTAAAAGTCCACCTTTGAAGCGACCGAATGAAGTACCCGCCAGATTAGCGGATTTAGGATGATGTTGATTTTCAATTAGTAGAACAATTAAAAATAAACAATCTTAGGTTGACGCCAATTGTCGAGTGGCGCAAAATTCCGAGCAATAGAGAGGAACGATTCGGCAAGCCATGGCAAGGGTTTGGTGATTGTTCGTCAACCACAGGCGAGTAATGGCATCCTTTGATTCTGCTCAGACCACTGTAGCGCATCATTCGTCATCCCTTTGCCAACCCAAAACAATCGCTTGTAAAAGGCAATCACCATACCGATTGAAGGCACCCTCTGATTGCGGATGGCCAGCGCCCAATTGCTGCTGCCGCCTGCCGATCGAAGCCAGCGAATCGGAAATTTTGGGGGATATCGAACGTCATTGCGAAATGATTGTGAGGGAGCACCTGAGGTAAACAGCGACGCAGGTCAGCGAGGTGAGGGCATGAATAAGGCCAAAAATATTCTTTCCGACCGGCTGAATGTTGCATAACTAACGATCCAGACTACACGGATTAATGAAAAAATTGAAGCGGTGGGGGCTGCGTGTGGCTTTGCGGTGGCGAAAATCAATGCCGGCAAAGAGGTCTATGACCACACCATTGCCGCAAAGAATGCTCAAATCGTGGCAGTCGGTTCGGTAAGCAGCGGGCAACCACAGCCATGGTAGAGCCCGCCAAACAGTGGGCGCTCGTCGCGAATCAATCCCTGCCAAAAGTGGCACGAACGGTTTCCATTCATGATAAAGGCAGGCTCACCCGGCTGGGCTTGAGGGACGCCACATAAAGCCAGACTCAGCCGACTGGTCTTGATTGACGCCCTGCCGAGCTCCACGACGGCATTCTTGATCGCCCCATAAGCGCTGCTGGAAAACGCCAGCACTCTGGAAATCCAATCCTTGCTTCCCAATTGTGGCTGTAACCGTGCCAAATTGCAGAACGAGCGAGCCGTGATTGCAGCGTTGGTAACAGCCAACCGCAGCAGCCGCCAGCGGGAACGTTAAACATGCCGGCGCGATAGCCCCCTGATGCGATGACATTGACTGACCGGTCGCTGCGAGCGACCGGTCAGTTGAAAATCATGGGTGTTGATTGACCGGTTGCTGCGAGCGACCGGTCAGTTGAGAAGATGATAGGTCACTTGTATGAATCCAGCAGTTTCTGCCTCTTCTTCTCCTGCTCCCAATTTTTATTCCGCTTCTCTCGCTCGGCTTTGCCGGAATCAGCTTCTCGCCGTGGGAGCACTTTCAGGGTCGTTCGCTCGGTCACATCGTTGGAGGTGAGTTCAACGGCGTATTCTCCTTCGGCGACGTAAGCGGGGGTTAGCTTCTGGCTTTTTTCGCTGTCAGGCAAGTCGGCGTACTTTTGGATGTCGTCGATCCGTTGTTGAATAGCGTTATATTCCTGCTGCGCCTTCTGCTGCGCCGCCATCAATTTCCAGACCTCCTGATCGGCCTTGTTCTGCTCGAGAGCGTGTTTCCAATTCGATTCGGCCTCTTCCAGCTTCTTCCTGGCAGCGGCAGCCCGGGATTTCAAAACAGGTTCGGGGAACAGCGATAGATCCCACCGGAGGGTATTGATGCCCCTGCTTCCCGGATGCTCCATTTTTTGGACCACAGTGCCGTCCCTGTCTTTCACGGTAAGGTTGACCTTCGCTTCCTGTTTCAGCCAGAAATAAATTTCCAGAAAGGTGGTGTCGCGGGGATAGCTCCAACTCGCTGGCTCGCGTTCCAGATGGCGCAGATCCCGCACCGCTTTCAGATCAAAAACATGGAGCGCTTTGGCCATGACTTTGGGCGTCAATTCTTGAATGGGCATCACGTTCATCACGTAAATGCTCCGGCCATGAGTTCCGACCACCAATTCCCGATCCCGTGGATGAATCACCAGATCGTGCGCTGGCGAAATAGGAATGCCGGTTGACAACACCTGCCAGTTCCTGGCATCATCGAGGCTGACGAACACGCCCAGGTCGGTTCCTACGTAGAGCACATGTGGATTGTATGGGTCCTCCCGGATGACATTGACCGCCTCATCGGGCAAATTGGCGCGGATGGATTCCCAGCTCTGGCCATAGTCTCGTGATCGAAACAAATAAGCCCGAAAGTCATCGTTGCGATACCCATTCAGACTGACGTAAACCGTTCCCTCCCAATGGCCCGACGCCTCAACCCGTGAGCACCAGAGGCCCGGCGGCAACCTTTTCCCAATTTCATGCCAGGTGCAGCCAGCATCCCGGGTCAGCCAGATGCGGCCATCATCGGTGCCCACATAGATCACGCCAAACGTCAGTTTGGATTCGGCAATGCTCGTAAGAGTGGCATAGGGAACATCCCCCACAATGGGTGGATTGGAGGTGAGATCGGGACTGATGGGCTTCAGGTTTTCCCCCCGATCGAAGGAACGGAAGAGCCGATTGGCGCCGTAATAAAAGATATTGGGGCTATGCGGTGAAAGCAGGATTGGGGTCTGCCAGTTATAACGCAGGCCGGGCTCGTTCAATTTAGGCAGTGGCCGGATGCCGGTTCGTTTTTTAGTCGCTGCCTCAATTCGAGCATAGTAGCCGAATTGCGAGCCGGCATAAATGGTAAAATCCTGCGGATCGATCTGCACCTGCATGCCATCGCCGCCCAGAATAGCCTCCCAGGCATCCACATCCGAAGGCCTGGCGGTGCTGGGTCCTTTGTACACACCGTTGTCCTGGAGGCCGCCGTAAATATTGTACGGCTCGGCCAGATCCACCTGCACCGTATAGAATTGCCCGACGGGGACGGAGTTCAATTTCCACCAGCTCTTGCCGCCATCGTAGGACAGGTTCAGCCCGCCGTCATTGCCATCGATGAGATGATCCGGGTAGTTGGGATCGATCCATAGGGCCTGGTGATCGGCATGGACACCTTTACCCCCACGCCAATGATAGGTTTTACCGCCATCTGTTGACTCCAACAACGGAATGCCAAGAATGAAAATTCGATTGGCATCATCCGGTGCCACCCGAATCTCACCGAAGTAATACCCGTAGGTGCTGTAAAAATTATCGATATCCATTTCGTTCATCTTCGCCCAGGAGGCGCCGGCGTTGTCGCTACGATAGACTTCGGCGCCGATGATTTCCGGATCGAAAGCTCGGGGAT
This sequence comes from uncultured Cytophagia bacterium, assembly GCA_964647995.1. Taxonomy (GTDB): domain Bacteria; phylum Zhuqueibacterota; class Zhuqueibacteria; order Thermofontimicrobiales; family Thermofontimicrobiaceae; genus Thermofontimicrobium_A. The sequence continues at coordinate 9,319 of CAZYNP010000047.1, forward strand.
TGTTCCGGCGCATAAATTCGATCAAATCATCGGGCGTCAGCTTGCCTTCCTGCAACATCTCTTTGATGATTTCCGCAGTATAATCGGGATGGAATCCCTGCCGTTGCAGAAAACTTTGGAGATCATCGTCGGGAAGATTTAGAATATCCTTTGCAGTCAGGTTCAAAAGTTTTCGTGGTGTGATCAAAGCGTCCTGTTCCAATTTCTGTTTGGGTCGCGGCAATTGGTTATCGATGAGCGCGTAAAGAATGTTGGGATTTTGCGGAAAAACGGTCAGGCCGATGCGGCCAACATGTTCGCCCTGGGGCAAGCCGCTGGTCAACCGTTGCCAGGTTGCCCCGCCATCCATGGTTTTGTAAATGCCGCTGCCTATACCACTTTCGACGAAATTCCAGGCTTTGCGATCTTTTTCCCAGGAAGCTGCGTAGAGAATTTCCGGGTTTTGGGGATCCATCGCCAGATCGATGAAGCCCGTTCGCAGATTGAGGTAGAGCAATTTTTGCCAGGTCTTGCCCCCATCGATCGTTTTATAAATGCCTCGCTCCTCATTTTCCGTGTACAGATGCCCCAGGGCGGCAATATAGACGATATCGCTGTTATCCGGATGAATCACGATACGGCCGATATGATGGCTATCGCCAAGCCCCATGAAATGCCAGGTTTTGCCGCCATCCACGGTTTTGTAGATGCCGGTGCCGGCGTACGAGCTACGACTGGAATTCTTTTCGCCGGTACCCACCCAGATCACATTTTCGTTCTTCGGATCGATGGCGATGTCGCCGATGGTGATGGCGTTCTGATTATCGAAGATCGGTGTGAACGTCATGCCATTGCTATTGGTTCGCCAGAGGCCACCTGTGGCATACGCAACGTAGAAGGTGTATGGATTGGACGGCGAAGCTTCGATATCCACCACTCGTCCGCTCATGACCACCGGCCCCACGCTGCGGAAGGAAAGGTTTTTGAATAGCGAAGTTTCCTCCATGGCTTTGCGCAGCTCAAAGGCTTTCTGTCGCTCGGCCGCAGTGGATGGTTTTTCTTTCGTAAAGGAAATAGATGGATTGATGATCTGGAAAAGAAGAATGAAGGCCAATATAAAAGCGAAAGATTTTCGCATGTCTTTCCTCCTGGTTTGATTTTATTTTTCAGACTGATTTCATCGCTCGAAGCGATGGAATCAGTATCCATACCTCAGTCCGATTACAAAATTTCTCCCCGGCGAGTAAATCCCTGAGCCATGTTCTTTATAGGTTTCATTAAAAACATTTTCCAGTATCAGATGCCATTGGAGTTGCCGTTGCACCTCCCAGTTACACCGAAAGTTTATTGTTTTCCAGCCGGGCGTTCCGCCCAATGGAATGCGATTATCATCTTTGTCCCGCGTGGAGAGTCGATCCTGTCGGGTAGCTGCCCGCAAAAACGTCTCGATGGTGAAAGCTTCGGTAGCGGAAAATTGAATCATCGCCATCCCCATCAAAGGCGGAATGCGGCTCAGCGGTTCAGCAAAGGTCTCATCCTGGCCGTAAGTCCAGAAGATAAATCCACTCATACTCCAGTGTGGGGATAGCCGAATTTTTCCCTCCAGTTCCCAGCCCGCCAGGTAGCCCCGGGCGAGGTTTCGTTTCTGAAAAATATCGGCCTCGCCCGAATCTCGAATGCCGTTCCCGTTCTCATCGTAAAAATCGAGACCATTGTATGTGCCCCGATAACGATCGATCAAATCCAGCACGCGATTATAAAAAGCAAAGAGCGAACCGGTGAATCGTTCCTGGTTCAACTTCAGGCCAATTTCAAAATTATGGCTGGTCTCCGGTGAGAGCCCAGGACTGGGCGCATCGACTCCGGCATTGGAAACCTTGAGCACCACGGTATCATTGAAATTGGGCGCTCGGAACCCTTTGGCGTAGCGGCCAATCAAATTCAGCCATGGTCGCGGTTTATAGCTCAAACCCACGGTGCCCGTGAGATCCTGGTAATTGTCCCTGAACTCGCCAAATGGCGGTTCCAGTTGCGAGGATAAGCCGACGTAGCTCCAGCGCAAACCGATATTCAAATCCAATTGCGAGCTAAATACCAGATTGTCGTTTAGAAACAATCCACAAGAATAGTAGGCCGAGCCATCGGGATAGTCACCGCGCGGAAAACTGATAACGCCATTCTTTTTTTGAGTTCGATGGCTGTTCAGCCTGTCCCAATACAATTCATAACCATAACTAAGAACGTGCTGATTGCGCCAGATAGAGTTGATCTGGAGAAAGGAGCCCAGGGTGGTGAGATCGTTGCGGTTGTTGGTGATGGTGCTGCTGCCGGTCTTGCGCTCGATGGTACCCTCTGCTTCCAGTTGATATGAAAAATTCCATTTGATGGAGCTGATCCAGTTCGCATGAAGGGGTTGGGAACTCAGGCTAATAGCCGCCAGATAACGGTTCTGGGGATCATAAAGGTAAGTCTCATAATCGCCAATTTCAAACTCCCGTGTCACATACCGATCGAATCGTGGCACCTTTTCCTGCTGAACTGTCAGGAGATCAATCTCCAGGCGCGTTCGCGGATAGATGGGCACGCCCAATCTGAAATTGGCATTCCATTCATCGTAGCCAGTTGGGATCTGTTTGCCAATGGTTTTACCGGCGGTAAGATCGCCGATCTTCTTGATTCCAAAGCCTCCCTCGACATCAATCCAGCGAAGCGGGGATTCAAATGCAGCAAAGAGTAATCGAGATTGATCCGCCGTACCAAAGCGACTGGTAACCGAAACACCAAATCCCTTGCCCGATTCTCTAACCTGGGAAGGTTCGGAGATCATATTTACCACGCAGCCAATCGCATCGGAACCATACATCACCGAACCCGGTCCTTTGGTAACTTCGATGCGGTCCAACGATTCCACGTTGATCGTATTCATGTATTGATTGGCACCAAAACGAAAAGTGGGTTTATTCAGGCGAATCCCATTGTAAAGCAATAGAATATCCTTGCCGATCATCCCGCGAATCACGGGTGCACCATGGCCAGCGGTGGTCTTCTGCACCAACACGCCGGGGATTTCCCGCAAGGCATCTGCGGTATTGGGCGAGGTTCGAAATTGGATTTTTTCTCGACCGGCAATGGCGACCTGGGTCTGGCTCTTGAAAACGGTCTCGGCATGGCGACTGGCCGTTGAGACCACCTCGTTCAGGTTCAAAATATTTGGCATCAGCAGAATTTTCACACTCTTGATCTCGCCAGCCATCAGTCGCACAGTAACGCGCTTGGGCTGATACCCGATATGACTGATGCGCAACACCATTGGCCCCACTGGCACATTCTCGATGGTGAAACGGCCCAACTCATCCGAACTGGTGCCAATGGAAGTGGCTTCAAAATAGACATTGGCATTGGCAATTGGCGTCTGAGAGGTCCCGTCGATCACTAAGCCCTGGACGCGAGCGGGATTGGTCGAACTCACCCTCGCCCAGCAAGGACAGGAGCCTATTCCGCTGAGGACAGCGATGACCATCGAATAAAAAAAGAACTGCCGGAATTGCTGTTCGATTGATTGAATCATAATTTTTTTCCTGCTCGGTTGTCATCCGTCAGAAGGTAGCTGATGAAAAGGCTGATGCCTTGATGTCGATCAGCAACGTCGCTGTTTGGTTCTGTTTTTGACACCCTTTACTGATCTTCGATTTTCATTCGATTTGACCTGGCTCTGGTCTAACATAGCATTTTTCAGTCAGCATCGGGCAGTTCAAACTACCACAATCCGCGACTAAGTACACCATTTCATAATTTCTGGTAGAGTTATTAAAAGCTTTACAGCTTAATCCCATTCTGCTGAGATAATCAAAGTGAGAAAATATTAAATTCGTTGGACACGATTTTATCTGAATTACCAAAGTTCGGTTTAATAGACCAAATCCATTAGACCTTATTAACCTTAGTAGCCTAAAATGATCCACCGATGCTAAACCTTATTCGCTTATTTTTCTTTTAAGGAATGTTCCCGATAAGGTAATAAGGTTCGGGCGGTCATGGGCCGACCTGGTTACTAAGGTAAATAAGTTTTTTTAGCCAGGGCAATGGATCAAATCATATCGAACCTGTCGATTCTGGTTCATCATTTCATAATTTCATGCGGGAGCATGTTAGGGTTATCACGCTAACTCCATCCCACTAAGCAGAAATAGACAAAGCCAGCAGGAATTGATCCTGCTAAGTGGGATGTTATTTTTAATAGTCGGACGTTTCCAAAACCTAAGCGGATTTTTGAAATCAAGCACTTAGTTATTTGGGACCGCAGTGATTTTGACCGCTGACCAACCATGCCGATCGCCAGCGGATCACTTTTTCTTGCTGAATTCCAGATCCAGCCGTTCCACTTTTGGGAAAACCGAAAAATCCGCCTGTTTGAGTTGTAACTGAAATTCGGCCACATCTTTTTGAAATAATCGGTTGAATTCATTCAGCGCCAGGGTCAATGCCGCCTCGGCCTGACGCAGATAGGTCAATTGCGACGGGGTTGGCTGTTCCCAGGAGGTGGTCAGGGAGTTGTAAACGTACCATAATTTGCTACTGACCGTGTTTTGCCGGGTAATGCCCTGTTTGCTTCTGTCATCGATAAGCAGATGCAGCACTTTTTTCAGTCGTTTTTTCAATTCCTCCGCCGATGTCTTTAACTCTCCAATGGGGTTTTTGCCCGTCGTTTCGGGATTCGCCGGTTCGGCTTTTAGTTTCTCGATGACCAGATCGACGCTCTTGTCCATCTGGCGCAGGCGTTCCACTGCTTCGGATGCCACCTCGAGCCGCTGTCCCACCTGCAGCAGCGTCTGGTACTTCTTGCGCCGTTCGGCCATGGGGATCGAGACCCGTGGATCGGGTAAAACTTCCACGGTTTGACTGGCTTCGAGAGTGCCCGATTTGATCTTGATCAGGTATTTTCCCGGCAAAACCTCCGGTCCCGTAGGCGGCGTGCCCCGGCGTTCCTCATTTGCGCGGGGCATTCGCCAACCGTCGCGACGCAGATCCCAGCACGCTCGATTGAGTCCTTTTTTCAGGGGCCCCTCAAAATTGCGAATCACCTGACCGGTCGAATCAAGCACTTGAATGGTCACGTGAGGCTCTTCCTTTTGCCCGGCATCAACGCCGGAGCTGTTTTCCTCTGACTGATCCCGGGCGTGCATTTTTTGATGATCCGCTGCCGGTGGTAGGACCTGATAGGTAATCAGCGCGCCATACGGCTTGCTCTCCCCACTGAACATGGCATCTGCCGGAAAATGATAGCCGGAGGCAGCTCGTATATCATGCTGGTAGGCGGCCGGTATTTCAAACAGATGCAGCGGCCTGTCCAATAAGGTTGTTGAAATGGATCGCAGAGGGCGCACATCATCCAGGATGAACGCGGCTCGGCCATGAGTCCCAATCACCAGATCATGATCCCGAGGATGAACGATCAGTGCCCGCACCGGCACCGTGGGAACACCATGCTTCCATTTCAGCCAATTTTTGCCATCATCGAAGCTGATAAACAGACCGAACTCCGTTCCGAGATAGAGCAGGTTTTGGTTCACCGGGTCCTGCTCGAGCACATGAGCGAAGCCCCATTGTTCGGGCGATTTTCTGTCGTTCCGAACCGTTGGATTGTTTCTGGTGAGGCTTTCCCACTTCTTACCAAAATTTGCGGTCTTGTAAATATACGTTGTCCAGTTGTTGCGCTGGTGATCGTCGAAGACCGCATAAGCGGTTCCAGCATCGAATTTGGAAGCTTCGATGTGGGGACACCAGGTGGTCGCTGGCAGTTCGGGAATATTTCGAACCACATTTTCCCACGTTTTGCCCCCATCACGGGTCACCTGAACGTTGCCATCGTCCGTTCCAACCCAGATGACGCCGGGCTGCACCGGACTGGGGGCAATGGTCAAAATCGTGCAGTGATTTTCCGCATTGGTGACGTCATAAGTCAAGCCACCGCTCTCCGCCTGCTGTTGTTTTTGAGGATCGTTCGTTGTCAAATCAGGACTGATGATCTCCCAGCCATTGCCACGATCCGTACTTTTATGAACGAACTGACTGCCATAATAAACGGTATTGGGATCGAACGGATCGATGGCGATGGCCGCATTCCAGTTGAACCGCAATTCGATGGAATCCGGCGCGGGCGGCCGAATATCCTTTCGCTCACCGGTGACCCGATTGAACCGACTCAGGTACCCGCCCTGAGACATGCTATAACCGATATTGGAATCATTGGGATCACTCAATGTGGCAAATCCATCGCCGAAGCCAACCTCCTGCCAATGATAGTTGCGGATACCGCCGCTCTCCCACACATCGCTGGGACCGCGCCAGGAACCGTTGTCCTGCATGCCACCGTAGATATTGAAGGGAATTTCCAGGTCGATATTGATATGATAGAATTGGGCTAACGGCAAGTTATCCACGAAGCGCCAGGTCTGACCCCGGTCGTAGCTGATGGCCACGCCGCCGTCATTGCCATCGATCATGAAATTGCCATTGTGAGGATGAATCCACAATGCATGGTGATCCGAGTGCACGCGGGAGCGAAGTCGCTCGAATGTCCGGCCGCCATCTTCGCTAACCACCAGGCTGGAGTGCAAACTATAGACTCGATTTTCATTCTGAGGGTCGACTCGAATGTCGGCATAATAAAACGGCCGCGGGTTCACGCTGGGCGATTGGTTGACAATTTTCCAATGTTTGCCACCATCATCGGAACGGCATAGGGCGCTTTTTTTGGCTTCCACCAATGCATAAACTACATCGGGATCATTTTGCGCAATTGCCACCCCGATGCGTCCCAATTCGCCTTCGGGCAATCCCTCGTTGCTGGTAACTCTGGTCCAATTTTCTCCGCCGTCATACGTGAAATAGAGACCACTGCCCGGGCCACCAGATTTAAAAAACCAGGGCCAGCGCCGATGCTCCCACATTGCGGCGAACAGCTTGTTGGGATTGACAGGATCCATCACCAGGTCAGCACAGCCGGTTCTTTCATCAACAAACAGAATCCTTTTCCAATTTTTTCCCCCATCTACCGTTTTAAACACGCCTCGTTCCGGATTCTCGCCCCAGGTGGTTCCCAATGCCGCGACGTAAGCCACATTCGGGTCCGTAGGGTGCAAAACGATGCGATGAATCTTATCCGTTTTTTCCAGCCCCAGGAATTTCCAGTTATCGCCACCATCCAGGCTTTGGTAAATGCCATTCCCAACGCCGACACTGTTCCTCGGATTCCCTTCGCCGGTGCCCACCCAGACGATGCTGGGATTGGCTTGAAAAACCGAAACTGCACCGATGGAAGATGCCGGTTGTTCATCGAATATCGGCTTCCAGGTAATGCCACCGTTGACCGATTTCCAGACGCCGCCAGTGGCCGCTCCAACATAAATGATGTTCGGGTTGGCAACCACCGCTTCGATGTCGCCAATTCGTCCGCTCATACCAGCCGGTCCGATGCTGCGGGCTTTCATGCCGGAAAATAGCTCGGGATCGAATTGAGCCATGGATTGATTGAAAAAAGTGATGGCAAGCAAAAAAATTGTGAATAGGATGCTGAGCTTCGGCTTCATTTTTCCCTCCTGAAAAGGTTAGTTCTGTTTCCAACGCCAGAGGAGGCGGATAGTGATAAAGAATATAGCCAATTGTAAGACAAAAGCAACAATTATTTTTGACGTCTCAGAAATTCTATCTTCGGGATCATTCGGCAATGCGAATCGATTTTTGGGTTGTGGCGCTGCGATTGGGATCGTCGATCCCGGCGACGGCAATTTTGAGCAGGTAATGGCCCGGCTTGAGCTTAGCCAGGTCGATGGCGATCAGTTCTCGCTCGGTGTCCTGACGAATGGACCGCACCTGTCGGATGGCGATAGCCGGCGCTTTGGCCCCCGTGAGCCATTGCATTGTTTGACGGAAGATGCCCCGGCGCCCTTTCTCCTTTACGATTGCGATGGTGACTTCAAATTCTTCCCGCAGACCGGTGGTTATGATATTATAGATTTCAAAATAACAAAACACCGGCAGCGTCGGGTGGATTTGCTCATAAGGATAAGGGATAACTCGAACGCTGTTGATGGTGCGGATGACGGATTCCGGAATGCCGGTAAATTGATCGGGGGCATAAAACAGCCGGATATCGCTGATCATCAGTTGTTGGGATGAAAAATCACGCACCACCAGGGGCTGTTTGGAGTAGCCGATAGTTTCGGAGTCGAGCGTTCTAATTTGCAGCGTTAAGTCGCCTTGCACTGGCCTGGTGCAAAATTCCAGTTCGCCGATGGCATTGGAAAATTTTTGAAAATAATCAGCAGAATAACTGTCGGTGTCGGTGTGCAGATGAACTGGATCGAATGCCTGGTTTCGAATCAGACCTTGGTATTCAATAGTCGCTGGCGTCGACCACGGTTGTTGAAGCGCGATATTTTGAAGTGGCACCAGCAAAGAAATTTCCAGGCGGGTGGAATCGTCTGGGCCACGAAATTGGGCGACATCACTAAAAAAATCGACCCAATTGCCTGGCGCGGGGACCTGCACCAGAAAAGCGGGAGCGATGCTTTGGCCTTTTAATACCTCGATTTCGTGCAGCTTTTTATGCTCGAGCAGCCGTTCGTGTGGCATTCTGGCATCCGTGCGAGCCGATTGCGGCAAGGATAGATCGTGTTGAACTTCGAGCGCAAAATTGGCAGCCCGGGCAAACGACGGGGACAGTTGCGCACGATATTGAATCAGGTCGCTCCAGTACCAGGCAATATTTTTAGCAATTCCGCCTTCAATGGCTCGAGTTAAGCTGCTCACTTCCTCGAAGCGCTCGCCCTGTTTTACAAAATGAAACACAACATCCGGCCCAAGATTGCGATAAACCCAGCTTTCATTGGGATAGACGAAATATTCCACCGCCGGGGGAAAGCCGTGGTAAAGGCGACTGAGCGATTGGTAATATTGGCGGTCTTTGAAGAGGCTAACCGTTTTTCGGCCGCCGCTATCCTCATAACGCAGCGAGGGTTCACCATATTTCAAAAAAAGCTTACCGCGGTCATCGAAAAAAGGCGGGCTGGAAATTGAAAAATGCTGCTTCACGTAATGCCAGCGGTGGAGAAAGGTTTGCAAGAGCTCATTTCGAGGCGATAGGGGATTGGGTTGCTGGCGGTTCCAAAAGGATTTGATGAATTGTTTGCGCGTTGAGATGGAGTCGATTTGCAAATAAGATCCCTGGGTCTCTTTATCGAGTATGGCTAACCAGGGAAACTCGAACTCCCGCTGAAAGCGCGTCTCATTAACCTCCAGGAGGCTGGAAAAATAGGTCGAATCAGCAGCAATTTCTATCCCGATCGGCTGGGCAACAAGGAGTTTCGGCAGGAACAAGCATAGGAGTAAATAGCCCCCGAACCTGGCAGCCTTGCCCCCGGCGAGAATGTCCGCTGTCAATTTTAACATTTGGCTAAATTAGCTGGATTTAACGGCCACCGTTTTTGGGTGGAAGGTGACAATTCTCCTGGCTGTGCTGGCAATTGCGACCAGGTCACCTCATTCTGGTCAGCAAGCGACGTATCTTTTTGCCGACGGAATTCATGATGAAAACTGCAACTGGACGGATGATTTTGAATACTTTTTCAACCACGCGACTGTCGGGCCAAAAACCCATTTTTATAGGGTTATCATTGCTGGCTGAGAATGTATTCACGATGTTGAATTTTTCGGTCCAGATCATTTTTATTTTTGAGCGAGTTGTGGCTTTGTGACTTCCTGGAAAAAAGGCAGCCTTTATTAGGTCGGCTTCCATTTGGTACCACGGCCTGATTAATGCGGTAATAATTTTTGAGTTGCTTTCGCTGAAAAAAACTTCCAGAATAAAAAGGCACAAGCGCCCTGCCATCAGGGCACCTGTGCCAACCAGGTAGTTATTACCCGAGCAAATGATTAGGGATTGCTCAAATTGGAATTGATGTTTCGCTCGCGCTCGGTGATCGGAAAGTAGCGCCATGATCCGGCTGGCAAATGCCAGGTTTTGAACTCAGCATCCAGCCGGCGCTGATCCAGCAGGCGAGCACCAGTGACAAACAGCTCCTTGTCCCTTTCGACAATGAGCACTTTCATGTCGACGCTGGCCAGAGCGCTTAAGCCATGAGACGCGCGCACCGCATTGACACGATTTAGTGCGCTGGCAGTATTTCCCGCCCGGATTTCACATTCTGCTAACATCAATTCATTCTCCTGCCAGTTCATGAAGTTAATCGGGGCGGATTCGTTTGGGTATTTTCCCTGGCGATAATACATCACATTGTTGTTACCCTTGATCGAATCCAGGGGAACCCGGGCTAATTCTGCCGGATCTTCAACAACATACTGTTTGAACCTGGCGTCGAGCACTGCCTGGGTCCGGCCTTTGCCGGCTTGCTGCCAGAAGTAGTTATCCGAGAGAATGCTATGTTTGGACTGGAACGGCTCATCGCCCTGAACCATGCCGTTTAGCGCGAACGACTGAGCATTGGTAAAGTCGCCTTTTTGGAGATGAATTCGGGCAATCAATGAATTAATCAGGCGTTTTTGGGCATCATCGGCGTAAGTCATGGCTTGCTGGAATTTTTCAATGGCGAGGTTGAACATTTCGCTTGAGGGAATGAAGGGACCGTTGTCGATCACACCGCCGCCCTGTTCCTGGCTCAATCCAAAATAGGCGGCATAGAGATAGCGAGCAATGCCGCCGAATAGATTGCCATTAAATAGGGCTTCGTTTTTCAACGCGTCATCAGTGAAAGTAATCTCGCCCACGCGGCGGATAATGTCATCCGAGAAGAATCTCAACTCGCCCAGCGCATTAAAAGGTCCGTCAACTGAATTGTTATCCAGAGTGATATTTCCCTCATCAATATCCCGGAAGGTGGGAAACGTTGCATTGGGAACGTTGGGATCGAACAATAACTCATCTGACAGCAAACCGGCAATGACGCATAATTGATCATGCGTCGTGGCAAAACGGGTTTTTAAACCATTGACGACGAATGGGGTTTGACTTTCACTGGTCAGCCTTTCATCCTCCACGCGATCGATGAGCGGATCAACCGATGTGGCATAATCTTCGCATGAGTTCCAGATGAACAGCGAAGACAGTATTAGCATCAAAAATATGATTTGTTTTTTCATTGTATATGCCTCCTTATCCTATAAGGAAATTCTCATCCAGAAAGTATACACGCGCGGATTTTGCAGGGTCAAGAAGTCCTGTCCTCGCTCTAAGCTGCGGGAGCCAGAGAAGTTCATCTCGATATCTGCGCCGCTGTATTTGGTTGTGGTCCAGAGATTGCGCCCCGAGACTCCAATGACCAGATCGGAGAGATAGCGATTGGCATAGACTTTTGGGAGCAGATCTCGAAAGCTGTAGCTGAGGCTGATTTCTCGTAGCTTAAAATAATCGGCATCTTCGATGAAATTGCCATCATAACGGCGATCCAATTTGGCATATTCCACCGCAGCCGCTTTGTACTCTTCCGAGCCTACCGTCGCCGCAGTGATATTATCATACCATTCTTTGATTCCCAAAATATCCTCCAACTCCCGGTAACGTTTGTAATTGGCACCAATGCCAAAGGCATTGCCCAGGTAAATTGCAAATTCCTTGGTATTGTTAAACATCTTATGCCCGGTAGCCCAATCGGTCAAGACATACAGATTGAAATTTCTCAAAAAGCGCAGGTTCATGGTAAACGCGCCGGTGTAAGTTGGAATTGGGCTACCAAAATTGACTCGCGCATCCTGACCGTTCTCATCCTTCAATACATCGGGGCCTTTGTAGGTACCATCGGCATTAAACAAAGCTCCGACCACCTTTTGGGTATAAAAAGCGTGTTTGGGCAACCCTTCTTTGAAGACATTGATGTCGAACGCATCAAAGATTGGTTGGGCACCACCCAAATCAGTGACTTCGTTGGTTTGATAATTATTCGTCAGACTCAAATCGAGCTGGAATTTCTGGGTGCTCAATGGTCGCGCCTGGATCAATGATTCGATGCCCCAACCTTTTACAGCGCCGATGTTGAAAGGTACGGCGGTTGCTGTTTTGCCAGTGGAAGGCGCGTTGCGGAATTCGATGATCGAATTTTCAGCATATTGCCGATAGTAAGTGAATTCCACCGCATAGTTGGTAAATAGCTCGGCGTCCAAGCCCACCTCTAATTCCTTAATGCGCTCTGGTTCAATTTTAGGATTACCAATGGCTGCCAGCACCGCTCCCGCGCCATAGCCAGAAGGCTCTGCACGCCATAGCAGAGGAATGCCATCGGTTACCCCGGGCAGAACACCGGTTTCGCCATAGGCGGCTCGTAATTTCATGAGATTGAACAGGGAGGGGAAGAACTTATATTTATCCAGGCGGATGGCAAAGCTGGCCCGTGGATAGAAAATGCTGGGGGCTTCAAAGCCAATGGAACTGGCGTAATCGTTTCTCAGCATCACGGAGAAGAAGTACTGATCGAGATAAGCAAATGAATGGTCGGTAAAAACTCCCGCCTCCCGAGTATGGGAGTAGGTTTCATCGCCACCTTCGAAGGTTTCACCGGCACCGATATTAGTGATCAATTCGGTTAAATAATCTTTCTTTTGAATATTGAAGGTTTTCTGCTTACGATCGAAAAGCTGGACGCCCGCAATCGAGGTGACATTCAGTCCTCGCAAAAAGGAATAGGTGTACCGAGCATCGAGATTGTAGGTGAATTGATTGTTTTGACGGTTATAAATGGCACGGCGACCTTTGGGATAGAACGAATATTTCAAATTGGCGGGATAAGTTTGATCGTTTCATAGGTCCCCATTATCGATGCCAAAAGTAAACGATGCTTCGAAATTTTTGAATGGCATGTATTGTGCCCGAATCGAACCGATGAAGCGGTCGGCAGCTCGAACATTTTCGAGACCTCTCACCGAAAGGCTGTCCGTAAACCAGTACGGCACTGGTGTTAGTAATGTATTTCCCAAAAATCCGAAAATGTTGTTGTCGTTATTGGGAAGTCGATTTTCCGTGAGCGAATAGCTGGTATTCACGTTTACGATAAATTTCTCGTTGGGGAAAATATCGAAATTGGCCCGTAGCGTTCTTCGATCGAGATAGTTATTGGGAATAATGCCGTCTTCATAGCGCCGATCGATGCCCAGATAGTATTTCATGAGGCCAGTCCCGCCATAGGCATTCAACGTGTGCTGCAACACCGGTCCTTTCCGAAAAATGGCATTTGCATCCTTGTAAGAGATGAACTCATCTTCGGTATATTTATGGGATTGCTCGTTATATCCGGTGACCAGTTTATAGTCAATGGAAATGGCTTTGGGAGCTCCTGGCACCAATTTGCCTTTGCGGGTAGTAATTAGCACAACGCCGTTGGATCCACTGGTGCCGTAAGATGCTGCACCGGCAGGACCCTTCAAGATGTCGATGGACTCAATATCTTCGGGATTGATATCGGCCAGTGTGGAAGTTCCCTGGCCACCAACCCCAAATCCGACCACTTCGGAATTGTCAACCCGTACACCATCGACGAAAATCAGCGGCTGCTCGTTGCCGTTCAATCCGCCACCGGATCGGACATTGAAGCGAATGCCCCCGCCGACGTTGCCCGAGGCCGGAGCGATATTCACGCCAGCAACCTTGCCAGCAACCATCTGGGACAACTCTTGATACGAATTGGAAACGGTAAGCTGATTGGCAGACAGCCGAGCGACCGCGACTTCTGCGACTGATTTGGCGGTTTTCGATGCGATTCCAGTGACAACGATTTCCTCGCCTTTAAAAACATCTTCGATCAATTCAAAGCGAAGATTGGAGAGGTCATCGCCTGGCGAAAGGGTTCGGACTTCGGTTTTATAACCGATGTAACTGACGATTAAATTGAATGAACGGGTTGGTTCGAACGAGAAAGTAAATTTGCCATTCAAGTCAGATGCAGCCCCAACTGAGGTCCCTCGAATGTAGACATTAGCACCAGGCAGGGGAGTGCCGGTTTTTTTGTCGACAACGACTCCCTTGATGTCAACTGCAAATAGAGGCAAGCTCAGTCCCAGGATCAGAATCAAGCCTGCCAGCAAAGTCAGTTTTCTCATTACTGTGTCCTCCCATTTGATATGGTTTGAATTGAATTTAACTTTGTTCATGTTCAGTACAATTTTTCACCTCCTTCCCCCGAACATGAAAAAAATAGGGGTTCGAAGCCAATACTAACAGTGAAGACCGATTCAAATTCGTTGCTATAGGATTGATAGGTGAAGCATGCGCTGCTGTCAGATTCGAAGGATGAACAAGCACAAGCAAATCAATTTTTCGATACGCGATTTACTATATTGCTAATTCTAACTAAAGAAGCGACATAATAATAGCAAAAAAATAATAGAATGTCAAGAAAAAATTTGATCATCAGAATTTTGAGGTCATCTCATTTACTGGAAGAACCCTTCTGGTTGAATTGCCGAACAGCGGCTGCGGGTGTGATTTTAATTTGGTGGAAGTCAAATTAGCCAATTGCTTTTTTTATGGCAGCGCCATGGTTCGCCTTGAGATAATAATACAAGAAAGCATTGTTGAGCCTGCTAATCGCTGACTGGCAGATTTGCGAATTTGAATTAAAACAATCAATCCGCTCAGGTGAATAAAATTAACGGCCAGGCGTATGTCAGAGTGCACTCATCGAAAAAGTTTTGTAAAAGAGTTATAGGTGGACTGACCGGTCGCTTAAAAATGGAATGCTTCCAAAATGTCAGAAAGTTAAGCGACCGATCAGTAGCTCTGTCCACTCATGAGTGAGGTTTTACAAAGTTTTTAATTTTCTCCTTGACATTTTCATTAAAATTGATTAATATTGCATCGTTCGTTCACCTTACTAACCGCAGGAGGGCGAGTTCAAATTGAAAGCGATTTCCTACCTAATCCGCTTGCTTATTTGCACTGCAACGATTGTATCGTATTCCACGGCACAAAATACTGGAAAAATATCTGGTCAGGTGACCGATGCGGAAAATGGCCAACCCCTGGTCGGTGTGAATGTGGTGATTCAAGGCACCATGCTCGGCGCAGCAACCGATATGAAAGGCTGGTATGTCATTCTCAATGTTCCGCCTGGCAATTATAAACTGAATTTCTTCTACATGGGCTATCAAAAAGTGACGATCGAAGATGTCAATGTCAAAATTGACCGCACCACCAAAATCGACGTCACCATGTCCGCCACCGTGGTCGACCTGGGGCAAACGGTTACCATCACGGCTGAACGCCCCATCGTTGAAATCGACAAAACCTCCACGTCGCTCCATTACGAAGCCAAAGAAGTCGAAAATTTGCCTGTGGAAGGCTTGCGCAGCGTGCTGGAACTGTCGCCTGGCATCAATCGCAATCCCGATGGCACACTGAGCATCCGTGGCGGCGGTTCTTATGAAATCAATTATTCGGTCAATGGCATCACCAGTCTCACCACCAACTCAGGCGTGCCCGCTTACGGCACTGGCGGCAAATCCGAAACCAGTTGGAAATACGACATCAATCCGCTGGCCGTTTCTCAGATGGAAGTGATTACGGGCGGGTTCAATGCCGAGTACGGCAACGCCCAATCGGGCGTCGTGAAAATAGTCACCAAGGAGGGCGGACCCAAATTCAATGGCGCCTTTCAGATCGAATATCGACCGCCTGGCAAATATCATTGGGGCGATTATCTTTATTCAAAAAATCAGCATGAATGGCAGAAATGGGGCGATATCGAGCGCTGGCGCCTGGAGCCGCAGTTCCGAGATACTTCGGGCGTGGTGAATGAACAGGAGGTCCTCCGAAATTACAATCTGTGGGTGAAAAATCACACGCCATCGGATGATAATATCCTGGGCGTCTATGATTATCGAAAATATGCCTATACTCGCTACCTGTTCAGCTTCGGCGGCCCGCTGGGCAAAGATGCCCAGAAGATGAGCTTCTTCATCACTGGCGAATTGAAAGATAAACCCACCCGAGTCCCTTCACGGGAAAAGGTCCAGAAGCTGGGAAACTATTCGCTCGTACTCTCATTTAAACCCAATCCGCAGCACAATTTCAAATTTACAGGACTCTATCAGCACTATTATTCGGGCATGGGCTCAGGCTCCGATGATATCCGCTGGGCAGGACTTTCGGGAACCTACGGGGCCAAGCGCAAATACACCCTGATCTACGATTCCCCTCGTGAGGAGGACGTCTATGCCCAGAGTCTAAATTACAAATTGATTTTCTCACCCAAAGCGTTTCTGGAAACAACCTTGACCCATCAATACGAGCGACTTTATGCCTACCAGATTCCCACGCCAGCCACGGATAAAGATGTCCAGCTTCATCCCAAACCTGAAGATCGTCTGTTAGAAGATCGGGGGCCCTGGAACGAAAAATATCGGGAATATTACACCTGGTCCAGCATTTACAACCAGGCGTCGGTCACGCATTTTTACGAAGGCAAGGTGAGTCTCAATTACCAGATTACGAACACCAATTTGTTGAAAGCGGGCCTTGAGGCCTCGTTGATGGATCAGGATTACAACGCCAGTTCCTCGCTCTGTGTGGCGGCGTTTATCTGGCGGACGGGTTTTGCGACCAATTACAAAGCGAAGACCTGGTACACAGCAGCTTATGTTCAGGACAAATTGGAATTCGCAGGCATGGTCGCCAATCTGGGATTTCGAGCCGATGCTTACAATTTTGGGACCGATGTTCCGAAAGATAAATACAATCTGTTCTATCCCGCATTGGGCAGTCCCAGTGTGGGCGTTCCCGAATGGGAGCCTTCCAAAACGTTTGTCTCGGTTTCGCCACGAGCGGGCATTTCATTCCCTATCGGCGAAAAGACGGCGTTTCGGGTCCAATACGGCCATTTTCGCTCCATGCCGACGATCAATCAGGCGCTGGATAACCAGACCTACAACGGTTGGGGTAGTTATGGCAATCCCAATTTGAAGCCCAAGTTGAGCATTAATTACGAAGTCGGTGTCCAGCAGAATTTGTGGGACACGCATCAACTGGATATTGTGACGTACTACAACGATTTGAAAGACCAGATTTCCAGCGTTTATGTTAAGGCAGCAACAGGGAGCCAGAATAAAGAGGATGATTTGAAAGGCTCGTACATCAGTTATGAAAACAATGGCTACGGCAACTCCCGAGGCATCGAGATCAGTTTTGCCAATCGGGCTATCGAGCGCTGGACATACCGCTTTGCTTATACGCTCAGCCAGACGAATTACGGCTTCCATGGCGTCTATCTGGATCGCATCGATCTAACGCCCGAGCTGGAACAGAAGTACAGCTACTCTGCCAGTGATTACCTATCGCCTGAAGATCGGACGCATCGGTTCAATGGAGCGCTGACGTATAACATTCCCGCCGATGGTGGGATCAAGCTATTTGGGATCAAACCTTTTGCCAATTTATCGGCAGGGATCATCATCACGATTCGGAGCGGGCTTTCCTATTACTGGTCGCCTGAATACCAGTACGAATACCAGGTGGAATCCAATCGCCGCTACCCGATGGAATCCCAGACCGATCTGCGGATCGAAAAATCGGCCAGAATTGCCCAGTTGAATGTCAATGCCAGCCTGCGAATTTTGAATCTGTTCAACAACAAACACCTGACTCCAATCAGTGGCACTGAGGAACTGGATCGCTGGGTGCTGCGCAGCGCCACCTACGCCGATCCCGATAATGATCCCAATCGGGATGTTTATTTGTATAATTACTTTCAGGTGTATAAAAATATTCCGAGGCAGGTGTTTGTTTCATTGGGATTTTCGTTTTAAACCGCTAATTTCGCTAATTATGCTAACTAAAGGTATGAGATGAAGACATGATTTCGATCATTGATATTTGAAGATTATTTGTAATTTGAGTTTTGATTTTTGGAATTTCATCAGTTTGGTTGTTTTCCGCCGACTGGCGGATTGGAAAAAATTCCTGTAATTGCTGTGTAGTTATCGCATATCGAAAAAAGTATTTGCTTTTTAAATAAAAAGATTCTATATTTCTGCCAATACAACTAATTGGCAGAGGAAAAGAATTAATGGATAAAATAATTTCAATATTTAATCGTCACGGTGGCTATGCAAGGATGAAAGATTTGAAAAACGCCTCGGTACAAACACGAGACGTGGCAAATCTTGTTCATCAAGGCGTGGTTGAAAAGATAAAGCCAGGCCTCTATCGTCTGGCTGAACTTCCAGATGCCGATGGAATTCCAATGAGTTTTATCGATGTTTGTCAGGCTATACCGAGTGGTATTATTTGTCTTCTTTCGGCACTTGAATTTTATGATTTGACAACGTTCAATCCGTCAGAAATTTATGTTGCATTGCCACATTCGGCAAAAGCACCGAAGATCGAATATCCACCTGTGCGTTATTTTTATTTTAGAGATCGTTTTTATGAATTTGGTATTCAATCGATAAAAAGCAAGCATGGCAAGATTCGAATTTTCGACAGGGAAAAATCGATATGTGATATGTTTCGCTATCGAAAAAAATTGGGTGAAGATATTGCCCTGGAAGCTTTGAAAAATTATCTCAAGCTTAAAGAAGCGAATATAAACAAACTGCTTGAAGATGCAATGAAATGTCAGGTGAAAACAACGATGATTCCTTATCTAAAAGCGTTGATCGCTCAATGAGTGAAGCGAAGAATATTAAAAATCTCCCAGCTTCCGTTCACGCTCGTCTGTTGAATCATGCCAAACAGACAGGGCGTGATTTAAACGCAGTGTTGTTGCAATATTTTCAGGAGCGATTTTTATATCGCATCTCGATTTCACCGTATCACGAAAAATTTATCTTAAAGGGCGCATTGTTATTCTTGATTTATGATGTCTCACCCTTGCGCCCCACAAAAGATATGGACTTTTTAGGTTTTTTCAAAACGGAAAATCCAGAAATCGTCGGCTCAATTATTCGTGAGATTGGTCAAATCAATTGTGATGACGGTGTTCGTTTTCATGTCGAAGATATTTCAATAGAAGAAATTACCAAAGAAAGCGAATACAATGGCTTTCGCATCAAACTGGATGCTTATCTCGGCTCGATTCACAAGGTATTACAAATTGATATTGGAGTGGGAGATGTCATTATTCCTGGTCCAGTTAGGAAAGATTTTCCAACCTTGCTCAAAACTCCTTCATTTTCGATTCTTGCTTACACGAAAGAATCGATGATCGCCGAAAAATTTGAAGCCATTGTTCGCTTAACTGTTTTAACCAGTCGCATGAAGGATTTTTACGATATTGTTTTTCTGGCAGAAAAGAACAGCTTTCAATCATCTTTGCTGTTAAAAGCAATCAAGAGCACTTTTAAGAACAGGAACACATCACTCGAAGATAGAAAGATAGTTTTTCAATCGAGATTTAAAGATAACAAAGAAAAACAAGCTCAATGGTCGGCTTTTCTGAAACGGCATCGTCTGCAGCATGAAGATATGTTCAAGTCGGTTGTGGATAAAATTGAAAGCTTTATCGAACCGTTAATAGCTTTTAATGAAATCAAGCAAGATTTAATTTGGCAACCAAGTTTATGGAAATGGAAACAGTACTTTCCAGTGGATAAAAACAGCCCAACAGATGATAAGACGACAACGGATAAAAGTTAAACTCAAAAAAGCACTGACGCCAATATGTAAGGTGCTTAGTGTTTTGATCATTGATATTTGAAAATTATTTGTAATTTGGGTTTTGTTTTTTGGAATCTTTATCCGTTGGGTTGTTTCTATCCGTTGGAAAAAATTCTTTTTTGATTTGGTATTTATCAAAAATTACACACTATAAATTAGACTTGACCAATGAAACCATCATTATTCTTTAAAATCACTTTTATCTTAATCCTTATCATCCTTAATCCAAATTTATCCCATCCCCAAACCTATACCATCAACCTCACCCGTGGCAAGCTCTGGCATTCGTTTCATCTGGCCCAGGACTGCGAGCCCATGGCGGACTGGGGCAGAAAAACCTATGGACTGGATTGGCCTGGCTTTAGCACCGAGGAGATCAAACAGAATATCGGTGGCAGCCATACGTATCTGCTCTGCGGCGGATTTTTTATCACTGCCAAAACCGATACAGGCACGGTCTGGGGCTGGGACAATTTTGCCACGCATGACACCGATGTGGGATTCGAGGGCGACCAGTTTCGCTATCTTATTTCCAAGGATGCCAATAACAAGCCCATCCATCGACGCAGGTGGGAGAACGGTGAGAACTACTGGCTGCAGAAGGATCCCAGGGAAGCCGAGGACGTGATCGAATCCCAGTGGGAGATCAACGGCGCCTGGTACCAGCCCTGGGATAACCAAAATATCCCTGTCGTGGTAAAGCGCATCGTGCGGCAGTGGTCGGGCACCCAGGCGGATGAAAATTACATCATCATCGAATACACGATCCGCAATGCCCAGCGCCGTGATCCGTTGAATGGCGTGTACCTGCTGTTCACCTACGCCCTGTCGCCCAATCATCGGGGCTGGAATTTGACCTTTCCCAATTTTCCCGATGGCGCCCGCAACACCCAGGCCACCTACGATCCCGACAAGCGGCTGATGGTCGCCTGGGCAGGAGATTTCGCCGCTACCCCTGGCATCGATGAATCGTTCGATTTCTTCCAGCATGTCCGCTACGATCCGATCAGAAATCAAAATATTTTTTCGCCAGAATTCATTGCTTCTGGTTTTATGGGGATCAAATTTCTCTATGTCTCGCCCGATTCCAATGGCGTGGAAAACAAGATCAATTTTGTCTGGTCGGCGGCGGCCCCAACCAATGACCATTCGGGGCCGTTTCTGGGCGTGGCAGGTCTACCCAGCAAATACGAGGCCATGGCCAATCCCTTGCAGTTGTCCGAAGCCTTCACCGATCCCAATGATCCCCGCATGGGCCAGAATCGGCTCTACGCCAATTTTGCGCTGGGGCCGTTCAATATCCCCCGACGGGATTCCATCAAGGTGATTCTGGCGGAATTCGTCGGCGGCCTGGATTACGAGGATGCCATCCGTGAGGACATGAACCAGGAAAAAGTGCGAGCCGCTGGTGACTCGGCTGCCCAATACCTCGATGCCAGAATTGCCTTCAACTACGAACACAATTACACCGTGCCGACCTCGCCGCCAGCGCCGAAATTTACGGTTTCCGCCTACAAAAAAGAGGGCTCGGTCGGCAATGTCATCACCTTCGATAACTCTGCCGAAAGCGTGCCCGATCCGCATCAGAAGGTCGTGGATATTGCGGGCTATCGCATCTATCGGTCAGGTAATTATCCCTTCGGTCCCTGGAAATTATTGGCCGATATTCCTGTGGGCGATAGTCGTTTCTTCCATGCTGATTCCCAGAAGTATGTTTACGTGGACAGCCTGGTGGCGTTGGGCTATGGCTATTACTATTCGGTGACCAGTTACGATAATGGCCACCCCGCCTGGGCCATTGATCCTGCTTACCAGGTGCCGCCCATGGAATCCTCGATCTTTGCCAATCGCACGAACAAGCCGTTTTATTCGACATTGGAGCCGACTCAATCCGCTCTCGATAACGTCGTGGTCGTGCCCAATCCGTTCTATCGCAGCTCAGGCTTTGAGGTGGCAGGCGATATCAAAAATATCCAGTTCGTGAACCTGTCCGAGGAGTGCACCATTCGTATCTACACGGTTCGTGGCGACCTGGTGAAAACGATTCACCACAATAACCCCGCCTCAGGCGTGGCCACCTGGAACCAGATCAGCGATTATGGGCAATACGTGAAAAGCGGGATGTATTTTTATGTGGTCAGCAATAAGGCAGGGGAGGAGAAGAAGGGGAAGTTTGCGATTATAAATTGAACAGCCTCGCCGTGAACGACGAGGCTAAGAGTTGTGAAGACACCAAAATATTCTCTTTTCAGAGAATCGGATTTGAAAATTAATTATTCCAGGTTAAGCAGATAGCAAGAAACGAGTAAACTTATTAGGAGGAATCCTTATGGGAAAAATGGAATTTTTGCTTGTTTTCTGTTTATTAGGCATCTTAATTTTAACAGGTTGCTCAGGTGGAGGCAAAAATCCTTTAAAATGTAAAGTTAGCATTTATGATAAAGCTAATTTTTTTCAGCCTGATGAAGAGAAAAAAATTGCAGATGAGCTAATCTCTTATGCTCGCCAATTGAGAGCAGATATCTCTATTGTTACTGATTCAACAGCAGAACTATGGCGCCTCCCAATTGCGGGTGATAAAGCAAAAGATGATATCCCCAGCAATAAGCATTGGTGGCAATTTTGGAGATATGAAGATTCTGCTGATGACATAATTTTCTACTATACCAAACAACCGCACTTACTTCAAATTAGATATGGTAAAAAACTAAGATTACAGGTTCGCAAAGCAGGACTTGATGCAGGAAAACTTTATCAAAGTATTCAAAGGTCGGCAATTGCTGATGATAAGAATATTAATTTTTTGATTCCGATTGGCATAATAAAATCGAACTGGCTTCAATATGACGATCTTAGTTTCTTATACCGTCGTGCAAATATACGAATGATAGAGAGAGTAATAGAAAATATCACCTTACCCGATTTAAAATTTTGGTATAAGCTAGGCAATTTAATTCCAATGCGGATCTTAAAACTAACGACCAAAATATCAAATAAATTACATTATTGGATTATCTTTCTCTTTTTGATTGGATGGATTCTAAAAAAAATTGTAACAAAAATTTTTGACTTTTTATGGAGATTTTTTATTTCCAATGCTAAAACACCATTCCCAATAGGTGCTAAGATTGGTGCCTTTTGTTTTGCTTTATTAATAACGCTTCCTTCAGCATCAGTGCTTGCTCTTGCCCTTTCGGGTCGCATAGAAGATCAAATTGCCCTTGAGGCTATTAGCGGATCTGCTTTGGTCTATCAAATACCAATATTTCCAGCAGCATTTGCTTCCAAAATATATTGGATTAGTGCCGTCTTAATTTTTATTTTCGGATGGATAGCGGTTTTCCTGGAAGACCCACGATTAGCAGCATTAGCAACTTTTTCTGAGAGAGAAGAAAATCATATTTATATAGATATGGATATTGATGAACAAGAACTTTACGAAATGAAATTTAGAAGCCTTCGTGCGCAAAGTGAATTTCATACGATTAAGCCTGAATATGGGCATAGTTTGGAAGATGAGGGAATAACAGAAGAAAAATTCTATAAACGACCGTTTTCAACTCTTTTACAGGCAAAGCTTCTTCACGAATCAAAAACGACAATCGGCCGCAGACTTGCAGCAATTATTATCTTGCCTCCTTATATGGGAGCATGGTTTTTGCTGAAGAGCATATTTGAAGGGGTCTTAGGTATATTAAAAATTCCAAAGGCAATAAAATTTAAAAAATATTATTCAGAATAGGTTCGTTGATCACTGCCAAGATTGGTCAAATTGTAAAGTCTGAACATCGGATCATAGCAAAGCGACCTGCACAAATTATAACGAACAGGGATTTCATTCTGACAAACCTATGCTTGCCAAGTGTGTTGGAGAAGTGTCGAGGAAATATTAAAAAATTTAATACTAAAATTAAAAGCATAACGAGTACCGCTGATTCAATTGATGGTTTAATTATGCTGTTTCTAAATCAAAAATAAAGAATGATAAAAATGAAAAAATGTTTCATCACTTTTGTTTTTGTATTGGTGTCATTTTACTATTTATTAACTAATATCTACTCCCAAGACTTCCAAAAAATCGCCACCACAGGCTTTGTCTTTCTGGAGTTGCCCGTCACGGGTCGCTCCGTTGCCATGGGCGAGACAGGCATCACCATGACCAATGCCGCTGCCGAAGGACTATTTACCAATCCTGCGCTCATTTCCCTGGCGCCGCAGCGAATGAGCGCCAATGTCTCCTACGCCGATTGGTATGTGGAGACGACGCACCAGGCGCTGGGTTTCATCTATGCCATTCCCCAGTTCGGAACCATTGGTTTTCAAGCCATCCATTTTGATTTCGGCGAGATGGAAAAGACCATCAATCCCAGCAGGGATCAGACAGGCTCGTACATTTCGCTGGGAACGTATTCGGCTGGCGCTTATGCCATCGGCATCTCCTACGCCCGCTCGCTGACGGATAAATTTTCGTTCGGCTCATCGCTGAAATATGTTAGGGAGAGCATCGATGTCTATCATGCCGAGAACGTGGTGGCGGATATCGGATTCCTCTATCAGACAGGATTCAACAGCCTGCGCATCGGGGCGTTTTTGCAGAACTTTGGTCTGGAAGCCAAATACGCCGAGGAAAAATTCAAAATGCCCCAGCAGTTGCGACTGGGCATCTCAGGCGAAGTCTGGGGCAGTATCGCTTCGCCGAATCACATCACGCTGTTAGCCGAAGCCGTCCATCCCAACGATGCGGATGAACGGATTCATCTGGGCCTGGAAGCGATGATCTCCAATGCCATTGTGCTGCGGGCGGGATACAAATTGGGGTATGATGAAGAAAATCTGTGTCTCGGTGGGGGATTGAGGTTTGCGGTGGCGGATAAGCGGTTCGGATTTGATGTGGGGTATATGAATCATGAGTTTCTGGATATGAGTTTGAGATATTCACTGGTGGTGGAGTTTTAGCAGCTTTATAAAATAATGGATAAAATTCCAAAAATCAAAAGACAAATAACAAACAAATTTCAAAGTACAATATTCAATGACCGAAAGGTGAAGAAACTAAGTTATTCCAAACTGTGCAAAACGGAGGATTGGATCAAAAATGAGGTGTCGTCCCTAAAGGGACTCACACAATTGTCTAACATCTGAATCTATAAACATTTTGTTCCTAACGGAACAAGTCCGTCACAAGGTTAAACGAAATTCCAAATTTTGCTTTTTCTGTGAGGCTACTCGTTCAAATCCCGTAGGGATTAAATGTTTATAGCTACAGAATCAAAAATTCCGCAGAGTCCCTTTAGGGACGGAATGTTTGTTGATCTTATAAATAGCTTTAACCTTATTTTGGTCTGTTTAACCTTAATAGAAAAATATTCTCACTTGATAATAACCTTATTACCTTATTTTTCTTGCTAAATAAGCTAATAAGGTTCAGGCCTTCTCGTTTTTGTGTGTTACTAAGGTTGGAAAAACAAAAATAAGGTTTCACGGACTGATATTAAAATTGCAATTATCTAATTTCAGATATTGGTAAGCTGCTCCATGAAATTGTTTCATCGAGTTTGGAAATTAGAATTTGATCAATGAAAATTATTTGTATTTTGTTTTTTGTCATTTGGAATTTTCCCAAAACAGTTATCTAATAAAAAAATGTGAAGACTAAATATGTCATTTCTTAAAAATCAAATCGGCAGCCTGTTTCTAATTATGCTTGTAAGTTTGGCTACAACCACAAACATCTTTCCCCAGGACTACCCAATCAAAATCAAAATCCTGACCTTCCTGCAAACCCAAAATTCCAGTTACAAAGCCAGCGATGCAAAGGGCTATGGCTTAGGGGCGCAGATGAATTTCTCCATCATGAAAAATCTGGATTACTGCCTCAAGGTCTACTACGATCAGGCGAGGCTGGAACAGATGGATGTGCTGGATGAATGGGATTGGGACTATTGGGAAAAAACCTATATCGATTTTCTGCCTGGAACCGATGCCACGATTGTGAACAAGACGCTGGAATATACCAGCACCGATAGCATCTATTCGGCGGTGTTTCATCCCAGGCAGAGCTTGAAAGAGCTACGGCTGTTCACGGGATTCGAATACAATGTGCCTGTTACGCAGAAATTGGGGCTATTGCTGGGCCTGGATGGAGGCGTGAGCCTGTTCAATCGGGAACTGGAGATGCACGAGGATTGGACCAAGCGTTACAAGCTGAATCCTGAATCGCCCGAGAAGTTCGATTACGAATTCAAATACAAGCTCCTGCATTTTGCGCCGACCAAAAAAGGCAAGATGCTGTTTGCTTCTCCTTCGATCGGGGCAAAATACAATTTGAGCTCATCGCTTGATCTGACGATGGGTGTGAATTATACGCATTATTTTCATCGAGAGAAATTACTGGGGGTTCGATTATCGGAGATTGGGAGAAGATGGTTTCCGATCAAATCAAAGACACAGGTTTTGGTTGGATTGACTTTTAAATATTAGTTTGGTAATTGGGTAATTGGGAGACAATAGAGAACATAGAGGGGCTAAATGACCTATAAATTTGATGAAGATGATGGAATTGAATGGAAGGTGGCGGATGAGGTTGGTGAATATAAGGCTTATAAGGATTTTACGACTCTGGAATGCTGGAGATTGGCGAGAAAGGTTAAGCTATTTTTTTATGAAAAAGCAATTCCCAGGTTGCCCAAGGAGGAAAAATACAAACTGGGTGGTCAAATCAGAGACGCCGCAATCAGCGCTACATCGAACATTGCAGAAGGTTATGGACGATTCCATTTCAAAGAATCGATCCACTTTTATCGTGTATCCAGGGGATCTCAATTTGAGCTTAGAGATCATCTCATTAGTTGTCTTGATTTAAAATTTATAACAGATGCTCTTTACAAAGAAGGGAAGGAGCTATTAGAATTATCGCTGAAAGCTTTAAATGGGTACATAAACTGGGTTCAAAATTTGAGCAATTAAATTACCCAATTACCAAGCTACCCAATTACCCAATTACCCACGTTGTCATGGAGATAAATAAATGAAGTATAAAATTCTGATTTTCTCATTAACCTTACTTAACTTACTTAACCACTCAACTCACTCAACTTTTGCCCAGGAACCAGGCCAATTCGCCATATCAATCAATGGCACATATTCCCAGCCCATCGGCGGACTATCAAACTGGTTCAAAGCATCGCCGAATTATGGGATTAGCTTCGGTCAGCAATACAATGAAAAATGGTTCATCGAGGGCGTGCTGGAATTCAGTCGCTATGATCGGGAAAATCTTTCGGGCTATCCCAGAGGCAAATTGGATTTATTGCTGGAACATTATAGCCTCATGGTGAGCGGAAAATATGAATTGCTGCGAACAAAGTTGTTGAAGCCGTACTTTCATGTCGCTGCGGGAATTTTCCAATGGAAAGGCGTTCGAGGCGAAATCCAGGCCGATGCATCGGTGATCCCCAATGTGCCCTATATTGCTGAAAAAAAATTGCAGGAGACCAACTGGGGATTTCGGTCGGGATTGGGAACGGAAGTTCGATTATTGCCAAATTTATCAATGGATTTTTTAGCTTATTATCGGTTCATTGTGGGCGATCTCTGGCCCACGTTGCAGCCGAATATTGAGCTGGAAGGGGTGTCGGGATTTCAAACTTTGAATTTAGCTTTGGCAGTAAGGTATTATTTTTAAATAGAGTTGTTTGATACATTGACAAAATTCCAAAAGTCAAAAAACAAATAACAAATAATTTTCAAAACTCAATTTCCAACAATGTAATCCTTTCAAAGGTTACAAACCTTTGAAAGGGTGGATTAACAAGCAAAATTCCAAATCACAAAAAACAAATGACAAATAATTTTCAAGACTCAATTTTCCAATTTTCAAAGATCATAGAATTTACTCTGGCGAAGCTTAAATATTTGATATTTTGAATTTGGGGATTGAAATTTATTTGGAGTTTGGCAATTGAATTTTGGAATTTTAAAATTTGACCTTCGTAAGGGTGGTTTTCTGTGTTTGGAAATTTGAATTTGGCGATTGAGATTTATTGGGATTTTGGAGATTGTGTTTTGGAATTTAAAAAATGATGGAGGAAAACATGCGAAAACTATTGTTATCAATTATTCTGATTATTTTCATCATCACCCCCATTTGGGGACAATATCCCTTGAAATGGGCGAATTATAAATTGATGAATCCATCCAGCGATGTCACCCGCAGCCTGTCATACAACAAAGCTACGGATCACCTGCTGGTGGCCACTCGTCGCTATGGCGTGGATGTGATCATCTTGAGCGCTGCCACGGGCGATTCCATCGGCAAGCTGGATACAGGGATCATCACGGGCGGCACCTATTTCGTGAATATGGTGGCTGTAGCTGATGACGGGACGATCTATGTCTCCAATTTGACGGCGCCGCAATACACCCCTGGCTCGACTTTTAAAGTTTATCGCTATGCCGATGAGAACGCTGCACCAGAGCTGGTCTTTGATAGCGCCCTGGATGGCGGTCGCTATGGCGATTCCTTTGCGGCCATCGGCACGGGCAATAACAAATACATCTATTCCTCGGGCATGGGCAATCCCAAAATGGTCGTTTTGAAGGACGATGGCAGCGCTA
Organism: uncultured Cytophagia bacterium; assembly: GCA_964647995.1. Lineage (GTDB taxonomy): Bacteria > Zhuqueibacterota > Zhuqueibacteria > Thermofontimicrobiales > Thermofontimicrobiaceae > Thermofontimicrobium_A. The sequence goes on from CAZYNP010000047.1 coordinate 37,571, forward strand.
CGTTGACCCTGGATGGGTATATTACCTTGCCCCAGCCAGGTGCGGCTCGGCACGGGATTTCGCCTGTCTCGCCAGGCGGCAAAATCTGGATCAACGGCGCTGACACGGGCTTTCCGCCGCCAACCCTGATCAACAGCGATGGGAGCGTCATTGCCATTGTCCCTGATACGCTGGCCTCGCCAGGCGGAACTTCGTGCATTAAACACCTGATTCTGGGTGAATACAATCTGATCACGGTCACCAATGCCTGGGCGCTCTCCATCCGTTCGGTGCGATTTTTTGAAGATGAATTGGGGACGGTCACTTTCGGCTATTTTGGCTCTGATTGCGACTCGATTCCCATTCTCTATAATGGCACCACGCTCATCAATAATGTCAATGGCACCACCTCGCTGGATTACGATCCCAAGCGACACGCCATTTTTACGCTGTTCGGTTTCAATAGCATCACCTCGCTCAGTCTGGATTCGCTGCTCAAAGCCAGCACGCCTCGAAGTGGTGCTCTTGAGATCAGTGTCAATGGCAAGATGGATTTCTTCCCCAGCGATTTTGTGGGCAGCAGCAATGGCAGGGACATGTACCTCACCTGGTCGGAAGGAAAAGTTTTCGTCGGCGTGACAGGCCACACGCTGATCGATCCGACCGAGACCAATCGGATGTACGTTGCTTTTGACCTCGACCCCAATGGGGCGAATGGTTCTACCCTGCCGCCTGAGCCTGCTGGGGGCGTCAGCTCGCTGCCGTTCAAAGCCGATGTGGTTTTCATGGTCGAATCCTACAAGAATGCGGATTACATGCTGGGCAATATTTACAAATGGAATGGCACGACCTGGGCCATGACGCAATTTGATGGTAACTTCGCCTCCCAGGGGGCGCTGGCTTATGCCGATGAGGGCGATCGCAAATTGGCCGAATTTGCGGCCGTCAAAAATGATCCAGGTCTCGGCGATAAATTTACCAGCGTTGGGATCATGGTTTACGTGGCGGAGAAAGACGCCTTGGGCAAGGTGCTTTGTGCCTTTCCGCCAGGCAATCCCATTGGCACAGGCGTGGCATTTGGGCGCTATTATTATGCCGATAGTCTCGGCAGCGGCATGTTTCCCGCCGATACGATGTATGTGAAACTGCGAGGCTTTTCGACGGCGGTTCAGGGAAATAAGCCAGCCGCCGTGCCGAATCAATTCGTGCTGAATCAAAACTATCCCAACCCGTTCAATCCCGAGACCACGATCTCGTATGAATTGCCTCGATCGGCTTCGGTCTCGATTCAGATTTATGACATCACAGGGCGGCTGGTCGAAACGTTGATTAACGGCAAGCAATCGGCTGGAAAACATACGCTAAAATTTTCAGCCGACAGATTGAGCAGTGGGGTTTATTTTTATCGATTGACGGCGGATAAGAATGTATTGGCGACAAAGAAGATGGTTGTTTTGAAATGAAAAGATGTGAGACGTGAAAAGCGAAACGTGAAATGTCGGTCGATCCTGGCGAAGGTTCTGGACCTTCGCCAGGATTAGGATCGCTGTTTTTCTGCCGTCTGCCATTGAAATTTGAGTTCAAATTACTCGTGTCCAAAAAAGGATTTCCCGTTTAGCATTTTGGATAGCAAAGTACAACAATAAGCTAATAAGGTTAACTCGTTAGTGGATTTGGTTGGTTACTAAGGTCAATAAGGTTTTCTGAATTGGTTTCGTTTAGCAGCCTGAATAAAACCTTAGTAACATATCAAAATCAGTGAAAGCAGAAACCTTATTACCTTATTGAAAAGCACTCTGGTCCAAAACAGGATTTCTCATTGAGCATTTGGAACAGCAAAATATAATCCGCCAACTGGCCGACAGGTGGAAATAGAAACTCATTTTGAAGAGCGAATAAATTTACCTTTAACGGCCGATTTTACAAGGAGCAAATTTACAAATTTAAATGATTTTGGACAGAAGTGAGTTCAAATGAAAAAAATTATCCTGATAACGTTAATCCTGATTACCCAATTACCCAATTACCTAACCTCCCAGGAATTAAGGGGCACCTGGGTCGCCTGGGCAGGATCGGATGTGCCGTCCAAAGAGCGCATCGCCAGAATCATGGATGATGTGGCAGCCGCCAATATGAACATCGTGTATGTGGATTGCTGGCGATTTGGCTATCCCTATTTTCGCAGCAAAGTGTTTCATGACCTCACAGGTTTGTGGACCGATCCCAATCTGGATGATGGCAGGGACGTCCTGGCCGAGATGATCGCCGAAGCGCATCGGGTCGGGTTGGAGGTAGAAGCCTGGCTCGAGGCAGGGTTTGCGGCCTGCTCTGGGGATAATATTGATCTATTCAACGCCCGTCCCCAGTGGTTCGCCAAAAAGAGCAACGGCTCCTACGATTTTTTTGCCGATGGCGGGATTCGCTATCGCTGGCTCAGTCACTGCCATCAGGAGGCGCAGCAGTTCCTCATCGATCTCTGCCAGGAGGTGGTGCAAAAATACGATGTGGACGGCATCGAATTCGATCGAGTGCGCTATCCTGATCTGGATTGCGGCTATGACTCGGCGACAGTGGCGCTGTATCAATCCGAGCACAATGGTCAGTCGCCGCCCAGCGCCTATTGGGATGGGAATTGGCTTCGCTGGCGAGCGAACAAGCTGAACGATTTCATGAAGGCGCTGTACGATTCGCTCAAAAAAGTGAATCCACAAATAACCGTGAGCAACGCCCCGCTCTTTTATGGCTACGAGCAGTTCTGTCAGGATTGGCCTTCGTGGATCAATGGCGGCTATCTGGATGCCATGGCGCTGCAATTGTATTTTGCCACCAATTCAGCCTATGCCTATCAACTGGATCAGCAGTTGCCGAAAATAAAAGACAGGAGCAAATTTTTCCCAGGCATTTCCACGGTAGCCAATGGCGTTTACACGTCCCAGGCCGATCTGGTGGCGATGATCCAGACGACTCGGAATCGGGGCTTGAAGGGACATGTCATCTGGTATCACAATAACCTGTCGGTTCATTTCGATAATTTAAAATCGAAGGTCTATCAACAGCCTGCCCAGATTCCGTATCGAACTGGGGTGTGGCGCCAGCCCGCCATCATTATCAACGAGGATGATCCGCAGGTGCAAAAATCGGCTGGCTGGAATAATTACTCAGGAATTGCTGGATTCAACGGTGGCTGTATTTATACCCGATCCACAGAAGATCGCTGGATCGAATATCATGCCGATATTCCCACTGCGGGCTGGTACGAGGTGTACTGCTTCAACATCGTACAATGGAGCGCCACCAAACAGGCGCCGTTCGAAATCTATCATGCCCACGGCATTGATACCGTAGTTGTTGATCAAACCAAAGTTGGGCTGGCTCGCTGGTATAAGCTGGGCGATTATTATTTCAACCAGGGATCAAATCAAAAGATTGTTCGCCTGTCCAATTCAGGTCTTGGCGATCAACTGCTGTTTGCCGATGCGATCATGCTGTTGAACACCAATCGGCCCGTGGAATTGATCACCAGGGTTGATCCAAAAAGGGAAACGCCTGCTATTCCCAATAAATTTGAATTGTACCAGAATTTCCCCAATCCGTTCAATTCGGACACCACGATCAAATTTGCGTTATTCCAGTCGGATCAGGTCTCTTTGAAAATTTTCAATATTCTGGGTGAAGAGATCGCTAATTTGGTAGATCAAAAACTTGATGCAGGGGAATATTCGATTCGATTTGAGGGAGGGGATTTGGTGAGTGGGATTTATTTTTATAGGATTCAAACGGGGAGCGATTTTAAAATTAAGAAGATGATATTGGTCAGATAGGAAGACAAAAATTCTTCCACGGATAGAAGCAACTCAACGGATGGAGAAATTCCAAAAAGTAAAAAACAAATTCCAAACCTGTCAGCCAACTGGCGGGATTAATTTCAAAGGCCAAATCTTGGGGGTATCATCTGCGGTTTTGTTTGGAATTTGGGGATTGAGAATTGAATTTTATTTGGGATTTGGTGTTTGAAATTTGATATTTAAAAATCCGTTGGTTTCATCTATCCGTTGCGCAGCGAAATATTTTGCCAATGGATTGAGAATTGAAATTTATTTGATATTTGAATTTTGCGTTTTGAGATTGTTAAGCTGTTATGTGGAGAAAGTACTAAAAAGATGCAAGATAAAGCCGATTCAAAATTAATCAAACGACTCAACGAAGTTCGCCTGCTGAATTTGATTCGGACGCAAGGGCCGATCTCTCGGAATGAGCTGGCGAGACGTTCCAAAATTTCCAAAGTGGCGGTCTCGGAGATCATCGGGCGGCTGATGGAAGCGGGCTATGTGCTCGAAATTGGCAAGGGCAAATCCACCCAGAAGGGCGGGAAGCGGCCCACCATGATCAAGCTGAATCCCGAAAATGGTTATGTCATCGGGATCGAGATCAAGCGCAGGTTCGCCAGGATCGCCCTGGCCAATATGGTGTCCGAAATTTTGGGCGTAGATCAGGTGAACTATGATGTGGGCACCACAATTGACGATGGTCTCCAGAAGATTTTCGACAGGGTGGATGGGCTGCTGGCAAAGCATCAGATCGAACGCTGCAAATTGATCAGTATTGCCATTGGCATTCCTGGCTTTATCGATTATTCGAAGGGCGAATTGCTGTTTGCCGATACCTTGCGGGGCTGGGCCAATCAGCCACTGGCGATCCGCTTCAAGGAACGCTATGGCGTGCCCACGATTTTGGAGAACGATGTCAATATCATCGCCCTGGGTGAAGCGCTGTCGGGAGCAGGGGTCGGCACGTCCAATCTGGTCTGCATCTGGATCGGCGAGGGGATCGGTTCGGGAATTATGGTCGATGAGCATCTGGTACGTGGCGAAACAGGCAATGCGGGCGAGATCGGCTACCTGGAATTGGGGCATTATGTGACCAACATGAATCGCCTGAAAAACCTGTATACCAGCCAGCGGTACTTTGGGGAATTGCTTTCCGAGATGAATTTATTCGAAACGTTGAAGATGAAACTGCAGTGGCGAACGAATCATGGGCCCGAAAGCAATGAGCATCAGACCTTAGAGGCCATGCTGGCAGAGGGGGATCGGGGCAATGTTATGGTGCAGGAGATCCTCGATGAATATGCCCTTCCGCTGGCGATTGTGTGCATGAATTATATCAAGACGATCAACCCCAGTTCGATCATTTTGAGCGGGAGGGTGATCGAGCATTCCAGCTATCTGCTGGAAAAGGTGCGACAATTGGTGAAGCAAAGCATGATGAATATGCCATTCCAGCCCAGCACAATTATGGTGAGCAAGCTGGGGGATCAGGCAGGGATCAAAGGGGCGATTGCGCTGGCGCTGCAGACGATTTTCGAGCCGCCAGTGACCAAGAATAAAAGTCATACCAGGATTGCGATTTGATTATGGATTGATTATTTTAAATTGGGGCTGATACTTTTTTCCAACGGATTGAAACAACCTAACGGATGGAGAAATTCCAAAAACCAAAAAACAAATTCCAAACCTGTCCGCCAACTGGCGTGATAAATTTCGGAGACCAAATCTTTGGGATGTCATCTGCGACGGTTTTGTTTGGAATTTGGGGATTGAGAATTGAAGTTTATTTGGGATTTGGCATTTGCGATTTGATATTTGAGTTTAAAGAAAATCCGTTGGTTTCATCTATCCGTTGGGCAGCAAAATTTGTCTCCAACGGATAGAAACAACCCAACGGATGGAGAAATTCCAAAAACCAAAAAACAAATTCCAAACCTGTCTGTCAACTGGCGTGATAAATTTCGGAGACCAAATCTTTGGGATGTCATCTGCGACGGTTTTGTTTGGAATTTGGGGATTGAGAATTGAAGTTTATTTGGGATTTGGCATTTGCGATTTGATATTTGAGTTTAAAGAAAATCCGTTGGTTTCATCTATCCGTTGGGCAGCAAAATTTGTCTCCAACGGATAGAAACAACCCAACGGATGGA
>CAZYNP010000048.1:0-42174 GCA_964647995.1 uncultured Cytophagia bacterium
ACTCAGGCGCATACACGCTATGAAATAGCATTCCCTGTTGCATCGGCGACAGGGGATAAATCGCTTCGATGTTCCGTTTATCCATACCAGCCATAACCTTTTTGTTGTAGCGAAATATTTTTGGGTCTCAGAATCGAAAACACTCAGAAAGAATTTTAGGCATTAAATTCTGAGACCTTTCATTCCGCCAAAAGGCGGACCGCCCACTGGCGGTTCTGAGACCACCATCCAAAATCATTTCTGTAGAATAAAAAATCATCTCCCACAGAAATGTTATCCCACCGAATTGTTTTTCAAAATCCTTTTTCGGAGACCTTTCATTCCGCCAAAAGGCGGACCGCCCACTGGCGGTTCTGAGACCAAAATTCAAATAATTCCCATTTCAATACCCAAATTTTCGGATAATGCGGAAATTAATTTGGTCTAAAGATCGCCTGATCGCCTAAAGGGACAAGGCAAAATTTTTAGGGGTGGACCTTTCTACAAACATTCGATCCCTAACGGGATCAAATATTTCTGGCTCATGTGTTTTCTATAAACATCCGATCCCTAACGGGATCAAATGCTATAAAAATTCATCGCTAATGGAATTATCGAAATTTGGATTTTGAACCTTGAGCTTTGAAATTTATTTGTGATCTGTTTTTTGGCGATTGGAATTTCGCCTTATGCTTCCAACTCCGCCACCAACTCCTCCAGCTCTTCCTGCTCCAATTCCACATCTTTGAAATCCGATGGCGTATAGCCAATACCCTCGGCCGATCGGCTCAGGGCCAGAATCTCCCGCAACGTCGCCAGGAATTCCTCGGCCAGCCGCTGGATCGTCTCCGCCCGATGCACCGCTCGGCTGTAGTTCCACGTTAGCTTCAGGCATTCGCCCGTCACGCTGCTGTTGACGATGATCAAATGACTTCGGGGCGCTACGGGACTCCTTTCGTTCCCACTGGATTCTGGCGCTGGGGCAAATGGCAATGCCTGATCACTGAGCTGATCGAACTGGCCCAGATAATTGAAGGCCACTTCGGCAGACGGCTGGGACTGCAATCGCCCTCGCACCTCGACCTTCGGATGCAGGTAACGCAACAGCCCATAGCCGATGCCGTGATTGGGAATGCGATGTAGTTGTTCTTTGATCGCTTTCAAATTATCAGCCAGCGATTTGCTTTTGGGCAATTCCAGCGCCACAGGATACAAACTGGTGAACCAGCCCACGGTGCGGGACAGGTCCACATCCTCGAACAGATCCTCACGGCCGTGGCCCTCCAGATCGACCCGCAGCGAATTTTCGCCCGTCCACTGGGCAAAGGCCGAAGCCACAGCCGTCAATAGCACATCATTGATCGTCGTGCCGAATGAAGCTGGAATTTCTTTCAACAAGGCCTGGGTTTCTTCTCTGGCCAGAGCCACCTCCACCAGGCCCGCATCTTTTTCCAGATTGCTTCCGCCTGGAAAATCAACTGGCAGCGCCGAAATCGGCTGATCGCTCAGCTCATCCCAATAATCCAGCTCTTTTTCCAGCGCCTCGGATTGGGCATATTCCGTCAGCCGATGGCTCCACTGCTGGAACGACGTGGTCTTGGCAGGCAACTGCACCTTTTGCCCCTGGCTCAATTGCGAATAGGCCGTGTACAAATCTTCCAATAAAATCCGCCAGGAGACACCATCAATTGCCATGTGGTGGATGACGATTAATAACCTGCTTGTTCTGCCATCGCCCAGATCAAAATAGGCGAATTTGACAATGCGCCCGCTGGTCAAATCCAGGCTGGCTTGCAATTCATTGGCCCTCGCCTCGATCGTGCTTTTTAATTCTGTTTCTTTTATCATTGAAAAATCAAAATACTCGAACGGCACTTCGGCCAGCTCACCACCATTGATTTGCTTCCAGCCATCCTCAGCTCGCTCGAACCGCAACCGCAGCGCATCATGGTGATTCAGCAAATGCCGAATCGCTTCCTTCAGCCAATCCAGATGCATTTCCTGCCGAATCTCCAGCAGCAGCGATTGATTCCAGTGATGCGGCTCGGGCAAATTCTGCTCGAAGAAAGCATGTTGAATCGGCGTGAGCGGTACCTCGCCCGTCACCAACCCCTGCTCCGCCAGGATCACTCGGGCCGTCTTGGCCACCGACGCCAATCCCGCAATGGTCGGATATTGGAACAACTGTTTCGGCGTGAGCTGCAATCCCGCCTGTTTGGCCTTGGCGATCACCTGAATCGTCAGAATCGAATCGCCGCCCAGCTCGAAGAAATTGTCATTCACGCCAACCCGATCGATGCCCAGCAATTGCTTCCAGATGGCGGCCAATTTTTCTTCGGCCTCGTTGCGAGGCGCCACGAAAGCGGCCTCCAGTTCGGATCGGGTGATCTCTGGCTTTGGCAATGCCTTGCGATCGATCTTGGCGTTGGGAGTCAACGGCAGGGCCTCGAGATTCATAAACACTGCTGGAATCATGTACTCGGGCAATTTCGCTTTCAAGAAATTTTTCAGATCCGATGGATTCGGCCCAGGCATGGCATTCGGCACAATGTAGCCCACCAATCTCTTGACGCCTGGCTCATCCTCCCGCACGATCACCACGGCCTGCTTCACCTCGGGATGCTGCTCCAGAGCAAATTCGATCTCGCCCAGCTCGATGCGGAAGCCCCGCACCTTCACCTGGTGATCGATTCTGCCTAAAAATTCCAGATTCCCATCGGGCAGGTAGCGCACCAGATCGCCTGTGCGATACATGCGACTGCCAGGGATGATGCTGAACGGATCGGGCAGAAATCGCTCGGCCGTCAGATCGGGCCGATGCAGGTAGCCCCGAGCCAATCCCTCGCCAGCGATGTACAGCTCCCCATGCACCCCAATGGGCACGATCTCCAGATTGGCATCCAGCACATAGAGCGCCGCATTGTTGATGGGGCGCCCGATCACGGGTCGGCCATCCGATTGCTTGATCCGAGCAATGGTGGAATCCACGGCGCATTCCGTCGGGCCATACATGTTGTAAAACTCCATTCCATCGGCCTGCTGCAACGCCTGCCAGGTGGCTTCGTCGATGGCTTCGCCGCCAGGGAGAACGATCGATGGCGTCCAGCTATTGCCGTTCAACAGCCCAGCCTCCAGCAACAGTTTGAGCTGGGACGGCACGCAGTCCAGCACATCGATTCTGGCTTGCTGCAAATAGTTCAGCAATGCCTCGCCATCCTGACGGGCCTCCTGCGGCACAATATCGATGGTGTGGCCGCTCAGCAATTGCACCAGTTGCTGCACCGAGGCATCGAACAGCAGCGGCGCATTGAGGCTGACCTTCAGTGGCCGATCGGTGGGATGGTTGGCATAGATGGCCTGGTTCAATCCCGACCACAAATTGATCGCCCCCCGATGCGGCATCATCACGCCTTTGGGTCGGCCTGTGGAACCTGAGGTGTAAATCAAATAAGCCAGATTTTCGGGATCCGTCAGATTCTTCGGATTCTTCTGGCTTTGCCGAGCGATCATGGGCCAATCGGTGTCCAGACAAATCTGTTCCACTTTGCTTTCCAGCGCTGGCATCTTCAAATGGGCAAGGGTCAGCAGGATCGAAATCTGGGAATCCTCCAGAATATATTGAATCCGCTCCGCAGGATAGCTCGGATCCAATGCAGCATAAGCCCCGCCCGCTTTCATGATGCCCAAAATGCCGACGATCATTTCGACGGAGCGCTCCACGCAAAGCCCCACCAGCGTATCAGGCCGCACGCCCTTTTTGCGCAGCAAATGCGCCAGTTGATTGGCCCGAGCGTTCAGCTCTCGGTAGGTCAATTGGTTGTCGCCATAGACCACGGCCAGGGCCTCGGGCGTTTCCGCTGCCCGTGCTTCGAATAATTGATGAATGCAGCGATCGGTAGGATACTCTTTCTCGGTGCGATTCCAATCGATGATCAATTGCTGCCGCTCGTCGAATTCCAGCAGGGGCAGACGATCCACCCCTAATTCTGGGTTTTGTACCGCATTTTTCAGCAAGGTTTTGAGATGGCGCACCATCCGCTTGATGGTACCCTCGTTGAACAGATCGGTGTTATATTCCAGCAGCCCCCGAAATTCGCCTTCGAACTCCCGCACCGATAGGGTGATGTCGAACTTCGAGGTGACGCTTTTGGTCTGAAACGGGCTGATGATCAGCCCTGGCAATTGCAAATCCTGCACAGGCGTATTTTGAAACGCAAACATGACCTGGAATAGCGGCGTATGGCTCATGCTGCGCTCGGGCTGAATGGCATCCACCAGCATCTCGAACGGCAATTCCTGATGGGCATAAGCGCCCAGGCTGGTCTTCTGCACCTGTTTCAAGACCTCTCTGAAGCTGGGTCGACTCGACAGCTTGGTGCGCAGCACCAGCGTATTGACGAAAAATCCGATCAGGTTTTCGATTTCGGCCCGTCCCCGATTGGCAATGGGCGTACCCACGCAAATATCGGTTTGGCCCGAATAGCGATACAGCAGTGTCTGGAACGCCGCTAATAGCACCATGAATTCAGTGACACCCTCCCTCCGACAGAAGGCTTTGATCTCATCGGTCACATCGGAAGGAATAGTCAGCCTGGCGCTGGCGCCGTTGTAGGTCACCTCCGCAGGCCGAGGCCGATCGGTAGGCAGCTCCAGCACAGGCGGGCAGCCCTGCAGTTGCTGGCGCCAATAATCCAGTTGCAATTGCAGCACCTCGCCTTTGAGCCACTCCCGCTGCCAGGCCGCATAGTCGATGTATTGAATCGGCAGCTCTGGCAATGTCGATGGTTTGCCTGCGGCAAAGGCCTGGTACAATGCGGCGAACTCCTGAATGATCACCCCAGCGGACCAGCCATCGGACACGATATGGTGCATGGTCAAAAGCAGCACAAAGGATTCGCTGCCTAATTTTAAAATTCGGCCCCGAATCAATGCATCCTTTGCCAGATCGAACGGCAGTCGGGCTTCCTCGATGGCTTCTTGCTGCGCCACAGTTTCCCGTTGCTGTTCCGATAACCCCGACAGGTCTTTGATGGGCATGTCGATCGTCAAATCGGGTGAAACGATTGGCACGGGCTTGCCATCGATGGTGAAGAAACGGGTGCGCAGCACCTCGTGGCGCCGAACGATTTCGTTGAGGCTTTTGACCGTCGCTTCGATGTTCAATTGGCCACTGATCCGCACCGCTACGGGAATATTGTAGGAGGAGCTACCAGGCGCCATCTGATCCAAAAACCACAGCCGCTGCTGCTGGTACGACAGTGGCAAATCCCCTGTTCTCGGGATCGGCCGAATCACGGTCAGCGTTTCCCGCTTCACTCGGGCTTGAAAATCGTCGCCGCTGGTCTGCTCCATCCGTTCATAACCTAACTGCTCGGCCAGCTTCCAACTGAAGTCGCTCAAGAAATCTTCGGAATGTACCTTCTTCCAGCGATCGGCAGCGTTGTCATCAATTTTTTTGTGCAGATAGAATTTGAAATCACCGACCATCTGCGATTTCTCGGTCACGCCGTCGGTCATGCGCTTGCCCTGATACGGCTTCAACATGTCTTCATTGAAATCGACGTTCAAGAACTGGCAGATTCCTTTAACATGAGTTTCAGGATCACTGACCAGGTCTTCGAATTTCAAGCGGTGCTGGCGCTCTGCGGGAATATCCTTTAGAAATGCCAGAATATTTTGATGGCACACCAGCCAGATCAACTCGGCCAGTTCCCGTCGGGTGAACGGGCTTTCGTAGCGGAAGAAATTCTTGTCCAGCTTGGCCTCCAGGAACGAATAGATGGTGGCGTAGGGATGCCGCACCAGATGGATGTATTTGGCATCCTCGAAATCTTCCTCAGCCCGCTTCAAAATCTCGATGTCCAGCGGATAGGATGGCGTTTTGTCCACCAGAACTTTATTGCCGATCCATTGCTGCAGCAGGGCATAGAATTCTTTGGTGCTGAGATTGCGTTCCTCGCAGTCAGCCATGATGCGCTGCGCTTCTGCCAGATCACAGCTCTTGATCTCCATGATGGCCCGCCAGGCCGCCTCCAACCAGATGGTCAACTCCTGTTCGAACGCCGCTTTTCGTTCCCGAAGCGTATTGAACGACAACAAATCCAATTCGGGTGGCGCAAACAATTGAGGATGTCCTGCCAGCATCACTCGGAACAGCGTCGAGCCCGATCGGGGCGGCGATAGAACGAAAATGGCCGTGGGATTTTTCTGTTGTGGCGTCAGCCCATGGGGCCTCGCTGGCAGCGGCTGAATGATCTTTCGAAATTGGGCGATATGGCTGGCATCGATTCGGCCGACCTTTTCGATTCGGGTGCCGACCTCTTCCAGCACCGTGGGGCCTTCGATTTTTTCGCCAAAATGCGCCTGGATTTTGTCGTGATAATATTCGTTGGCGTAGGTCGAAAATTCCGCTATGGTCGGCGCCAGAAAAATGGAGCGAACATGGACCGCTTCACCGAATGCCTTCTGCAGCTTATTGACAAACACCGCCGCCTGCAGCGAATTGCCACCCAGCTCGAAGAAATTGTCATAAATGCCCACCTGCTCGATGCCCAGAATCTCCTGCCACATCTTCGCCAGCGCCTCCTCGAATTTGGTGCGTGGTGGAACGTACGCCTTTTCCAATTCGGGTCGGGATTGATCGGGCACAGGCAGCGCCTTGCGATCCACCTTGCCGTTGGGATTGATGGGCAGCGCTTCCATGCGCACAAAGATGCCTGGCACCATGTAATCGGGCAGCTTTTCCAGCAGGTAACTGCGCAGCTCGGCATTGGTCGCTGGGTGATCTTCATCGGGCACCACGTACGCCACCAGGCGCTTCACCCCAGGCTGATCCTCTCGAGCAATGACCGCCGCATCCTGCACGCCATGATGATTGCGTAGCAGCGATTCGATCTCGCCCAGCTCGATGCGAAAGCCCCGAATTTTCACCTGCTGATCGATGCGGCCCATGAACTCGATGGCACCATGGGGCAGCCATTTCACCAGATCGCCTGTGCGGTACAGCCGTGCCCCTAACTGTTGGCTGAACGGATCGGGAATGAATTTCTCTGCCGTCAAATCGGGTCGATTGTAGTACTGCTGTGCCAATCCATCGCCACCGCAATACAGTTCCCCAGGCACGCCCACGGGCACGGGATTCATTTTCTTGTCCAGCACATAAATGGTGCTATTGGCGATCGCTCTGCCAATGGGAATGGTATGCGCCCCTTCGGGCACCTCGGTGATCAGGTACCAGGTGGAAAATGTGGTATTTTCGGTTGGGCCATAAACATGCAACAACTCTTTTGGTGGCACGGCTTGCAGCACTTTGCGCACCGAATTGGGGTCGCAGGCTTCGCCGCCGAACGACACCTGCTTCAAGGTCCGAAAGGCATCGGGAATTTCATTGGCGATCTGATTGAACAGCGCCGTGGTCAGAAACAGGATGCTGATCCCGTTCTCCCGCAGTTCCTTGACAAATTCATAGGTCGAAAGCACCACATCTTTGGTGATGCCGACCAGGGTAGCGCCAGTGAGCAGAGCGCCCCAGATCTCGAACGTGGCCGCATCAAACGAGGCATTGGCCGCCTGGGCGATGCGATCCGTGGGCTCAATGGTCACAAAATCGGTGTTCAACACCAGCCGATTGATGGCCTGATGCGGCACCGCCACCCCTTTGGGTCGACCCGTAGAGCCAGAGGTGTACATGACGTAAGCAATGCTTTTGGCCGAACGCTCAATGATTGGATTCGATGGGCTCTCCTGGGCGATCCGCTCCCATTCCTCATCCATGCTGATGACATAGGCCTGATAGTCGGGTAAATTGTTCTTCAATTGCTTTTGCGTTAAAATCACGGGCACCTGCGTGTCTTCCAGCATGAACGCCATGCGAGGTTTGGGATAGGCCGTATCCAGCGGCACGTAAATCGCACCTGCTTTGAGGATGCCCAGCGTGGCCACGATCATGTCCAGCGATCGCTCCATGATGATCGCCACAAAATCGTCGGGCTGGACGCCCAATTTCTGGAGATAATGGGCCAGTTGATTGGCTCGCTCGTTGAGCGCTCGGTAGCTGATCTGTTGTTCTCCGAAAATGGCGGCCGTGGCGTCGGGCGTGCGGGCGACCTGCTCCTCGAACAACTGATGCACGCAGCGATCGCTGGGATAGTCACGACGGGTATTATTCCATTCCACCACCACGGTTCGAGCTTCCTCTGCTGACATTAGCGGCAGCTCGGCAATCGACTGATCAGGATTTTTCACAATGCCCTGAAGCAGATTTTGGAAATGGCCCGCCAGACGGGAGATGGTGTCATGGTTGAACAGGTCGATGTTGTACTCCAGGGCGATGCGCAGACCGTCCCTGCGCTCCTCGGCGAACATGATGATGTCGAATTTGGCCGTGCCGCTCTCGGTTTCGAGCAGGCTGATTTTCAACTCGGGGGTTTGCAACGCCTCCTGCTGGGCTTCCTGCAGGGCAAACATCACCTGGAAGAACGGCGTATGGCTCATATCCCGCTCAGGACGCAGCTCGCCGACCAGCATCTCGAACGGGACGTCCTGATGCGAGTAAGCCTCCAGCGCCATGTCATTGACCCGCCGCACCAGGTCCCGAAAAGATGGATTGCCCGATAGATCGCTGCGCATGACCAGCGTGTTCACGAAAAAGCCGATCAGATCCTCCAGCTCGGCCCGAGTACGATTGGCAATGGGCGTGCCGATGCAGATGTCTTCCTGCCTGGCATAGCGATGGAGCAACACCTTGAACGCTGCCAGCAAGGTGGTGAACAGCGTGACGTTCATCTCTTTGCTCAGCGTTTTCAATGCATCCAGCAATGACTTCGGAAATGTGAACGCTTGATGGGCCCCCCGATAGGTGACGTACGGTGGTCGAGGCCGATCCGTGGGCAAATCCAGAATGGGCGGACTATCCGCCAATTGCTTTTTCCAGTAAGCGATCTGATTTTCCAGCAGCTCGCCCTGGAGCCACGATTTCTGCCACACGGCGAAATCAGCGTATTGAATGGGCAGTTCTTCCAGCGGCGAGGCTTTGCCAGCGGAAAAGGCGTGGTACAGCGAGACAAACTCCTTTATCAGCACGCCAATGGACCAGCCATCCGAGATGATGTGGTGCATGGTGAACAGCACGATGTGCTCTTCAGGATTGAGCCGAATGAGGCTGGCTCGCAATAGTGGCGGCTGGGAAATGTCGAATGGCTTTTGGGCGTCTTCCGTGGCCAGTCGAGTGGCCTGGGCCTCCTGCTCCTCTCGGGAGAGATGGCTCAAATCGATCACAGGGATATCATAGGCCAATTCGGGCAGCACAATCTGCTTCGGGCGTTCATTTTCGGTCACGAAAGCTGCCCGCAGCACCTCATGTCGCCGGATAATTTCGTTCAGGCTGCGCTGCATCACTTCGGGTTTTAATTTGCCCAGAAAGCGCACTGCCGCAGGCATGTTGTACGACGGACTGCTGGGATCCCATTGGTATAAAAACCACATCCGCTCCTGGGCAAACGACATGGGATATTCCTGCTGATTTTCCCGTTTGGGAATGGCATGTTTTTTCGCTTCTGCTTGACTCTTTTCTTGCAGCTTCTTCATCAATAACGCCCGCTTCTCAGGCGACAAATCTGCAAGCCGTTTTGATACATCACCCATCGTTCTAATTTCCTTAGTCTGATTTTCTATATAAATCGTTCGTGTTCATTTTAATTGTTTCTTGGTTTAGTGAGTTGAGTAGGTTAAGTAAGTTGAGTGAGGTAAGTAAGGTAAGTTGGGCATTGATTGCCAATTTCTAAAACAACTTAGGCAGATTAAATGATGCGAGATTCATTTTGCCATTTAAGCTACCTAACATCCCCCCTATCCCCCCTTCAAAGGGGGGAACTATGGCAAGTCCTTCCGCCAGTTGACGGAGGATTTTAGGGGGATGTTAAGTTGATCTGGTCAAGTAGAACTAATTAACCAGTTACCTATTTACCCAATTACCCAATTACCTAATTAACTCAATTACCCAACAACTTCTCCACTTCCTCTTCCGACAAACCTTCCAACTCATCCAGCATTTTGCCCAGCTCTTCTTCACCCACCTGAGCCGCCTGGGCTTCGGCGATGACCATGGCCAGATTGGCCACCGTCGGCGCTTCGAACAGCCTGCGCAATGGAATTTCGACATTATAAGTATTTCTCAGTCGAGAGATAATTTGCGTCGCCATCAGCGAATGACCGCCCAGATCGAAAAAGTTGTCATAAATGCCCACCTTCTCGATGCCAATGGTTTTGGCCCAGAGATCGGCGATCATCTGCTCCACGGGATTGCGTGGCGCCACGTACTCGTGCTCCAGTTCAGGCCGATCCTGATCGGGCACAGGCAGCGCCTTGCGGTCGACCTTGCCGATGGGCGTCCGTGGAATCTGGTCAATGGCCATAAAAATGCCTGGCACCATGTAGTCGGGCAGATTTGCTTTCAAATAATTCCGCAGCTCACTGCTGGATGGCGCTTTGTCTTTAAAATCTGATTTGAGGACAAAATAGGCCACCAGCCGTTTGTCGCCCTCCTGCTCCGCCAGAGCCACCACCACCGCTTCGGCAATGGCAGGATGCTGGCTCAGCAGCGCCTCGATCTCGCCTAATTCGATGCGATAGCCCCGCACTTTCACCTGGTGATCGGCTCGTCCCAGAAATTCGATGTTGCCATCGGGTAAAAATCGAGCCAGATCGCCCGTGCGATACAGCCGAGCGCCCTTTTTCTGGCTGAACGGATCGGGAATAAATTTTTCCGCTGTCAAATCCGCTCGGTTCAAATAGCCCCGTGCCAGGCAATCCCCGCCGATGTACAATTCGCCAGGCACCCCCTGCGGCACGGGTTGGAAAAACTGATCCAGAATATAGATGTGCCGCAGCGCCGTGGGCTTGCCAATTGGAATCCCCTGTCCCAAACCATGGTTCTGATAATTGACTGGCACTCCAAACGTCGTCGATGTAATGGTGGCTTCGGTCGGCCCGTAGGCATTCAACAATTGGGTCGAATGCAGGGCCCTTTTTTCCCAGAGTTGCAAATTTTCAGTCGACATCAGGTCGCCCCCTACGATAAATAGCCGCAGTTGCTCATTTTTCGTGGCCTCGGCTCCGTCCCACTCTCGCAACAATTGATTCCAATAGGCGGTCGGTGGATTGACGACGGTAAGGCCGTATTTGATAATGTTGTTTTGAAATTCCGCAGGGCTCCAGATTTCTGAACCCCGCAACACCAATTTCGCCCCAGCCAGCAATGGCGGCAGAATTTGCTCCAGCGAGGCATCGAAATTCATCGAAGCAAACTCCAATACCCGATCGCTCGGCTGCAGCGCATAATAATCCCGCATGTTGAGACAATGATCGGCAATTGCGCCGTGCGAGATCATCACACCCTTGGGCTTGCCTGTGGAGCCAGAGGTGTAGATCACGTAAGCCAGATTTTCCGCTGCTGGATGACTGCCTGGATTTTTCTGGCTTTTTTTGGCGATCGCTGCCCTGTCCCGCTGCAGGCAGATTTTCTGGCAATTGTTTTCGGGCAAGGATGCCAGCAGATATTCTTCGGTAATGATCAATGACACCGCCGAGTCATCGATCATCAACGCCAGTCGTTCTTTGGGATAAGCAGGATCCAATGGCAAATAGGCTGCTCCTGCTTTGAAAATTGCCAGCAGCGCAACGATCATGTCGATGGGCTGCTCCAGACAGATGCCGACCAGTGTCTCAGGCGCTGCCCCCAGATCCAGCAGATAATGCGCCAGCCGATTGGCTCGATCGTTCAATTCCCGATAGCTCAATTGCTCCGCCTCGAAAATCAACGCAATTTCCTCGGGCGTCTGTTTAACCTGAGCTTCGAACAATTGACTGATAGAACGCTGCTGCGGCGGATGGAATTCCCTGGGCGCTCGGCTCCAGGCCTTCAATAGCTGCTCCTGTTCCCGATCGCTCAATAACGGCAATTCCGAAATTCGTGCGTCGAGCTGGTCCACCAGCCCCTGGAATAAAATCTGGAATTGGGCCGCCATGCGCTCGATGGTGGCGGGCTCGAACAAATCGGTATTGTAAACGATCTGGCCTGCCAGCTTCTCATCGTTCTCCTCGATCACAAACGTCAGATCGAACTTGGCTGTGCCGCTGTCAATCGGCCTCGGCTCGATGGTGATATCGGGCAGCCGCAGCGTCTGGGCGGTGGTATCCAGATGGACGAACATGACCTGGAAGAACGGCGAGATCGCCATATCCCGTTCGGGCTGCAATTTCTCCACCAGCGTCTCGAACGGGATGTCCTGATGCTCATAAGCGCCCACAGCCACGGCCTTCACTCGTTTCAGCAGTTCCCGCACCGGGGGATTGTCGGACAGTTGCGCCCGCATCACCAGGGTATTGACAAAGAACCCGATCAGGCTTTCGGTCTCCTTGCGATTGCGGCCAGCGATGGGCGTGCCCACGCAAATATCGCCCTGCTGGGTAATGCGAAACAAAAAAGCATAGAACGCCGCCAGGTAGATCATGAACCGAGTCACATCCTCCTTTTTCGCCAGCGCCTCGAGGGACTGCCGAAGCTGGCTGGAGAAATTGAAAAAATAAGTGGCGCCATGAGTCGTCTGATAGCTCGGTCGGGGATGATCCAGCGGCAAATTCAACACAGGCGGCACGCCAGCCAGTTGCTGTCGCCAATAGGATAATTGATCTTCCAGCACCTTGCCCTGCATCCATTGGCGCTGCCACACGGCGAAATCGGCGTACTGCACCGACAATTCTGGCAACGGCGAAGGAAGACCCGCCACCAGCACCTTGTACAGGATGGCCACCTCCTGGATGAAAATGCTAAGCGACCAGCCATCGGACACAATGTGATGCATTACCAGCAACATCAGATATTCCTGCTCGGCCAGATGCATGAGCGTCACCCGAAACAGCGGTCCCGTGGATAGATCGAACGGCAGTTGCGCTTTCTCTTTGGCCAGATTCATGGCCGCCGCTTCCCGCTCCGAGGCAGGCAGATGGCGCAGATCGATCTGCTCCAGATGGATCGGCATTTCCGCCTGAATGACCTGGATCGGTTGGTCGTTTTCGGTCGCAAACGTCGTTCGCAGCACTTCATGCCGCTGGACAATGATGTTCAGCGCCTGCTCCAACGCTGGAATATTGGCATTGCCTTTCAGCACCACAGCCGCAGGATTGTTGTACAGCGGCGTTCCAGGGTCCAGTTGATCCAAAAACCACAATCGCTGCTGGCCGAACGAAATTGGAAATTTATTGGTCGCTCGCCCCTGAGGCACGATTTTCGTGCCGAGCACATCCACCCCTTTTTCCTTCAACATCAACTCCACCAGCGCTCGCTTCTCAGGAGATAAATTTTTTAATTGGTCATAAATATCGGTCATCCATCTTCCTCTTTATTGCCAGTCATCAGTCTTCAGTTTTCAGTTTTCAGTCTTCAGTCTTCAGTCTTCAGTCAGCAGTCTTCAGTCTTCAGTCAGCAGTCAGCCATAGCAATCTTCATTCTCCCCTAATCCCCCTATTCCCTTATACCCGTATACCCTTATACCCTTATTCCCTTATTCCCTTATTCCCTTATTCCCTTACCCCCCTATCCCATCCTTCCCAATTACCCAATTACCCATTCACCCAATCACCCACCTCGTTTCCTCTCCAACAACGCCTTCGCCTCCTCATCAGACATCTGCTCCACCATCGCCAGCAATTGCGCCACATCGGCCTCGGTCTGTTGTTTGGCGGCTTTTTCTTTTTCGATGCTCTCGGAGATCGTGGCAATGGTTGGCGACTCGAACAGTTCCCGCAACGGCAATTCCACGGTGAAGCGCTCCCTCATGCGGGAGACCAATTGCGTGGCCAGCAGCGAATGCCCACCCAGTTCGAAGAAATTATCGTAAATCCCAATCGGCTCGATGCCCAACAGTTCCTGCCAGATGGCGACGATCTCTTGCTCCAGTTCATTTCTGGGGGCAATGTACGGATTGGGCAAATTGGGCCTGGGATGAAATGATGATGGGGTCGACGTTTCGCCAGGTTCGGCTCCTTTTTTGGCCTCCCGCTGTACCCATTTTTCAAGTCGTGCCTGTAAGCTGGCAGTGGAAACGATCACCTGAGAAAGCCCATTGGTGGAGAGAATCGATTGCAATGCCCGAATCCCTTCCTCGGGGGTCAGCGCCAATTGCATCATCTCCGAACCGATGCCAGCACCCCGCTGAAAATCCTCTTCAAAGCGCCAGCCTTCCCAGTTCACACTGATCCAGCCATGCCCATTGACTCGATTTTCGCTGGCAACAAAGGCATCCATAAAGCTGTTGGCAGCGGCATAAGCGGCCATGCCCAATCCACCCAGAACCGCTGCCAGCGATGACTGCAACAAACAAAAATCGAGCAATCGGTTCTGCAGCAGCCTGGCCAGCACCTGGGTTCCAGCCACCTTGGCTTCAAATTGCTGAAAACAAAATGCCGCATCCAGTTCCTGAATAGGTCGCAGCGACCGCTCCCCCACAATGCCAGCCGCATGAATCACTCCATGGATATTCCCGAATCGAGCGATCACCAGATCGATGGCTGCCTTCATCTCTGGCTCGCTGGCCACCTGGGCTTTTACTACCAATACCTCGGCGCCCGCCGCCTCTAATTCCAGCAGCCGTTTGATCCGCTGCACCAGACCATCATTGGTCTGGGCATTGGCCATCATTTTCTCCCAATCCGACCTGGCGGGAACATCGACCAGATCCACCAGCGCCAGTTTGGCTTGAAATGTTCGGGCCAGATAATTAGCAAAAGTAAGGCCGATGCGACCCAACCCACCTGTGATCAGGTAAACCCCCTGATCCCGCAACCGCAGCGGCCGAGCTTCGGGCTGCGGCAGTGGCTGCTGCTCGAAAGTCTGCACCCAGCGATGACGGCCACGGTAGGCCACGGTGGTGTCGCTGGCATTGGCGAAAATTTCGGCGACCAGCTTTCCTTCCCAACCGCTGTCAATTGCCGCTTGATCGAAATCGACGTGGCGACAAACCAGGTTCGGATACTCCTGGGGGATTACTTTGCAGGCGCCCAGCAGCGTCGCTTTCTGAGGCACAATCGGTTCGGTACCCAGTACATCCAGTACCTGGGTGGTAACAGCGACCATGCGGGTCGGTTCGGCAATATTCTGTTTTGCCAGGGCCTGGGCTATGTGAATTATACTGTAAAAACCACGATTTTGCAGAATTTCGTTATCCCCAGCTTGATCACTATCGAAATTCCAGAGATGCACAATGGCATCGGGAATCCGCTCGGCTTCCTTCAGTGACTGTACCAGTCGTTCATAATCCAACGGGCTGGCAGGATCAATGGAATAGACATGGCTATTGACACGGCTGAAGCTGGAACCTGGCATCACCGAGGTCACATCGAAGTCGTTTTTCACCAGCCAATTCACCAGATCGGCGCTCCGCTCCTGCGGATCGACGAAAATCAGCCAGTGGTTCTGTGCCAGCTCTTTAATCGCATCTGGGACCAACGCTGGTAGATCCGCCCGACGATAGGAAGGTGAATAGAACCAGTGATCGAACGGCTGTCGTTTGGAAGGATCGGCTGAAATGATCGCCCCCTTCGCTGGCGCTTTGGCTTCAAACCAGTAGCGCTGCCGCTCGAACGGATAGGTGGGCGCTGGAATCCGATGCCGCTGTTCGTGTGCATAAAATCCAGCCCAATCCAGTTTGACCCCAGCCAGCCAGAGCCTACCCAGCGTGTTCAGCAGAAAAGCCAGATCGGATATGGTCTCTTTGGGATGCCGAACCGATGACAGCATCACTCGACCCGCCGAGGCGCTCGAAGCCCGTCGGGCCAGCGTGCTCAGGGTATTCCCAGGTCCCACCTCCAGCAGCACGCCATTGGCATCCTGCAATAACTCTCGAATGCCATCGCTGAAGCGAACCGTCTGGCGCAAATGTTGGGCCCAATATTCAGGATCCGTGGCCTGCTCCACCGTGATCCAGGTGCCCGACACATTAGAAATATAGGGCCGCTGTGGCGGATGGAGCTTGACCTTCTGGACTTCGGCGATGAACGGTTTCAAAATTGGCTCCATCATCGGCGAATGAAAGGCGTGGGAAGTATGCAACCGTCGGCATTCGATCCCCTGCGCCGTTAGTTCCTTTTCCAGTGCCTCGATGGCCTCGAACGTTCCCGAGACCACGCAGAGCCCTGGGGCATTCACTGCCGCCAGCGATACCTGGTCGTTCAAAAACGGCCGTACAGCCTGTTCGTCCAATGGCACGCTCAGCATAGCGCCGCCAGGGACGGACTGCATCAATCGCCCTCGGGTTGCCACCAGGCGCAAAGCATCCTCCAGCGAGAATACGCCGGCCAGGCAGGCAGCCACGTATTCGCCAATGCTATGGCCGATCATGGCCTGCGGCTGGGGCCCCCACTCCTGCCACAGCTTCGCCAGCGCATATTCGATGACGAACAGAGCAGGCTGGGTGACAAAAGTTTGGTCGATTTTTTCAGTTGCGGATTCTAAGGAGATCGCCCCGGGCCCCCTGTCCGCTGATTGGCGGATATTTCCTGCGGTCGCTTTCGAGGGGGCAACGCTCGCTTCCCCCCTGGAAGGGGGATTGAGGGGGATGTTCTGCTGCAACTCAGCCATCGATGGATAAAGCACATTTTTCAGGTCAAAACCCAAAATTGGCGCGAGGAACTCCGAGCAGTAGTCCACCTGTTCCCGGAAGGTCGGTTCCGTCTCATAGAGTTCCCTGCCCATGTTGACGTATTGGGCGCCCTGGCCGCTGAACATGAAAACCACTCCGGGCTCGCCTTTATCGGCCGCATGATAGCTGCCCAGAATCCGCTGGGGATCTCGATTCCGCAAAATCGTCAGCAATTCATCCCTCGAACGGCAGATCACAAATCGGCGATGCTCCAAAGCCTTGCGGCCCAAAAGCAAGGTGAACGCCAGGTCGGCCAGATTGATGTCCGTGTGCTGCTCCACAAATGCCGCCAGATTGTCCAGCGCCTGGTTCACTGCAGTTTCGGTTTTGGCAGAGAGTGCGATCAATTGCTGGCTTCGGGACGGACCCGAGGGCGTTGCCCCAGGCGCCTCCTCGAGAATGACATGGACATTGGTACCGCCAATGCCAAAGGAGCTCACCCCAGCCCGTCGTGGCGTATCCCCGTTTCGTTTCCACTCCCTCAATTGCGTGTTGACGAAAAACGGGCTGTTCTTAAAATCAATATGGGGATTGGGCGTTTCAAAATTGATGCTGGGCGGAATAACGCCTTCTTTTAACGCCAATGCCGTTTTGATCAATCCCGTGACGCCAGCCGCCGTATCCAGATGGCCGACATTGGCTTTCACGGCGCCGATGGCGCAGAATTGCTTCTGGTCGGTACGCTCGCGAAAAACCTGAGTCAGGGCCGAGATTTCGATGGGATCGCCCAGGCTGGTGCCTGTGCCATGGGTTTCGATGTACGAAATGGTTTCGGGCTCGACATTGGCGACGGCCTGGGCCATGGCGATCACTTCGGCCTGTCCTTCCACCCCCGGGGCGGTAAAGCCGACACGCTGCGAGCCATCATTATTGCAGGCGGCGCCTCGGATAATGGCATAAATATGATCGCCATCTTTGATAGCATCCTGCAGGCGTTTCAATACCACAATCCCAACACCATTTCCGCCGACGGTTCCACCCGCATTGGCATCGAAAGGCCGACAATGGCCATCCGGGGAAAGGATCATTCCCTCCTGGTAAAGATAGCCCTGTTCCTGGGGCAAAACAATGGTGGCGCCGCCAGCCAGCGCCACATCGCACTGGAAATTGGTCAAGCTTTGATAGGCGAGATACACCGCCACCAACGAAGTGGAACAAGCCGTCTGTACATCGAAACTGGGGCCTCGCAAGTTCAGCTTATAGGAAACCCGTGTCGTCACAAAATCCTTGTCGTTACCAATCACATATTGATAAACCTCGGCCGAGCTAAGAGTCCCCTGCTGGGCTTTCAACATCGAATGCAGATAAATATTCATTCCCACACCGCCAAACATGCCGATCAGCCCCTGATAGCCGTCCGCATCATAGCCAGCGTTCTCCAGCGCTTCCCAGGCGCATTCCAGAAACAGCCGATGCTGCGGATCCAGCAGTTCAGCCTCGCGCGGAAAGAGCCCGAACAGTTGTGCATCGAACTTGTCGACATTATCCAAAATGCCCCGGGCTTTGACGTAATTTGGGTTTTTCAGCAGTTCAGGATCGATTCCTGCCTGAATGAGCTCGTCATCATTGAAGAAAGTAATACATTCGATCCCATTCTTGATGTTGTCCCAGAATTCAGCAACATTTTTTGCTGCTGGAAATCGTCCCGCCATTCCGATAATGGCCACATCGAATTCATTGTAATAGTCGGGGGTTGGTTGAGCCGTCATTAATTTGGTCTCCTGCTCCTCATTTTATCTCGCCGTGCCTCTAATGCCTCTCGCTGGCGCGATGCCCGTTGCTGCTTTTCTTCAAAGATCGGCTTTGCATCCTGTTCGTGCTGCAAAAATTGAGAGAGGCCATGAATTGTCGGATACTTAAACAATTCGACAATGGAAATGTCACGTTGCATCTGTTCACAGAGTTTGCTGTGAACTTTTGCCATCGACAATGAATGTCCCCCTAAATCGAAGAAATTATCATGGATGCCAATTTTTTCTAATTTGAGCACCTCCTGCCAGATCGAAGCGATCATCGCTTCGGCTTCGGTTCTGGGCTTCACATAGCTGGAATCGGAGGCTGATCGCCAATCCTGCGGCTCTGGCAATGCTTTGCGATCGATTTTCCCGCTTGGCGTCAATGGGAAAGACTCCACGGGTACGAAATAGCTGGGCACCATGTAATCGGGTAGCGTCGCCTTCAGGAAATTTCTCAGTTCATCCGCAGCGGGCGCGGGTTGATGATCGTGACTAAAATAGGCTACCAATCGGTTCTCGCCCGATTTATCTTTTTTAGCCGCAACAATAGCCGCTTCCACTGCCGGATGCTTTTTCAAGCTGGCTTCAATTTCCTCGAGCTCGATGCGAAAGCCTCTGATCTTCACCTGAAAATCGATCCGGCCTAGAAAAATAATGTTGCCATCCGCCCTGAATCGTGCCAGATCGCCGGTCCGATACAATCGAGAGCCCGGTATCGAGCTGAACGGATCGGGAATGAATTTATCGGCGGTCAAATCAGGGCGATGGTGATAGCCCCTGGCTAAACACACACCACCGATGCACAATTCCCCGGCCACGCCCAGCGGTACTGGATTCAACTCGCGATCCAGAATATAGACCTTCACATTGTCCAGCGGTCGACCAATTGGGATGATGGTGTCGGTTTCAGTCAGCTCCTCGACCCGATAGATGGTTGGCCCCACGGTGGTTTCGGTTGGTCCGTAGCCATTGAAAAATCTTCTGCCCTTCGACCACTTCGCGACCACCTCTGGCGGCAAGCTCTCCCCGGCCGAAATGATCGTTTGCAGTCCCGGTAGCTTCTCCTCAGGCAGAATCGACAGCACCGCAGGCGGTAAAATAGCGGTGTTGATCTGGTGCGTTAGCAGCAATTCGGTTAATTTGGTTGGCGCCAAAATCGTCTCGCGTCTGGTTAAAAACAGGCTTCCGCCCGCCATCAAAGCAGTAAAAATTTCGGAGACGGATGCATCAAAGCTAATGGAAGCAAATTGCAGCCAGCGACTGCCGGCGGTCACGCCGAGAGCCCTGACATGAGCGGTGGCAAAATTGCATAAACCACGATGCTGCAGCAACGTCCCCTTGGGCGTGCCCGTCGAACCTGAGGTATAGATCATGTAGGCCAGATTCTCCGGCAGCGCCCCACTGACCGGATTATCTCCGCTTTCCTGACCGATGTTGTCCCAATCCGTATCGAGATCGATCACTCGAACGCCCTCATCAGCGAGATTCAGGTTCAAGTTTTGTTGGGTGATCAACACAGCCGCTCCGGAATCGGCCAGCATGAGCTTCAATCGGTCTACCGGATAAACAGGATCGAGCGGCACATAGGCGCCACCGGCTTTCAAAACGCCAAGCATTGCCACCAGCATCTCGATAGATCGATCCACGCAGATGGCGACGATGGTTTCTGGTTTGACGCCGGCTTTCTGCAAATAATGCGCCAGTTGATTGGCACGCTCGTTCAAGTCGCGATAGCTGAGTTGTTGATCTTCAAATGTAACAGCTATCGCATCGGGCTGCTGCGCCACTCTTTGTTCGAACAGTTCATGGATGCAACGGTCCGATGGAAATTCATGAATTGATCCACTAAATCTCCCCAATAATTGATCCAGTTGCTCAGCAGGCAAAATGGCCAGCGACCCGATACGCTGCTGGGGATCTATGGCGATGCTTTCCAACAGGGTCAGGAATTGGAGCAACAACCGATCTATGGTGGCGCTATCGAAAAGATCGGTATTATAAGTGAAAGAAGCGGCCACATGATGCCGAGCCTCGGCTATCATCAGGGTGAAATCGAATGGCGACAGCCATTCTTCCAGTTCATACGCTTCCATTGGCAAGCCCGCCAGGTTCATTCGTGTAGCTTCGGTGGCAACAGCAAATGATGACAGACCTTCCTCATAAAGCAAATGAGCACGTTGAAATACAAACATCACCTGGAAGAGCGGCGTGCGACTGGTATCGCGGACTGGATGCAATTTTTCGACCAGCAAACCCAAAGGATAATTTTGGTGATCGATAGCACCGACCACCGTTCCGCGAATCTGGGAGAGGAACTCTGCAAATCGCTGATTGCCAGAGAGATCGGCTCGGATGGGCAATGGATTGACGAAATAACCCACCAGCGGCGCCAGCTCATTGTGGCTCCGCCCGGTCGTCGGCGTCCCCACAACAATGTCATCATGCCCAGTATAGCGATGCAGCAGCACGTGAAACGCCGCCAGCAACGTCATATAAAGCGTCGCTCCATTCTGCTCGCTAATTTGTTTCAATCGGAGCGTTAATTCGCTGGGCAATTGAATCGATTTGGACGCACCATGAAAGGTTTGAACCGCTGGCCTCGGACGGTCGGTGGGGAAATTCAGAATAGGCAGTTCGCCGGCCAATTTCTCCTGCCAATATTGCCATAACCTTTCCCCTTCTTCCGATTGCAATAGGGCATTGTGCCAGCGCACATAGTCGCTATATTGAATCTCAATCGGCGGCAACTCTGGCGTTTTATTGGCCACTAAACTGGAATAAATTTGTCCAACTTCATTAGCAATGATGGCCTGTGACCAAAGATCCGCCACCAGATGATGAATGGTCTCTAATAAAATATGCTCGTCTTCCGCTTTGGAAAAAAGACTTATTCTGAACAGCGGCCCGTGTTCGAGATCGAATGGCTTTCGAATTTCTTGTTCAAGACGTTGGTGAAGTTCCGCCTGGCTCCACGACGATGCATCTACATGCTGAAAGGAGACTTCACTATGGGTATGAACTTTTTGAACGGGCTCGCCCTTCACCGCATGAAAGGTTGTTTGCAATGTCGGATGACGGTCCACCAATATCTGAAACGCTTGCTTTAAAAGTGGGACATTGACCCGGGCGCGAATTCGTACCGCATAGAGCAAATTAAACACGCTCTCAGGTGCCACCTGATGTTGCAGCCACAGCGCTCGTTGGCCATACGAAAGCGGATATTCCAGGGATGGCTCCCCGGCAGGAACGATTCTAACAGCGGCTGAGGCTGGCGCGGTCATGAGCTCCAGCAACTGCTGACTGATCTGCACAATATTCGGAGCTTCTAAAAGGCTGGTAATCGGATAATCGACCGCCAATTGCTTTTCAATTTTATTTTTCAGTTCTATTGCCATGATCGAATCCAGCCCCAGATAATTCACAGGCTGGTTGATATCGATACGATTGATATTCAGGCCCATCACCTGGCCGAGCTCTTTTTTCAGGTATGATTGCAGCAAGTTCAATCGCTGCTCGGGCTCAGCATTGAGGATGGCCTCCCTGGTCAAAGGTGATTCCGTTTGTACTACCGGGGCTTCCGGTGGTGTTGTGTCGGCTTGAAATTCAACATCCTCGGCCGCTACTTGTTCTGGAGCAGTAGCACGAAGTAGTGGTCTGCCAGATATTGAACCTTCGACCCAATAGCGCTCGCGCTGGAACGGATAATTGGGCAAGGGAACTAACTGGCGATGATAATCCCGATCGAAACCAGCCCAATCGACTTCAATCCCATTCACATAAAGCTGCCCCAGGCCATTCAATAACACTTGCCAATCATTTTGACCCTGCTTCAACGAAGGCAGCCATAAGGCATTCGCATCGGGCAGACATCTTCGCCCCATGCCGATCAAAACGGGATTGGGGCCTGGCTCGATAAAAATTTCACAGCCCTCGTCCGCCAGGGTTTTCGTTCCCGCATAAAATTGAACTGCCTCTCGAATATGGCGTCGCCAATAGCTGGCATCTGCGATGGCGCTGGCATCCACGATCTTTCCGGTCACATTAGAAATGAGCGGAATAGCTGGGGATTGATATCGCACTTCACTGGCAACGGTTTCAAATTCATCCAGTATGGGCTCCATTAAAGGCGAATGAAACGCATGCGAGACTTTCAAGGCGCGACACTCAATTCCCTCTGACTGAAGTTTTTCAACAATCGTTTTAATGGCTGTCTTCTTGCCCGATATGACGATGTTGTTGGGCCCATTTACACCAGCGATGGAAATTTCTTTCCGATAAGATTCAATCGCCTTTGCGGCTGTGCTTTGATCGGCGAAAATGACTGCCATATCGCCATCGTGCGGCAGGGTGCTCATTAATTTTCCACGGGTGGCAATAAGCTTAAGGCCATCTTCCAGACTGAACACGTTCGCTATACATGCAGCAACGTATTCGCCCACGCTGTGACCGATCAAATAATCTGGCTCAATGCCCCAAGAGCGCCACAATTGGGCCAGCGCATATTCGATGGCAAACAGGGCTGGCTGGGTATAGGCAGTTTCATGGATCAGTTCTGGATTCTCATCGGTCGGAAATAGAACAGACAGCAATGGCTTTTCCAGATAGCTGTTCAAAATTTGACCACAACGATCCAATGCCTTCTTGAAGGTCGGTTGAGTTTCGTAGAGCAACCGTCCCATCCCAGCATATTGAGATCCCTGACCAGTGAACAAAAAGGCGATTTTGGCCAGTTTATTCGCTCGTCCCATCCCCATCATTGATTCATACACTGGTTTACCTTGGGCTAACGCCAATAATCGCTCCTGCAATTGTTGGACATTTTCAGCCAGAACTGACAATCGGTGCGCAAAGTGCGATCGGCCCCGATTGGCGGAAAAACAGATGTCGGCCAGCGAAGCGGAACCTCGGTTAGCCAGGTGTTCGGAATAGAGCTTGACATAATTATTCAGCGCCTGCTCATCTTTTGCTGAAACTGTCAGGATATGCAGGGGACGATCAATTTCGTTGTCAATTGATTTTCGTTTTGGCGCCTCTTCCAACACGATATGGGCATTGGTGCCGCCAAAGCCAAATGAGCTGACGGCGGCAAATCTTTTTTCGTCAACTGATTTCCATGGACGGCGCTCAATGGGAATTTGCAATGGCAATTCATCAATCGGGATATGCGGATTGATCTGTTTGAAATGCAAATGGGATGGAATTTCTTCATGGTACAGCGAGAGAATGACCTTGATCAATCCCGCAATACCCGCAGCCGATTCGAGATGTCCGATATTGGTTTTGACCGAACCAATGAAACACGGCTTGCTTTTCGGTCGATCTTTCATTACTGCGCCCAGTGATTGCACTTCAATGGGATCGCCCAGAATTGTTCCTGTGCCGTGTGCTTCGACATAGCCGATTTGTTCTGGTGCCACTTTCGCATCTCTTAATGCTGCTCTGATGACCTGCTGCTGAGCTAAACCATTGGGAGCGGTAATCCCATTGCTCCTGCCATCCTGATTAACGGCCGAGCCTCTGATCACCGCCACAACTCGATCGCCCTCGTTCAATGCATCTGATAGACGTTTGAGAATCACCACTCCACACCCTTCGCCGCGAACGTAGCCATCCGCCGCTGCATCAAAGGTTTTGCAGCGCCCCTCGAGGGACATCATCCGCGCATGCGAAAAAATCAAATTGGCATCTGGCGTCAAAATCAGGTTCACCCCCCCAGCAACGGCCAGATCCGATTCGCCAGCACGCAAGCTTTGAACAGCCAAATGGACAGCAACCAAAGACGAAGAGCAGGCCGTATCCACCGCGACGCTCGGTCCGTGAAAATCGTACCAGTACGAGATTCGATTCGCAGCAATGCTGAAGGCATTCCCGATACCATGATAAGCTTCGGGAATTTCATTATTGAAGTATTGCAGCTTTAAATAATCATTGTTGCTGATACCAATGAACACACCAGTTGTACTGCCAGCCAGGTGGGGTGGCACCAAGCCAGAATTTTCCAGCGCCTGCCAGACCACTTCCATTAAAATCCGTTGTTGTGGATCCATGCGCATGGCTTCTCGCGGCGATATACCAAAAAAATCGGCATCAAAACGATCGACTTGGTCAATGAAACCGCCGGTGCGGATATACATCTTGCCGAGCTTGCCTGGGGTGGGATCATAATATTCATCGATATTCCAACGATCGGGGGGCACTTCAGTGATGGCATCGACACCGTCTCGCAGCAATCGCCAAAATGCCTCAGGACCATCCGCACCGGGAAATCGACACCCGATCCCAATGACCGCAATGGGTTCGTGCTGTTTTCGTTCCAGCGCATCGAGCTTGGCCTGCATTTGTTCTAAGGCGATAAAAGCTCGTTTTAAAGGAGAAAGCTGATTTTGATTCGAATCTGCAATTTTTGTCATAGCTATCCTTTAATGGGTATCAATCGTTTCACCTCTTCAAAAGTTACCACCTTTGAAAGAGTTTTCATACCGAAAGAATCTGCCTTTAGTACCGACAAGCCCTTCCTAATCGGAAATTCTTTTTTCAAATATTGCTAATTTTTCTTCAAGCAATAATTCCACTTCTTCGTCGGAAAGGTCTTCAATATTATCTCTTGCGTTCTGTTGCTCGTTTTTGGTCTCTTCCTGCGATACGGTATGTTGGTCCAGGCAGAGAACCTCATTGAGTAGATGATCCGCAAGGCTTTCTATCGTAGGATAGTTGAAAAGCAACGTTGCTGGCAAATCTCGTCCCACTGCGGAGCTGAGTGCATTTTTCAGCTCGATAGCCATTAGCGAATCGAGCCCCATTTCATTCAACGGCTGTCTGACGTCAAGCGAATAAGAAGGCTCCAGCCCCAAAATTTTAATTGCCTGGTCACGCAAGTGACCCATCAGCAGTTCTTTTCGATCCGAAGGTTTGGTTGATGTTAGCTTCTTTAAAAAGTCATCCTTTGGTGCGCTGGCTTCTTCCTGTTTTTCACGAGCGTTTTGAACAAAATCCGTGATCAACGGTGGCTCCTGGCCTGGGGCAAATTGTTTGATAAAAACCGGCCAATTGATCGGGAAAACTCCAACCTGCGCAGCAGGGAAATCAAGCAGTTTTTCGAGCAGCTTAAATCCCTTTTCGGGCTGAATCGAACCCATGCCGCTCAGCTCATGTCGGCGTTGATCTTTGCTGTCCAGTTTCGCAGCCATCCCTGATTGCGCCCAGGGACCCCAGTTGATACTCAACGCCGGCAGTCCCAGCGATTTTCGATGATGCGCCAATCCATCCATAAACGAATTGGCGGCGGCATAATTGGACTGACCTGGCGAGCCGAAAATGGAAGCGACTGAGGAAAACATCACCAAAAAGTCCAGATCGATGTTTTTCGTCGCCTCGTGCAAATTCCAGGCGCCATCCACTTTTGGGGCCATCACTCTGACAAATTTGTCCCAATTCTGCTGCAAAATCACGCCATCATCCAACACGCCTGCCAGATGGATAATCCCTCGCAGCGGGGGCAGTGCTTCGCCCCGTTCAGATCGAGAATTTGCCAGATCAGCCAATATATTTTCGACAGCTTCTTTCTGAGCAATATCGGCAATCGTGGTTCGCACCTGCACACCCGCGGTTTGAAGCTCATCGATCACCTGCCTGGTCCGTTCCGATGCTTCAAACCGATCCACCAGAATCAGGTGACGGGCGCCCTGTTCCACCAGCCACTTTGCGGTCAACAATCCCAGAGCACCAAATCCGCCGGTAATCAGATAACTGTCATCCGCTGTGATTGCGATTTCTTTTTTTGCAATTGGCTGATCCTGGGTAATGATAACCTTTCCGATATGTTTCGCCTGGGCCATAAAACGAAAGGCAGTTACCACATCTTCAATTGAAAAAACTTGATGGTGCAATGGCTCGAGTCGGCCTGAATTGAACTGTTCCAACAATTCAGAAAACATCGCTTTGATCAGACTGGGATTTTGATAAGACAGGTCATCGAGCGCAATGGTGAAATAGGGCACACCGCTTCGAAATTCGGCCACCTGTGCCTGATCCCAGATGCCGATCTTGCCGATCTCTAAAAATCGGCCATTTTTTGCCAGACACGATAATCCTTTGGGAATGTAGTCACCTGTCAAAGAATTCAGAACAATATCCACGCCTTCGCCCCCAGTTATTTCCAGCACTTCATCCGCAAAACTGAGTGACCGAGAATCCATGACATGCTCGATTCCCAGGGACTTCAAAAATTCCCGTTTTTGAGGATTGCCCGCAGTGGCAAAAATTTCAGCACCAGCATTTTTCGCCAGTTGGATGGCAGCCAGTCCCACGCCGCCTGAGGCCGTGTGAATCAAGATCTTCTCGCCTGGCGAAATTTTTGCCAGACGATGCAGCGCATAATAGGCAGTCAAAAAGGCAATCGGAATTGTGGCGGCTGCTTCAAAGCTAAGTCGAGCAGGCTTTTGAATGACGAGATCGGCATGAGTGATCACATGCGAGCCAAAACTGCCTGGCGCAATCGCAATCACCTGATCGCCAACTTTCAAATGATCGACATGCTCACCTACGGCAACGACTTCACCCGCACATTCGCCGCCCAATGGACCAGGATCGCCAGGATACAAATTCAGTGCATTCAACACATCTCTAAAATTTTGACCCGTGGCATACACTCGGATTTCGACCTGACCTGCACCAGGTTTTTCTCGGACCAGAGGTTCAAATTTCAAATTATCCAGCACGCCCCGCTCCGAAATGGTGAGACGGAATGGCCGGTTCTGCCAGATTTGACTCTTTTGATCAGGCATTGTTGCCGAAGCACGGACCAATCGGGGCACATAGCGCCTGGCCTGTCGCAATGCCACCTGATCTTCTCGATCGCCCGATCCGATTTCAGCCAATAGGGCTGAAGTTTCATCGGAATTCGAATCAGGATCAAGATCGATGCGGATGCATTTCAATTCAGGATGTTCCAGCGCGATGACCCGTCCCAGTCCCCATAGCGCACTGCCATTAGCGTTAACGGGTGCGGTTTCGCCAATCACGGGCTGAGCGCCTCGGGTGATAAGCCAGAGCCGCGGCAATTGAGAAAGATTGGCGGCGATCAACGCTTGAACCAGATAGAGCGTTGCGCCACAACTGATCATTGTATCGGCGGGAGAACTGGGATTCAAACTCCACAGATGAACCACGCCACGCAACGGAATGCCGCTCTGACCAGTTGCCTCTCGAATCAATTGATGAAAATGGTCGGGATTGGTAGGATCGATCTGCCAATTGCTCTCGGCGATTTTTTGATAACTTTCACCAGGGGTGACAATGCCACAAACTTGACCCTGTTGTTGCAAATGCTCTGATAATGTTGCGCCGACATTTTTTTCATCAGCAAAAATCAGCCAGAAACCCCGGGATTGTTCTTGTGGTCTGGCGTCCAATTTTAAGCTTTCGGCCGCTCGCCACTCAATTTGATACAGCCAGTCGTTCAAGCGTACATCAGAAGTACGAGACATGGCAGCAAGATGGGTATGTTTGAGATTTAATCCTGCTACTTCGGCCACAAGCTGACGATCATCATTATATAATTTCAAATCGGCGATGAGCAACTCTCGGTTCGCTTCCGCTGGCTGGCGCAATTGCACATGGCAATAAAGTTTCTTGCTGGGCTTCCCAAACAGTTGTAGTTTCTCCAGACCGACGGGGAGATAGATGCCATCGTTTGCATCGTCCGATAGAACTGCCCCGAACAACTGGAAACTGGCATCCAGCAGAGAGGGATGCAGGAGATACAATGGCAGCTCGCTGGAAATGGCATCGGCGAGCTGAACCGTCCCGAACGCTTCGCCGGCTCCTCGCCAGATCTCTTGAATCGCCTGAAATCGGGGACCGTATTCCAGACCTCGCTCGTGCAATTGGTGATAAAAATATTCGGGATTTACGGTTTGGGAACAGCGAGCCTTCATCTTCTGCAGATCGATCAATTCTTTAGCATCAACATGATCGGTCTTACCATGGCGCAATTTGCCAGTGGCATGAAGCTTCCAGGAATCCTGCGCTCCATTTTCAACGATCGGCAAACTGAAAATTTGAAATTCGGACTCCGCCTGATTATTAGAATTCAGCACCAATTGCACGCTGCGCTGTTCGCCATCGGAAAACGTCATGGCTTCTAAAATAGCAACCTGTTCGATGCAGCTTTCATCAGTACCAGAGACCTCTTTTGAAGCGGCCAGCGCCATTTCCAGATAGGCAACAGCGGGAAAAATCGGCGTGCCGAAAACTCGATGATCATCGAGCAAGGGCAAAGTAGCCACGCTAACCTGGGACTCGAACACGGTATCTTTGATGGCAGGTGATCGCATCCGATAGTTCAACAGCGGGTGGAAAGCTCTGCCAGAAATCATTCCCATTGCAAGGACTGCTTTTTGAACCTGCCCCTGACCTGATTCGTCAAGCCAGTAGCGGCTGCGTTGAAACGGATAGGTGGGCAGTTGAATTTTAGAGCGGCTGTAATCGCTGTCAAAGCCGCTCCAGTCAATCGGAATACCACTAATATAAAGCTGCGCCAGACTATCCAACATCATCTGCCAGTCGCTTTTCTTTTCCCGCAGTGAGGGCAGCCATTTGGCAGAGGATTCGGGGATGCAGCGCCGGCCCATTCCTAATAAAGTGGGATTGGGGCCAATTTCCAAAAAGATATTGCATCCTTGATGGGCCAGCACTTGCATGCCGCCGGCGAACTGAACCGTTTTGCGCAAATGGTCTCTCCAATAGCGAGCATTGAAAATTTCCCACGGGCCGAGGATTTTATTGTCTAAATTTGATACCAGGGGGACAAGAGGACTCTTGTACTGAATCTCCGCAGCTACCTGCTCGAATTCATTCAGAATCGGATCCATGAGCGGCGAATGAAAAGCATGAGACACTTTCAAATAGCGGCTATTGACGCCATCGCCTGCCAATAATTCGACAATGGTCATGACGGCTTCGCGCTCTCCCGAAATAACGATATTTTCTGGGCCATTGATAGCAGCAATAGCCACCTTGTCCTGATAAGGCCTGATCGTCTCTTCGACTCGCTGGATGTTGGTAAAAATCACCGCCATTTCGCCATTGCGAGGCAAGGACTGCATCAATCGACCACGAGCTGCCACCAATTTTAACCCATCCTCCAGGCTGAAAAATCCCGCCACACAGGCTGCCACATATTCACCGACGCTATGACCGAAGACATAATCAGGTTCAATTCCCCAAGATTTCCATAGCTCGGCCAGCGAATATTCCAATGCAAACAGGGCGACTTGCGTGTAAAGGGTTTCATTTAACCGTGCCGCCTGTTGTTCAGATTCCGGGAACATCACTTGGAGCAAGGGCACTGGTAGATAAGCATTCAAAATCTCATGACATCGATCCAACGCCTCTCGAAAGGTCGGTTGGGTTTGATAGAGCTCTTTTCCCATACCCGCATATTGGGCACCCTGACCAGTAAACAGAAATGCGATTTTCGATGATTTTTCCGACTGAACCGATCCCGCATGAACACCGGCGGCATCATTTCCCGCTATATAAGCGGCCAACCGATCGCGCAATTTTTCGATCGAATCACCAACAACTGCCAATCGATAGCTGAAAATCGAGCGCCCGGTATTGGCGGTAAAACAAGCATCACCGATATTGATCTCAGGAGACCGAGCAAAAAACCGCTGATAGCGATCGGCCAGGTCTTTCAGTGACTTTTCAGATTTAGCCGATAATTTCAGCAGATGAAGCGGTCGCTCCGGTTCATTGTGACTTACTTTTCGACTCAATGGCTCCTCAATGATCACATGGGCATTGGTGCCACCAAATCCAAATGAGCTTACCCCAGCAATGCGGCGGCCCTCGCCAGCTTTCCACGGGATTGGTGCTGTGGCAATCTTGAAAGGATATTGATCAATGGGAATATGAGGATTGATCGTCTGGAAATGAAGTTGTTTTGGAATCAATTCATGATTTAAAGCCAGAACCACCTTAATGACGCCAGCAATTCCGGCGGCCGATTCCAGGTGACCAATATTGGTCTTGACAGAACCAATAATACACTGCTGATCTTTAGGACGATCTCGATGCACCGCGGCCAGAGCTTCTAGCTCAATGGGATCACCTAGGCTGGTACCTGTGCCATGGGCTTCAACGTAATTAACCTGACTGGCGGTGATTTTGGCATTGGCAAGTGCCTGCAGAATAACTGACTCCTGAGCTTTGCCGTTGGGCGCAGTGATGCCATTAGATTTGCCATCCTGATTCACGGCCGAGCCTCGAATCAACGCTAAAACGCGATCGCCGGCAGCCAACGCATCCGATAGGCGCTTCAAAATAATGATACCGCACCCTTCGCCACGTCCATAACCATCCGCCGAGGCATCGAAGGTTTTGCAGCGGCCATCTGGTGCCATCATTCGAGCATGAGAAAAGGTGATCGTGCGCTCTGGGGAAATGATGATATTGACTCCCCCGGCAATAGCCAGATTGCATTCCCCGATCCGGAGGCTTTGCACCGCCAGATGCACGGCCGATATGGATGAGGAGCAAGCCGTATCAAGAGCAATGCTCGGCCCTTTCAGGTCAAAACTGTAAGAAATCCGATTGGCTGCAACGCTGAAGGCATTGCCAATCCCGCTATAAGCATCAAGCAGCGAATGATCACGGTAGAGCGGAGCAGTATAATCATCATTGCTGATGCCGATAAAAACGCCGGTATCGCTTCCAGCCAGTTTCTGTGGGGCAATTCCCGCATCTTCTAAGGCTTCCCAGGTCACTTCTAACAATAACCGCTGCTGCGGGTCCATCCGAGCAGCCTCTCGCGGCGATATCCCGAAAAATTGGGGTTCAAACTGGTCGATCTGCTTTAAAAAGCCGCCATGTCGCGTGATCATTTTCCCTGGCGCATCAGGATTTGGATCATACAGAGCATCACGATCCCAGCGATCTTCCGGCACCTCGGAAATCGCATCCACGCCTTGAGAGAGCAATTGCCAGAATTCATCTGGATTATCGGCCCCAGGAAAACGACAGCCCATCCCAATTATGGCAATAGGCTCTGCATCCATGGCTCTGATCGACATGGCCTTCGGAGAAATGACCTTCCCGCCATCCTCTTCAGCTAGAAAAGCCGCCAGCGATTCGATGGTGGGATAATCCCATACCAGGGTCGGCGACAGCTTTCGGCCCAACCACTCCTCCAAATCTCCGGCCAGCCCAACCGCCTGCGCCGAGTCCAATCCGAAACTGACAAACGGTTCATGAGTATCGATTTCACCGGGATCAATTTCCAGGTTCTCGGCAATTTTGGCGACGAGCCAGGATTCAATGGCCGAAACAGCCGGACTTTTCTTCTGAGGGCTTGCTGGAACGACCTCAGCCACCGGCGCTGGTGCGGGTTGTTCAATCGGGGCAATCTCGTCTTTAGAGATGTCGGTCTGAATGTGCCCGGACGCCCGCCATTCGGCCACTACCTGGAGCTTGCCCTCCAAAAACTCATTCTTGGTCGCGCGTCGTTGAATCTTGCCGCTGGAGGTTTTCGAGATGCTGCGCGGCTTGATCAGCACCACAGCGTAGGCCTGAAGTTCATGGGCTTCGGTCACCTGGCGACGGATCGCCCCAATCACCTCATCCGCATCGAGCGTTTTGGGATTGCGCACCTCCACCACAATGATCAGACGTTCCTGATCCTCGATATCCACCGAAAAGGCAGCACTGCACCCTGGCCGTAGATTGGAATGCGAGTTTTCCACCGTAAACTCGATGTCCTGCGGATAGTGATTTCTCCCCCGAATGATAATCAAATCTTTCATCCGACCGGTAATGAACAGTTCCCCATCCTTTAAATAGCCCATATCACCGGTGCGCAAAAAGTAGCGGCCTTCCTTGCCTTTAATTTGTGCCCGAAACGTCTGCTCGGTCTCGTCTGGCCGGTTCCAATAGCCTTTCGCCACGCTGGTGCCAGACACCCAAATTTCGCCGATCTGGTTGGCTCGACATTCTTCCAACGTTTCTGGATTCACAATCGCAATAATCTGGTCGCCATACGTATGCCCACACCCAACGGCTGGCTGGCTATCAGGTTGGTCCGGGGAAGTGAGAATAAAACGATTATTTTTCAATTCGGATTTCTTGATATTGACGATAATTGGGGGATCTGCATTGTAGCCGCCAGAGACGAATAACGTAGCCTCCGCCAACCCGTAACAGGGATAAAAAGCCTCCCGCTTGAAGCCACAGGACTGAAAGGTTTGGGTGAACCGATCGATGGTTTCGGGACGGACTGGCTCTGCACCGCTGAATGCCACCTTCCAATGACCTAAGGCGAGTTTTTGTTTCTGCTCTGGTGTTACCTTTCGAGCGCATAGGTCGTAAGCGAAATTCGGCCCGCCGCTGATTACCGGTGCATTTTTGATTCGAGAGATTGCATTGAGCCAGCGCAAGGGTCGCTGGAGAAAATCGATGGGCGACATCAACGTGCATGACATGCCCCCGTACAGCGGCTGTAGTACGCCACCGATCAAACCCATATCATGATAAATGGGTAGCCAGATAACTCCCTCACAATCCGGCGTGAACGCAAAACCTTCGTAAATCAGGGCGAGATTGTACAACAGATTTTCATGGCTGAGCATCACGCCACGCGGCACGCCAGTAGAGCCAGAAGTATACTGGAGGAATGCCAGCGTGTCTTTGTTTATATCTGGCTCCTGCCAATCGTCAGCCAGATCATTTTTCAGGTCTTCAGTGGATAACCATTGCAGATCACTTAAATCTTTGGCGTTCAGAATCGCAGCTCGCTGGGAAAGAAATGAACCGAGGGTGCTGCCAAATTTCTTGAAGAACGGAACCTTTTCCAGGGAATCGGTTACTTTAGAACCGATCCGCATGATTTTGATCATCGAAAGGATTGAATCATTGGTCAAAACTAATGACGCCTGGGCATCGCGGGCAATGGCTTGCAAGCGCGGCAGAGTTCGGTTCAATCGGGTGGGATCGGGTGGATAGGCTGGCACTGCGGTAACCCCGGCATAAAGGCAGCCAAAAAATGCCGTAATATACTCGATCCCGGGGGGATAGATGAGCAACGCGCGCTGACCGGTTGCTCCTAACGATTGCAACCAGGCACCGATTGCACGCGCCCGGCGATCAAGATCCGCATAGGTTACGAGCAGATCTTTTTCCTCCCCATCCTGTAGGTAAGTATACGCTCTATTATTTGAAAAATGAGTTGCCCGCCATCGCAACAATTCAACCAGCGTGGTTGGCTCGAAATTGCCACCACCAAAAACTTTCGAATGAATGGACATGTCAAACCTCTTGCGGAAAAAACAGGTTAGCGATTATCAAGAAGCCATTTCCCATCCACTGTAAACTACTTAAACAGGACATGGTTTCAAATTATTATCAATTTTGCTAATTTTACAATAATTTTTTTCAAACAGGAAAAGTGGCCATCCAATTGATCTAATTTTATTCAACGATTATATCCATACTGTATAAATATATCATTGCGATCGGCCCTTTCAACGAAGCAATCAACTCTCTCATACCAGCCCGGGCAGGAGATGGATTTATAAAGCAACCGTGCCCAATTTTTCAAATACGAATTACCTCGCTGCTGTCAAAAATAATTCAATTTGCTCATTGCAAAATAGGCCATTGAAAGCAAATCTATTCGTTTTTCAAAATGAGGTTCTATTTACATATATCCGCCAGTTGCCGGATTATATTTTACTGTCCCAAGAACTCAATGATAAATCCTGTTTTGGACCAGAGTGTTTTTCAATAAAGCGATAGGGTTTCTGCTGTCACGGCTTCTGACATGTTACTAAGGTTTTAATCAGCCTGACACACGAGACCAATTTCGAGAACCTGATTGGCCTGAGTAACCAGCCAAATCCACTAACAGTTGGACCTTATTAGCTTCTGGTTGTAGGTTGCTGTCCAAAATGTTAAACAGGAAATCCTATTTTGGACAAGAATGAACTTACCTCCAAGGCCCCCCTGGACTTAATCGAATTTGGGAAATAACTGATCGGCGATGCGCACGAAGCATTGTTCTTGCTTCAGCGCAACGGCGTCATCATCAGACCTTCATGAAAAAGTCGGAAATTGAACTCAGATGTTAGCGCTAAACTAAATTTTCGAAGCTTTTGATTATCAAGTTGCTGTCTATCGGCGGTGCGGCTTTTCGGCTTTGTGAGAGATAGCGCCCAACAACGTCCTTCGCCCCATTACCTGAAAGCTGTTTTTGAATTGTCATCCAAATTGGCTTGTTGTAACCTAATTCTCCTTTTGAGATAACGGGTTTTCTTCATTCGAATCGGTGGTCGTTTTTTCTTCGGGTTCGATGGAAGAAGAACCATTCTTCAAAGATAGGTCTAACAAGAAATTTACAAATCGCAAATAATCAACTTGTCTGAAGCCATAACGAATGGTCTCTCGATAAAAACTCCGGGCAATTGCTTCCAGTGTTGCATTGGGAATTGAGTCGGAAGACATATTCATTTTGAGCCCCTCTTGACTATTGCTGCGTTCTGCTTCTGCGACCGAAGATCATTTTTCTCGCATCCATCCTGCCAACGATGTTTTTTACATCAGATCAAATTCCGACAATAGTAAATTACTCCGGATAGGGCTAACTCTCGGCAACTGCCTCAACCAACTATCCATTGAGTTACTAATCCTAAAATTAAAGCGGCAGATCATTAAGTACCAGGAAGCGCTTTGAATCCCAGCCACTGAGCACCTGGCAACCGCTGTTGCGATACGTTCAATCAATGGCATAATAATTTGGGCCAATGATGGCCCAATATTAGAGGTCGGCTCTGGTTTTCATCCTCACTATCAATAAATTCCGCTGCCGGCCGTTGAAGCTGCCTACCTGAACCGGACTATCAGCTCTTCCGAAGAATTGCTGCCCGATACTACCGAGGAACACCACTCGCCCGAAAATCATATCGCTTCGTGCCATTCGGCAGTCTTATGATTTCCGGCTGCGCTGATTAATTATTTTTTTAAGTTCACGATTCTCGGCTACGCCCAGGGAATTGCTTAGCTGCGCGAGGCAAATTAATTGCGACCGCATATTAATAGAGCCAATGGTCATTAAATGCGGAATCCCCATAAAATAAATACTTAAATTCCATGCGATATTGAACTCAAAGCAATGGCTATTTCTTTATCATAAAAAATTGGCAACCAGCAACATAGCGCAACCAGTCTTGGTCTCATGCCGAAATGGCTTCCTTCGAACCGCTGCGTTGTCCCTGTTGACTGCGAAATGGCCTCCCCACCAAAGTGCTCTTTTTGGTGCACAAGTAGCCAATAGGATTCACATTTTTTTAAAAAAAATTTGGCCTTGAGATCGTGCGAAGCCAATTACTGTTTTGAAATAAACTTGACCAACTTTGGTGGGCCGATCATTGGCGGTGGCAATTCGCAAAATTCGATCGACCACGCCGAACAGGGGCGCGTTAATGAAAGCCCAAAAATATCGGCAACATCTTTCGGATCCGATCAAAAATGGGCTGCCGTTGGCGGGCGTTGGGGCGGTCGCATAAACGAAATTGCGAAATTTTGGACGCCAGAATCACGGAGGATGCCTGGTGCAGTAAATTAAAGAAAAAATATTTAGGTAGGCACGGCTGACAACAGAATTTTTTCGCCAGAATTTTTACGCAAATGAAAATGATGGTTGGTACTATAATGTTGAAAAAATATTCGGCGGCTTGATTACTCCGGCGGTGGATTTGCGATCGACACTGCCGCTCCGATAGTGTGCAAAAGATTATTTGGCATCCATCGAATTACGAATCTGAAAGGGGCACTCGTAGAGCATAATAGCTATCGTGGTGATAACCAATTTTTCTGATGCTCATAATTTTGTCCAACCAATGCGCGCATTTTTTTCATACGGCATAAAATTAAAATTTCGATTAAAAAGGTATTGACATTTTAATTATAATTTGTTATCTTGATTATGAAGTTTCAAATCATTTATATAAAGTAGATAGGGGGATTTGTATCTATTTTATATTGTAATTATTGTTCTTAATATTTATCCACCAGAATGCCAATTACCTCGAGTTGCAGTCCCAAAACTTATTCAGCGGCCAATCCTTGCTTTAGTTGCGGACAGTAACAATTTCGAGAATGGGGTAGGTTGCCGGTTTGGTGGAGCGCACGAATGGTCTTCAAATCCCCTGATTCAGCAACAAAGTCTTCTCTAATTCATTTTTCTTAAATATTGGACCAGTTATTTTACCTCGCCTATGGAAAGGGGGTGAATAGTCGTCAGTAGGAGGAAAAGCTTTTTGGATGTCAATCCACAGTAGTTCAAGTTTTGGTCAATCTTAATGTTGGAGGTTGTATGACAAAAAAACTATTGTTAGTGATACTCGCCATGAGTGTCGCGATTGCTTTTTCAGTTAATGCGGCCGAGAACCCAAAATCGGTCAAAGAGTTAACCGAAAAAGCAGAGAGTATCATCATTGGCAAAGTCGCCAAGCAAACATCGGAATGGGATAAGTCGCATACCAAGATTTATACGACTATCACCGTTGATGTGGATGAGTACCTGAAAGGGGACGACCGGGAAAAAACACAGACGATCAAAATCCCCGGTGGGAAAGTTGGCGACATTGGTTTGAAAGTGATCGGAGCGCCCACGTTCGACACCGGCGAAAAGGCGCTGCTGTTTCTCGGCCCTCAAACCAATGGAAGCAAAGAAAAATCGCTCATCGGATGGAATAAAACCAGATCGTCTTCGGTTGGTCCAGACGATGCGATACCGCTTTTGAAAGGAAAGGTTTTAAATTATCTGGGCAAAAAGCAAGATAAAAATGTCCAGAAAATGCAATTTCCTGATCCCACCCGACTGGCCGAAAAAGCCAAAAAATTTCGACCCCAGAATAACAATTACGTCGAAACCGAAACCGATGGTGAGTGGGGTTGGCGCTGCGTCTGGGGCGATGATTTTGAAGGCGAGTTTCCTGGGACCGACTGGTTGCTGGCCTGCAACGCAAATCCTGGTGTAAACAACGGTTACACCTGGGGCCAAACCTCATATAATCCGTATGCCGGTGAAAATGCGGTATGGTGTGCCGAAACCAATTTAATTCCTGGGAATCCCGATCTATCTGCGGGCAGCGATAATTATCCCAATAATTCCCAGGCCTGGATGGTGGCGGGACCGTTCGATCTCAGCGATTGTTACTCGGCTAAATTAACATTCAAAATCGATCAAACGGTCGAGCCGTTCCGAAATGTTCCGCCAGCGGATCAGACCGTAGAAGGCCCTGTGGATTGGAGCGCGGTCGGTTTTTCCATCGATGGGGTGTGGTTCTATTTAGGTCCGGATTTTCAATTTTTCTACACCTCGACCGGTGGTTATATCCATTATGAAATCAACATCGAGGAAGTCATCGGGCCGCTGTGGGATAAAAACCAGGTGTGGCTCTGCTTTATTTTCTTCAGTGATTACCAGATTGGCGATCGTGGCACCTGGATCGATAATGTTAAGCTGAAAAAATATCTCCCCATGGGAAATCATCCGGCGATTACTTCGGTCCAACCAATGAAGCAATCTGCCGGTACCGGTAAAAGCGTTAAAATCATTGGCACCAATTTTGGCGATTTCAACAGTGGTTATAATGCCGATACCAAATTTGAATTCTTCGGCGGATTCTATTGGTGGGGCGATACGATCTGGGTCCCGGCAACCAGTTTCTCCCATTGGAACGATACGAAAGTCATTTGCGAGGTTCCTTCTGGTGCCAGCAGCGGTGTGCTACGCGCCCGCAGGCCAGGTGAAGGCGTT
The DNA here is from genome assembly GCA_964647995.1 of uncultured Cytophagia bacterium. GTDB lineage: Bacteria > Zhuqueibacterota > Zhuqueibacteria > Thermofontimicrobiales > Thermofontimicrobiaceae > Thermofontimicrobium_A. Next base: position 38,226 of record CAZYNP010000048.1, read on the forward strand.
GCCTATCATGACTTTAATGTCTCGTTTGGATATATTGGGAACCGATGGCATGCCGGTGTAGGCACGGCCGGCGGTACAACCTACCCCATCGTACCGTTCAAGGTTAATCCGTTTAGCTGTGTTCACTACAATCCGTCCCAGTTCCTGGCCGATGTGGTTCACAGCGCCAATACCTGGAACACCGAAGCTCAGGCGCTAATTCAACTGGAATTTGCCGGTGTTTCTAATGTGAGCGAGGCCCAGTTGGATGGCGAGAACACCGTCCTGTTTGATAATATCGTCGATGGCTATCCCTCTCCCAGCTTAACCTACTTATGGTTCAATGGGACAGGCAGTATCATCGAAGCCGATATCGTGCTCAACAAGCTTTATCCCTGGTGCTCAGATCCCTCATCTGCGCCTTCGCCTTATTCCCTGGTAACGGCCAATTTGGCGACCAACGAATTCGGCAATTTCTGTGGCTTGACCGATTTGTATGGGGAAGCTGATAAAGAAAAGACCATGGCGGGTTTTCCGGGGGATGATCATCTGGATGAAATCTTTTTAGATCAACATGCTATTGATCTTCATCCTGAAGATATCGAAGGCCTGGAATGGATCTATGGCAAGGGCTGCATTGTCGATTTCAAGGCCGAGCCAGCATTTGGCGTCAGCCCGATGACAGTTAATTTTGTCAATCAAACCATCTCCAAATTCCCCATCGCCAGCTATTTCTGGGATTTTGGCAATGGCAAGACCAGCACCGAGCAAAATCCAACCTGCGTCTTTGAGGCCGATGGTGAGGCGTCGTTCGATGTGGAATTGTCAGTGACCGACGTCTATGGTCATACGACTACCGGCAAAATCGAGAAAGCGGTTCAATTGAACAAGCGACTGGCGGCTGGAATTTTGGCCGAACCGACAGTTGGGTTTGGCCCGTTGACCGTTCAATTCGTCAATCGCACAGTCGGCTTGGCGGATAGTTACCTCTGGGATTTTGGCGATGGCACTACCAGCACTGAGAAAAATCCAGTCCATGTCTATACCACGCCAGGCATCTATTCTGTCAGTCTCACCTCGTCGGGATTGGGCGGCCGCCATACCGAATCGGTTGCCGGATTGATCGAGGTGTACGACGACATAGAACATTTGGGATTGACGTATCTCAAATTGGTCGATGCCACTGGAGAGACCTGGAGCGATGAAGGCTGGGACAATGCGATCGATCAGAACACCTTCCATCATTGGGCCACCACCAATGTCCGCGGGGATCATCCCTCGGCCGTGTTCACTTTCGATGATGGCTTTGCTCGAAGAATCAGCAAGATTCGCATGCTGAACGACACCGGCGTCGAAGGCAAAGTTTCCGACTACGTAACTCGATTCACCGTGTCGGTTTCGATGGACGGACAGAATTTCACTGACATCGGCACCTTCACCAAAAACACTGGCGGTTGGGAAGAATTTAGCTTCGATCCAGTGGAAGCCTTGTTTGTCAAATTGACCTGCGAGGCGGGCAATTCCCAATGGCAGCAAATTGGTGAATTCGAAGTTTACGAAAAAATCGTGGTACCCGATATTGCCGGATCGATCATCATGGCTACTCCGTCTCATGTCGCCAACGGCTACGACGCGTCCACGGTTCAGGTTTACCTGGCCGATGCCAATGGCAATCCCGTTACCGGTTTGCCACCGTCCTATTTCCGGATCAACGCCACGGGAACTCAAAACTTCTATTATCTCGTGACCGAAACGGAACAGCCAGGGGTTTATGCCGGTGCTTTCAGTTCATTAACTCCTGAGGAAAAAGCGGTTGCCGTTCGTGTTGGTGGCTTACGGCTGGCCTCTTCTTCGCTGACCACAGCTACGCCAGTGGTGGTAAAATTTACGGAGCCAGAATTGACTAAAGAAACATTGGTAGTCGACGACGGTTCGCAGACCTGGCGCGGTGAAGGTTGGGACATGGCAGTCGATGGCGATGTGAACACCCAGGTCGCTGCCATTCAGAAGTATACTGGCTGCTTCGGTATCTACAAATTCGCCGATGACGGGGAACGTGCAATCATTAAGATTCGTCTCCTCCGAGGAACTGGGCATGGCTATCCGCAACAATTGGTCAAAGAGTACCGGGTCTCGACTTCACTGGATGGTACTAACTTTACCAAATTGTTCGAGAAGTCAACCACCGCCACGGATTGGGAAGAGAAATTGACCATTCCTGTCAAGGCCAGATATGTTAAACTGGAGCTGCTGGATTCTGATGACAACTATCGAGCGCTTTCCGAGTTCGAAGTGTATACCACTCCGTTGATTGGTGCTGGACCCAATGCCCAGGCCGGCAGTGCGTTCAATGGTACCAAGAAAGCGATTCCGACGAAGTATGCACTGGGCCAGAACTATCCGAACCCGTTCAATCCCGAAACCATGATCACTTTCGATTTGCCAGAACAGGCTAAGGTCAGCCTGCAGGTTTACAACTTGATGGGACAGACCATTCGCAGCCTGGTGAATGAAAACAAACCCGCTGGCAGCTATCGAATTCAATGGGATGGCAAGGATGACAACGGCAAGGCTGTCGCCAGTGGTGTGTATTTCTATCAAATCAAAGCTATCGGCAACAGCAAAACATTCTCTCAAAAGATGAAAATGATGCTGGTGCGGTAGACCTTTGATCAGCAGCAAAATTGAACCGGATGAGGCTGGGTGTCTGCCTCATCCGGTTTTTTATTGGGTTGGTTGTATCCTCACGCCTTCCGGAGCATCGGTTTCGGCGAACATATTTCCATCCGGCATCACCACAATTTTCGGCCTTGACAAAATCATCCATTCCTGCTATATTCTATCGCAGCTTGACACATCGATCCATGCCATTCCCTTCAGGGCAAACTTGCCTGACCATAACCTGATCATGGCACCGGATAGCTTGTCCAGACAACAAGCATCCTGTGTTCTGATTTTAAAAATAGTACCGTCAAAATTGAGGTCGATTATGAAAATTGGAATCATTGGAACTGGCCTGATGGGGGGCGCACTGGCCAAAAAACTCAGCGAGAGTCAGCACGAAATAGTGGTTTACAATCGCACCCGGGAGAAGGCATTGGCCCTCCAACAACCGGGCATTACCGTGGCCAGAACCGTCAACGAGGCCATTCAAGCAACCGATTGCTCGATCTTGATGCTGGCTGATGCTGCGGCCATTCGTGAAATAATGTTCTCGGCCAGTTTACCGCTCAATTTGTGGGACAAAAATATTATTCAGATGGGAACAATTTCACCCGTCGAAAGCATTGAGCTGCAACAACGGGTTCTCGAAGCGGGCGGCAGCTATCTGGAGGCGCCGGTGCTTGGCAGCATCGCCGAAGTCAAGGCCGGCAATCTCCTGGTCATGGTTGGTGGCACCGAGGAGCAATTTGAGCGGTGGCGGCGGCTCTTCGCTGGTATCAGTCGCGAGCCGATCCTGGTCGGGCCGGTGGGACAAGCGGCTGCGCTCAAATTAGCGCTCAATCAATTGATCGCCTCGCTGACCAGCGCCTTTGCCTTGAGCCTGAGCTATGTGCAGCGCAGCGGGGTGGATGTGTCGCTATTTATGAGCATTCTTCGGCAAAGTGCGCTCTATGCCCCTACCTTCGATAAAAAATTACCGCGCATGCTCAGCCGGAATTTTTCCGATCCCAATTTTCCCACCAAACATTTGCTGAAAGATGTCAATTTGATCTTGAACGAATTAGAACGAACCAACCTGGAATCAGCAGGCCTTCAGGGAGTTCGATCGGTGATTCAAAAAGCCCTGCAAATGGGTCTGGAGAATAGCGATTATTCGGCTATTTTCAATGCCATCAATCCGGCTTAATCGATCATTTTCAGAATTATTTCACGGAATTAAGGCGTCAGCCTTTTACGGATTTAAGGCGTCACCCTTTTACGGATTTAAGGCGTCAGCCTTTTACGGATTTAAGGCGTCAGCCTTTTA
>CAZYNP010000049.1:0-5286 GCA_964647995.1 uncultured Cytophagia bacterium
GGTCCAACGAGCCAAACCACTCCAGTACTTCAGTTCGACATAATTTTGTCTCTTTTGAAGTTAGGAAAAAACGATATGAGCTATAGGGATATATTTTAAAATCAGATACAATTCTATGTCGCTGGGGATTCGCATGAATATAATAAACCAGGTAAATCAAATGGTCGGGCGAATACACAGGTACTCGCTTAAAATTCTTTGGAAAAAGACTGCCCGTTCGACCTTCTTGCTTGTTGATTGCCTGGGAATAACTCACAAAAAATCGGCGGAATTGTTCGCTAACTCTCTTGCTGACATCAGAACTGATGCCATCGCTTGGAGCGATGGCATCAGTTTTTTGCACAGGACTGATTCCATCGCTCGCAGCGATGGAATCAGTGGTCTTCACCTTGATCAAAAAATGAAAATGATTTGGTATCAAAGCAAACGCATAAGTATTGAGATAGGAAGACAGATACTCATCATATTTTTCAAGAAAATAGTTATAGTTTTTTTCCTTAAAAAAAATCTTCTCGCTGTTATTCCCGCGATTGAAAATATGATAGAACTGGTCTTCCACGAGTGGGAGATGATAGTTTAGCATTCAATCCTCCAGACTGATGCCATCCGCTCGGAGCGATGGCATCAGTTTATTCAATTTATTTTAACACTCAAATCTGATGTCCCAACCGAAACAATATCCTGATTCTCTAATATTTTCCAAGCATCTGTTCTATAGTGCGGCAGTTTCTCTGAGGCGACTATAATCAGTCCCGGCTTCTGCAATACCTTCAAGGAATAATAATTGGGATTTTCCGTGTACCAATTGCTGGCATAAATCGTCTTCCCATCCGAGAGAATAAAATTAGCTGCGGTGAAATTTTTGATCTTTTCTAATTTTGCTTTCAACAAAGTCGGAGTCAGTTGTCCGTTGCTGTTGGTCAGGAGATAATAAAACAGCCGTTCCGAATCCGTAGAGCCGATTGGCTTGAAAGCATTATCAAAAACCAATTCATCATGGATGGTGCCGTTGTGGCAAAATACATAGCGCCGGCCCTGGAGCTGGCACGCGAAGGGATGGACATTGCGCAGCTCCACCTGGCCGCGAGAGGCCTTGCGCGCGTGGAGCAGCACCAGATCGGTTTGCAATTGTCGGAATTGGTGGATCTGATCGTCCTCAAAGACCGCTTTCGGCGAGCGAAAGACTTTCAGCTCGCCATGTTCCAGATAGGCCATGCCCCAACCATCGCCATGTTTGAATTCCTGATCCAGGTTCTTTTCATGTCTCTCGTTCTGGTCGGCGGCCATTAAAATAAAATCATCGATAAGATGATCGATAGTGAAATTACCTGCGGCGACAAGCATTCGGCACATAATTTATTTTCCCATCGATGATAAAACGTTCGTTGATAAATTCCAAAAATCAAAAACCAAATTACAAATAAAATACAAACTTCAATTTTCAATATTCCAAAACTTCTTTTTCTTTTGTGTTGAGATTTGAAAATTTAAAATTTGAAGCTTTGAAATTTATTTGTTTTTTGAATTTTGTGATTTGGAATTTTACTTTATCAAGACCAGCTTTTTCACGTCACAATATCTTCCCGATGTAATAGCATACAGGTAAACTCCACTGGCCACGGGCTTGCCAGAGTTGTCCAATCCATCCCAAACGACTTGATAGTCCCCCGCCGATTGCGCTCGATCCACCAATGTTTTGACCTCCTGGCCGAGCAAGTTTACTATCGTCAGCTTCGTAGGCATTGGCTCGGGCGAGGCCAGGCGATAGCGAATGACGGTGCGGCTATTGAATGGGTTGGGATAGTTATCATACAGTACAAAGCTGGGCCGCGCCGGCGAAACATCTGCCTCGTCCACATCCACCGTCAGGGTGGGCAACAGTACCGATTCTGCGCTCACGCTGATGGTGTAGATCGCCACCTGGAAGGCATCCAGCTCGATCGGCAGCCGATCCAGCTCGGCGCCGGTTTTAGCCTGGGATGTCTGGCGATACAGGTCATTCACATAGTAAATTCTGTTTCCATCGAAACCCGTGCGGAACTCGGCCCAGCCAGTCAGGTTCAAGGGCAGGTCGAATTGCCGCGGCTGGTTGGTAAAATTCATCACCACAATTCCATTCTGATCGGGATAAGGCCGGCCAAAGGCATAGATGCCGTTGCTGTTGAAAAGGACCGGCTGCATCGTGGGATCGTTGCTATCGATGCGCCGATCGCCATTGCGGTCCTCCATCTGTCGCCGGAAGGCCGGGAACTGGGCGCGGATTTGGGCGAGCTTTTGGTAGTGCGGCGCCAGAATCCGAGCGGGTGGATTTTGCCAGTTCACCGTGGAACGCACGCGGTAATCGCGACTGCCGGCCATGCCATAGCCCATGCCGACCTCCTGCCCCTGATACAGCAGCGGAATGCCGGTCGCCATGAAAATCGCCGTCGAAACCGGCAAGGTCTTTTCAATGCTGTTGTAACGATAGGCCACTCGATCCTCGTCCTGGTTTTCCAGGAAGCGCAGGAACAACGAATTCGGGCCAGGCCGATAGCCGCCGTTATAGAGCTTATCGTTCAAATTGGTGATGCTGGGAAAATTCAAAATAGCGTTCTTCAAAATCCAGTCATAGCCCAGATCCATTCCACCATTCTGATCGGCATATTGGACCTCTGTCCCTGCGCCGGTGCCATCGGTTTCCCCCAGCAGCATGATGTCCGCTTTGGCCGCACGCAATGCCGCGCGAAGTGGCTGATCGAAATTGCTTCGGCCATAGCGTCGATGTGGGCCCCAATAGACATCGAATCGGAAGCCGTCGATATCGTACTCGCGCAACCAATGGGTATAGACATCGATCATATATTGCCGCGCCTCGGCATCGGACCAATTCCAGTTCAAGATGGCATCGGAGAAGGCGGAATAATACACAATTCCATCGGCAGAGATCGATTGTCCCAGACCATTATCGTTGTGCGGAATGATCGTATGCTGGTAAAAATCATAAAAGCGGCTATACTTTTTTCGGGCACGCACATCCAGTGCAACGGGATGGGAGCGGCTGCTATGATTTGGCGTGACATCGAGAATGACCCGCAACCCCAGCTTATGGGCGCGCTGGACCAATGCCTTGAAATCCGCATTGCTGCCATAGGCGGGCTCCACACGAAAGAAGTCGATAATGTTGTAGCCAATATTGGCCCCCTGATCCACCACGCCCTCCACATCCATCACCGGCAGCACCCAAATCACATTGAACCCCATATTTTTGATGTGCTCCAGATTGTCCCGAGCCGCGGGGATGGTACCGGCTGCGGTGTAGGATTTAATGAACATGCAATAGATGCGGGCATTGGCCACCCAACCGGGAATTGTGGCCAATGTTGGAATCGTTATCGAGCCATTGGGGTGAACAGTAAAAAAATTGATGGTAGAATTGGAATAGCCATCGGCATCGGTGACGGTCAATTTGAGGCTGTAGTCGCCAGGGGTTTTCGGGGGAACGATCGAAAATTCTTCGCTGGTCTGCCCATCCACCTCAGAGAGATCGCCAAGATTGGTGGGCTGAGTATGCCACAGAAAACTGAGGGCGCTGTTTTCAGGGTCGTTGCCCCTGCCAATGATTTTGAGCTGGCTGCTATCGGAGTTGAGTTGAAAAATGATCTCTGGCTGGGGCTTTTGCGGCATCGGGTAGGTCAAGGTCAAGGTATCCGACTCCGTCACCTTTCCAGCAGTGTCGGTCACTGAGACCACATAGCGGTTTTCACCATAAGCCAGGGTCACCCGATGTTCATAATCTTTTTCCACCTCCGCGGGCAGGCTAATGGGATAACTTCTGAGCTGCTTCAGGTTGAGGGATTGCAGTTTGTTGCCAGCCATATTCACCCGCCAGCGAATTGTGCGATAGTTCGCCCAGACGCTATCGGTGGATGGAGTATAGAAAAACACATCGCCGGCCACGACCATGAATTCGATCGTTTCGCTAACGGACTCGCCTTTTTTCGTCCGCACAATGAGCCGAACCTCGTTGCTGCCGTTTTTCAGCGGCGGAAGCTGATAGTGAAGAACCGATAGGTTGGGAATCACATGGCCAGCGAAACTGGTCAGGAAGGAGTTATTCAGCCAGATTTCGGACCGGTCGAGCAAAATCGAATCCCCTTCGGCGGCAAAGACGCCTGCCGTAAGCAGTGGCGCCGCTTGAGTGACGATCGCATCGTTCTTCGGTGAAATTTCAAAGATCATGGCTTTTTTCACCACGAGGATCGAATTGTTGTTATCGCTGTAGTTAATCAACGGATTGAGAGGATCGGTGTACCAGGCGAAGCTGGAGCCATCGGCATTGAGATGCTCATGAAACTTGTAGTTGTGGGTCTCCCCCACCTTCAAGCGAATGGTCTTCACATAGCATTTCAATGAATCGACGTAGCTCATCAGCGATGGTGCATTGGTAGCAATGCGGCCGCTGGAATTTGGTCCCCAATTGTTGAATGTTCCGGGAACGAATGCTCGCACCACAGTTTGTCCGATGGGGTAATGGCGGAAGGTGATGTTGATATAATCCTGGCCGAAGAGGCAATGATGAGAGATAATAAAAAAAAATAGGATCAGCATAACTTTTTTCATGATGACATCCTCAAAAGCGATTATTCACGGTTAAAAGGCGGTACGGATTTTTAAATCTCAAATTTCAAATATCAAATCCCAAATAAATCCCAATATGCAATTCTCAAATTTCAAACTTCAAATCCCAAATAAATCCCAGTGTGCAATCCTCAAATTTCAAACTTCAAATCCCAAATAAATCCCAGTGTGCAATTCTCAAATTTCAAATATCAAATCCCAAATAAATCCCAATCCGCAATACTCAAATTCCAAACCAAACCAGCACCAGGGATAGTCCCAAGTTTTGGTAATTGCAATTTGGTGATTGAATTTTATTTGAAATTTGTAATTTGATTTTTGGAATTTATTTGAAATTTCTATTTTGATTTTTGAAATTTCCCCATCCGTTGGGTTGTTTCTATCCGTTGGAAAAAATTTCTGCCTCCAACGGCTTTTTAAATCCCAATATGCAATTCTCAAATTTCAAATATCAAATCCCAAATAAATCCCAATCCGCAATACTCAAATTCCAAACCAAACCAGCACCAGGGATAGTCCCAAGTTTTGGTAATTGCAATTTGGTGATTGAATTTTATTTGAAATTTGTAATTTGATTTTTGGAATTTATTTGAAATTTCTATTTTGATTTTTGAAATTTCCCCATCCGTTGGGTTGTTTCTATCCGTTGGAAAAAATTTCTGCCTCCAA
>CAZYNP010000049.1:5386-41217 GCA_964647995.1 uncultured Cytophagia bacterium
ATTTTTGGAATTTATTTGAAATTTCTATTTTGATTTTTGAAATTTCCCCATCCGTATTGACAAAAATGCCTTTAAAAAATATTTTAATTTCCAATCATCTTCGCGCCAGCTTCTGCCGGGTATATTCCAGCAATCCGCCGGCGTCGCGAATGGCCAATATTTCGGGTGGTAACGTGGGAAAAGAGAATGTCTTGCCCGCCACGACAATCTTGCTTTTGGCCAGATCCAATTGAACAGCATCTCCTTCGCGATACGCATCGACCGCAGCCGGGCATTCGATCAGCAGCAAGCCCTGATTGATGGCCGCCCGATAAAAAATTCTGGCGAAGCTCTTTGCCACCACGGCCTGAAGTCCCACCGCTTTGAGTCCCAACGCTGGCTGTTCCCGCGAACTGCCGCAACCGAAATTTTTGCCAGCAAAAATAAGATCACCTGGCTTCACCTGCTTCGCGAAATTCGGATCGAGGTCCTCTAATAGATGCGGCTTGATCTCCTCGGCGGTGCTGCAAGTGTAAGTATATTTTCCGGGGAACAGCATGTCGGTATTAATGTCATCACCGTATTTCCAGACCTTTTGATTTTGTACCATAATGGATCCCTTGTTTTTTAAACCGATTCTTTATTCCTCCTAAAGCAAGATATTTATGCTTATTCAACAGATAATCGATGAGCGCCCTCTACCTCAAAATTCGAACACAAAATTGCTCTCCACATCCCCAATTGACATCTCTCGCGAATCCGATGAACGCATGGAGATCCGAAGCATCAGCCACATCGTATCCAGCTTTTGAGCTGATGATATTGAGGGCGAGCAACTGGAACTAAATTTGGGAGTTAAATTTGCTAATCAGTTCATTCAGGGCTTGTTTTCATTGGTTTTTAATATCTCATCGCTGCTGTCCCAAATAATTTAAATTTGTAAATTTGCTCATTGTAAAATGGGCGGTTGAAAGCAAAATTATTCGTTTTCAAAATGAGGTTCTATTTCCACCGATCTGCCAGTTGCGGATTATATTTTGCTGACCAAAATGTTCAATAAGAAATCCTGTCTTGAACAGGATTGTTTTTGAATAAAGTGATAAGGTTTCTGCTCTCACGGATTTTTACATGTTACTAAGATTTTAATTAAACTGACATACGAGACCAATTCGGGAAACCCTATTAACCTTAATGACCAACTGAATCAATTAACGATTTAACCTTATTAGCTTATTTTTGCATTTTCCTGTCCACAATGCTCAATGAGAAATCCTGTTTTGGAAAAGAGTGATCTCATCATTTTTATTGTTTCTCAGATGGCTTGCTTTAAAATTTGAGGAAGGAATTTATTATTAGCGTTAATTATTTCAATTGCATTTTCAAATTAACTGCCGCAAATAGCCTTGCTATTCTGACAGTCTACTACTAAAATAGTATTACTATTTTTACGTTATCCAGGAATCATAGCGACTTTTGTCTTCGAAACAACTTGCATCGACCTTAATCTATTCTCCTCGGATCCGTAATCTTCCCATGCATCGCCGAGGCCGCGACTGTTGCGGGACTGGCAAGGTAAATCTCCGCATCTTTGCAGCCCATCCGTCCTTTAAAGTTACGATTGGAGGTGCTCAAGCATTTTTCACCCGGCGCCAGAACCCCCTGATGCGCCCCCAGGCAGGGCCCGCAACCGGTCGGCAGAAAGATCGCACCCGCCAGGCTCAGCGTCTCAATATGTCCTAAGCGCAGAGCCTCATGAAAAATGGTTCGCGAAGCGGGCAGGATTAACAGCCGAACGTTGGGCGCGACCTTTTTCCCTTTCAAAATTTCCGCCGCAATAGCCAGATCGCTGATCCGGCCATCCGTGCAGGTGCCCAGAAGACATTGGTCGATAGCAAGGCCTTCGACTTCATTGACACGCACCACATTATCCACGGTATGGGGTTTGGCAACCACTGGCTCCAAACGAGCGAGGTCGTAGTGCAGTTCATTGATATAGTGGGCGTCTGGATCTGCCCAGATTTTTTCGTAACTTCCGCGCTTGACACCGATCGAATCGAGATAATCCTCGGCCAATTGATCCACTGGAAAAACGGCGTTTTTCGCGCCCATTTCCACGCCCATGTTGGCAATGGTGATACGATCATCGATCGACAAATGATGAATATCGCCATGAAATTCCACCGAACAGTAGTCCGCACCGTCCGCACCAATATCGCCAATGATCTTTAGTACCAGGTCCTTAGCCGAAACAAAGGGCTGGAACCGGCCCGATAGGGTGATTTTGATGCTCTGGGGCACTTTGAGCCAGGTCTCGCCGGTCAGCATCAAAGCCGCTGCCTCGGTGCGATCGATGCCCGTGGAGAAAACACCCAGTGCGCCGTACGAGCAGGTATGAGAATCGCTGCCCACCACAATCGTGCCCGGCACGGCAAAGCCTTTTTCGATGACCACCTGATGGCAAATCCCCTCTCCCGCATCGAAAAAATTCTTGATGCCATATTTCTTGACAAAGTCCCGGATCTTTTTATGACCGGCTGCGGTCTTCTCATCGGCGGCCGGGACCACATGATCCAGCACGATCACCGAGAGGTTTGGATCGATCACTCCATATTTTTCCAGATCGCTGGCGATCTTCCCAACAATTGCCGAGGTGTTATCATGCGTCAAAAGATGTTCTGGTTTCACTGTTACCATCTGGCCCGGAACAACTTCTTTCAAACCAGCTTTTTTAGCTAAAATTTTTTCAGCAAAAGTTTTGCCCATTTTTCATCCTCATAACAACTTCCAAATTCGTTGCTAACATTCTTCGGATACGATCACTTGTTGATGCTCGAGAATATCCGATCGGACATTTTTTCTGGAGCATCCCTGGGAAATATGGTTTCTCTCTCAATAATTATCGGTCCAGGCAATCGATCACCGTCTTCAGATAGATCATCATCACCGCGAGATTATTTTCGCGAATATTTGCTTCTTCATCATCTTCCAACAGAACATTAACGACGAAATTGAGCAACTCGCCCTGATTGTAGCTTTGCAACATTCTGAGAATGGCCTGGCTATAATCAGGCTCATGCTCCTCATGATAATTCCGGATCATATTAAAATTGTTATCCTCAGCATCAAAGATGTTATTTGCCGTGACCTTTGGCAACGGAGACTTGCTCTGCGACATGATGCGCCAGACCACGGTGCCCAGAAACATCAGAAACTCGCGCTCATCGTCGTTTAGGTGCTCTTCGTCAACTGCCATCAGATAGGATAGAATGTAAGGCTGTTCCTGGGCAAAATCGCTGACCAGATCGGTGAAACTGCCCGGTTTCATGGCAACCAAGTCCTGCCATGTTTGATCAATTGTTTCCATGGAAATAGTATTCATTTTTTCCTCACTTGATTTTTATGATGCGACCTGATAATGTTTTTAATTATGGCAGGACAATTGCCTTCTCAAGACCAAATCGCGGTTTCGACGTTTAATAATTGTTTTGAAATTCGAGATAACAACCCGGAATTTTTTTGTGCGCCCCCGAGAGCTAAATTCCGAACATGAACTTCAATGGTCGCCAGACGCGCCTGGCCCAGGATCGCTCAGAATGGTCGCCATCGGGATCGAAATAGTAGATCAGGTCCTTCCCGTCTTCAAACCCTTTGCGAATCAATAGCTCTTTCAATCGCAGATAATCCGGCGTCAGTCGACCTTCGCCTCCCTGACCGCTGCTATCCAAATATACCTTAATTTCTGGTTTTTGTCCAGTAAAATTTTCAATTTCCTTCAGCAATGCCCCATTTTTCCACAGCAATGAAGTAGAAAGGCAGCCGGCCTTGCTGAAGATATGTGGATAACGCCACACCAGATAAAAGGAGATCAAACCGCCCATGGAGGAACCCATAATGGCCGTATGCTCCCGATCCGGCTGGGTGCGATAGGTGCGATCGATAAACGGTTTCACCTCATTCACAACAAAATCCATATAGGCTCTACCTCTCTCGGAATCCGAATATTCCTGCAACCGATCCGGCGTATTATAAATGCCCACAATGATAATTTCCTCAATCTCGCCCATTCGAATCAAGCTATCGGCCGTCTCGTCCATTTGCCAATCGACTCCAATGAAAGACGTTTTTGGATCGAACAAATTCTGACCATCGTGCATATACAACACCGGATAGCGTCTTTGCAGTTGTTTCGCGTAGCTTTCGGGCAGCCAGACCAGAATGGTACGCTCGTTCTGCAACCGGGTCGATTGAAAATGATGATGATACTCCAATTGTCCAACAACGCCCCCAAATGGCTGCACCATGAGATCTTTCCAATTGGCAATCCGATGCTGGATTTTCTGCTTCCTGGTTACCACAAACCGCTTGTTGCCGGGCACGGTGCCATCCGCCAGGACCTCCTCACGTTCCCATGAGCCGCGAGTAAATTTGTATTCAATGGTATCATGCTGCGGCAGGTTGACCTTTAACCGCCACCGGTTTTTGGCAACACGCTTCATCGGGATGGCATCAGGCCGCCATTGCCCCAGCGAGGCAACGTTCCCGGTAATAAAAATCGTATCATTTGGAGCAGTGGTTTCGGGAACAATGACCTCAAAAGTAACTTCTCGATCATTCATTTTGTCATCTTGCAGAGTGGAAATGAACAAATAAAGCATAAATAAAATTTGCATGACTGCTAAAACCTCCCTCATCAAAATTTGAATTTTCCCTGAACAAATTCTTTACGATTTTACCGACTTATTGAATTTCGGCAAATAATATTGTCGCCACAAGCGCCGTCGGGCGCACTCTTTTCCTGCCGCCAGATATCAACCCTGGTTGCAAAAATTATCACCGGCAGCTTGGGACATTTCCAATCAGTGATTTTTCTTTCTGGCGGCTTCAGTCCAGGGATTATCCTGCGATAGGAACCGTTGGCAGCGCATATCTAAGGCGCTGCCAGAACTCATCGTGCAATGGTTGCTCAACAACCGCCAGATCAGGTTGTTGCCAGGGCCATAATTTTTTCTTCCGTGGCCTCATTGCGCATAAGCTCTCCCCGGATTTTTCCGGCGTGCATGACCAGAATGCGATCGCTGAGTTCCAGAATTTCCGGCAAATCCGAAGAGATCATAATTATAGCCACGCCCTGGCGACTTACGTGGCGCATCAGGTCGTGTATCTGCGCCTTTGCCGCCACATCAATGCCGCGAGTGGGTTCATCGAAAAAAAAGACCCGGGCATTGGTGGCCAGCCAGCGCGCTAAGATCGCCTTCTGTTGATTGCCGCCGCTCAAACTGGAGATCGATTGCTGCAGTGACTGGAGCCGAATTTGCAACCGTTGCACCAGTTGGGTCGCGGCATCATGTTCGGCACGCTGCTTGATTACCCCGCGCCAGGTGAGTGCGGGCAGATTAGCGATGGTGATATTATGCAACGTACTCAAGCGGGCGAAAATGCCCTGGTTTTTTCGGTCCTCCGGCACCAATGCCAGACCCAGCCGCACAGCATCGGCCGGCGAATTAATGGTGACCGATTGCCCAGCGACACGAATCGCACCGGACAGCAGGCGGTCGGCACCAAAAATTGCGCGCACCAATTGCGTCCGACCGGCTCCCACCAGCCCCGCAATACCCAAAATTTCCCCGCAATGCACCGTTAAATTCACCGGATGGACAATTGCTGAACTGCGAAGGCCATTAACCTCCAGCGCAATTTGAGCGGTTTTTCGCGAAAGTTGATCACCCGTGTTGGAACTGATCTCTCGTCCGACCATCATGCGAATGATTTCCTCTCGGGTAATCTCTCCGGTGTTTCGCGTTCCCTGCAGCATTCCATCTCGAAGCACCGACACCCGATCGGCGATCCGAAAAATTTCATCCAATCGGTGGGAAATGTAGATGAACGAGACCCCATCTTTTTTTAATCGTTCGATAATTGCAAACAGCTTTTCCAATTCCGACGGCGTCAACACCGCGGAAGGCTCATCCATGATGATAATCCGCGCCTGAAGCGATAGCGCCTTGGCGACTTCGATCATCTGCTGCTGAGCAATGGTTAAACGATACAGCGGCCAGCGCAGGTCGACGGTTAGCCCCAGCATGGCGCCCAATTGCTGGGCCTGGGCCAGGAGCTTTTTTTTATCGACCAGCAGCGGCCACTTTTGGGGCAAACGGCCCAGGAAGATGTTTTCGGCTGCCGACATAGTGGGTGCTAACATCAACTCCTGGTAAATCACCGCAATGCCCAGCGCCTGAGCCCGCTTGGGGTTGGCAATATCTACCTTTTCTCCATTAATGAAAATATCGCCGGCCGTTTTGGGAATGGCCCCGCTCAATATTTTGATCAAGGTCGATTTGCCAGCGCCATTTTCCCCCACCAGAGCATGCACCTCGCCTGGCCTTAGATCAAAATCGACCCGATTTACCGCGGTCACGCCGGGGAACTCTTTGGTGATACCTTCCATTTTCAATAGCGGTGGTTTCGCGGACATGGTTTCGAGCCCTCGCTCAATTTCAGCAGAATTTATTTCGACAATTAATAATCATCATTCCCCCTACCCAATGGGCAATCCATCCGGTTGGTCGATCATCGGAGCGCTGCGTCGAATCAGCCCCAATTGAAAGGCTTGAGTCATCATCATTTTCGAAGGGATCAGAATCCGCGATGAAGCCCAACGTTCCTGGCCATAGCAATTGCCTGATGATATTCCCGGCTGGTAATGCGGCGATTGATAAGCGGATCATCCTGGGCATGAAAACACGGATGGTACTGTGCCATTATATTTACGTAGCTATCCGGGCTAATTTCTTCGGCAATAAAACGCACGATTTCGGCGGTTCCGGAAACATCATTGGGCATTACCAGGTGCCGGATTAGCAAACCGCGATACGCCAGACCATTGGCATCCATTTTTAGCACACCAACCTGTCGCTGCATCTCCAGCAGCACGCGCGTAGCAACTTCGAAATAATTCTTTGCATGCGCATACGTCTCGGCGAACCGGGCATTGGAAAATTTAATGTCGGGCATGTAAATATCGATAATGCCATCTAACATTTCAATGACCGCCAGCGATTCATAGCCACCGCAGTTGTAAACCAGCGGCAATTCCAACCCCAGCTCAATGGCCAACGGCAGCGCAGCGATAATTTGGGGAGCGTAATGGGTCGGTGTCACAAAATTGATATTGTGGCATCCCAACTCCTGCAGAAAGATCATCACCCGGGCCAATTGACGGGTGGTCATTGCCTCGCCAGCCCCCAAATGGCTGATATCATAGTTCTGGCAGAAGCTGCAGCGCAAATTGCAATGCGTCAAAAAAATCGTCCCCGAACCATTGCGCCCCACCAGGGGTGTCTCTTCCCCAAAATGCGGGAAGTAACTGGCGACGGTCAGGTTCTGCCCGGCCCGACAGATGCCCAACTCACCTTGCAGCCGATTCACCTGGCACTGCCGGGGACAGAGCGTACATCTGGTCAGCAGGCCGGTCAATTGATCAATCCGTCGCTCCAATTCACCCGATTGGTACAGCGTTAGATAAGCGGGTTTGAATTCGGACATCAGTTTCAGCGTGATAATTGTTTAGTCAGCCAATTTAAACTCATCCCCCTTCTCCCCACTGCAAGCAGCGATCAATTCCATCGCGCACATGGATCTTCACAATGAAAATTCCGACGTCAGACTTTTAATCATGTTGGCACTCCGGGCAGGCCTTCCAGAATTGCTGCCACACCGCATCCGGAGCGCACCATAGAACCGCTGGAATAATCATCCCCGCCCTCAGTTGATGCTCCGCAATAGCTCGGCCGCCTTTTCCGGCAATACCGAATTAACCGGAAAACCAGAGCTGACTTCCAGACTGGTGTCGCTGATCAACTGCGGCGTAATTTCGATATGCCAATGATAATCTTTCTCCAGTGTTTGCCAATAACCGCGCCGTTTTCCCGCCAGCATGTTCGGCCCCGAGTGAATGGCCATAATGTAATTTGGGTTGTTTAGCAATCGCGACAGGCGGGTTAGTAACGACTTGAGTATCGACGCCAACGTTTTTAAATCCGCATCCTGCTCGAAAAACGTCTGATGCCGCTGAGGCCCCAGCCACAGCTCAAATGGTCGTCTGGAAGCGAAGGGCGCAATGGCGGCATAGATACCATCTTCCAGAACCAATCTTTCTTTGGTCATCAACTCCTGTTTGATCAGGTCGCAAAAAAGACAGCGCTCCTTGAATTCAAAGTACTCTCGGGCATTGATCAATTCATCACGCACCCGTTTGGGGGTTACCGGCGAGGCAATCACAAAGGAGTGCAGATGATGGGCGGTATCGCTGATAGCCTCACCGGAATTTTTATGAACGACGACATATCGAAACCGTTCATCTCGTTTGAGATCAATGATTCGTTCCCGAAAGGTTGCCAGAATTGCCGTAATTTGATCATCGGATAGATCGGCCAGAGTTTCATAATGTCTGGGCGATTCCACCACGATCTCATGCGCACCAATGCCATCGAGGACATCATATAGTCCCACCCCGCGATTATTGATATCGCCATAGATCTGCAGCACGGGATGGCGGTCGGGAATGACGCGCACCGACCAGCCCGGGCTATTGGCAGCCGATCCTGGCGGTCGAATGGCAAAAATTTCTGGCAGGGTCATCTTTTCGTTCTGTTCGCAAAAGGGACATAAACCCGTCTGCGGTGACTTAGTCGAGTGGTCATGTTGAATAATCAGATCTTCCAGATGAATATCAGTATTCAAAACGATTGCCCAGCGTCCGGTAATGGGATCGCGTCGCAACTGATTAATGGGCATATAAAACAGCCTCCTCCTATAAAAATTGGATAGTGTTTAACGATTTATTTGCGCTAAAATGCGTTTGAATTCCCCGACCACAATCGCTAACTTATCATTGCCGAGGATGGTGGTTGTCAATTTTACCGTGGCATATCGTCACCAAACTTGCTATATTCTATGCGCAGCCAGGGTCTAATCTTTTTAAAGGAGCCAGTTATGAAAAAGGTCACCCATCTCTCCACCGATGCCGTCGATCGATTGCTATTCGCCATTCCTGCCACTCATAAGCACTATCGCCTGGCACTGATCACCAGGGAAAACGAATGCTTGATACTTTCAGAAGCCGTGGTCGCCGCGGTGGTGCGCGCTTACGTCGGCATCAAAACCCATCCGCTTCTAACCGGGATCGAAATGACTTCTGTCACCTTGCCGTCGCCAAAAGAAGATTTCGCCAACCATCAATTGCTCGAAACCGAAAAAAGTTCCGCCGCAATTCAAGCGGAGCTGCTGGAGTTGCTTGGCAGGGCCGAGCGTTAGCCGCAGCCAGGAGCTCGGGCAACAAAATGCACTTGCCAATTCCGCGCGCTCGCTAACGATTGCTGGCGAAGCGCCAAGTTAATTTTGTCCATCAAACGATGCCGCCATCAGCTTGACCATTGCTGCAATCCAGTTTGAAAAAAAATACCACCCACTAACAACCGAGGGTGGTATTGATGAACTCAGATAGCGTTATGTAAGCAAATGTCCATGGGCATCCAACTGGATTGGTTTAATTTTTGACTGCTCGCCAGAAATGAATAGCGTATTACCTGAATTTCTAAAATGAACCATGATGGCTGAAACTAATCACTCTTGCCCCACGGCATACGCTGAATGACAGGAAATTCAAACGATAAAAATTGCTTTCAGTGTTTTTTCGTATGTTTGGTGGGGCAATTATTGATCACCATTTCAATTTTAGAATTTCAGATATTATTTGGTTTCTGCTTCAGCGCCAGGCTTCCCACCTTCAGCCGGCTCTGTCGTCTTTGACTCAATCGACTCCGCTTCTTCCGCTTCCTCCAGATCCTTGCGCTCCAGCAGATTTTCATCATCTTTTTTCTTGCGGAGAACGAGGTAAGAAAGTGTCGTGCCGACGTTGACGGTCGCCAGGCCATAAGCAATTACGGTAGCCCCCAATAACAACAACCAGAATACAAAGATATAGGCGGCTGCGTATTGATAGCCATGAGGCAGCGTTAGGGGATCGAATTCTCGATTGAAATAGAACTGCCCCGCCCAGCTTTTGAGCAACGCGTTGGCCCAGGTAATAGAATGGATCAAAAGGACATTGAGCACGTACAGCGCCTGGGCCGATATATTGATGTAATCCCCTCCCATGGTCATGCTAAACAGCCGATCCATTACGATGAACGCTTTTTTGAAGAGAAACGCCATCACCAACAACCCGGCTGCCGACAAGGTACCGGTTAAAGCCTGATAGAGAATCAACCGCCAGGGTTGGTTCCACATCACTGAAAAGGACTGAAATACCACCTCGAAGGCATCGCTATCGGTTGTGGCAATGATCGCCGGGGCTAACAACAACGTCAGAGCGACCACAATGACAAAAATGACAACCAGCAGCGCAGCGAAAAACCAGACTGGCGTAAACAACGTCAGGCCAAACTCGCCAACGAACGGAATCCTTCCCAACAGGCCGATGAACGCACCTCCAATGAGGAAAATTACAATCATCAATATCACCGCTACCGGCGACAGCAATATCGAGGCCGCTTTTTTAAACGCAAACCGGAAGGCCTCGGTCCAGGTATAGAAATGATTTTCCTTCAGCACCATATAAGTGGCACGAGCCACAGCCGTCGCTGAAATCAAATAGACCCCCACCAACCACAACACACCAATGGCGAAAATAATCAACGCATACCACCGGTGTGACTCGGGAATCAGGCACGGCAAAAGACCGTATTTTTTCCAGGCGAGGGACAAATTCATACCAGCCGCCAGCAAACTCAGGTAGGTCATGATCAAATAACCCAGAAAACCTACCACCACTCCCAGGAACTGAATCCAAATTCGTTGCAGACTCAACGCCAATCGCGGCGCTTTAAAAATATCCCTGATATCGAATCGCAGTTGATGCATATTTACCTCCATCAGTGTTAGAGCGACGATCCATGACTATGAATTATCAGCACTTTCAATATCATCAAGATAAAGGGGGCATAAATTAATAAATTTTGACTATTTTGTCAAGCAATATTTCCGTAATTTCACTGATCCTCATCGGGCAACAAAGTGGTTTGCTGCGAGCGGATAGGTTCAGTCTTGACAATCATGACTTCCAGAATTCGATTCCGATGGATTTTTTCGATGATAAATTGGTAACCATCATAGTCGATTTGCTGCTTTTTAGCCGGGACAGCCCCAATGAGATTGAAAATGAATCCCGCCAGCGTTTCATAATTTGGATCTACTGGCAAATTCATCTCCAACTCATCGTTCAGCACATCCAGATTGATCTTGGCATCCACTAAAAAATGATTGGCATCGATCTTTTTATAGAGCGGCTTTTCCTCTATGTCATATTCATCCTGAATTTCACCCACAATTTCCTCGATCACATCTTCCAGCGTGATCAAACCGGCAGTACCCCCGTATTCGTCCACGACGATGGCCATGTGTTGCTTTTCCACTTGAAAGTCCTTCAGCAGTTCGTCGATGGGTTTGGTTTCCGGCACGAACAACGCCGGTCGCACCAGCGCGACCAAATCCACCGGTTGCGACGTCTTATCGAGAAACGGCAGTAGATCTTTGGCGTGAATAATGCCGAGAATGTTGTCCACCTGTTCTTCGTAAAGCGGAATACGGCTATGACCTTCGGTTTTGATCAATTCAATCAATTCCTGGATGGATGTCTCTTTTTCCACAGTGACCATATCAATGCGCGGCACCATAATCTCTTTGACGGTTGTTTTCGAAAATTCAAAGATCGAATGAATCATCTCTTTTTCGTCCTCGGCCAGGGCGCCTTTTTCTTCACTCATTTCGAGGAGTGTTTTTAATTCCTCTTTCGATAGCAACGGCTGTTTCACCCGGGACGCCAATAGCCCGGAAATCAAACCGGGGAAATGGTTCAAGATGAGCACCAGTGGATAGAAAATAACTGAAATGAAGCGCAATGGGATGGCCGCCAGCTCGGCGAAGTACATTGAATTTTTGACCGCAACGATCTTGGGCGTCAACTCCCCCAGAATTAGCAAGACAAAAGTCACCACCAGCACCTCGCTCAAAATGGCTATTTTATGAGAGAAACCGAGACGGGTGCTCACATCGGCCGTCAACAATGCCGCCAACGTAGCTGCGGATACATTGACAATCGTATTGCCGATTACAATGGTGATCAATAACTGCCGGGGGTTTTCCAACAGGGCAACGATACGACGCGCACTGTGGGAAGCACTCTCCTTGAGTCGTTCGATCATCTCTTTGGAAAAAGAAAAATACGCAGCTTCCGAGCCCGAAAAAAATGCGGATAACAAAATCAATATAAAAAATGTTAGCAAACGAATCGCTATTTCACCCGTCACGGGATAATCAACCTCCTATCTGTTTTCCCTGTCAAACCTGGTTAAATAATCGTTCTCCCTTTCTGTCATAAGTTGCCGTTCGGACGTGCTGCCATCATCATAGCCAACGAGATGCAAAATGCCATGAACAACCATGCGTTGCAATTCATTTTCAAAGGTCACCTGATATTCCGCGGCCTGCCGTTTAACCTGCTCCAGACCGATATAAATTTCCCCCTCCAGGCCGGCCGCAGGCGTATCTTCGGTTAGGTCAAAACTAAGGACATCGGTTGTACTCTCTTTTTTCAAATAGGTTCGGTTCAACTGGATCATGTAAGCATCATCCACCAGATTGATCTGGATGTCGGCGCGGTCGATATTTTCGCCGGCCAGAACCATCGCTGCCAGTGATTTCAACGTCCGAACCGCAACTCGTTGATTGGGCAGGCTGTTGGCCACTTTAATTTTGTAAGTCGACACTTTTCTTCCCCATTAGTTTATTGGTAACCGACGCCAGCTTTTCCTCTTGCTCAGGATATTCGATGCGCGTATGGAAGATGCCCAGCAAAATCGTTTGAAAACTATCGATGATATTGGTCAGATCCCGCAACGTCAGCGGGCACTCATCCAGTTCTGAGGATGTAAACCGCTCATGCACGATCGAAATAATCATACCGCGCAATCGACTGGCCGAAGGATCTTTCAACGATCGGGTTGCCGCTTCCACGGCATCGGCCAGCATAACCAGGCCGGTCTCCTTGGATTGCGGCCGTGGCCCCGGATAACGAAACACCGACTCGTCGATCTCTTCGTCATTCCCTTTCTCTTTCGCCTTTTGATAGAAAAATTGAATCAAATTGGTGCCGTGGTGTTCCGCAATAAACGCCCGGATCTCCTGCGGCAACTTATAATGCCTGGCCAGTTCCAACCCCTTTTTTACATGATTGATCAGAATCAGGCAACTCATGGTGGGTGAGAGTTTCTCGTGCGGATTTTTCATGCGTATCTGATTTTCGATGAAATACTCTCGCTTTTCGATTTTGCCAATATCATGATAATAGGCACCAACACGCGTCAACAACGAATTGGCGCCAATTCTTTCCGCCGCCCCCTCGGCCAGAGTCCCCACCATCAGGCTATGATGATAGGTTCCAGGTGCCTCCAACGCTAACTTCCGCAGTAGTGGATTGTTCAAATCCGACAGTTCTAACAGCCGCATGTCGGTGACAATATCGAAGAAATACTCGAAGATCACCTGCAAACCATAGACCATGATCGGCGAGAGAAAGCCATTAATTGCACCATATCCCAGCGATACGATCACCGTTTGGAATGACGAATAGCGCAACAATTCCATTACCAAAATCGAAACGCCATAAGCACTCGTCACCACCAGAATCGAATTGAAAAACCATTTTCGGCTTCTAATTCGTCGCACCGAAAGCACGGCCATGGTACCGGCAAAAATCGACACCAATGCCACATTGAACTCATTCCCCCGCAAACAGCCGATCAGGACACTCAACACAATGGTGCCCACAAAACCGATGCGAGCATCAAAAAAAATCGTTAGCAACATCGAACCGATGGCAATCGGAATCAAATATGGCGACAGCCCAAAATGAATGATCAGATAGCTCAAAAAAGTTACCAAAAAGAAGATCACCGCCAGCAAAATCACCCGTCTGGTACTGGTCAATATCTTGCGACGATGCACCGCCACAAAAATGACAAAAACCGCAATGATCAAACTAATCAACAGAAACTTGCTCAAAAATCGGATCAGATCCAGCAGAATACTTCGGCCAACCTCCCGCTCGGCCAGTTCTGAGGCCAGCGATTGCAGCTTCTCGATGTGCTCGCGTGTCAGGCGCTCGTAGCGGTCGATGATGCGCTCTTTTTCCAGCACGGTGCCTTTGGCCAGCGGGACATTATTGCGGGCTTCAATAATCAACCGCTGCGTTTCCTGGGCATCGTAAATGATATTGGGCTTCAATAGGGCGATCAACAGTTGATAGCCAATGCTGGTTCGGAATTCATCATTTTCGATGTCCGACCGCAATTTGGCCAGAATCACGTCCCGAACTTGCTGCGGATCATAGATCGATTGCAAATCATAAATGACCTTCTCATTGGACATGGCGATGGAAATCTTGCCATCGACGGCTTTGATATCCCTGGCATTCAAATTCAAAATGCCCACCGCATAGATGTCACGAGCGATGCGAACAAGCAGCTCTTTGAAATTTTGATAGCTCTGCCCGTTTACAATGCGCAAAAGCTTTTCATCCAGAAATTGAATACCATTTCTTTCCAGTAGCTGGAGGACGTTTCGGGTTTGAACGGAAAATTTTGAGTTGCTGCTTTTGATCGCTTCCAGCGAGTCCCAAAATGCCCGCATTGCCATCAACTGATAATTGCTAATGGAGTCATTACGATTGAAGACCGGCAGCACCGCTTTTTCCGCCTGCAAGAGATCTCGCTTGTACTCTTCCGGAGTTTTATTGATCGCAAACGTGAACGGAGCAATGATCTCTTCGCCGACATAGACCTCTTTTTCTTTCAGGTCGGCGAATTGGTAGGACTTGCCGCGTGGTAACATCAAGGAAATGATAACCACCAATATCAATGCCATCGTGACCGGTCCAAAATAAGGACTGCGAAAAATACCATAGGGGCCTTCGATTTCACTCAGCCACCGCAGCAATAGCTTTGGCTTCAACGCGGCATCAATATATCGAATCACCTTTGATTTCATAATCTCACCTTCCAATCACCTAATTGGTCGATCACTGCTATTGCGGCTCGTTATTATCATCAAATTTTTCATACGCCTTGATGATTTCACGCACCAATCGATGTCGAACAACATCGCGATCGGAGAGGTAGACAAAATCGATCCCCGCGATGTTCGATAGAATACTTTGAATTTGCACCAGACCGGATTGCTTTTTGCTGGGCAGATCGATCTGGGTGATATCGCCGGTGATGATCGCTTTGGAATTCATACCCAGTCGCGTGAGGAACATCTTCATTTGATTCGGAAACGTATTCTGAGCTTCATCCAGAATTACAAAGGCATTATTCAGTGTGCGACCGCGCATGTACGCCAGTGGTACAATTTCGATGACGCCATTATCCATATACTTCTTTAACTTTTCAGGGACAACCATATCGAACAGCGCATCATACAGCGGTTTTAGATATGGATCAACCTTTTCCCGCAAGTCTCCTGGTAAAAAGCCCAAACTTTCACCCGCCTCCACCGCTGGCCGGGCCAGAACCAGCTTGTCCACCAATCGATCGCGCAGGTGGGCCAACGCGATGGCCACGGCCAGGTAGGTCTTGCCGGTGCCAGCCGGTCCGATCACAAAAACGATGTCATTTTCCAATGTCGACTGGTAGTACCGTTTTTGGCCTTCGGTTTTGGGTCGCACCTGCCCCTCTTTGGTATAAATGATCACACCGCTATTGCTTTCCGCCGACGCCTCCGGCGAAATTTTTCCAGCTTTGACCACTTCCAGCACGGTATTCAGATCGTTCTCGGTGAGTTGATCGTTTTTCTCGAGGATCAGGATCAATTCCTCGAACAATTTCTGGACGATTAGCACCTCCTGCGCGTCGCCTCGCAAGGTGATCTCGCTCCCCCTGGCGAAAATTTTCGTCTGAAAATGGCGCTCAATTTTTCGGAGATTGGCATCGTTCAGACCCAACAGCTTAAGTTGATCAATGCCACGAATGGATATCTTTTTTTGGATTTCTGCTGATGTCGGAGTCATTGGTTAATCATCTTCGCTTAGTTCAATCGGGTTAGCCGCCGGGATCATCGGTGATGAGCCTAAGCAACAGGCGTCTGAGGCGATGGTTTGCCGATCACCCGTAAGTAGCGGAACACTTCCCCACGGACCTGATCCCACAGGCAAGCCTATATAAAATAGAAAAGCCCTTGTGTTATGGTTGTGCCGCTCCCATAACCAAGAGCTTTTCCGCTGTTCAAAATGATATGAGCTTAACTTTTGCAAAATTCGTTGCGTGATACTCAGTGAGCTTGATCCAACGATTGCTTATGACTAATCAGGTATGATCAACACCTGATGCGGATAAATCACGTTTCTGTCCTTGATGAAAGTCTTGTTGGCTTCCAGAATTTTGGTCCACTTGGTGGGATCGTTGTACACATCTGGTTTACCAGCGATCTTCGCCAGGAAATCACCTTTGACCACCAGGTATTCGTTGTCGGCACAGCTACGCTGAATTTTGAAAATTTGGTCTTTATAGATCAGGTCTGGATCTTTGATCTGATCGAGGTTATAGGTGTAAATACGCATCCACTGGTAAGGATCGTTATAGATATCTTGTTTGCCCGAGATTTTCCACAGGTAGTCACCCTTGACCACGGTGTATTGATCGAAATCGGCCTTGGGAAGACTGGCTCGCAGTTGGGCAATTTTGCCTTCGATAGTTGCAATCTTGTCTGCCATTTCGCTCAACAGAGCAATTTTGCTGCCTTTATATTCAGCCAGCCTCTTTTCCAATTGATCGATTTCTGCGCGGCGTTTGAAGAGCTCTTCTGGCGACAGGGCGGCCAGGGCATCGACTTCGGCTTCGAGATTATTGAGAGCAGAGCGGAAATCCTTTACGCCGGCCTCATCAGTGCCTAACATGGCATAAATTTCTTGCCATTCAGCGGCAGTTTGGGCATCGGTCTGTTCAATTTGCGCCTGTAGTGCTTTGATGTCCGCTTCGCATTTCGCTAAATCTGCCTTTGCCGCGGCTTCTCGCTTCTGATAGTCGGCCAGTTGCGCATTGTATTGTTCCATGGTCATCTTTTCCTGGGCGAAAGAAGCCAGCGAGAATAACAGCATCACGGCGAGAACCAGAGCGAAAGCGGACGTGAGCTTTGCTATGTCCTTCATTGTGAATTGTCCTCCAAAATAATTTAATTGACTACATTTCGATTACATACCGCCTAACTTGTTTTTAATAGCTGCTTTTTCGCTCTTGGCATCTTCGAGTTTCTGCTTTTTCTCTGCCAATTCTCGTTCAACATCACCCTTTTGTTGTTCACACTTTGCGAGTTGCTCTTCCGCGGCCAGAGCTGCCTTCTTCTGGTCCTCTAAAGCCTGCAGTTGCTTTTCATTGGGATGTCGGGTACAGCCGCTCAGTGCGAGAGAAAGAATCAAACAAGTTACTGAGAATAGGA
Organism: uncultured Cytophagia bacterium; assembly: GCA_964647995.1. Classification (GTDB taxonomy): domain Bacteria; phylum Zhuqueibacterota; class Zhuqueibacteria; order Thermofontimicrobiales; family Thermofontimicrobiaceae; genus Thermofontimicrobium_A. Next base: position 22,913 of record CAZYNP010000049.1, read on the forward strand.
TTACGATCATCCGCGATACTTTTCGCATTCGATTTACACCTCCTTCCGTAGATTGGGGTTAGGTTTTAAGATGATGACCTTCAGATTGGTAATGCTTATATCGCTTGCTCGAAGTTAATTGATAATTGCCGCCACTCAACCAACATTCAGAGCCAAAATGCTTAACCTAATATTTAGCCTAATAATAACAAAAAAAAAACTAATTGTCAAGTAAAAAATTTGATTCTGATGATTTTTTCAATCAGCCTGGGGTTCAGCACTTACAATTTTCAAATGCAATTCCTCGAGCTGCCGTTCATCCACAGCAGCCGGGGCATTGTCCATGAGCGACAGGGCGCTGGTGGTCTTTGGAAAGGCAATCACATCACGGATCGAGGTCTTTCCAGCCAGAATCATCACCAGACGATCAAAGCCAAACGCAATGCCTCCATGCGGCGGAGCTCCGTATTGAAGCGCATTCAGCAGAAAACCAAACTTATCCTCCGCTTCAGCTTCGGAAATATTGAGCAGCTTAAAAATCCGCATCTGTGTCTCGTACTGATGATTACGGATGCTGCCACCCGCCAACTCATAACCGTTCAATACCAGATCGTACGCACGCGCCCGAACTTGCAATGGCTGCGATTCCAGCAGCGGCAGGTCCTCGACTCGAGGCGAGGTGAACGGATGGTGCACGGCCACGTAGCGCCCGGCCTCAGGATCGTATTCTACCAATGGAAAATCGGTAATCCAGACCAAACGAAATTCATTCTCGGCAATCAATCGTTCGTCCATGGCAATTTTTAGTCGCAACCGTCCCAACAACTCCAGCGTTTTCAATTTATCGCCAGCCATGAACAACAACAGATCGCCGGGCGCAGCATCCAGCAACCGATTGATCTGCTCGATTATCCCACTCGATAAAAACTTAGCAAAGGAAGCCTCCCAACCCTCTGGAGTAACCTTCGCGGCCAGCACCCCTTTTCCACCCAATGTCATGACAAACTGATTCAAATTGTCAATCTGTTTGCGGGAATAGCCTGCACCGGCCTTGAAATTGATCCCGGCCACGATGCCCTGGGCCTGGACCGTCCCCGAAAACAACTTGAACTCAGATCCCGCTACGAAATCACTCACATCTTTGATCTCCATTCCAAATCGCAAATCGGGCTTATCGGAGCCGAACCGGCGAAGTGATTCCTGGTACGAGAGCACTGGCGTTGGTCGCGGCAACTGCCATTGAAACAGCGTTAGAAATAACTGTTCCATAATGCCGTCCGCAATCCGAAATACATCCTGTTCATCTACGAACGACATTTCAATGTCCACCTGAGTAAATTCCGGTTGCCGATCGGCGCGCAAATCTTCATCACGAAAACAGCGAACGAATTGATAGTAACGATCGTAGCCAGCGACCATTAGAATTTGCTTGTAGGTTTGTGGCGATTGGGGCAGCGCGTAGAATTTGCCAGCATGGATGCGGCTGGGTACCAGAAAATCCCGGGCACCTTCCGGCGTGCTGCGCATCAGATACGGAGTTTCTATCTCCATAAAGTGCTGGGAATTGAGATAAGATCGAATGACCTGAGCCGCACGATGTCGTAACATCATACTCTGCTGCATCTCCGGCCGCCGCAAATCTAAATAGCGATATTGAAACCGCAGTTCCTCGGTGGCATCCACCTGATCGACAATTAAAAATGGCGGCGTTTTGGCGCGATTATAAATTTTGCAGGCGGTGACGCGAACTTCGATAGCACCTGTGGCCAGATTGGGATTGACCATCCCCTCCGGCCGCCGTCGCACCACACCGGTAATACCAACCACATATTCCGGTCGTAATTCCCTGGCTTTGGCATAATCCTCACCAGCATCATTTGGATCAAACACTACCTGGGTCAGACCGTGGATATCTCGCAAATCAATAAAGATCAAACTTCCGTGATCTCGGCGTCGATGCACCCATCCTTGCAGGGTAACCGTCATATTTTCGTGCGTGGCATTCAGCTCCCCACACGTGTGCGTTCGCTTTTCTAATAATGGTTCCATCCGCGGCTGTTTCCTTGAATACTTTCTGGCATCTCCAATTGTGGCGGGTAATTTAATCAAATAAAATAGAAAAAGCAACATCTATTTCTGCGAGTGGGAGAAGAATCGCAGCAGCGCAGGTTTCAGCCCAGAGAAAACGCCTGGAGGCGGTCTGATGGCAGCAAGAACCTGATCAATTCACCCTTGTCCAGAATAGGATTTCCCGTTTCGCATTTGGGATAGCAACATACAACTCTAAGCGAAAAAGGTTGAATCGTTTGTAGATTCGATTGGTTACTAAGGTTAATCAGGTCTTCTGAATTGGCTCATAGGTTCGACTGATGAGAACCTTAATAATATCTAAAAATCGCTGATCGCAACAACCTTATCAGACTATTGAAAAGCACATCTGTCCCAAAATATGATTTCCCATTTAGCATTCTGGACAGCAACATCCAATCCACCAACTGGCTTTTGGCGTCAACTTAGGTATTGGTAATGCCACCAGGACTCGAAGACCCAACAAAATCAGATTGTATTTTAGAAAATAGGCCTAAACAGCACTTGGTTGCCATCGAATTCTGTTGCCATAGCTTCGTTTCATAGGATAATTGCTTCGTGTCATTGTGCCCCTGGGGCCAGTATCATCTAAGTTGACAGCAATGGCCAACTGGCCGACCGGTGGCAACAGAACCTCATGTTGACACATGAATAAATTTGCTGGCAACGGCCGATGTTAAATTTAATTTTTTGGGACAGGCGTGCAATCAATTGAAAAGTAACCTTCGTTTGGTTCAAATGGATCGACACCTTTCTGCCGGCTTCGGCGATGGGTATCACCATCAGCGATCGAAAAGGAAAAATAATAAAGCCAGCAACCATTATAAGCTGCTGGCTGTTGTCAATATTGTGTTCGCGCGAAAAAGGTCGGCGTGTCTATTTTCTATGGCCATTGCGATCCAAAATCAGATATCAAGAGGGTCTTGAATCGGATAGCTTTTTCTATCTTCGCTCGCGATGGCAGAATCATCGAGTCCCTGATTCTCAATCAGTAGCCAAACGTATAGACCTGTCGAAAGGTGGCATCGCCTTTGGAAGGATCGATGGCGCCAAAGTCATCCCACCGGGCGATGCGGCTCACCACGCACTGCTCGATGCGGGGATTATCCAGCGTCGAGGAAAGGATTTTCACATCTTTCACCTTCCCCTCCGGCGTGATCGTAAAACGGATGACCAATTTGCCTTTCAGGTCCGGATTTTGTTTGATCTCTCGCTGGTAGCAATATTGGATGGACGAATTATGGCTATTGATGACCTCCGAGACCGCATCTGAGTTACGACTCTCGGATTTTACTCCGCTTTCATCGGCAATACTGGATACCTGCTCGACCACGATACTTCCCTGACGTTTGATGTCGGTGGATTTCGCTTCACCAATACCGGTGATCAAGTTATCAATTCCGTCGGCCGATGTGGTGCGGGTGCCTTTTCTGGCTCGCGCACCCGGAATGCCGCCGGGGGCACCTTCGCCGCTGCCGTCACCAGTGCCCGTGCTGCGGCTGCCTCTCCCACCGGTTTTCAAACCATCGAGGCCTCCCAGCGCCCGATCCAGATCACCTTCTGAGTTAGCGGCATCACCCAACAGGTCGGCAACGCCTTCCGATTTCTGACCGCTGCCAGAACTGGTCAATAAGCCCAACAGTCCTTTGGAACTAACCTCCTGCGCAATCTTTTCGCGCGATGCATCTGCCGCTGAAGTTCCTCCCGCTGCGCCCGTGCCATGCGTTCCAGACTCAACGAAACCGCTGCCACTGCCTGCTCCACTGCCGACGTTCGAAGGCGAACCCTGACCGGTTCCACGACTGCCTCGCCGCGCCGAGCCGCCGATTACGCTGAGTTCATTGGTTGTAGCGCTCTCTGTTTCCGATGCCGCTGGCGGGAGCTCTCTGTTCAAAACCAGCCGGGCATATTGCTTCTGGATGCGATCGATTTCCCCGCGCTTCATGGTCAAAGCCGGCGGATGAATGGTGAAATAGAGCGCCAGCGAAAAATGAACCATAAAACTGCCCAGCCAGATTAGCGCAAAGCGCCTGTCAATATGATCCAGCCATTTTCGTTGATACTCCTTCGGGAATAATCCTCCCATCGTTTGGCCGTTCAACATCGAAATAAGATCGACCTGCGGATAATTGTCCGATGACTGGCGAATGCCCGAGTCGTTCACAATGACCTCACTTGATTAGATGAAAATTCCGGCCTGCAACCGAGCGGCCGGCCTGCGATGATGGTTGAAATTGGTCCTAATCGTTTGCCAGCATTAGCTGGAGGTGTTCGCTTCGGCGCTCCATCACTCCTGCTTCTGGTAGACCAATAATCGCATATTGGGATAGTCGGATCGGCCACAAGTGGCCATGACCTTTACCAATACTTTATAAGGGATCGATTTATCGCCCTGAATCATCACCCGGCCGCTGAATCGGGTACCAAATTGCTCCTCCGCGCGTTTGGCCTCACGAGCATAAACTTGCAATTTATCCTGCAGCGGAGCGATGATCAGTCCATCCTGGTTGATGACCGACGCCACTTTGATAATGGGTTCATGGTTGACCAAGATCCACTCCTTGGAAATAACCAGATCCAGGGCCACGTCCGCGGGCTGTTCAACCGTCGACATCGGCAATGTCAAAAATTCCGAGGGCTGAATCAATACGCCGTCGGTGGTATATTGCTTAATTAAAAAAACCAAAATGATGGTGAACATATCCATCATCGAAGTCAAATTGACTTTCACGTCACCCTGATTGGTATTGTGCCTCTTGATGCGAGAAGGAATAAATGCCATGGGTTTCTCCACTAAAGATAGCTAATTGTAAAGCCTTACTCTCAAGATATTAAAACCAAAACGTCAATCGGCGAACCACGATCTATCAGACCAGCGCCCAGGCAATTCAATAATTGTTCAATGGCTCGCTGGGTGGCAGATCGTGTTTGGCGAAGCAATCAGCAAATCGCTGGGCGCAACGAACCGCCGACGTATTTGGCTTGCTCACGACCGAAGTCGCGATCGCCGCGCGGCTACCAGCCAACTTAAATCACCCCGGCGGCCAAGGAAACATCCGGGAATAGGGTGTATTTTTTATCATCTTTGGTAATTGACCGAGCCGCATCCATCGTATTTACCAGCAATTGATAATCAATTTCCGGCTCGGCCTGAATGATAATTTTCTCAGTATCGGAGAAGTTGCCGATGGCCTTTTTTTTGATCTCGAAGAGTTTTGCCGACAGATCGGCAAAATCATAATCACCATTTTCATTGCGAGGGATCGATGGGCCCGCGCCATCACTACTGCGCAAGATGGCGAGGGAACTGGAGATAAAAAATCCCTTGTCAGTAATGGTGATGGCCAGGTCCAACTTTTTCGCACTCTCCTTGGGCGCTTCCAATTGGCTCACGGCTGTCCCGACCGCCGGCGGCAAATTCAAATCAATCACCCCTATTTTTATGAACTGCGCCGAAGTGAGCAAGAGCGGAATCAGACACACCATCAGGTTCATTACCGGGGTCATATTGAGTTCGACTTCATGGTGACTGGCATTTCTACGAAACGAAGGTCTAAAAGCCATAATTATTGATTCCCTGTAATGAGGTTAATTAGCTTTACCGTATGCTCGTCAATCTCATCAATTATTTTTACGGTCTTGTTATTGATGAAAGTATAAATTAGAATTGCTGGAATGGCAATGGACAAGCCGACCAGGGTGGTATTCATGGCCACGGAGATACCTGCTGCCAGCATGCGCGACTTTTCGGTAGCATCGATTCCCGGCGCCGAAACCGAATTAAAGGCTGCAATGAGGCCATAGATCGTGCCCATTAGGCCAAGAAGCGTGGAGACATTGGCTAAGGTCGCCAGATAGCTGGTTCGCTCCTGCAGCCGCGGAATCACCTCCAGGGTGCCTTCATCGACCGAATTCTGAATGGCACGAAACTCAATGCGCTCACTCTCGCTCACTTTTTTCAAGCCGGCCAGGATCACCAGTGGCAACGCCTTGTCCCGCGCCGAGTTGCACAGCGAAATCGCCTTTTCGTAATCCCCCGCCTTCACCAGTTTGCGAATCTCGGCCATAAACTTCGGTGCATTGATGTTGGAACGCACCATCACATAATAAATCCGCTCGATGGCCAGCGCCACCATGAAAATGGCTGAAATTAGCAACGCCCACATAAAGAACCACCCCGTCGACGAGGTGCTGAAGTTCTTTAATACTTCACCAACGATACCCATTACACAACCTCCTGAAATAAATTCATAACCTCAATTTGCTACCAATAACAATTTTCATTGAACCAACTTGTAAAACCAGCTCGGCCCAAAGCGCCTCATTCTTTTTTCTTCTGTAGCATTTTCTGCTTCAAGTCTTCGATCTTTTTCGGCCGCACCAACTGATCATCCAATAGCAGCGGTTTGGTTGGCACTTTTTTCAGCTCCCGCTCGAATGACCGATCGATGAACTCCATCTCCTCCAGTCGTGGCTCCAGCCGTCGTGGCAGGATTGCCACACTTGGCTTTTCCACCACTGCTTCGATGGTGATTTCGCTCAATTCGATTTCTGCCTCACCCGGCGGCGCCGTACGGGTTGTATCGCTGATGCGGACACTGTCCGACCAACTGCTACGAACCGAATCCGGCCGCGCGCGATTCAGTTGCGAGTAGGCGACTGAGGGAGCCATCATGAGCAAACTGATGCCGAGCAATAGTAGTAGACCCTTTGCCCATTGAATCACAATTTCACCTCTTTCAATAAATGATGTATTTATCCATTACCAGATTTTGTCTGACGTTCGCATCACTGACCTCTAATTGAATTTGTTGTTTTTTGTCTTCCCAGCCGGGTAAATATTGAAAATTCATTATCGCAATGAGCCCTTCACCGGTGGCATCGCTGTCGATACCCTCGATGGCAATAATATTCTCCCCTTCTTGCAAATACTCCCCAAGCTGATGAACATGCTCGGTGGACCGCAATGATCCCTCACCCGTAAATGTAGCGATGTATTCGCCATTCACATACAGATTGTAGGAATCGTCAACAATCAACTTAATATCGCCCGTCACAGGTAAACCGGGAATAGAGAAGCGCTTGCGAATAAACACATGCTGGTTATTTGCCCTTGCCGGCGGCAGTTTACCGCTATCAGCTTTGACCGTTGCGAGCAAGCTATCCGCAACCACTGTCGTATCGCGGCGCGTGGCTACGGTATCCATTGCCGTCCCCCAGACCGGCAGCAACTGCCCGCGATTGACCCGACCCTTTTGGTCATACAAATATCGGGCAGCACTCCAATGGCCGGCATCGAAATTGGGATTCATCCAGCCTTCCTCAAAGCCGGTGCTGGCCGCCCAGGTGGTATTGGAAACCAACTGCTCTATTTTGGGCTGCAGATTTAGCAGCGAGGCATATTTCTCCGGTTGAAGCTGCACCAGCGCCAGCATGATGTTCGACAGCCACTGATTGCTGATATTCAATTCCCGAGCAACCTGATAGCCCAACTCCAGCAATTCCCTGGTATTTTCCTTGAACGCAAAATAGTTGTCTTCAAAATTAAAGTACGCCTCCTCATAATCCACCTTCTTGGTTTCCTTGAAGAGTCGCTCATAATTCTTGCGCAAACCTTTGGTTTGCTCAGCGATGGCCTGGCAATGCATTGCAATCTCATAGAGCGTTTGCAGCATTTTCTCTTTGGTTTCGGCCACGCTGGGATCGTTGATATTCTCCTGCTTTGCTTTTTGAATGGTCTGGGCATAGATTTCAATTGCGGCTTTGGCAAACAGCTTGGTAAAATTGCTCAGATTGGCCATTTGGTCCGATAATGAAACGACATCCATGCCCTCCGGGGAGGTAATTCCCTCATCGATAATCCGAACATAATTTTGCAGCGTGCTACCATAAGCGGCTATCGAATTTTGGGCCAGTGCAACGTATTCATCGGCCACTGAATTGTTGGTAGTGACGATTTTGCGCCGCGAAAATTTGACCCATTGATTTTCCAACCCCATCTTCCAGGATTCGCGGACGTTTCGGGTGTGTGCCTCCACGATCTGCTGTACAATTGGTGCCACCGCTTTGACCAATATCTGTCGTCGATATTCCAGGCGGGCCAGATGGTTCAATCCCTCGGGAATGGGTGCTTTCAGAAACATGTTGACGGTGGATAAATTGAGCTCAGCTATGTCATAGATGACTTCGGAAATTTTTTCTTTGCAGCGCTCGATCCACTTGCGGGCCACCCGCAGGGTGCTATCATCCGACGCCACCTTGGTCAATTCGATTTTGGAAGTGATGTTGGAATCTGCCGCAGCCAGCGATTTTTCATACTCAGCCGCCAACCGCGTGAGAATCGTCACCGATTGTTTATAGGTCCCCTCGGCTTTGCCATAAAGCTCGGTGGCTGTTTCATTGATTTCTTTCATGGTGATAATGCGCCGGGTTTCCTCCATCGGTGGCAGTTCCTGACGGACCCAGGTATTGGCAAATTCCTCGTAGGCCTCTCCAATATTATAGGTGGCCTCGTACAGCCGCAGGGTACCGAACGCTGCGACTTTGGTAAATCCATCCACCACCGCAATCAGCAAATCGCGCTTTTTTTTCTTGTCCTGCTCCATACGCGCCGCAGGAAACAGGAAATCAATCTGACGATATTGATCGTATTTGATTTTCGTCAACTGAAACAACGCTTCTGCAGCATAATAGTCATTGGTAGCCAGCTTTGATTTGTGAAACTCTTCGTTTTTGGTGAGCGCCTGTTGAAACTCGAGTATCGCGCGATCGAAATCATTCTTGCTCTGGAAATATTCCCCGCGATGAAAATAGGTTTCCACCACTCGGGGAGAATTGGGATAGCGCCGGGCGTACTCGCCAAAAATTTGATTGGCCTTCTCCAGATCGTCCAGCCTCAAATAATAGGTGGCCACGTCATAGAACAGGTCATCGGCATCCTCCGAGGTCGGATATTTTTCCACAAACAGCCGATTGACCCGAATCGCATCCTCCCACTCCTCCGCTTTGACAAAAAACAGGCTCGCATTGTATAGCGCATCATGCGCCTGCTGCTGATCTTTGGCCATGATTGCCAATCGTTCGTAAGTGAGCGCGGCATTCCTGGGTTCGCCCAATTCGGCATAATCGATGGCCAGATTGTTCATGGCATCGAAGAGATACTTGGAGCCGGGACGGGTCTCCACAAGATAAGAATAGGTTTCTACCGCCCGACTGAACTCCTTGGCTTTGTCATATTGCAGCGCCGCATTGAATAGACTCAAATCGGCAAACTCAGAGTTCGGTACTTCCTTCACCACCCGCAGATACTCATTGCCGGCTTGCAAGTGATCCGCGGAATCGGCTAACACCTCGGCGGCCAAAAAGATCGATTCCGCTAACCGCTTATTGGTCTTATCCAGCAGTGACTGCGAGATGCCCGCGGCATTGCGCAAACGACGCGCCACAATTTCGGCACTGCGAAAATCTCGTTTCCCAAAATAGCTTTCCAGAATGGTATATTTTACATTATTGATGTCTCGATGATCGGGAAAATGCTTCACCATGGTATTGAAGTAGCGCAGCGCTTCGGCAAACTGATTGTTATTGTAAAATAGCGCACCGGCATTGGTTAAAATGATTGCTGTCTCCGGGTCATGTGGATACAGTTTGATGAAATTATTATACGCCCGAACCAGGCGCTTTTCATTTGCCGTTAATTCTATCCGCTTATACTGCAGCAGGTTGAGAATGCTGTTTTCTCGCAGGGGTTGTTGTTGATCGCTCGCCTCGGAGATCAGCTTGCGCGTGGTATCCGACTCGACGGCATCTTTGGCCAGCGCAATGGCATTTTCGGCCGCAAAGCGCTGGTATTTACTGTTCCAGTATTGATCCCCGATCTTCATGTACTCTTCGAACGCTTGATCGCTCTGGTGCAGCTTGGTGTCCATGGTCAACGCCATGTTCCAGTGAATCATGGGCGCCATGCTATCCGCCGGGAAAGTGGCTAAATATTTCCGGCTATCATTCACTGCCTGGAGATACAAATCCGGATCACGCTTCTCTTCCGCCCGCTGGTACAATAAGGTGATATTATCGCGCAACGCCCGTTCCGTAATCTGGTACACCCGTTCCCGAACCTTCTCATCTTCATGCTTCTGCCACCAGGCACTGCCAGGCTTGAACTGCGTGACCAGTCGATCGCGCGAAACGTAAGCCATGCGATCGTCCTTGTTATGGCGGTAGCACAGCACAATCTTCTCCTGAATCTCCGGGGCCTGCTCATGATCGGGATACATCTTCAACAAAGTCTCATACGCCTCGATGGCCTTGTCATAAATCTCCTTTTCATTCATGTACACGTCACCGATCTTTTTCAAAATCTCGGCGCCATAACCACGACCGCCAATATTTTTCAAGTATTCAACCACCCGGTCGGTGCCACCATAATCGAGAAAGCTAATGCCAATATATTCCAGCGACTCATCGCGCAGCGCCGGATTGGAGAAGCGTTGGTGTGGATCGATGATCTTGGCGCGCTCGATGTCATCCGCCAACAGCGTAAAGTAGGAAACCGCCTCGGCATAGTTGCCCAGCCGGTAGTAACTCCATCCCAGGCGATACAGCGCCTCGTCATATTTGGGACTATCCCGGTAATTCAAAATTTTCTTATAAAAATCGATCGCCGTATTGATCTCATTCCGGGGTGGATTAAAATAGTACTCGGCAATCCGCATGTAGGCCTCAGGCACATAGCGGCTGGTGGGATACTCTTTGATAATATCGTTGTAAATTTGCAGCGCGACCTGTATTTCGCCGCTTTCTTCCAGAATAAATGCCTTGTTATAAAGCGCATCATCCACCAGATCGCTCTGGGGGAATTCATCGATGATCCGCTGGTACAACGCCAGCGGCTTCGAGAAATCCTTCACCGGTTCTTTCAACGTAGAATCCGTTGCGGCTGCCGCCCCCATCTCCTCGAGCTGTTGATCATAAGCTTGCATCTGCTGCAGGTATTCATCTTCCGCGACTTCGTAGTACAGCTCAGCTAACCGGATAAACACCTTATCCAGAATTTTGCTGTCGGGATTGTTCGCGATGAATGTCTCGGCATCATGGATCCCTTTCTCACGAAGCTTTAGCTTATCTTCTTTGAGATCATTGATCCGCTTCTGGTACAACTCGCGATAGCGCAATATCTCCTCGACGGAATACGTTTTTAATAACGAATCGATTTTGCTTTGTCGCTCACGATCGCTGGGGGATTGTTGCTGAGCCCAACCAATCTGGCTGGCCAATATCATCGCCAGCATGATGCCGAACCAAGGTGATTTTTTCATGCCCATTCCCTACCGGGTTGCTTCCCTGATTTAAAAGTCACGCCTACGTTCTTGATTGAACAGGCGATCGATCTCATCCAGATTCTCTTCCGGTTCTGTCTCGATCTCCTGGGTTTTAGTCTCGAAATAGAGATCCTGAAAATATTTCTCTCTCTCTAATTTTTCCAACCGGATCTTTTCCACTTCCATCTCTTTTTCAATTTTTCGCACTTCACTATCGAACCGTCCAATGCGCGCTTCCAGCTCTCGTTGCTTCCCTTTTAAAACCTCATCCAGATAAACCAAATTCTTGGAATAGCTCCCGATCTGATGAATCCGCTCCCGAAAAGCCGCAAAGTGGATATCGCTCATGCCAAAACCGGAAAAATTCGTCCACTGTTCCGTCTCCGGATTCACCTCATCAATAACCTGGTGATTGGCCAGCCAAACCTGAAACTGATTGAGCTGATTATTCAAATCCTGCAGATCATCTTCGATTATCTCCAGATCGACCACGGCATCCATTTTTTTCTGACCGCTATTTGCCGCCAGAAGCTGGGTGACCAATTCCAGATCTTGTTGCACCCGCTGCTTTTCCATGACCAACTCGCTCACGAGTTTGGTTAAAATCCCGCGGCGATAGATCACCTCACTCTCCCGGGCCGCTACCGGGTAATCGTAAAAATAACCGATCCCGGATACCGACTGCTGCAGTTGGTATTTTTCCAGCAATCCAATCAACCGATTCCGCTGTCTCGAGGCATCGGCCAGCAGCTCTTTATTGCCGCTCTCCTCAGCATACTTGATAATCGAATCGAATTCCTGAATCTGGCGGATCAACACTCGTCGCTCTTCGTTATATTCACTCAACATGCGCCCGCTCACCGCACCCCGATAGCGAAACGCCTGCATAGCATCGTTGATCAGATCCCGTATTTTCATCACCTGCGGATAAAGGCGGCGGTCCTGATGCTCCAGGATCGTGTTTTCCAGTTCCTCCAACTCGTCCAACTGCTGGAGTATGTGCGAACGTTCTTGATTGTACTCCTGCGCCTGGCCCAGCATGAGTTTGGCTTTGGACACGTAGCGCAAATCCTTCAATGCCTCATCCGGACGATTCTGAATGCGCTTGCAGTGCGCCGCTAAAACCCGTGCCTCGTAAGTGAAATTGGACAGCAGATAATGATTGCAGATCACATCCACCTGATTGATCGCTTGATCGTATTGGCCCCGCTTCAAGTTAGCCCAGGCCTGGCCCATCAAACTCTGATCATAGCCCTGGTATCCTTTCGAAACTTGATCGAAATACGAAACGGCCCGGTCATATTCGCTGCGTTGATAATGGAGATAACCCAGTCGCAGCAGCGACTCATTTCTGAGAATGGAAAACGCTACATCTGTCCAGGGATAATTCTTCTGCTCGATGACGGTTTCAAAAGCAGTTTTTGCCTGCGCATATTTTTCCAGGTTTGTCAGCACTATACCCAGCAAATATTGGGCCGGTAGGTAGTATTTTGAATCATCTTTAATATTCTCTAGCATAGTTTTTGCTTCGGGATAGCGACGCTGGACTGCGTGAATATAACCGGCTAAATAATATGCTCCGTTTACCTCTTCTCGATCAACCAGTTGGCCATCTCGAACGTTGTTAAGATATTTGAAAAAACCATCATAAAGCCCATAGGTATAGTTGATCACCATAAGCCGCAAATAACAGGTACCAGCGTATTGGGAAGTCGGATATTTCTGGATAATTTCCGAATAGTCCCGTGACGCCGCGTCATAATAATGATTGGCAAAATTCGATTCACCTTTGAAAAAAATCAAGCCATCGCGATTGGGATAATACTCCTGATAGGCTTCATCAATTTCCTGAAACTGCATCGCGGCCAACTCATAATTTTGCTCACTGTAATTGAGCAGCGCCAGGGAAATCTCACGTTCGATCATCCGCTTTCGCTCCGACTCGGAAGCCATCTTGATCAGGTTTTCGCGAATGATCTTGTAGCGCGTGCAACCAATTTGATATTCGGCAATGCGCTTGCTTTTCCAGGTCTTGAAATAATCAGAAATGGTTGGCCCGCTCATGCTATCTTGCTCTGCAATTCCAAACAGTTGCAGGATTCGCTGATCAATGTCAGCAATCACCCGTTCTCGCACGGCATCGATATCGGATTTCAGCGAGCTATCCACACCCGCAGCCGCCGTCATTGCGTCCATCTGCTTGATCATCGCCGCCATCGAACTGGCCTCTTCGATATAATCTTTCACCAGCTTCTCGGTCTCCGTGCCGGCAATTCGGCTCTCTTCAAAGATCTTGATAATCCGTTGCTTTTCTTTATCCAATTGCTTCACCATCTCCACATCGCCCATGGCATTGGCCCGGCTCTGGAACAGATCGATTTGCTCATAAATCTGCATCAATTGACCGATCTCTTTGGAATACTCCTGGATCATCCGCGCCGCGTGCTGCTTCGTCAGCCGCGTCGTGGCCAGTTTTTGTTCATCCAGCACACTCATCAATTGATCTTTCAGGCCTTCGACTTCCGCCAGCAATTTCAGATCGTCAATCCGCTGAACCTTCAGTTCCAAGCGATCCAATTCAGTCACAATATACTTGATCGACCGAATCTCCTCGTTGTACTGAGTCAACAATGTATCAATTTGAGCATCGACCAACTGAAAGCCCATAGCTCCAGTCAAAAAACCGGCTTTGCCCCGCGCCTGCACCTCCTCGCGAATGCTTTGAATCAAATCCACCAATAGCTTCTCTCGCAGTGCCATTTTTTGGAGAAACCGTTTCGTCTTCAAATCCAGATAAAACCGAAGCCGATTTTCAAAACTAACCACCCCGGCATTCTTATCCGAAGAACGGTCCGGTGTTGGATATCCCTGAGCAGGTTGGAAGATGATTATAAATACCATTGCTGCAAACACCCCAATTCCCCACCTCAACCAACCAGTTGTCATTTTTGTCGTCATCGTCTTTTCTACCTATAATTTTTTTTGACGGTCGCGTGGCAATTCATGAACCCCGTTCTACCTTCTCATTATAAAACATTTTTATGATTTAGTCAATAAAAGTTTTTTTAAATTTTTGTAATCCATGCTTTAATCATTCAAATTTATTTTAATTGCAATATAAATAAATTTATTATAACATCTATTCGCATCAGCATCACAGCCCATCGCGATCACCCGGCCCTACCAATGAGTTTGAAATTATCGAACCGCCAATTGCCTGCCTCTGGATTTTGACTATCGCCCTCACCCCAGCTTTTGCTTCGCCAATGAATTCAGCCCTTGCTTACAAATTTGTACTCATCGTTGATCACCAATACATACCTGACGTGCGAACCAATAGCGTAAAAAATCGCAACGGCAACGCCGCGGGAGAGTGCTGAAACCTGGTATTCGATCTCGATTCCATAGGGTAACAATTTGATCATAGCAGCAAAAATAATACGAGGACATTACGGGAGGCAAACCAGCAAACGAAATAGAACCGAAATTCGCGACCAACCAGCTAAATGATCCGGTCCCGATCCGTTCTCAAGTGAAACACTGTCGAAGAATAGATCAATCGGGGGTCCAGGGCGAGGCATCCTCTCGCGCCAGAGGGTCATTGCGTTCGTGGCCAGCGGTGCGGAACAGGTCGTCTTGCCGCTGGCAGAAAAAAGACACCATAAACCAGCAACGGCTTTAGAGCTGCCCGGGCGCGAAAGTCGACTAAAAAACAACTCCCTTAGCAGCCAGCAGTTAGCTTCAGAGCCGGCACTAAGGGAGTTGCGGTTAACATCATCAAAAGAAGCTAAATTTTTATTTCTGGTCGGGTCTTTGCGAGATACCTCTTTGATCGATTTTGGGGAGACCATCTTCGATTTTGGGTTCAAACGATCCCTTGTTATCGCGTTGCATGGTGCAACGGCCATCGAAAATCGCCCCATCATCAATCACCAGGCGTGCCGTTTTCAGCTCACCCAAAAAGATTGCTTTGGCTTCCAGCACGGTTTTGCCGGTTGCGTTGATCTTGCCGCGCACTTTGCCGCCGATCACCGCATTCTTAGCAATGATCTCGCCCTCGATTTCGCCCTCCTTGCCAATGACCAGCGAATCGGTTGTCGTCACATGACCTTTAATTTTACCATCGACGCGAATGCTATTTTCGACTTTCAAGGTCCCTTCCAGAGAAGAACCTTTCCCAATAATTGTATTCAGTTCACCCGATCTGCCAATTGCTTCATCTTCTTTCTTGCTCAAGGTCGTCTCTCCTTCTAATGATCGCTACGTTGCGGAATTATTTATTCTGAGAAATTAATAAGTACGCTTTTGGATCCACCGGTACGCCATCCTTCCAGATCTCAAAATGCAAATGTGGTGCCGTGCTGCGGCCAGAACTGCCCAGCAGGGCGATCGTTTCCCCTTTTTTTACCAGACTATTCTCTTTCTTTAGCAAAATCTGATTATGGCCATAAAATGTCAAGAAGCCATTGAAATGATAAAGGATGATCAAATTTCCCAGGTCCTCGGTCCACTTGGCAAATATAACCACCCCGTCGGCGGCAGCGTGAACCGTGGAGCCACGGCTGGTTGCCAGATCAATGCCCAGGTGATCCGGCAGTAGCCAATCGCCTTTACGAAAATTGGTGGTCAAATAGCCCTCCACCGGCAGAAAAGTTGGAATATTATTGACCAGTTCATGATAAGTACCTTTGGAGCGAAAAATGAAATCCTGCCGCCCGGTAGTGGACGGAGCACTCTGGAGAACGCCATTGTTCACACCCTGCTCTGGTAACAGATTGATATTGCGCCGAAAAGTATTCATGAGGTCCGAAATCTTTCGATCGCTGCGCTCGAATCCTTGATCAACCTGTAGCACGCTGCGGAGCCGGGAATTGTACTGCACAATTTCTTCCACTTTGTCATAAAGGATGCTGATTTTGCGACTATCCTCTTTCAGGTTGATATTCTCTCGTTCCAATTGATGACGATAGCGATTGGTGACAAAATACTTGTAGTAAAAGATCACCCCGGCAAAGATATGCACCACCAGCAGCGACGCCACGATGGCCACAACTTTCAGCGCCCGGATACTAATCCGGAACGTAAATGGATCCGTGTAGTCATCAGGAATTAATAAAATGGAAATATGCTGCTTGCGATTGGACTTTTTTTTGAATTTGATATTCATGAACCGCCACATTGGTTATTCCATCACTTTCGTTGATAAAATCAATGGACTAAAAACGACCACCTTACTGCATCAGTTCCAATAATCGTTCCAATTCTTCATCCGAATAGAATTCGATCTCGATGACGCCCCCGCGGTGGCCGGTTTTGATGCGCACCTGAGTCCCGTACAAATTTCTCAAGCGCTCTTCCGCCTCCAGCAAATAGTATGGCTTTTCCGGCGCTGGCTGAGGTTGTTGGGGTTGTTTCTTGCTCTGCTTCACCAGCCGCTCGACGTCGCGAACCGAAATATTGTCCTTGACAATTTTTCTCCAGATATTGGTTTGCAGTTCCTCATCCTCGATGGTAATCAAGGCTCGCGCATGGCCCATATTCATCTCACCGGCTTTCAGGCTCTCCTGAATCGGCAGCGGCAATTTGAGCAATCGCAGAAAATTGGCCACGGTGGAGCGCTCCTTACCCACCCGCTTGGCGACCAATTCCTGGGTCAAATTGCAATCCACCATAAGCTTATTATATGCCCGGGCGATATCGATGGGATTGAGATCTTCCCGTTGAATGTTCTCAATCAGCGACAGCTCCAGCATCTCCTCATCCGAATCCACCTGCAACACATAGGCCGGAATCGTTTCGATATTCAACGCCATCACTGCGCGCAGACGGCGCTCCCCCGCAATGAGCTCATAACCGTCTTCCACTCTCCGCACGGTAATCGGCTGAATAATTCCCTTCTCCGCGATGGAATTTTTCAAATCCTCCAGTGCCGCCTCATTGAAATTTTCGCGCGGCTGAAAAGGATTGGGCTTGATGGAGCGCACCGCGATGTCTTGCACCGAACTCTTGCGCTCCTCGGTTTCTTCCGGCGGAATATCAGGAATCAATGCGCGTAGGCCGCGTCCCAACCGATTACTGACCATTCTTCAAAAATTCCTCTGCTAAGCTCATATAATTTTCAGCACCTGTGGAAACAGCGTCATACAGGATAATGGGCTTGCCAAAACTGGGCGCTTCACTAATGCGGACGTTTCGGTTCACTACCGTCTTATATACTTTCTTATCAAAAAATCGTTTGACATCCTCGGCCACCTGTCGGGAGAGGTTCAGCCGACCATCATACATCGTCAGCAAAACGCCCTCGATCTCCAGGCGATTGTTTAAATGCTTTTGTACCAGGCGGATCGTATTCAGCAACTGGCTCAAGCCCTCCAGGGCATAATATTCACACTGAATGGGAATCAGCACCGAATCTGCCGCTGTCATCGCATTCAAGGTGAGCAAACCCAATGAAGGCGGACAATCGATAAAAATGTATTTGTATCTGTCTTTCACTCGAGGCAAAATTCCATCCAGAATTTTCTCCCGCGATAACGCCGAAACCAATTCGATCTCGGCACCCACCAGGTCCTGATTGGAAGGCAGCAAATCCAGATACTCCAGTTCCGTCTTCATAATCACTTCCTCGATGTCCAGGCCTTTGATGAGGACATGATAGATGCTCTTTTTGATTTTTTTGGCATCGATACCCAGGCCGCTGGTCGTATTGGCTTGAGGATCGATATCTACCAGCAACACCGGATATTCCGCAACAGCCAGGCAAGCAGATAAATTGACGGCAGTGGTTGTTTTGCCAACCCCACCTTTTTGGTTGGCAATACAAATGATCTTGCCCATTCACTCCTCCAGATAAACAATAAAATGATCATTAATATACAGTTTTAAACCATGAAATGCAAGTTAAAAATTGGGACGGTT